>NZ_JBQFLT010000007.1:0-220591 GCF_056531425.1 Ruegeria sp. N4
CTGCGGTCAGCGTGGTCTTGCCGTGGTCAACGTGGCCAATCGTGCCGATGTTGACGTGCGGTTTTGTACGCTCAAACTTTTCCTTTGCCATTCCTCAGGCGCCCTTTTGCGATTTGGGGGACCCTTGGTCCCGTGGTTACATCTGCGCGCGCGAGATATTTGGTTCAGGGGGGAAAATCAAGCACATCCTTGGGGAAATGCACCGATCACGCCGGATTTTGCGTAACCTCGGTGGATTCGAGCGGTTTGATCAGGTCTGGGCGCTTGTCGAACCAACCATTGTCCCTGTGTTCCTCGGCCAGCCATTCCTCGACCCGGTCGGCCACTTTCAGGGCCAGACCGCTCATTTGTTCTTCCTTGGTCCGCTCATTGCCGGACCCTTTCAGCGCGCTGCCTCCGGTCGTGTCTTCAAGAACCTGAAACTGCTTGGCCTTAGCCAGAAATTCTTTCTTGTTCACGTCGTAGACATTGACCAGCACAATCGCTGTGCTTTTGGGGTTGTAGATGACCGGAATGCCCGGAGGGGCCAGCATGTAGCCTTCGAGGCTGATACCGATGTCGTAATCCTGCGCGCCCTCATAGCGACCCAGCCGGATATCCACCGCGTTTTGAATCGCATCTTCCCATTCCTGCGGCGTCGCATCGCGCGAGACCGGGCCTTGTTTGGCTTTCTCGGCAAACGCGTAATTCACCCGCAGCTTGAACTCGCCCAGCGACTCGGGTTCTTCATAAACCTGCGTCTGGGTGCACGCGCCCATCAGGGCCAGTCCGGTGATCAACGTCAGAATGCGAAGCATGGTTTTGTCTCGATAGGCCTGTTTTCTTTGATCTAGCGCACCGATACGGGTTGTGCCAAGCCGTATCGGCAGAAATCCACCCGAGACCTGTTCAGATCACGAGAACTTATAGTCGCGCGGGAACCCGTAAGGCGGCTTTTTCCCAACGCTGGCGCGTTTTGCCAGCCATTGGGACATATCGGCCTCGTGCCGTGTCTTGTCGCCGCCCATGGACCATTTCAGGCCGTCTTCCCAGTTGAAGGTGGTGATGTCCGACAGGCCGCCATCCAGTTCCAATGTGCCCTGCCGACCGCGCGCCATGTTGTATTTCTGCAGGCGCACGCCCTTGCCGCGGGTCATCTCGGGCAGTTCTTCCGCCGGGAAGACCAGGAACTTGCCATTCTGAGACACCACGGCCACGTGATCGCCTGCGACCGGCTTGCAGATCATCGCTGTTTCGTCACCTTTGACGTTCAGCACCTGTTTGCCGTTCCGTGTCTGCGCCAGCACCTCATCCTCTGGCACCATAAAGCCGTTGCCTGCATCCGAGGCCACCAGCAGCTTGCGCCCCGGCTTGTGGATCAGAATGTCGATGATCTGCGCCTCGTTCGGCAGGTCGACCATCAGGCGCAGCGGTTCGCCCATGCCACGCCCGCCGGGCAGGTTGGCGGCGCTGACCGTATAGAATCGCCCGTTCGAGGCAAAGACCAGCAGCCGGTCGGTCGTTTCGGCGTGAAAGATGAAACGCGGGCCGTCGCCATCCTTGAACTTCAATTCGCGCTTCAGGTCGATATGGCCGGTCATGGCGCGAATCCAGCCCATCTGAGAACAGACGACCGTGATCGGTTCGCGGTCGATCATCGCCTCAAGCGGCACTTCCTCAACCTGCCCGGCCTCGGCAAACTGGGTGCGACGCGCGCCGCCTTCGTAGTCTTTGCCGAAGGTCTTCTTGGTCTCTTTCAACTGCTCGGCGATTTTGGCCCATTGCAGGCCCTCATCGGCCAGCAGGTCTTCGAGGTTGGCGCGTTCCAGCATCAATTCGTCACGCTCACGCACCAGTTCCATTTCTTCGAGACGGCGCAGAGAGCGCAGGCGCATATTCAGAATCGCATCGACCTGAACCTCGGACAACTCGCCCTCACCCGGTTTGGGCGAGACATAGTCGGCTTCATTCGTGGCGCGGACATGATCAATGCCCCAATCCTCGCGCATCAGCGCGGCTTTGGGATCATCGTCGTAACGGATGATGTCGATCACGCGGTCGAGGTTCAGGAAGGCGACGATAAAGCCTTCCAACACTTCCAACCGATGGTCGATCTTGCCCAAACGGTGACGCGAGCGGCGCAGCAGCACCTCTTGCCGGTGATCGAGGAAGGCGCGCAGCACTTCCTTCATCGAACAGACCTTAGGCGTCACCCCATCAATCAGCACGTTCATGTTCAGGCTGAACCGCACCTCAAGGTCCGAGTTGCGATAGAGCATGCCCATCAGCACTTCGGGGTCCACGTTCTTGGAACGTGGTTCCAGAATCAGGCGGATGTCATCGGCGGATTCGTCGCGGACATCGGCGAGAATCGGGGTTTTCTTGGATTGGATCAGTTCCGCGATCTTTTCGATCAGCTTGGATTTCTGAACCTGATAGGGAATCTCGGTGACGACGATCTGCCATTGACCGCGCCCCAGATCCTCAACCTCGAACTTACAGCGCAGCCGGAAAGATCCGCGCCCGGTGCGATAGGCCTGCGCGATATTCTCGGGCGGCTCGACAATAACGCCGCCGGTCGGGAAATCCGGGCCGGGCACGTAGTTCAACAACGTGTCGTCGCGGGCATCCGGCGTTTTGATCAGATGCAGACAGGCATCGCAGAGTTCCAAGATATTATGCGGCGGGATGTTCGTCGCCATACCCACCGCGATGCCGCTTGCGCCATTGGCAAGCAGGTTCGGAAACTGCGCAGGCAGCACGACCGGCTCGGTCAGCGTGCCATCATAGTTGTCGCGGAAATCGACGGCGTCTTCGTTCAGACCCTCAAGCAGCGCTTCGGCCACGATGGTCATCCGCGCCTCGGTGTAGCGCGAGGCCGCCGGGTTGTCGCCGTCGATATTGCCGAAGTTCCCCTGCCCGTCGACCAGCGGGTAACGCACGTTGAAATCCTGCGCCAGACGCGCCATCGCGTCATAGATCGCGGCGTCCCCATGCGGGTGATAGTTGCCCATCACATCGCCGGAAATCTTGGCCGACTTCCTGAAACCTCCGGTTGCACTGAGTCGCAGCTCTCTCATCGCATAGAGGATTCGCCGATGAACCGGCTTCAACCCGTCCCGCGCATCCGGCAAAGCGCGGTGCATGATGGTGGACAGCGCATAGGTCAGATAGCGCTCACCAATCGCGCGGCGCAGGGGTTCGGCTACCTCACCCCCGTTATCGGGGGCCTCCATATTGGGGTCGTCGATCGTGTCATTCATACATGATGTGATACGACGCTAGGCCGTCTGGGTAAAGCAAGCAGAGTGCATTTTGCTGGGGACAAGTCGCGCTTTTTGCAACAGGGGGAGACAAGCTGGTGTTTTCCCCGAATTTTCGACTCGGCCACTCAATTATGGTACCATCCCAACAATTGAATGATTGCTGCCAAATTTTTGTTCTGTTGTTGTAACGATTGACCTTGGGGGATGCGCCATGACGCGCCTGATACTGATTACTTTTGCCGCGCTCGGCTGGGCCTTTTACGTGATGAGCGACGGTCCTGACTTCGAACCGCGTGGATTGCGGGCCGATAATCCGCAACGCATGGCGGCGGCCTTCCAGCCAACCCCCGAACCCAAGGCCCCGGCGCCGGTCGAAGATCTTGTAACGCAGGTCAGCTTTGCCCCTGAACCGGCTGTGGAACCCGCGCCTGCGCTTGATGCGCTGGCTCAGCCTGAACCGGCCCTGACCGAGGATGAGACCAAAGCCCTGTTGGCGCAGGTTGCTGCGGGGCTGCAGGCCAATCCGTCGCTGTTTGAAGACCAGACCGTGACGCTGGCACTGGCGTCTTTGGAAGACGGCATAACCTCGTTGCAACAAGTCGCAACCGACGCCGACCCCGAGGTCGTAGAGGTGCCGGCGCTGCCTGAACCCGAAAAAGACATCCGGGAAATCTCGGGTACGCGCGTCAACATGCGCGACGGGCCGGGAACGATCTATCCGATCATTGGCAAGGCCCGGATCGGCCAAAAGGTCGAAGTGCTGAGCGAGTCCGGAACCGGCTGGTTGCGCCTGCGCGTGTTGCCCGGGCAACAGATCGGATGGATTTCCGCATCTCTTGTCCAAAAATCCCAAGACTAAGGTTGCCCGTCATTGTCCTGCCCCAATGCCCGCCATAGCTATTGGTGACATTCTGGGGCGGGATTCTCATGCAGAAATCGATTCTCATTACCGGGTGCTCATCCGGCATCGGCCTTGACGCGGCACACGGTATGCGTGCGCGCGGCTGGCGGGTTTTTGCCTCGTGCCGTCAGCAACGCGATTGCGACCGGCTGCGCGCCCAGGGGTTCGAAAGCCCCAGAATCGACTATCAGGACGCCGACAGCATCAAGGCCGGTCTGGCCGAGGTTCTTGCGGCCACCGGCGGCACGCTGGACGCGCTGTTCAACAACGGCGCGCACGGGCTGCCCGGCGCCGTCGAAGACGTTCCGACAGATGGTTTGCGCCATATCTTTGAAGCGAATGTATTTGGCTGGCACGAGCTGACACGCCAGGTGATTCCCGTCATGCGGGAGCAGGGGCATGGCCGGATAGTGCAGTGTTCGTCGGTTCTGGGACTGGTCGCGTTTCCGTGGCGCGGGGCTTATGTCGCGACCAAATACGCGATTGAAGGCCTCAGCGATACGCTGCGACTTGAATTGCGGGACACCGGTATCCGGGTGATCCTGATTGAACCGGGCCCGATCACCTCGAAGCTGCGGGAAAAAGCGATCCCGATCTTCGAACGCTTTATCGATTGGGAAAACTCGGCGCTGCGCGAGAAATATGAAGAATCGCTGCTCAAGCGGCTCTACGAAAGCTCGGGTCCAGATACGTTCGAACTTCCGGCATCAGCCGTAACGGCCAAACTCGCGCACGCGGTTGAAGCGCGCAGACCAAAGCCCCGGTACTATGTGACCACACCCACCTATATCGCCGGATACCTGCGTCGGGTTCTGCCGACCGCAGCGATTGACCGGATTCTGTCCCGCATCTGAGACGAAATTACTGGTTCGCTTTTTGATCCTGTGGGGCTAGATCAGGTCCAACGAAACTAAAACGCAGACGGTGATACCTGATGGACCTATTGATGGTCGTTTTGCTTCTGGCCATGGCGGCGGTGGTCGTCGTGCTGACCCTTGGCATCGCGAATTTCGGCAAAGGCGGCATGGCGGCTGCAAAGAAAAGCAACAAGATGATGCGGCTGCGTATCCTGTTTCAGTTCATTGCCGTCGTTTTGATCCTTCTCTACGTCTATCTCAGCGGACAGGGAGCGCAGTAAATGGTCGTACTCAACAAAATCTACACCCGCACAGGCGATGACGGTAAGACTGCGCTGGGGAACGGAGAACGTGTCGCCAAATACTCTGGGCGTGTGGCGGCCTATGGCACCGTGGACGAGTTGAATTCCTTTGTCGGCGTGGCGCGGACCGAGGCTGATGGTCCAACCGATGCCGCACTGGCCCGAATCCAGAACGATCTGTTCGATCTGGGCGCGGATTTCTGTCGCCCCGATATGGAAAAGGATGCCGAGGCCGATTACCCGCCCTTGCGCATCGCCCCGGCCCAGATCGACCGGCTGGAGGCCGAGATCGACGCGATGAATGCCGATCTGGAACCCTTGCGCAGCTTCATTCTGCCGGGCGGATCGCGTCTGGCGGCCCAATTGCATGTGTGCCGCACCGTGTCGCGCCGGGCCGAGCGGCTTGCCGTTGAACTGACAAACATGGAGCCGGTGAACGCGGTGGCCGTCAAATACCTCAATCGCCTGAGCGACTGGTTCTTTGTCGCCGCACGGTGCGCCAACAACAACGGCAAAGACGACGTCTTGTGGGTTCCGGGCGCGAACCGCTGAAAGCGGCGAAACGTCCAGTGGACGTTCTGGCGGCCGGAAGGGCAAAGCCTAGGGCTCAATCCCCGCAGGCACGAACGAGCGTTGCCCCGTAACAGGCTGAGACCCAGTTGTTTGACGCCACGACATGCCTGATCCCGCATGCTCAAAAATCGGCCCCACCCCGCACTGTTATTTTCCGCCGTGGCGTCAAAAATTACGAAACGCGACGTCCCGAGCCCCTGACGTGACGATTTTGCCCTGTTGCACCGTGAATTGAGACGCTATTCAGTCGTCCGAGAGCATTGGTGGAGTCGCGTTGCGACTTACCGTTTTTGTGAGGAGAAAGCGCAAAATGAAGGTACTCGTGCCTGTCAAGCGCGTGATTGACTATAATGTGAAGGTCCGCGTGAAAGCGGACGGTAGCGGTGTTGATCTCGCCAATGTCAAAATGTCGATGAACCCGTTCGACGAGATCGCGGTGGAAGAAGCGATCCGCCTGAAAGAAGCGGGCAAAGCTGACGAAGTGGTTGCCGTTTCGATCGGCGTCAAGCAGGCGCAGGAAACCCTGCGGACCGCGCTGGCCATGGGTGCAGACCGCGCCATTCTGGTTGTTGCCGCCGATGACGTCCATCAGGACATCGAGCCGCTGGCCGTCGCAAAGATCCTGGCCAAAGTGGTCGAGGAAGAGCAGCCCGGCATCGTTCTGGCGGGCAAGCAGGCGATCGACAACGACATGAACGCCACCGGCCAGATGCTGTCGGCCCTGCTGGGCTGGTCGCAAGGCACCTTCGCGTCCGAACTGGATATCGAAGGCGACACCGCCAAGATCACCCGCGAGGTTGACGGCGGTCTGCAGACCATCAGCGTCAAGATGCCGACCATCGTGACCGTTGACCTGCGCCTGAACGAGCCGCGCTATGCGTCGCTGCCCAACATCATGAAGGCGAAGAAAAAGCCGCTGGACGAGAAAACCGCCGCCGATTACGGCGTCGACGTCACGCCGCGTCTGGAAATCGTCAAGACCGAAGAGCCGCCGGCACGTGCCGCAGGCATCATCGTAGGCTCGGTTGACGAGCTGGTCGGGAAACTCAAAGAAGCGGGGGCTGTGTAATGGCTGTTCTTCTTCTGGCTGAAGTCAACAATGGCGAGCTGTCGCTGGACGCCACCGCCAAGGCCGTAGCCGCCGTCAAGTCGCTGGGCGACATCACCGTTCTGGCCGCTGGCGGTTCCGCTGCCGCAGCTGGTGAGGCTGCTGCAAAGATCGACGGTGTCTCGAAGGTTCTGGTTGCCGAAGACGCATCGCTGGGCCACCGCCTGGCGGAATCGACCGCAGCCCTGATCGTGTCGCTGGCCGACGGTTACGAGCACATCGTTGCCCCTGCGACCACCGACGCCAAAAACGTGATGCCGCGCGTTGCTGCGCTGCTGGACGTGATGGTGATCTCGGATGCGTCCGGCGTGGTTGACGGCTCGACCTTCGAGCGTCCGATCTATGCGGGCAACGCGATCCAGACCGTGAAATCGAACGACGCCAAGAAAGTCGTCACCATCCGCACCGCGTCCTTTGACGCAGCGGGCGAAGGTGGTTCGGCATCGGTTGAAACCGTTGCGGTTCCGGGTTCCGAAGGTCTGTCGTCCTGGGTTGAGGACAAGGTGGCCGAGAGCGACCGTCCGGAACTGACCTCGGCTGGCGTTGTTGTTTCGGGCGGCCGTGGTGTCGGCTCGGAAGAGGACTTCAAACTGATCGAAACGCTGGCCGACAAGCTGGGCGCGGCGGTTGGTGCCTCGCGCGCGGCGGTGGACTCGGGCTATGCGCCAAACGACTGGCAGGTGGGTCAGACCGGTAAGGTTGTTGCCCCCGATCTGTATGTTGCCGTCGGCATCTCGGGCGCGATCCAGCACCTGGCGGGCATGAAGGACTCGAAGGTCATTGTTGCGATCAACAAGGACGAAGAAGCGCCGATCTTCCAGGTCGCCGACTTCGGACTGGTCGCCGACCTGTTCCAGGCCGTGCCGGAACTGACCGAGAAACTCGGCTGAGCAAAGACCCCAGGTCTTTCAAAGTGACGTTAGCAAAGGCCCGCCATTGGCGGGCCTTATGCGTTCAGGTCCCTCAGGACCGGCACAACCGCCTCAGCAATCTGCCTATGCGCGGCCGGGCCAAGCATGTGTTCTGCCATCGGCTGCTGGAGCGTCCCGAACAGCATATCCTCAAGCGTGTCCGACGCGCCGGACACGGCGGCCGAGCACGCGACTACCCGCGCGGCCTGCGGCCTCAACGCCTCGACCATGCTGGCGTTCACCGGGATGGGGTCGTCCTCGATCGTATGAACCCGCTGAATCTGCAGATGCAGCAGCACCGTCTGTGGGTCCAGCTGTCCCAGAAACGTGCCAAGGGACCGCAACCAACCCTGACGCAGTTCATGTGCGATCACTTCGAACCGTGCATCATGTCTTGCCTGCAGGCGCTTTAGTAAGTGACGCACAAAATGCACTTCGGTGAAGTCGATGTCGGGATACAAATCCAGCAGGTCCTGCGTTGGTTCTAGAAACCGGTCATTGCGGCGGGGATGCACGCGGTAAAACCGGTTCGACTGGCCATGAACCTGAGGCAGTTGGATCACGCATCTCTGCGCCCGGTTTGCCAACCTCAGCAGACCTTGATCGCGCGTCAGCGCCTCGACACCGGCGAACAGGCTGCCAAAATTGGCGCAGGTTTCACCCATTTGCGTCTGCATTGCATCCGGAAACGGAGAATCGACAAAGCGCCCGAAGGTTTCATCCCCGCCGATACAGGCGATAAACGGATGGTCCAGCGCGCAGGGCGGCCCCCTAAACCACAATCTGGTTCCGTCATACTGGCATACGTCATCCTCGGCCATGCCCGAGCCTGTCTGATGATAGCTCATCTCACTCACCCAATTTTCACCCGGTTGCCATCTTGCCGCCCCGGATGTTGAGATTCCCCTAATGTGCGCATTTGAAGCGAATTCGAGCGACCTCAGCCCCTTGCCGCAAGCCCCGAACTGCCGATACTGTCGCCGTAACGCGCAAGGCAAAGGCAGCTGAATATGGATGTGAAATCGGTCGGAGTGATTGGCGCAGGTCAGATGGGCAACGGGATCGCCCATGTGCTGGCATTGGCGGACTATGACGTTTTGCTGAATGATGTCAGTCAGGAGGCCCTGGATCGCGCCTTGACGACGATCGAGGGCAATATGGCCCGGCAGGCGTCACGCGGGAAGATCAGCGATGACGCGATGCAGGCCGCCTTGAAACGGATCACAACGACGCTGGAGCTGCCGCAACTGGGGCAAACCGATCTGGTGATCGAAGCCGCGACCGAACGCGAGACCATCAAACAGGCGATTTTCGAGGATTTGCAGCCGCATCTTCAGCCGCATACGATTCTGACCTCGAACACCTCCTCAATTTCCATCACCCGACTGGCCAGCCGCACGGACAGGCCCGAACGGTTCATGGGGTTCCACTTCATGAACCCGGTGCCGGTCATGCAGCTTGTCGAGTTGATCCGGGGGATTGCCACGGATGAACCAACGTTCAAAGCCTGCAAGGCAGTGGTGGACCGTCTGGGCAAGACAGCCGCAAGCGCCGAGGATTTCCCGGCCTTCATCGTCAACCGCATTCTGATGCCGATGATCAATGAGGCCGTCTATACCCTGTATGAAGGCGTTGGGAATGTGCAGTCCATCGACCAGTCCATGAAGCTGGGCGCGAACCATCCGATGGGGCCCTTGGAACTGGCCGATTTCATCGGGCTGGACACCTGCCTGGCGATCATGAACGTGCTGCATGATGGCTTGGCGGACACCAAATATCGCCCCTGCCCGCTGCTGACGAAATATGTCGAGGCCGGTTGGCTGGGCCGCAAGACCGAACGCGGGTTTTATGATTATCGGGGCGAAGTGCCTGTTCCGACGCGGTAACAGGGGGCCAGCCCCCTCGCCCGGATGTTATCCGGGCTCACCCCCGGGATATTTCTGGCCAGATGAAGGGCGGATCAGGGTTTGTCTGATGTTCCCAGAGACATGGTACGGTTTCTGAGCCACGCCATGAAGCCGCGCGGATCGCGTTCGAGCAACTGCATGTCGTCGTCATTGATCGGCTCGCCGATAACCGGAGATTGCGGTTTTTTGCAGGACCGGACGATTTCGTGCAGCAGCAGACCCTGCCGCAGGATCGGCGACAGTTTGTTGGCGATCTGATACCAGCGCGAGTTGCTGCCGGGGAAGAAGATCGGCAGCACTTGCGCACCCGAGCGTCGGATCATCTTGGCGGTGAAAACATTCCATTCCCGCTCGATCGCCGGGCCGAACCAGTCGTCCGAGGACATAACAACGCCCGAGGGGAACAGGGCCACAACGCCGCCGTTTTTCAGATGCTCCATGGCCTTGCCGCGCATTTCAAGCATCTTGGCCTGTGCTTCGGGGTCATGCGGAAAGGGAACCGGAATCATGAATGAGGTCGCAGCCTCGTCCAGCCCGGTCAGCACGGAACGGGTCAGGATGCGATAATCGCTGCGCACGCGTCCGATCAGTTCGGCCAGGATCATGCCGTCCACCATGCCGTGCGGATGGTTGGCCACGACAACAACCGGGCCTGTCTTGGGGATGCGGGCGATCTGGTCTTCGGGTGTGGTCAGGTCGATGCCCATGGTTGCCAGAGCACCGCCCCAGAACCTTTGGCCCCGATAGTATTCGTTCTTTTTCTCGAACTTGTTGACCATCCGCAAAATGGTCAGTTTGCCGGTGCACCATTCGATGGCGCGAATGGCGGTCGAGGTCCAGGCATCGTCGAACGAGTTCGCGTAGGTCAGGGTTCTACGGTCGTAGATTTCGCCCTGGTCTTCGGTCCCATCAACCACCGGGCCTGTCTTGGTCTCGTGCGTTGTTTCCGCCAATTCCTGGTCTTCCCGTTTTTTCTGTCCCGCGGGGCAGCCTTAGAACCCCTCTCCAAACTTGTCATTCACAAGCGTTTCCAGAGCTTCTGCCAATGCCTCAGCATCCGGCCCGGACGTCTCGACGTCAATAGTCGTTCCGCGCGAGGCTGCCAACATCAAAAGGCCCATAATGCTGTCTCCGGATGCAGAAAGGCCGTCTTTGGACACTTCGGCGCTGGCGTCAAAGCCTTCCACAACCTCGACCAGCTTGGCGGACGCGCGGGCGTGCAGGCCCTTTTCGTTAATGATTTTCAAGCTTCGGTTGGTCATTTCAATGAGTCCGGTCTTAATCCAATGTCACATTTTGCGCATTGATGTACTTGCGTCCAGCCTCCATCGCCTGCCGCACGGCATCAGGGACCGGCAGGTGGCGGCTTTTGGCCAATTTGATCAGCATGGGCAGGTTGGCCCCATAAAGGATTCGGCGATCCTGAGGGGCACAGGCCCGCAGGCTGAGATTCGAGGGGCTGCCGCCGAACAGATCCGTGACGATCACAACGCCGTCGCCCAGGTCCACTTCATCCGCGGCACGACAGATTTCAGCCTGTTTTTCGTCGCGGTCATGATCGGCCTCGATCGCAATGGCTTTCAGGCCGGGCTGCGGCCCGACCACATGCTGCATGGCGGCCAGATATTCCTGAGCCAAACCCCCATGCGCTACGATCACAATCCCGATCAATCCGGCCTCACATTCAACGATCGACGTTCCATCTCGCGGTGCCTAATTGCCACCTGCTGCCCCCCTTCCGCAAGGGCCTTTGCGACCGCTTCCGCCATCGCCACCGATCTGTGCTGCCCGCCGGTGCAGCCGAAAGCCACAGACAGGTGCGCTTTGCCTTCGGCGCGGAAGGCTGGCAGCAGCAGGTTCAGCAGATCTATGACGCGGTCAAAGAACGGCGCGTAATTTGCATCTGACTGGACATAGCGCGCCACATCCGGGTTTCGACCATCCTCGGACCGCAATTCGGGCCGCCAATAGGGGTTGGCGAGAAATCGGCAGTCAAAAACCATATCCAACCCGCGTGGCAGGCCGCGTTTATACGAGAAGGACTCGATTGATACTGCCAGATGCCGCCCGCCCTGAGGGGCAAACCAGCGCTCGACCTCTTCGCGCAGCTGATGCACGTTCAGGGTGCTGGTGTCGATCAGGGTGTCGGCAATCTCGCGAATGGGGGCCAGCAGCTCTTTCTCACGCCGCACACCGGTTTCCGGCCCTGCATCCTGGGCGACAGGGTGACGCCTGCGGGTTTCCGAAAAGCGGCGCAGCAGGACTTCGTCGCTGCAATCAAGGTACAGAACCGTCAGATCCACCTGCGTCATCCGGCCCAGCTTTGCGGCCAGTTCGATAAACCCGATAGTCGAGAAATCGCGGTTGCGCGCGTCGATACCCAGCGCCATGGGCCGGTCAGGCTCGGCGCCTTCAAGCAGTCGCGCCAGCAGGCCCATGGGCAGGTTGTCAATCGCTTCGAACCCCAGATCTTCCAGCACGTGAATGGCGGTCGAGCGGCCCGCGCCCGATGGTCCGGTCACCAGAACGATTCGCTTTTGCGATGTCATTTGTTCGGCCATTCCGGGTCTACGCGTCCCATTCTAAGAAGTTGCATCAGGGCTGGTGCCAAATTGGGCACGCCTGCGCCGCGAAGCAAGGGAACAGTTTGCCTCAGCAACGGGGTCGTGGCGGGTTCCGGCAGGCGTGCGGGTTCGGGCTGGTCAAGGTCGAGGACAAGGCGCAGCGGCACAGGCTCTGTATGTTGCGCCCGAAGCAGGCCAATCCCTCGCGCCTCGACCAGACCCGCGATTTCGGGGACTGCGGAGGCGATGATCTGATCGTCGCGCATCGCCAGATCAATGCGATCGTCGCCAACCAGCGCAGCGCCCAGAGCCATCATCTGCAGCGCCAGCGACGACTTTCCGGCCCCCGATGCGCCCACAATCAGCAAGCCGTGGCCACCTGAGGCGACGCAACTGGCGTGAACGCGGGCGCTGTCCCGGTTCACCGCATCTGTCAGGGACGGAATGGTCATGACCTCAGACAGGCAGCCCCACGACAAAACGGGCACCCAGCGGGTCCGAGGTGACGTCCGCTTCGGTCGGGCGGATGTTTTCGGCCCAAATCACACCGCCATGCGCCTCGACAATCTGTTTCGAGATCGCCAGCCCAAGGCCCGAGTTGTTGCCGAAATGCTCAGCCGGTCGTTGCGAATAGAACCGTTTAAAGATTTTGGTCAGGGCCTGTTCCGGGATGCCGGGGCCGGTATCTTCGACCACCACAAGCACGCGATTGTCGCGCTGGCGGACCCAGACCCGGATGGCGTCGCTTTCTTCGCAGAAGGAAATCGCATTGGTGATCAGGTTGACGAAAACCTGTGCCAATCGCGCCTCGAGCCCGTTGATCACAATCGGATCCGACGGCAGGTCGGTGATGTAGTCGATGCCCTGCGAGCGGGCATCTTCACCCAGAAACTGCCCGATATTGCCCAGCAGCTTGAGCAGGTCAAAAGGTTGTTCTTCTTCCTTGACCAGTTCCGCGTCCAATCGCGAGGCATTCGAGATGTCGCTGACCAGCCGATCCAGCCGCTTTACATCATGCTCGATCACACCAAGCAATTTTTCGCGCTGATCATCGCGTTTGACCATGCGCAGCGTGCCGACAGCAGATTGCAGACTGGCCAGAGGGTTCTTGATCTCATGCGCAACGTCAGCGGCAAATTGTTCGTTCGCATCGATCCGGTTGTAAAGCGCAGTGACCATGCCACGCAACGCACGGCTGAGCCGACCGATTTCATCCGGTCGCGCGCTGAGGTCCGGGATGCGGATACGCCCCGGATTGACCCCGGTGCCCCGGTCCTTGCCCATTTCCGCCGCCGAGGCGAGGTCGGCCAGCGGGTTGGCAATGGTCGAAGCCAAAACAAGACTCAGACCGACTGAGACCAGCAGGGCGACGACAAACATCTGCAAAATGCGCTCCTGCTCGCGCCTAGCCAGCGCGTCAATCTCACCGGCAGGGCCGGATATTGCGACAGCACCGGCTGGGATGCCTTCGTAGAGAATAGGTGCCGCGGCCACGATCACAGTGTCGCCCGCGTCATCCTGCACTGCCTTTACCTGATTTTGACCCGCCAAAGCTTGTGGGACTATGGCCTGAACCTGCTGCGCCAGCGTCGGTGCCTCGGAGTCGGACGACCAGTTGAAAACCCGCGACAGACCCGTCCAGACCGCGTTGAGTGCATCGCTGATGACGGTGCCTCCGGTCTGCATATCCGCGTCCGATCGCAACAGGATGGGCATGTCAGATGCCTGTGGCGCGCCGCGGGTCCAGCCGATCAGGGTACCGCGGGAGTCGTAGACAAACACCTCTCCCCCTTCGGGCAGGCGAAGGCCGGATAGCGTGTCTTTTACATCAAGCTGGGCCGCATCGCGTGATGATTGCACCGCGCCCTGCCGCAGCTGCGTCTCAAACACGTTGCTGACAAGATGCGCGTCTCCGATCAGGTTGCGCGCGGTCTGCTGCACCTGCTCGGATCGCGAGTCATCCAGGTAAAGCAACCCCGTGACAAGGATCACAAGGGCAATCAGGTTGAACGTGATGATCTTGCGGGCCAGAGGCGAGCCACGCAGCGAAAACAGGTTTCTGCGGGATCGTTTTGCGCTTAACTCTGCAGACTCGGGGTCTTGCGGGATGACCCAGTCATCCCCAAGAACGACATCACCGTCGCGCAATTCATTGGCTTGTTCGGTGTCGCGCACGGGACCCCATTACCCCTTGTAGATGGCCGCGCCTATTCTTCGTTGTATCTGTATCCGATACCATAAAGGGTTTCGATAGCCGAAAACTCGGGATCAGCAGCACGCATTTTCTTGCGCAGCCGCTTGATGTGGCTGTCGATGGTGCGGTCGTCCACATAGACCTGATCGTCATAGGCCACATCCATCAACTGATCCCGGCTTTTGACAAATCCCGGACGCTGCGCCAGCGCCTGCAGCAACAGGAATTCGGTCACGGTCAGGGACACATCCGTCCCCTTCCAGGTGACCGCATGGCGCAGCGGATCCATACGCAGGTCGCCGCGTTCCATCACTTTGGTATCGCCGGTGTTGGCGGCCGAAGCGTCACCGCTGGTTGCCTCTTGCCGCCGCAGCAACGCGCGAATGCGCTCGACCAGCAAACGCTGCGAGAACGGCTTTTTCACGTAGTCGTCCGCGCCCATGCGCAGACCCAGAACCTCGTCAATCTCATCGTCTTTCGAGGTCAGGAAGATCACCGGCATCTGCGTCTTTTGGCGCAGGCGCTGCAGCAGATCCATGCCATCCATGCGCGGCATCTTGATATCCAGAACGGCCATGTCCGGCAGCTTTTTGTTAAACGCGTCCAGCGCGGCCTGACCGTCATTGTAAGTTTCAACCTCGAACCCTTCGGCCTCGAGCGTCATGGATACGGACGTCAGAATGTTTCTATCGTCATCCACCAGTGCAATCTTTGACATCGGGCTTACCCCTATTCCTGCTCACTTACGCAATAATACGCTTTTTTGTAAGGCATTGTTGGCGTTTTTGATGCGCCGAATCAATGCGTAACTGCGAATCGTGCCATTGTTGCGGCAGCTATGAGGCAAAAATGCCTTGCTGCCCGCAAAATGCTGCCCGGTTTTCCGACAGGAAATCTTTGGTGGCGCTAAACTTTAACTTGGTTGCGCTAACTGCGCCAAACCGTCCTGTTCATGCCCCAAACGACCGTGATAAGACCCGCCCATCGGCCGGTATGTCCCGGCAAAATGCCCCAAGAGCGCACCCGGCCAACCGCCGCCGCGCCGCACAGGAGAAGATACGCATGACATCTGGACGGGTTAACCCGCAATTCCGCCTCGAAGATCAGGGCATCGAGGGTTTGGGCAATGTCTATTACAACTTCATGGAACCGGCGCTGATCGAAGAGGCCCTCAAGCGGGGCGAAGGCACCCTTGGCAATGGCGGGGCCTTTCTGGTCACTACCGGTAAATTCACCGGCCGTTCGCCCAAGGACAAACACGTCGTCAAAACCGACAGTGTGGCCGACAGCATCTGGTGGGAAAACAACGCGGCGATGAGCCCGGAAGGTTTCGACGCCCTTTATGACGACATGGTCGAGCATATGAAGGGTCGTGACTATTTCGTGCAGGATCTCGTCGGCGGGGCCGATCCGGCCTATTCGATCAATGTGCGCATGGTGACCGAACTGGCCTGGCACAACCTGTTCATCCGCCACCTGCTGCGTCGCCCGGATCGTGAGGATCTGGACGAGTTCATCGCAGATTTCACTGTCATCAACTGCCCCAGCTTCCAGGCCGACCCGGCCAAGCACGACTGCCGCAGCGATACCGTGATTGCAATGAACTTCGACCGCAAGCTGATCCTGATCGGTGGCACGGAATATGCAGGCGAGAACAAGAAATCCGTCTTCACCCTGCTGAACTACATGCTGCCGGAAAAAGGCGTGATGCCGATGCACTGCTCGGCCAACCACGCGGTTGGCAACCCGGTGGATACTGCCGTGTTCTTCGGCCTGTCGGGAACCGGCAAGACCACTCTGTCGGCGGACCCGTCGCGGATCCTGATCGGGGATGACGAACACGGCTGGTCGGATCGCGGCACGTTCAACTTCGAAGGCGGCTGTTATGCCAAGACCATCAACCTGAGCGCCGAGGCCGAGCCGGAAATCTACGCGACGACCAGCAAATTCGGCACCGTCATCGAGAATATGGTCTTCGATCCCGAAACCAAGGAACTGGATTTCGACGACGATTCGCTGACCGCGAACATGCGCTGCGCCTATCCGCTGGAATATATCTCGAACGCGTCGAAAACCGCGCTGGGCGGGCATCCGAAGAACATCATCATGCTGACATGCGATGCCTTCGGCGTGCTGCCTCCGATCGCGCGGCTGACACCGGCGCAGGCGATGTATCACTTCCTGTCGGGTTTCACCTCGAAGGTGGCGGGCACCGAACGGGGCGTGACCGAACCGCAGCCGACCTTCTCGACCTGCTTTGGCGCGCCGTTCATGCCGCGCCGTCCCGAGGCCTATGGCAACCTGCTGCGCGACAAGATCGCCCAGCATGGCGCGACCTGCTGGCTGGTGAATACCGGCTGGACCGGTGGGGCTTATGGCGTTGGCAGCCGGATGCCGATCCGCGCGACCCGCGCGCTGTTGACCGCGGCTCTGGAAGGCTCGCTGCGCGACGCCGAGTTCCGCAAGGATGCCAACTTTGGCTTTGACGTCCCGGTCACAGTGCCCGGCGTCGCTGAGGTTCTGCTGGATCCGCGCCGCACCTGGGATGATCAGGAAGCGTTCGACAAACAGGCCGCAAAGCTGGTTCAGATGTTTGCCGAAAACTTCGAACAATATGTCCCCTTCATCGATGAGGACATCAAAGCCGTCGCAATCGGCTGATCCGGATAAAGGGGCGTCCGCGCCCCTTTTTTCTGCGTTTGCGAATCCACCAATGATCAACCCAAAGTTGCATCTGACGCACCTCACGAACAAATTTATTGTTCTGAATGCCTGGTTGGGATAGGGATTTGGGTCATTAAACCGAAAAGACCCGGCGCATTTGCACCGGGCCGAAACTTAAAAGACCTTTGGGTTGCCTAAGCCAGCACACTCACCTCGGCAAATTGGGCAACCTAATCAGACTGGTAGTCTACTGGCATGGGGATGAGTGTCAATATGGGACTTGCTGACATATCTCGCGATCAGCGTGTTCTGAACCGTCGTGACTGGACGGCGTTTGGCACGGACAAAGACAGGTAAGAATTATGACCGAAATCTCGAAACTGACCGAACTGCGCAAGCTGATGCAAAGCATGGAGCGAACGCTGGGGCTGGAAAAGCTATCCCCGGTTGAGCGTGACATCTACTACGCCGCCGAGGAACTTTCCAAGGCCGATCAGGAGGTTCGCACCTTTGGTCTGATCGAACACACATTGGTTCAGAGCGTCTCGCGCCCAACATTTTTCCGCGCGCTGAAATCTCTGGTCGAAAAAGGCTATCTGTCGCAAAGCGGCAATGCCAACCGGGGACGTTATATCGTACATGCGCCCAGATAAGCTGGGCCTTGGGCGCATCGGTGGCTAGTTCCGGTGCGCAAGTGGGCCTCTGAAACCTTCTTTGCCTCTTTGGCCTATGTGGTCGCGTCGTTCCTCACCTTCGAGGTTCTGATGCCGCTTCAGAACATGTTCTTTCCGGAATACCCAAGCCGGGCCAGCCTGCTGTTCCTGCCCCATGGCGTGCGCGTGCTTTCCGCCTGGCTGTTGGGCTGGCGCGCGATCTTTGCTCTGCTGCCCGGCGTTTTTCTGGTCTTCGCCTTTCTGGGGGGAACGGATGTTTTCCTGCCCAGCCGCCTGATGGCGATGGCAATCGCTGTCACGACCGTTCCGGTGGTCTTCTACCTGCTGAAATGGGCCGGATGGGACCTGTTCCCACGCCCCGACAAAAAGCCCTGTTGGATTTGCGTGATGGGCGTTGGGATCATCACATCTTTTCTGGTCTCGGGCCTGACCAATTTGGCCTTTGGCAGCGCGACGGTCGAATATATCGCCTTTTTGATCGGCGACATCTCGGGTCTTTTCTTCCTGATGCTCGGGCTCTATTTCGCCTTTCGCTTTGCCGACAAACGGCGCTGAGGAGCTGTCATCGACAGACGGTTGACGCCCCCGGGCCTGCGACAAATACCCCCAATTTGACCCCGGCCCGGCCCGGTGGAAATCAACGGATTTGCCGCTAATTCTCCCAATGAACCCTTTCTGCACTGCAAAACGATCGGGAAATTTTCGAACTTTATCGCCACGTAATACGTATTTTTGTTGCGCTGCATGTGCAAAATGATATGACCAGACGACCCAGAAAAGGACACGATTCATGGCCCATGACGGACAGGATATGACCCAGATGACCACACACGCGATTTTGCCCGATCTTCTGACCTTGACCCGGCAGGCCGTCCCGGCTGTCGAAGCCGTTTTCGAGAAGGCGCGCAATTCGGTTCGCGAGATGGTGACATCCGACGGTCGCGTGTCCGGCGCCCTGATCGAAGCCAACCAGACCGCCGCCCATGGGCTGGCCTGGCTGGCCACCTACTACCAGTCGTTGAAGCAGATGCAGCGCTGGGCCGAAGCGTTGGACGCAGACGGCAAGTTCGGCGAAATCGAGCAATTGCTGCACCAGATCGCCTTTGGGGAATACCTGCATCAGGTCGCGGGCGGCATCCCAATGAACCAGGGCGAGCTTGTGCGCCTGCAGGATCTGGGCCTTGGCTGGGACGCGCTGTCCAGCTTCCAAAGCTCCGAAATTCAAACTCTGATGGCGCAGGCCAACTCGCAAGCCGCGCGGACGCGGCTGGTCGAGCTGATGGAGGCGCAAGCCGGTTCTGCCATGTTCGGGGCCTCGGGCCTTGACGAAGAGCTTGAAATGATCCGTGACCAGTTCCGCCGTTACGCGGTCGAAAAGGTCGAGCCCAATGCCCATGAATGGCACCTCAAGGACGAATTGATCCCGATGGAAATCATCGAGGAACTGGCCGAAATGGGCGTGTTCGGTCTGACCATCCCCGAAGAGTTCGGCGGCTTTGGTCTGTCCAAAGCTTCGATGTGCGTCGTGTCCGAGGAACTGTCGCGCGGCTATATCGGCGTCGGCTCGTTGGGTACCCGGTCCGAGATCGCGGCCGAGTTGATCCTGGCGGGCGGTACGGATGAGCAAAAGGCCAACTGGCTGCCTAAACTGGCCAGCGCCGAGATTCTGCCCACCGCTGTCTTCACGGAACCAAACACCGGCTCGGATCTGGGCAGCCTGCGCACCCGCGCGGTCAAGAATGCCGACGGTGACTACGAGATCACCGGCAACAAGACCTGGATCACCCATGCGGCCCGCACCCATGTCATGACCCTGCTGGCGCGCACCGATCCTGACACCACCGATCACCGTGGCCTGTCCATGTTCCTGGCCGAGAAAACCCCCGGCACGGATGACGCCCCCTTCCCCACCCCCGGCATGACCGGCGGCGAGATCGAGGTGCTGGGCTATCGCGGCATGAAGGAATACGAGCTGGGCTTTGACGGCTTCACGGTCAAGGGTGAAAACCTGCTGGGCGGCGAAGAGGGCAAAGGCTTCAAACAGCTGATGGAGACGTTTGAATCGGCCCGCATCCAGACCGCTGCCCGCGCCATTGGCGTGGCCCAAAGCGCGCTGGATATCGCCATGCAATACGCGCAGGATCGCAAACAGTTTGGCAAATCGCTGATCAACTTCCCGCGCGTGTCGGGCAAGCTGGCAATGATGGCGGTCGAGATCATGATCGCGCGCCAACTGACCTATTTCTCGGCATGGGAGAAGGATCACGGTCACCGCTGCGATCTTGAGGCGGGCATGGCCAAGTTGCTGGGCGCGCGCGTCGCTTGGGCTGCCGCCGACAACGGGCTGCAAATCCACGGCGGCAACGGCTTTGCACTGGAATACAAGATCAGCCGCGTTCTGTGCGACGCACGCATTCTGAATATTTTCGAGGGAGCTGCCGAAATTCAGGCACAGGTCATCGCACGACGTCTGCTCGGCTGACCGAATTCGGCACTCCTGTTTCCCCAACTGACCCGGCCTTTGCGCCGGGTCTTTTTCTTTCGTTGACCGTTTTGCCTGGATCCAGGGTGCCGCGCCGATGGGAATTGGATGTGATCCGCCGAGGTCGGAACTTCCCCTTTGAAATTGACCCGAAACCCGGTTAGAGCGCCCCGACGACCCTCAAGACGGTTTACAGGCACCCGAAATGACCAGACGACTTTTTTTGCTTTTGGCGACCTTGGTATCCTTTGCCTTGGCGGGGTGCGCAAAGACCGTGCCAATCGCCAGCCAGACCGATGTCGATGCGCTGGCACAGGCCATTCAGTCCCTTGGACCAAATGTCGATCCGGTCGAGGCGCGTACGGCGGCGCAGATTTCCTACAGCTACTCTCGGCAACTGGCGCAAGAGTGGAACGTCACCGACCCTGCGATCATTCACAACGCAAAGATCATTAACGGCCTTCGCGAAAAGGGCCTGTGCAATGACTGGGCACAGGCCATGACCACACGGTTGCGGCAGGAGAATTTCCGGACGCTGGACTTGCACTGGGCCACATCCCCACCGACAGAGTTTCGGATCATCCACCATTCGGCCCTGATCAGCGCCAAGGGGGATTCGATGTATGACGGCCTGATCCTGGACCCCTGGCGCCAAAGCGGCGCATTGTTCTGGGCGCCCGTCCGAGAGGACACAAGATACAACTGGCGTCCACGGCTGGAGGTGCGAGAGCAATTGCTGAGCGGCGAACTGGCGTTCTAGCATCGCCCTTCTCGCCTGTCGCACAAGCGCTCGCAACGGCTTGACCAGCCGAAACGAAGCGGCCTAAACGCGTATTGCAAAGGCTCGTGACCGAAGGAGGTTGCAATGATCCGCTATGCCTTGATCCTGCCGCTGATGGGGCTGTTTCAATGCCAACAGGACGAAACGGTGGCTGCCTATGGCGCAGACGGTCAGACCTGGAAGTTGCAAGAGATCGATGGTCAGCCCTATTCCGCCAACGCTCTGCTACAGTTCCCGGAAGAGGGGCGGATCGCAGGACAGGCCCCCTGCAACAGCTATCAGGGCAGCCTGAACGCGCCATACCCGTGGTTCGAGGTTCAGGACCTGAGCGCCACACGCGCCGCCTGCCCCGAGCTTGAGCAGGAAGGCATGTACTTTGCCGCCCTGCTGACCATGACCCAATCCGAAGTGTCCGGCGATGTTCTGATCCTGCGCAACGACGACGGGCACGAGATGGTGTTCACAGCCGCCGAGTAAGCTGATCCACAAACCTTGCCCGCGCTTCGGGCAATGGTGTGTGCCCCAAGGCCGGGGCCACGCGATGGTGCAAGAAATACCCTGTCGTTTTCAAGGCATCGACGATTTCGGTATCCGGTGCGGCCCCCTCGCCGCGCAGGCAAGGCGGCAGCGGCAACAACCGGTCGGCCCAATCACCCGCCCCTGCCGCGCTAACCGCCCGCCCGGTCTTGGGCGAGACAAAGACCAACCCCTCGGAGGATCCGGTCACAGCACAGGTGGTCAGGTCCAGCCCAAACCCCAACTCCTCAAGCAATGCCACTTCCCAACGCAGATAAGCAAGCGGCCAGATGTCGTCCTGCCCAAGAAGGTCCATAAGCTGTTCTGTCTGCTTGTAGATAGCGGGATGCGGCTCGCGTTCAGGCAGGCAGAAGGAAAGCAGCGCGACCACCGCATTCAGACCCGCCAAGGCCAGCCGCCCCGAAAACGCCGCCGCCGCGCGGGATCGCAGCGGCTCGACCTGAAATGTGCCGATATGCTCTTCCAACCGGGCCCGCCACAGCACGTCCAACTGCGCGCCCGGCTGCAGGATCGGGGCGATCTTGCGGCTGGTACCACCGCGCACCACCCCGGCGTGGCGTCCGTGGGCTTCGGTAAAGACCTCGACAATCGCGGCGGTTTCACCGTGGCGGCGAGAGGTAAGAAGTATGCCGTGATCGCGCCAGTCCACGTTTGGCCTCGTTAGGTCATCAGATATGTGCGCAGGAAATCTCAACGCTGTTACAGGTTCAAGATAGAAACGGATCAGGGTGGTTTTACAGGCCTCCAAAAACACGTTGCGTGAAACCTGTTAACGCAGTAATGTTCCCTTATTATTCCCTTTATGTTCTCAACGTTAGGATTCAGCAGATGTCCCTGAACTACGTCATGATCGGCTCAAACGATGTCGAAAAAGCCCGCAGCTATTACGACGCGGTTGTGCCCAAAATCGGCGGCAAGGTCATCGCGGAATATATGCCACACGCGGTCTGCTATGAACTGCGGGGCGGTGGGTCCATGTGGGTCGCGACGCCATTTGACAAAGAGGTGGCGACAGTCGGAAACGGAAACATGGTTGGTCTGCTGTGCGAAAGCAAAGCGGAAGTGGGCGAGGCGCATGCGGCGGCTCTTGCCAATGGGGGATCAAACGAAGGTGATCCGGGTGACCGGCCTCAGTATGGTCCTAACTTCTATGCCGGTTACGCGCGCGACCCGGACGGGAATAAGATGAGCTTTGTCTATTTTGGCGATGCAAGCTGAACGCGCGCCTCAGAAGGTCATACCCGCGTGGATCAGAATGCCGATCACCATCAGAAGGTTCAGCACCATCGAAATCCCGTTGCCCACATAGATGGGCAGTTTGCCGACGACCAACCCATAGGCAAACCACAGAAACGACAGCGCAGCATAAAGGGACCAGGACAGCAGAGATTGGCCGGTCGCGTGCTGCGAGTGGGTGAAATAGAGCTTGATCAACTGCGGAAGCGTGGCAAAAGGACCCACGACTCCGATGAAAACCATGAACCCCTCGAACCGCTGCATCCAGTGACCGAGCTCGGATTTTTCCAGTTTCTCCGCAAGCGTTTCAGCCAAGCAAACACCTCATTGTCTTGCGATATTCCTAAGTCAGGCCAGTTTCGCCGACCACATCCTGCATCAAAATAGTCGCTTTGAGCGGCGCGTCAAAGACCCATCCGGACGGGGTTACTCCAACCCCTCTTCCCCGAGCAAATGCCGTCCCTGCCGATCTTCGACCTCGATTACCCAAAGGTCGGGATCAAAGCGACATTGGCGCTGGATGGCGTCGTCAACGTCGCTTTCGGGACCAGAGGAGAGTTCAATCCACTTCCGCTCACCGCTCATCAGGTCAAAGCTGCGCTGGAACGCGACGGCTTGACCGTCCAGCGTGTTTAGTTTGACCAGTACTGCCCCGGCGGTGTTGTCCCCATGGGCGACGACAAAGGCCGGAATTTCCTGAAAGCGCAGCCGTGCCAGATAGGCGTGGACCCAGAACTCGGCTGTCAGGCGGGTCATGCGTTGCCGTCTTTGAAATCCAGACCCATTTCCGAGTAGCGCTCGGATTCCTCAAGCCAATTGGGTCGGACTTTGACCTGCAGGAACAGGTGGATTTTGCGGTCGAGGAACTCTTCCAGTTCCGCCCGTGCGGCCTGACTGACGGCCTTGATGGTCTCGCCACGTTTGCCCAGAACAATCCCTTTGTGACCGTCGCGCATGACGTAGATGATCTGATCGATCTTGGCCGAGCCGTCCTTGCGCTCTTCCCAGTTCTCGGTCTCGACGGTCAATTGATAGGGCAGTTCCTGATGCAGGCGTAGGGTCAGCTTCTCGCGCGTCATCTCGGCGGCGATCATGCGCAGGGGCAGATCGGCGATCTGATCTTCGGGATACAGCCACGGGCCTTCGGGCAGTTCCGAGGCGAGCCACCTGCGCAGGTCGTCAACCCCGTGACCCTTTTCAGCGGAAATCATGAAGGTTTCGGCAAACGGATAACGCCCGTTCAGGTCGCTGGTCAGCGCCAGCAGCTTCTCGGATGGCACCTTGTCGATCTTGTTGATCGCCAGCGCAACAGTGCGGCCCTGTCCGATCTCTTCCAGCCCCTCTAGGATACGCTCGACCCCTTCGGTGATCCCACGATGGGCCTCGACCATCAACACAACGACATCGGCATCCGCGGCCCCGCCCCACGCAGCGGCGACCATGGCGCGGTCCAGACGGCGGCGGGGTTTGAACAGGCCCGGCGTGTCGACAAAGACCAGTTGCGCGTCGCCCTCCATCACCACGCCGCGAATGCGCGCGCGGGTGGTCTGCACCTTATGCGTCACGATCGAAACCTTGGCCCCGACCATGCGATTCAGGAGGGTGGATTTGCCTGCGTTGGGCTCTCCGATCAGGGCGATAAATCCGGCACGTGTGGTCATGTCTCTGGCGATCCTGTTTGCAAGTGCGCACCCCTATAGCAGAATGGCGACGCGGGCCAGAGGGATTTGTCGCATTGCGGCCATGCGTTTGCGGTGACACCTTCGGATCACGCCGCGCCAGATCCAGCCAGGCATCCTCATTTTCAAAGAGGCAAGACATGAAACGTCGTGAGTTTCTAATCGGCAGCGCAGCCGCTACAGGCGCGGTGGGTCTGGGTGGTTTCGGGCGCGCGTCAGGTGCTGAGGAACTGGTTATTCAACCGGCCAGTTTTACCCTGCGCGATCAGGCCACAACCGGCATGGTCAGCGTGTCACCCGATGCGCCGCCCCCGGTGCTATATGGCAAACAGGGTGAGGTGATGCGGCTGCCTGTGCGCAACACGCTGCCCGATTACACCGCGATGCACTGGCACGGGTTGCGTATCCCGAACGGGATGGACGGGGTGCCTTATCTGACCCAGATGCCGATTGGGCCGGATGAAGTGTTTGAGTATGAATTCACCCCACCGGATGCGGGCACATACTGGTACCACCCGCATTGCATGACGATGGAGCAGATGGCCCATGGTCTGACCGGCGTCATGGTAATTGCCGAGGCGGAAGGCCCGGGTTTTGACAGCGAACAGGTGATCAATCTGCGGGACTTTCGGCTGGATGATGACGATCAGTTTCTGCCGGCTTATACCGCGCGCGGGGCGGCCCGCGCCGGGACGTTCGGAAATGTGCCGACGGCGAACTGGCTGACGGAACCTGTCTACGATCACGTGGCGGGCGGGCTGGTGCGGTTGCGGGTTCTCAATTCCGATACCACCCGCATTTACAAGCTGCACCTGACCGGGGCCGAAGCGCGGATCATTGCCTGGGACGGACATCCGGTTGAGGTCGACCTGCCGATGCCCAGTGCCGAGGAACCCTTGTTGGTTGGTCCGGGTCAGAGGGTCGATTTTGCCGTTTCGATGCCGGATGGTGAGGGGCAGATTGTTGATCTGATGGCAAAACTGCCGGGAAACCCGCCACGCCCCATGGCCAGACTGCGCGCCATCGGCAGATCGGTTGCGCGGGATTTGCGGGACTTGCGCCCCCTGCCCGCCAATCCGCTTGCCAAACCAGATCTGACGCGGGCTGAAGTGCATGAGTTCGTCTTTGGCTGGACGCCCGAGGGTGGGACGCCGAATAACGGGTTCTGCGGATCACTGGGTTACAATTTCTGGTCGATCAACCGAACGCCGTGGTCGGGCGACGCGGCGCAGGATGTGGGGCCTCTGGCCACTTTGGAGTTGGGCAAAAGCTATGTTCTGCGGCTGCGCAATGAATCACCCAATCTGCATCCGATCCACCTGCACGGGCTGGCCTTTGTGCCACTCACGTCGAACCAGCGCAAATTACCGCCTCTGATGACGGACACGATGTTGTTGCTGAAGGATGAGGTGGTCGAGATCGCGCTGGTTGCGGACAATCCCGGCGACTGGGCGTTTCATTGCCATGTGATCGAGCATCAGAAAACCGGGCTGACCGGGTTTATCCGGGTTGTTTGAGGGTCGAATTGGCTGCGCCAATCCGACCGGAAGGAGGCCAGCCCCCTCGCCCGGATTTCATCCGGGCTCACCCCCGAGATATTTTTGGCCAGATGAAGAGCGGATCCGGGTTTGGCCGTTATTTCGGCAGGTCGTTGAGCAGAGCTTTGGCCGCGGCTTGTTCAGCTTGACGTTTGGATCCGGCAGTTGCTTGGGCCTCGGTCCCGTCCTGCAGGCGGGCGGCGATGGTGAAGACCGGGGCGTGATCGGGGCCGCTGCGTTTGATTTCGACATAGGATGGGGGCTTTTGACCCCGTGCCTGAGCCCATTCCTGAAGCGAGGTTTTGGCGTCGCGGGCGTCGGCCTCGACCGTGTGGATACGATCCCCCCAAAGCGCGAGGATCACATCGCGTGCGGCTTCGAAACCGGCGTCGCGGTAGATGGCAGCGATCACCGCCTCCATCGCGTCGCCCAGAAGGGCCTGTTTGCGACGACCACCTGACAGCATTTCGGATCGACCCAGTTTCAGGACCGCGCCCAAATCGATCTGACGGGCGACATCGGCACAGGCCTCTTTGCGGACCAGCGCGTTGAAGCGGGGGGCCAGTTGGCCTTCGGTGGCCTTCTTGTCGGCCTCAAGCAGCGCCGTTGCCATCACAAGACCCAAAACCCGGTCACCGAGGAATTCGAGCCGTTGGTTATCCGGTCGCGTGGCCGAGGAGACCGAGCCATGGGTCAGCGCGCGCAACAGCAGTTCGGGGTTGGTGAATTCGTACCCCAAACGCTGCTGGAACGCCTTTATCTCGGCCGATAGCTTCAATTGACCGCCTTGAAGAAGCGATCGCCGCGCCATGTCCAGAAGAACAGCATGGACCGCCCTGCGGACGAGAACATGATCCGGTCGGCGCGACCGATCAGGTTTTCGTAAGGCACATAACCGACACCACCAGCGGATTGCGGAAGGCGGCTGTCGCTGGAATTGTCGCGGTTGTCACCCATGAAGAAATAGTGACCCTCGGGCACCGTATAGATGCCGGTATTGTCAGACCCCTGATTGCCGATATTCAGAACGTCGTAGGATACGCCGTTGGGCAGAGTTTCAATCAACCGGGTTTTTTCACAAGTGCCGCCGATCCCGACAGGGCCGTTTTCGCAGCGCGGGCGCAGGCGTTGCGGGCCCTGCGGTTCGGCGATTTCGGTGAACACGCCATCGGGCTGCTGCGGAATGGGGGTACCGTTCAGGATGATCTGCCCCTGACGCACCTGGATACGGTCGCCCGGCAGGCCGATCAGACGTTTGATATAGTCACGACCCGTGACCGGGTGGCGGAAGACGATGACATCGCCACGGTCTGGTTCGCCCGCCCAGATGCGGCTGTTGTCGTCGCCTTGCATCCAGCCACAGAGATCTTCGGCGTCAATGTTCAGACCGACGCTGGGAATGATCAGGCTGGGACAGGACGCGTAGGAATAGCCATAAGCCATTTTGTTGACGAACAGGAAATCCCCGATCAGAAGGGTCTGCTTCATCGAGCCGGACGGAATCCAGAAGGGCTGAAAGAACAGGGTGCGAAAGACGCCCGCAATCAGCAGGGCATAGACGATGGTTTTGATCGTTTCCCACACGGCGTTACCTGATTTGGCTTCCTCGGCCATACTGCTCTCCGGTCTTTTGGATTGTTGGGTGCTACATGCGGGTCGGTTGGGGGTGAGTCAAGGCTGCGTCCGGGTCTGTGACGGCACGTGCCTCGATCACCACAAAGGCTTGGGCCCAAGGGTGATCATCCGTCAGGGTGACATGGATGATGGCCTCGTGCCCTTCGGGGGTCATTTCCTTGAGGCGCTCGGCCGCCCAGCCGGTCACGTGCATCACGGGCTGGCCGGTTTTGAGATTGGTGACGGCCATATCCTTCCACGCGATCCCCATGCGCAATCCGGTGCCCAACGCCTTGGAGCATGCCTCTTTCGCGGCCCAGCGTTTGGCGTAGGTTCCGGCGGTGTCATGGCGGCGCTCGGCCTTGCGCTGTTCGATCTCGGTGAAGACGCGGTTGCGGAACCGGTCACCGAAGCGGTCGAGCGTGCCCTGAATGCGGTCGATATTCGCGAGGTCTGTGCCGATGCCGAGGATCATGACAACCGTACCGTCAAAATCTTGTAACTCGCCACCCCGAAGAACCCGGCAAAGGCCAGATCAAACCAGCGGCGGGCGCGGCGGTAGGTGCGGACCATACGCTCGGACGAGAACAGGAAGGCGTAGCCGATGAAGATCAGCAGAGAGCCCGCGTAGAGCATAGCGAAATAACCCAACAGCATCGCAAGGCTGGCGTCGTTCGGCGCAACAATTGCGTAGATCGATCCCCAGCTGAGGATCGCCTTCGGGTTCGTCAGGTGGATGGCCGCGCCTTTTGCAAAGATCGTCGGCAGAGATCCTGTGACCGGATTGCCCAGTGCCACCTCGTCGGAAGTCATTGCCCGGCGCAGGGCCTTGAGGGCCAGCCAGCCCAGATAGGCAACGCCGATATAACGGATCACTTCAAACGCCCAGACATTGGCCAGCATGATTGCCGACAGGCCCAGCGCGGCGGCAATGCCCCAGGCGGCAGAGCCCGCGCAGATGCCCATCGCAAAGACCAGACCGACGCGGCGGCCTTCGTTCATGGCGGTTCCGGCGATGCCCATGGTCGCCGGGCCCGGAGAGCCTCCGGCCATCAGCCAGGCCAACCAGATGGCTATGAAGCCAGGCGTGATCACGCCCGCGCCTCGTCCATCAGGCGGCGCATTTCGGTAATGGCAGGGGACAGGCCCAGAAAGATCGACTCGCCGATCAGGAAATGGCCGATATTCAACTCGCGCACCTCGGGGAAGGCCGCGACCGGTTGTACCGTGTCGTAGGTCAGGCCATGGCCCGCGTGAACCTCAAGGCTCAGCGAATGGGCGAAGGTGGACATCTGGCGCAGGGCCTCCAGCTCGCGGGCGGCGTCTTCCATGCGACCTTCGGCATGGGCATCGCAATAGGCGCCGGTGTGCAGTTCGATCACCTCGGCCCCGATGCGGTGGGCAGCCTCGATCTGGCGCTGGTCAGCGGCGATGAAGATCGAGACACGGCAGCCGACATCGCGAAGAGGGGCGATGAAATGGGCCAGCTTGTTTTCCTCGCGCGCGACTTCAAGCCCGCCTTCGGTGGTGCGTTCCTCGCGCTTTTCGGGGACGATGCAAACGGCATGAGGTTTGTGACGCAGGGCGATTTTCTGCATTTCATCCGTCGCGGCCATCTCGAAGTTCAAAGGCACCGACAGAACCTCCATCAGCCCGTCGATATCGGCGTCCGAGATATGGCGGCGGTCTTCGCGCAAATGGGCAGTGATGCCATCGGCCCCGGCCTCTTCGGCCAGTTTGGCGGCGCGCAGCGGGTCGGGATAGGCCCCGCCACGCGCGTTGCGCACGGTGGCCACGTGGTCGATATTTACGCCCAGACGCAAGTGGTTGTCAGACATCACGCGATTCCTTTTTCACGGTTTGACCCGAACCTAGAGCCTTTTGCACGGAAACGTCAGGCTTTGCTTCGGCCAGACGTTTGATTTCTTCAAACTTCGCCTTGATTTTGGCGCGTCGGCGATTCTGATAGCTGCGGATCAGGGGCAGGCTCAGATAGCCACAGATCAGCCCAGCCAGAATGCCGGGCAGGACACCACCGATCATGTAGGGATAGAAAACCTCGCGGTAGAAAACGCTCAGACCGTGCCAGTCGGCAATGCGGTCGGTGAACATCGCGAGGAAATTGTTCTTGAGGTCCCCCATCGCGTCGGCAAATTTGCCCATCAGGCCGCGGGTTTCGCTTTTTTCGAATTCGGTGCCCAGCAGGAAATGCCCCGTGTGCAGGCAGATCACACCGATTGGAACATAGGTCAGCGGGTTGCCGAAGAACGTGCCGCTTAGGGCGGCCAGTATGTTGCCGTTGATCAGCCGGGCACCAATGGCGGCTACGACGAAATGCAGGCCGTAAAACGGGGTGAAGGCTGCAAAAACGCCTGCTGCAATGCCACGCGCAATACGTTCAGGCGAGTCCGGCAGGCGACGGACGCGGTGTTTGACATAGTGAAACGCGCGTGTCCAACCGCCACGCGGATAGACAAATTCCGATGCGATCTGGACAGGCGAGCGTCGATCTCGGCGCTTGAAAACCACTCCTGATCACCCCTTCTCAGCCGGCCGAAACGGGTGTTTTGGCCCGGTCCCGGTATCGCTCGACAGCGGCAACGTCGCTTTCAGCCTCAAGCGTCAGCATCAGGGAATGCAACTGTTCCAGATCGCGCAGTTCCACATTGATCAGCAGGCGGTAAAAATCCGGTTTCCGGTCAACGAATTCCAGGTTCGAGATATTGGCCTTTTTCTCGCCGATCAATGTGCAAATGCGCCCCAACACACCGGCGTCATTGCCGATGGTCAGATCCAGCGTTGCGCCATAAACGGCAGGGTGCGTGCCGGAATGCCAGTGCAGATCGACCCAGCGTTCGGGCTCATTTTCAAACTCGCCCAGACGGTCGCAATCAATGGCGTGCACGACAACGCCCTTGCCGCGATAGGTGATCCCGACGATGCGCTCACCGGGCAGAGGCTGGCAGCAGGGCGCGCGGTCGAACTTCTGCCCCGGTTCCAGGCCGATCACCGCGCGGCGCAGCGGGATGGCGTCACCTTCGTCCTTGGTCAGTTCGGGGTAAACCGCCTCGACCACGTCATGGGCGGTCAGTTCGGCGCTGCCCAGACGGGCCAGCAATTCGTGGCGATCCTTCAGGCGCAGGTGTTTGGCGGCGGTGTCCAACGCTTTGTCGGTTGCCTTGCGCCCCACATGTTCAAAGCCCGAACGCGCCAGTTCCTTGCCCAGCTTGATGAATCGCTCGCGGTCGACTTCGCGCAGGGCACGCCGGATGGCCGTGCGGGCCTTGCCGGTGACAGCGATCTCAAGCCATGTGACCTGCGGCGTCTGACCATCGGCGGTGATGATGTCCACCGATTGACCGTTCTTGAGACGGGTCCACAACGGCACGCGGATGCCATCGACCTTGGCCCCCACGCAGGCATGGCCAATGCGGGTGTGGATTGCATAGGCAAAATCGATCGGCGTCGCCCCACGCGGCAGCTTCACCACGTCGCCCTTGGGCGTAAAGCAGAACACCTGATCGGAGTACATCTCAAGCTTCACAGCCTCGAGGAAGTCCTCGTGATCCTCCTCATTATCGAACTGCTCGGTCAGGTTGGAAATCCACTTGGCCGGGTCAACGGCAAACGGGTTTTCCGTGCGCACCCCATCGCGATAGGACCAATGCGCCGCAACGCCGGTTTCGGCCACATCATGCATCTGACGGGTGCGGATCTGCACCTCGACCCGTTTGCCATCGCGGCCCGACACCGTGGTGTGGATCGAGCGGTAGCCGTTTGATTTCGGCTGACTGATGTAATCCTTGAACCGCCCCGGCACCGCGCGCCAGCGCTGGTGAATTGCGCCGAGGGTGCGATAGCAATCCTCTTCGCTGGGCGTGATGATGCGGAACCCGTAGATGTCGGACAGGCGGGAAAAGCCCTGATCCTTTTCCTGCATCTTGCGCCAGATCGAATAGGGTTTCTTGGCGCGGCCAAACACCTCGGCCTCGATCCCGGCCTTGTCCAGCTCGTGCCGCATGTCGCCGGTGATGCGGTGGATCACATCTCCGGTTTCCCGTTGCAGCGTGATGAAGCGGCGGATGATCGATTGACGGCCTTCAGGGTTCAGGACACGAAAGGCGAGGTCTTCCAACTCCTCACGCATCCATTGCATCCCCATCCGGCCCGCAAGGGGTGCGTAGATATCCATTGTCTCGCGCGCCTTGATCACCTGCTTTTCCGGGCGCATCGCCTTGATCGTGCGCATGTTGTGCAGACGGTCTGCCAGCTTGACCAGAATGACCCGCAGGTCCTTGGACATGGCCATAAACAGTTTGCGGAAGTTTTCCGCCTGCTTGGTTTCCCGGCTGGACAGTTGCAGGTTGGTCAGCTTGGTGACACCATCGACAAGCTCGGCAACCTCATTCCCGAACAGATCGGCCACCTTGCCATAGCTGGCCTTTGTGTCCTCGATCGTGTCGTGCAGCAGGGCCGTGATGATGGTCGCATCATCCAAACGCTGTTCGGTCAGAATAGCGGCAACGGCAACGGGATGGGTGAAATAGGGCTCGCCCGAGTGGCGGAACTGCCCCTCGTGCATCTGCATACCGAACTCATAGGCCCGGGCGATGCGATCAGCATTAGTCTTGGGGTTGTAGTTGCGGACCAGCGCAATCAGGTCGTCAGCAGAGATCATCCGGTCCGCACCTTCGTGTAGCTTGGGGCTTAGCCCTGGCCTTGAGCCTCCATCAGAGCGCGCAGAAGCTTCTCTTCGGACATATCGTCATCCGCAGGCTTGTCGGATTCCGCACCCATCAGCAGCGCCATCTGATCTTCTTCCGGCTCGTCCACCTCGATCTGGGTCTGGTTGGCCTCGATCAGACGCTCGCGCAGTTCGTCCGCGCTTTGGGTCTCATCGGCGATCTCGCGCAGGGAAACGACGGGGTTTTTGTCGTTGTCACGATCCACAGTGATCGGACCGCCGGCAGAAATCTCGCGCGCCCGGTGGGCCGCCAGCATCACCAGTTCGAACCGGTTTGGAACCTTGTCAACGCAATCTTCAACCGTCACGCGGGCCATGGGGCGCTCTCCGTTACTGAATCCATGTCAGGAAGAGGCTTATCTAAGACCGATTGCCCGCCTTGACAAGCACGAAATGCCGCAAAAGCAGGGATCACAGGGGCGTGACGGCCAGAACATCCCCGGCAGGCAAAGCTGCAACCATCTGTGTGACTGTCTGCTGCAACACCGGGTGGCACCAATCCGGCGCAATATCCGCCACTGGCACCAGCACAAATGCCCTGTCCTGTAGGCGGGGATGGGGCAGAATCAACTGATCCGGCGCCGCCTTCCGTTGTTCATCCGGGGCCAGATCCAGCCAATGCGCATAGGTGGCCTTGTCAGGCAGAACCCTATCCGCATAGCACACCAGATCCAGATCAAGCGTCCGCATTCCCCATCGCTGTATCCGCTCGCGCCCAAACTCATGCTCGACCGCATGCAGCACGTCCAAAAGCTCTGGCGGCGAAAGGTCAGTGTCGATCGCCGCCGCCGCATTCACGTAATCCGGCCCCGCCCCTGCCGGGAAACAGGGGGTCGCAAAAAACCGGCTGACAGCGCGAATCACCACCCCATGACGTGAAAGCGCGTCAAGGGCTTGACGAAGTGTCAATTCGGGCCCTGATTCTCTCAAATTGAGATTTGCCCCTAGGGCAACTATCGCATTTGGCGGGGAATCGCTCATGTATCCTCCTGAATTCGGGGCACTGCATACTTGCGATGATCGGTAAAAGCCCTAATTATAGGCATATCACAGCGCGACATTTTTACACCCACACTCACATCACTCAACGCGCTGCATTATACCGGAAGGGACTATTTATGTTTTATAAGGACGAACGGCTAGCGCTGTTCATCGACGGCTCAAATCTTTATGCCGCCGCCAAAGCACTCGGGTTCGACATCGACTACAAACTTCTGCGGCAGGAATTCATGCGCCGTGGCAAGTTGCTTCGGGCCTTTTACTACACAGCGCTACTTGAAAATGACGAGTATTCACCGATCCGCCCATTGGTGGACTGGCTGCATTACAATGGCTTCACCATGGTCACGAAACCGGCCAAGGAATACACCGACAGCATGGGGCGTCGGAAAGTCAAAGGAAACATGGATATCGAACTGACTGTCGATGCCATGGAGCTTGCACCACGGGTCGATCATATCGTGCTGTTCTCGGGCGATGGGGATTTCCGCCCGCTGATCGCCAGCCTGCAGCGTCAGGGCGTGCGCGTTTCGGTTGTCTCGACCATCCGCAGCCAGCCGCCGATGATCTCGGACGAGCTGCGCCGCCAGGCGGACAACTTCATCGAACTGGAAGATCTGCGGGACGTCATCGGCCGCCCTCCGCGCGAGATGCCCGCTGAACCGCGCAGCGTCGCGGTTGCCTCGGGCGGCTGATCTTTCGGCCCGACATCGATGGAAAAATTTGCGCGGTCAGGATTCACCACCCTGGCCGCGCTTCCTTAACTATGGATTGGTTCTGAAACATCGTCTGGCTAGCACCGATTCATGTCAGATCAATGACGCTGTCCTGTCTGGACCAAGGCCGGGAAAAGACTTACCTGTGCAGTAAGGAGACAGCGACATGACCAAGCCGCCACTGACACTGTATCTGGCCGCCCCGCGCGGCTTTTGCGCAGGCGTAGACCGTGCCATCAAAATCGTCGAGATGGCGCTGCAGAAATGGGGCGCACCCGTCTATGTGCGCCATGAAATCGTGCACAACAAATTCGTTGTCGACGGACTGCGCGAAAAAGGCGCTGTTTTTGTCAGCGAACTGGACGAATGCCCCGATGACCGCCCGGTGATCTTTTCCGCGCATGGCGTACCGAAATCGGTACCAGCCGAGGCGTCTCAGCGCGAAATGATCTATGTCGACGCGACCTGCCCGCTGGTTTCGAAAGTGCATATCGAGGCGCAGCGCCACTATGAGGCCGGGTTGCAGATGATCATGATCGGGCACAAGGGGCACCCCGAAACTGTCGGCACCATGGGGCAACTGCCTGAAGGCGAGGTGCTGCTTGTCGAAACGGTCGAGGACGTGGCCGAGGTTCAGGTACGCACACCGGACAAGCTGGCCTTTGTCACCCAAACCACCCTGTCGGTTGACGACACCAAGGACATCATCGCCGCGCTTCAGGCAAGGTTCCCTTCTATCGTCGGCCCCCACAAGGAAGACATCTGTTACGCCACCACCAATCGGCAAGAGGCCGTCAAGGCCGTCGCCCCAAAAGCAGACGCTTTGCTGGTGGTCGGCGCGCCGAACTCGTCAAACTCACGCCGATTGGTCGAGGTCGCATCGCGCGCCGGATGCACCTATGCGCAGCTGGTGCAACGCGCGCCAGACATTGATTGGCGCGCGCTAGAGGGGATCAAAAGCGTCGCGATCACGGCCGGGGCCTCGGCCCCCGAAGTGCTGGTGAACGAGGTTATCGATGCGTTTCGCGAGCACTACGATGTGACAGTTGAACTGGCCGAAACCGCCAAGGAAAACGTCGAGTTCAAAGTCCCCCGTGTTCTGAGGCAACCCGCGTGAACGGCGTACCCAAGTCGGCACTCTATTTGGGTCTGGCGGGCCTGATCCCGTTTGTCTGGGGCGCATTGACCTATCTGAACGCGGACCTGCAAGCCTGGGGCACGCGCGAGATCGGGCCACGTTTTGTTGGCCCCTACGTTCAGTTGTTCTATGGCTCAGTGATCCTCAGCTTCATGTCGGGCGTGCTGTGGGGCTTTGCCACTAAGACCTCGGGCAGCAAGGCGACGGTGGGCTACACGCTGTCCGTCCTTCCGGCGCTTTGGGCGTTTTTCATGACCGGAGGCGGCCCGGTGACCGCCGGCACCAATCTGATGACCGGCTTTGCCGGGCTTTTGGTGCTGGACGCGCTGTTCTGGTACTGGGGTCTGGCCCCGAACTGGTGGATGCGGCTGCGTATTCTGCTGACCGTCATCGTGCTTATGTGTCTTGCCGTTGGAGTTTACCTATGAGCGACCGCGACACCATTTCCGTCTATGACGCGCAGGCCGAGCGCTATGCCGAGCTGACGGATGACGACAATACGGGCGACCCACAATTGACGCGATTTATTCAGGCCGTGCCCGAAGGCGGCAGAGTTCTGGATCTGGGCTGCGGGCCCGGAACGTCCGCCGCGCTGATGGCGCAAGCCGGGTTGCAGGTTGACGCGACGGATGCGTCCGCCGAAATGGTCAAGCTGGCCTCGGCCCATCCCGGTGTCTCGGCACGCCATGCCAGTTTTGACGGGCTAGAGGCTGACGGGATTTACGATGGCATCTGGGCCAATTTCAGCCTGCTGCACGCCACGCGCGCAGCCTTCCCCACGCATCTCAACGCCATTCACCGCGCTTTGAAACCCGGTGGTGCGTTCTTCATCGCCATGAAACAGGGGGAAGGCGAAGGCCCCGACCGGTTGGGGCGCTATTACAGTTACTACTCCGAGGACGAATTGAAGACCTATCTGAAAGACGCAGGGTTCACCATCACCGAACAAAGGCTTGGCAGCGGCACCGGGCTGGACGGTTCGGTCTCTGACTTCATTTCGCTGGCCGCGCATGCCTGATCTGTTTGCCTATACGGATGGCGCCTGTTCCGGCAACCCCGGACCGGGCGGCTGGGGCGTGCTGCTGCGCGCGATGGATGGGGAAACCGTTCTGAAAGAACGCGAATTGAAAGGTGGTGAGGCCGAGACCACCAACAACCGGATGGAATTGCTGGCCGCGATCAGCGCGCTTGAAACGCTCGAGCGGCCCTCGACCATCACCATCGTCACCGACAGCGCCTATGTGAAAAACGGTGTGACCGGGTGGATTTTCGGGTGGAAGCGGAACGGGTGGAAAACCTCGAACAAAAAGCCCGTCAAGAATGTGGACCTGTGGCAGAGGCTGGATACCGCGCAAGACCGGCATGACGTGACGTGGGAATGGGTCAAAGGTCATGCGGGCCACCCGGAAAACGAAAAAGCCGATGAGCTTGCCCGTGCAGGCATGGCCCCGTTCAAACCCAAAAAGGCACAGGCGTGAGCGGTCTTGCGCTGCTCGACTATGCCTCGGTTCTGATTTTTGCCCTGACCGGTGCGTTGGTGGCCAGTCGCGCACAGCTTGATCTGGTGGGTTTTGCCTTCATCGCCTGTCTGACTGCCGTGGGCGGCGGCACCGTGCGCGACTTGCTGCTGGATCGGCATCCGGTCTTCTGGGTCGGCCAGCCCGATTACATCCTGATCGCGGTTGCAGCGGCGGTGCTGGTGTTTTTCACCGCGCATCTGGTTGAAAGCAGATACAACTGGCTGGTCTGGCTGGACAGTTTCGCCCTGTCCATTGCCGTTGCGGCGGGCACCGGTGCGGCCCTGTCGCTGGGACAGTCCGGTACCATTGTTGTATTGATGGGCGTGACCACGGGATGTCTGGGCGGATTGATGCGGGATGTGGTCTGCAATGAGGTTCCGTTGGTCCTGAAACAGGGGCAGCTCTATGTGTCCTGCGCCTTTGCGGGGGCTTTGACTGCCGTATTGGCGACAAAGCTGGGATTGGATGGCCTTCTGACGCTGGGCCTGTGCGCCTTGGTCTGCTGGGCGCTGCGGGCTGGCTCGCTGCTGTTCGGCTGGCAATTGCCCGTCTATAAGGCCCGCCCACCCCGCCAATAGCGCCAAGATGGACGGCTCGCCCCTGCGCTGCTACCAAGTGCAAAACCATTCGGAGCGCGGATTCAGATGAAAGCAATGTCGGTTCTGGCGGGATTGTCCCTGTTGGCGGCCTGCGGCGAGTCCTACACGCCAGTAAGTTTCGTCGCCCAAGGCGATCAGATCATCGCCACGGGCACGATCGATCACACCACATTGGATGCGTTCGAAGATGCAATCGAACAGAACCCGCAGGCCTCGACCCTTGTTCTGCAGTACATCGAAGGTTCGGTGGACGATGACGCCAATGTCGTCTTCAGCCGCGTTGTCCATGACGAAGGATTCAACACGGTTGTCCCCTCGGGCGGTCTGGTCGCATCAGGCGGCACCGATCTGTTTCTGGCTGGCCATAAACGCACCTTGCACCCCGGCGCCTGCGTCGGCGTTCACAGTTGGAGCGGGTCGGGAATTGTCGCAACCGAGTTGCCCGAGGATGACCCGGAACACGACCGCTATCTGGACTATTTTCAGGACATTGGCGTGGATGACGAGTTTTACTGGTTCACGCTAGAAGCCGCCCCTGCGGACCAGATGCACTGGATGACCGCTGCCGAGACCGACCGGTTCGACATGACCACGCGCGCAGCACCCCGGCTGGGCTCAGCCTCTGTCTGCGACGAGCGATAGGTTCAGCGCGTCAACAACCTTGCACCGATCTCCTTAACGAATTTCGCGGCCACCATCGCGGTCATGCCATAGGGGTCGCGGTGGGGGTTCAATTCGACGATATCAGCGCCGACCAATTGACCCTCGAACCGGTGGATCAAGTCGATCACCTCGCGTGTGCTCAGCCCGCCGGGTTCGTGGTGGGACACGCCGGGCGCAAAGGCCGGGTCCAGCGCGTCCAGATCCAGCGACAGGTAAACCGGCCCATCGAAAGACAGGTGTAAGTCCGCGCGCCAGTTGCGCATGTCGATAACTTCGACGCCGAACTTGTCGGCCTGTTCGCGTTGATGCGCGTTCATGGTGCGAATGCCGACCTGCACCAGACGGTTGATCTGACAGCTTTCCATCACCCGCGCAAAGGGGCAGCCATGACCCAGCGGACCGATATCCTGCGTGTCATAGAGGTCGGGATGCGCGTCGATATGCAGGATGTTCAGCCCCTCATACCGCTCGGCATGGGCCTTGATCAAAGGGAACGCGACCGAGTGATCGCCGCCCAGCGACAACAACCGCGCCCCGGTTGAAATGCGCTGCGCGGCCCCGGCTTCGATCCGGTTGATGGGCTCCTGCCCGCGCATCTCGAACACGTCCAGATCGCCGGTATCCCTGAAACGTTCGGTTGCGCCAAGGTCGGTGCCACCCTCGGCCGTCAGATTGGCGGCACCCGAATGCAGCGCCTCGCGAATGCGTCCGGGTGCGAAGGCCGGACCTTGCAGAAAGGAAGAGTGCAGGTCCAGCGGAACGCCCATCAGGGCGACGTCACCGGGGTTCAGATCATAGGACATGGGCCACCTGTCATCAGATTTTCTGTGATCTGGCGGGTGATGCCGAGAAAGGTCAAGGCCTAACGGCGGCGGATGACCTGCCACAGCCAGATCACCAGCAAAGCCCCCAGCACCGCGCCGACAAAACCTGACAACCACCCCATCATCGTCGCTAAAGCGCGCAGCAGGAAACCCCCGACCAGAGCGCCCACGATACCGATCAGCATTGTCGTGGGGATATCAGCCTCGATCCGCATCAGGCGGGTGGCCAGAAAACCCGCAGCCGCACCGATGACGATCAGAGCGATGACGGGCATGTCATCTCCTCCAATGGGTCGGCACGATGATCAGCGCGCCGATTGAGGACAAAACCGCATTCAGCCCCGGTGGGCCAAAGCTGATACCGAACATGATGCGCACGAAATAGAACAGGAAAGCCCCACCGACGCAGATGATGATCGATTGAAGATAGCCGTTATGGGTAAAGCCGGTTTTCTCGGACAGGTATCCGACGATCCCGGCGATCACGACTGTACCCATTAGGACCATGAACATTCAGTGTTACTCCGATGTCAGCCGTGTGCCGATTGGGATCGGCCAGCCGCGCAGAAAGGTTTCCCGATCCTGCGCACCTTTACCAGCCCTTTGCAAGCGCAGCAGCTCGACCGCGCCCTGCCCGCAGGCCACATGCAGATCACCGTTCAGCACCTGCCCCGGCTGGCCCTGCCCGTCTGCCCGGCGCGAGGCCAGCAATTTGATTCGCTCGCCCTCCATTTCGGTCCAGGCCCCGGGGAATGGCGACAAGCCACGAATCTGGCGGTCGATCTCTTCGGCCGAGCGCGACCAGTCGATCCGCGCCTCGGCCTTGTCGATCTTTGAGGCATAGGTCACGCCGTCCTCTGGCTGCGGCTCGGGCGTCAGATCGGACAGGCGGCTCAGCCCCTTAGCGATCAGATCCGCACCCATAACTGACAGGCGGTCGTGCAGCTGGGCTGTCGTTTCCTCAGACTGAATCGGCGTCACTTGCCGCAGCAGGACCGGGCCGGTGTCCAGCCCGGCCTCCATCTGCATGATACAGACCCCGGTTTCCGCATCCCCTGCCATGATCGCACGATGGATCGGAGCCGCGCCGCGCCAACGCGGCAACAGGCTGGCATGGATGTTCAAACAGCCCTGCGCGGGCGCATCCAGAATGGCTTGTGGCAGGATCAGCCCATAAGCGACGACAACCGCCACATCGGCGTTCAATGCGGCAAAGGCGGCCTGTTCCTCGGGTGATTTCAGCGATACCGGATGGCGGACCATCAGGCCCAGCGCCTCGGCCCGGGCATGAACCGGGGTTGGTCGATCCTTCTTACCGCGACCCGCCGGGCGCGGCGGTTGGCAGTAGACAGCGGCGATCTCATGCCCGGCATCGACCAGCGCATCCAGAACCGGGACCGAGAAATCGGGCGTACCCATGAAAATGACGCGCATGATCGGCTCCAGATTATGCGGGTGCCGGGCTGAAGCCCGGCCTACGTTGATTTTCGCGCCTTGCGCAGCAGCATGTCGCGTTTGACCTTGCTCAGCCGGTCGAAATACATCCGCCCGTTCAGATGGTCGATCTGATGCTGAACGCTGGTGGCTTCGATGCCCACAAAATCGCGACGGTCGATCATTCCGTTTTCGTTCAGAAACTTGACCGTCACAGCGCGCGGGCGCTTCACCTTGGCCGACATGCCGGGCAGGTTTGGGCTGGCCTCCTCATGTTCGCGCAATTCAATCGAACTGTGCAGGATTTCCGGGTTCGCAAGCCGCACGGCCCGGCCCCGCTCGGTCGAGCCATCTACCACGGCCAACCGTAGCATCACCCCGATCTGGGTGGCGGCAAGGCCAACGCCCGGCATCGCCTCCATTGTGTCGATCATATCGTCCCAGATCGCTCGGATGTCGTCGGTGATTTCGGCAACATCCTCAGCTTTGGTGCGCAGGCGTTTGTCAGGCCACGGCAGGCAGGTGCGAACCGTCATGTGCGCGCCTTTTCGCGTTTCAGCTTCTGCATCTTGCGCGTGATCATCTGCCGCTTCAGCGGCTTGAGGTAATCGATGAACAACTTGCCGTTCAGATGGTCGATCTCATGCTGTACGCAGGTGGCCCAAAGACCGTCGAACGTCTCGTGCTGGGCGTTACCGTTCTGATCCATCCAGGCCACATCCACGACCTTGGGGCGCGTCACCTCGGCATATTGTTCGGGGATCGACAGGCAACCCTCCTCATACACATTGGTTTCATCCGACGAGGCAATGATCTCGGGGTTGAACATGACCAGCGGGCGCGGGGCCTCGCCCTCTTCCTTGACGCAATCCAGCACGATCAGCCTATCCAGCACACCGATCTGCGGCGCGGCCAGACCGATACCGGGCGCGTCATACATCGTCTCCAGCATGTCATCGGCCAGCTTGCGCAGCTCGTCCGTCAGGTCAGCCACGGGCGCGCAGACCTTTTTCAGGCGGGGGTCGGGATGGATCAGGATATTGCGTTTCATGGGGCTGATTTAGGCCATCGCGCCCGCCGCCGCAACGCCCCCCTTGCACATGCCCGATTTGCCGTTAGCTTTCGGCCAGAGAAACGGAGCTGACATGACCTTCAACACCCTGATCGACCGCCGCGGCACCCAGAGTTCAAAATGGGACAAGATGGAGCAACTCTATGGCGTTTCGCCCGAGGACGGGCTGGCCATGTGGACCGCCGATTCCGATTACCAGACAGCCCCCTGCGTGATCGATGCGGTCCGGCGCGCTGCGGATCATGGGGTGTTTGGCTATTCGTGGAAGCACCCCGAGTATCTGGCCGCGGTCCAGTGGTGGATGCAGAACCGGCATGACTGGCCGATCGACTCCGATTGGATTCTGACCACGCAAGGGCTGGGAAATGCAATCGCCCTGTGCCTGGACGTCTGGAGCGATCCGGGCGACGGCGTGGTGATTTTCACCCCCGTCTACCATGAATTCGCGCACAAGGTGAACAAGTCCGGCCGCCGCGTGGTGGAATGCCCGCTGGTCCGAGATGGCGACAGCTATGGGATCGATTTTGAGGACGCTCAGTCGCGGCTGGACGGGTCGGAAAAACTTTTGCTGTGGTGCTCGCCCCAGAACCCCTCGGGGCGCGTGTGGACACCCGATGAACTGAAGGCGGTTGCTGCATTCGCGGAACGTAACGGGCTGATACTGGTATCAGACGAAATCCATCACGATCTGGTTTATCCCGGAGCCAAGTTTGTCCCGATGGATGTTGCAGCACCCGAGGCGCGCCCCTGGACCGTGACCCTGACGGCAGCGTCAAAGACCTTCAACATAGCCGGACAGCGCACCGGCAATATGATCATCCCCGACCCAAAACTGCGCGCGGCGATGAATCACCGGTTGGTTACGCTGGACTATGACCCCGGCGCACTGGGTGTCGCCATGATTACCGCCGCCTATTCGCCGGAAGGGGCCAAATGGGTCGATGCCCAGGTCGCGCATCTGGACGGCAACCGCCGCCTGTTTGACGCCGCCATCGCGGATATCCCCGGCCTCTGGTCGATGCCCCTGCAGGCGACCTATCTGGCCTGGGTCGATTTCTCGGGCACCGGTATGGATCATGCCGAATTTGTCCGACGCCTGCGCGAGGACGCCCGGATCGCCACGTCATCCGGCCCCGGATTCGGCACGGGCGGAGAAACCTTCGAACGGTTCAATCTGGCCACCCAACGCGCGCGGGTGGAAGAGGCCTGCGCCCGGTTGAAACAGGCGTTTGGGGATCTGCAATAAGCCTGCACTCGCTGGGCCGGATTGCTGCAGCGGGACCGACCGACAAAACCCGGCCCGAGAGGTTTCGCCCTACTCCTCGTGCCCCAGCAACGCGATTGGGGCATCCGGGGCGCGGTAGAAATCCAGCGGCGCTTTGTCATGGGCGGCGGTGCTGCGCTTGAATTCGTATCGCATTTCGCCACCCTCTTCCTCATCCGCGATGATCAGGCACTGATACAGGTGGTTGGCCCCGTCGTAGATATCGACCAGCCCGCGCAGGCGCGGCGTGGTTTCGGCCTCGACCGTAAAACCGTCCTTCCACAGTTTAAGGATTTTGTAGCGATTGTCGCCAATCTCTACCCGCAAACGGCTGGATTTCTTCAGGGATGCGATTCGCGCAGCGTCCAATTCGGCGCGAATCTCCTTGGAAACATAGGTACTCATCAAAAATATCCCCCTTGAATGCATATTATTGTGAACACCGATACGTAAAAATCCAGTGAACTGCGTCACATAGGCTGAACCGACCAGCGAAATGTTGCGCGGACATCTCAGGCCTGTCTGTGCGCAAACGCAGGTTGGTTGCGCAAAAGCTGGGATAGGAAGGCCAGCCTCTGCGCCCTATCTTTGCCCTGACACTTGGGATGCGGAGGACGCGCGATGGGCCTGCTGGTCGACGGAAAATGGCACGACACCTGGTATGACACCAAATCCACTGGCGGGGCATTCAAACGCAGCGCCGCGCAGTTTCGCAACTGGCTGACCGCCGATGGCAGCGCAGGCCCGTCGGGCAAGGCGGGCTTCAAGGCGGAGCCGGGCCGCTATCACCTCTATGTCTCGCACGCCTGCCCCTGGGCGCATCGCACGCTGATCTTCCGCGAGCTAAAAGGCTTAAGCGATCTGATCCCGGTCTCGGTCGTGCATCCTGACATGATGGACAAGGGCTGGACGTTTGAGACGGACGATCACGGCGCAACAGGCGACGCCCTCTACGGTCTGGATTTCGCCCATCAGATCTATACCAAGGCCGATCCCGGCTATTCCGGTCGCGTTACGGTCCCGATCCTGTGGGACAAGCAGCAACAGACCATCGTGTCGAACGAAAGCTCGGAAATCATCCGCATGTTCAATTCCGCCTTCGACGGGATCACAGGAAACACCGATGATTACTGGCCCGAGGCGATGCGCGACGACATTGAAAAGGTCAACGCCCGCATCTATTCCGACGTCAATAACGGCGTCTACAAATCCGGATTTGCCACCACGCAAGAAGCCTATGACGCCGCCGTTCATCCGCTGTTCGACACGCTGGACTGGCTGGAAGACCGGCTGAGCCAGAACCGCTATCTGATGGGGGATCGCGTGACCGAGGCTGACTGGCGGCTGTTCACCACCCTGATCCGCTTTGATCCGGTCTATCACCTGCATTTCAAATGCAACAAAAGGCGGCTGGTCGATTATCCGAACCTCTGGGCTTATACCCGCGAGCTATACCAATGGCCGAGCGTTGCGCAGACGGTGAACATGAACCATATCGTGCGGCACTATCACTACAGCCATGACAGCATCAATCCGCACCGGATCATCCCGGTGAACCCGGCGCTGGACTACATGGAACCGCATGGTCGTGGTCAGCGACCCGCCGCGTAGTGTTCAACCATCGCCGCCAGATCCTCTGGCGGCGTTGCACTTTGCACATAGGCACAGGCATTGGGGCTGTGGGCAAAGATGGACCCGTCCGAGAAAAACGTGGTGTTGGTGACAAAGATCACCCGCGCCTCGGGGCGACGATAACTGGCGAAATCGGCCACGGCCAGCGCACTGCCGCTTTCCAGCACCAGATCCAGCACGATGATGTCAAAGGCCGTGCCATACAGCGCGAGGATCGCAGCCTCTTGCCCGGCGACCAGTTCAACCTCGGCACCTTGTCGTTCCAGATGCCTTTTCCAGACCCGACCAAGGTCGGGGTTACTCTCAACAATCAGAACTTTCATTTGCAACAACCTCGGCACTTGGTATGGTGAGTGGTGCCGACCCCCGTGGTCTGTGATCCCGTGATTTCCTTAACAAAGTGTTAACGATGGTGCCGACACGCGCTGTTCACGCGGATTTGCTTGTCAAAACGGCAAAAATCCGCTTGAAGCAGGTCGAATCCGGCGTTTGGGACTTATGGCGCGATGACTGACACCAATTTGAACCCGCGCACCAAACGCGACCACGGCGGCGGGCTGGACGACGCGATCAAGCGATATGGCGGCACGCGGGACGGATGGATTGATTTGTCCACCGGAATCAACCCACACCCCTATCAGGTCTCGGACCTGATCGCGTCAGACTGGACGCAACTACCCGATCACGGCGCGTTCGAACGGCTCAGCGAGGCCGCGCGCCGCTTTTGGTCCGTCCCGGACGCCGCCGCGATCCTGCCCGCGCCCGGAGCGTCAGCCGTAATCGCGCGCCTGCCCGCACTTGCCGCACCCGGTCGGGTTCAGATCACGACGCCAACCTATAACGAACACGCCGCCGCCTTTTCCGCACAAGGCTGGCAGGTGCATGCGGATGCCCCGGCTGAGGCCCGCGTCATCGTGCACCCCAACAACCCGGACGGGCGGCTTTGGCAGGAGGCCGACGCCAACGCCCCCCTGACAGTGATCGACGAGAGCTTTTGCGACGTAACCCCCGAAGCTTCCTTGATCCATTTGGCATCTCTTCCCGGTATCATTGTTCTGAAGAGCTTTGGCAAATTCTGGGGGCTGGCCGGGCTGCGCCTGGGTTTTGCCATTGGTCAACCGGACGCAATCGCCCGGTTGAACGACCTGACCGGGCCATGGGCGGTATCCGGCCCCGCCCTGCGCATCGGCACACGCGCCTTGCAGGACGAGGGTTGGGCCGCGCAAACCCGCACAAGACTGGCGCAGGAGGCAAACCGTCTGGACAGCATGCTGACGGGCAAGGGGGCGTCGCTTGTGGGCGGAACGTCTCTGTTCCGTCTCTATGATGTCGACAACGCTCAGGCCTGGCAGGACCGTCTGGCGCAGGCTCATATCTGGAGCCGTGTCTTCCCCTATTCCAAAACCTATCTGCGCCTCGGCCTGCCCCCCTCGGACGGCTGGTCCCGGCTGGACGCCTCGTTATGAGCGCAGCGCTGCTGCTGTTCTGCGCCCTGTGTCTGGACGCAGCGTTGGGTGAGCCTGATTGGCTGTGGTCGCGCCTGCGCCATCCTGCGGTGCTTATGGGAAATGGGGTTGGCCAACTCGACAAACGCCTGAACCGGGGCGGAAACAAACGCCTCAAGGGCGTGATCGCACTGGTTCTGCTGGTCGGTATCGCCGGGGCTTTGGGCTGGCTTCTGGCATTGCTGGGACCGGTGGCCGAGGTCGTGATTTGCGCAATCCTTCTGGCCCAGAACTCGCTGGTTGCCCATGTCCGCGCCGTGGGCGACGGGTTGCTTGACTCGATCACCGAAGGGCGCGCCAAAGTCGCCATGATCGTCTCGCGCGATATCTCCGACATGACCGAGGCTCAGGTCGCGCGGTCAGCCATCGAAAGCGCCGCCGAGAACCTGAGCGACGGCGTCATTGCGCCTGCTTTCTGGTTCCTGATCGGGGGGCTGCCGGGGCTGCTGATCTACAAGGCCGTCAACACCGCAGACAGCATGATCGGGTACCGAAACGAAACCTATCGCGACTTCGGCTGGGCCTCGGCCCGGTTTGACGATCTGCTGAATCTGATCCCGGCGCGACTGACCTGCCTGATGATCGTCGCACTTTCGGGCCAATGGTCCCGCTGGACCGAGATCATCGCGGACGCGCGCCGCCATATCTCACCCAATGCCGGATGGCCCGAAGCGGCAATGGCGCGCGCGCTGGGTATCGCCTTGGCCGGACCTCGCAGCTATCACGGGCAATTGCGCGATCTGGCCTGGGTGAACGGGGATGCAAGGCGCGAGATCGGCGCGGCAGAGGTTTTCCGCGCATGCCGTATGCTGTGGGCCGTCTGGGGGCTTGCACTCGGCCTCGTGTCAGTGTGGGTTGGGGTCACGCTGATTTTCTAAAGGACACCTTATGCGCTTGTTGCCTTCTCTGTTCGCCGCCGCCTTGTTTTCGGCACCCGCTTTTGCCCAATGCGGTGGCGGGTTCAGTCAGTTCGTGGGCGACCTGAAAACCGAAGCGGTGCAGAAGGGTTTTGATCAGGGCACCGTCGATGCGTTCTTTCAGGGCGTTCAGCAGGACGGCGCCGTGCTGCGGGCTGACCGGGCGCAGGGCGTGTTCCAAATGCCTTTCATTGATTTCTCGCGCCGCCTGATCTCGCAAAACCGGATTGACCGCGGCCAGTCCATGTCGCGCAAATACGAGGCCGTGTTTGACCGGATCGAGCGGGAATACGGTGTCTCGCGCGGCGTGTTGCTGGCCTTCTGGGCGTTTGAAACCGATTACGGCGCGGTGCAGGGCGATTTCAACACCCGCAATGCGCTGGTGACGCTGGCCCATGACTGCCGCCGCCCCGAGCTGTTTCGCCCGCAGATCTTCGCCGCGATCGAGCTATTCAGCCAAGGCAATTTCAACCCGCAGCGCACGACCGGAGCCTGGGCCGGTGAGATCGGTATGGTTCAGATGCTTCCGCAGGACATTCTGGACAATGGTGTAGACGGGGATGGGGACGGTCAGGTCTCGCTCAAGACCTCGGCCCCCGATGCGCTGATGTCCGGGGGCAAGATGCTGTCCCATCTGGGCTGGCAACCCGGCCAGCCCTGGTTGCAGGAAGTCACCGTGCCCGCGCAGATGGACTGGTCCCTGTCAGGCCCCGGCAAACCGCGTTCGGTGGCCGAGTGGCAGGCAATGGGCATCGAGGCACGCAGCGGATCTTTGGCCGATCTGCCTGCCTCACTGATCCTGCCGCAGGGCCACAAGGGTCCTGCCTTTCTGGCCTATCCGAATTTCGACGTCTATTTCGAATGGAACCAAAGCTTCGTCTACGTCCTGACCGCCGCCTATTTCGGCACCCGTCTGGAAGGCGGCCAGATATACAACGCGGGCAACCCGACACCGGGCTTGTCGGATGCCCAGATGAAACAGCTACAAACCAAGCTAAGGGCGCGCGGGCATGACGTCGGCAAGATCGACGGCATTCTGGGCGCAGGAACGCGGTCAGCCGTTCAGGCGGAACAGGTGCGGCTGGGATTGCCGGCGGATGCTTGGCCGACGGCGGAGTTGTTGGGGAAGTTGTAGCCCATTAATCGCCTTGATCGCTTTCAAAGACAGGTCGCGGTGCACCTGTATCGTCCAAAGCAACAAATACGAAATCCGCGTCGGTTACCTTTTGACCATTGTGGGATTGTCTCGGGCGTGCCCAGACATCCACATGCACACGCATGGATGTGCGACCAATTTTAACCAGCGTTGCGTAAAGCGTCACTTCATCCCCAACCTTGACCGGTTGCAGGAACTGCATTGCTTCGACCGATACCGTCGCTGTTCGTCCCTGTGCCACGCGCGCCGCCATATTGCCCGCAGCCAGATCCATTTGCGACATCAACCACCCACCGAAAATGTCACCCGCCGGGTTGGTGTCAGCGGGCATCGCAATGGTGCGAATGACAAGAACGCCGTCATCCTGCTGGCGACCATGCGATCCTCGTTTTTTTCCAAGTGCGAGCCGTGTGTCGGTGTCTTCAGTCACAGATCAAGTCCTTCGATGGGCAGATGTCAGGCAAGTATCTCGTCAGTCTGACAAGTTTAGCGTTCAAACTAAAGAGACGACCTATTTGCATGGTGGTTAAAGGCTGACCACATTGCCGACTATCACTCCGGCCGCACCGGATACCGATCCCCCTTCTCATCTATCAGAATTAATCGATCTCCACTGCGCACGTACAAATCACACCGGCTGAATCCATTACGATAGGCAATGCAGACGCTGCCATCCTCGGCGATGCTGTAGGTGCCGAAGGCCGATTCTCCGCTGGCATAGGTGTAGGAATACGCCCCGCCCGCCGAAAACTTGGATTGACCGTCATCGTAAAAGGTCAGCGTGCGGCCCGCCAATGCGTCCAGTTCCTCGGGGCTGAGGGGGACGTCGCCGGGTTTGGTTGGCCATTCAGCCGCCGCAAGCGGGCTGGCCAATAGCAGGGCAAGGATCAGAATACGTCTCATGCGCCCAAGTTAGCCCGATATCTTCGCAACGTTCATAACGTTGCGGTGAGCGGTCAGGCGACCATCTGCTCGGCCTTCTTCAGATCGACCGAGACCAGTTGGCTGACGCCCTGTTCCTGCATGGTCACACCGAACAGCCGGTCCATCCGCGCCATCGTTACCGCGTGGTGGGTGATGATCAGGAACCGCGTGTCGGTCTGGCGGCACATCTCGTCCAGCAGGTCGCAGAAGCGGGTGACGTTGGCGTCGTCAAGCGGCGCGTCGACCTCGTCCAGAACGCAGATCGGGGCGGGGTTGGCCAGAAAGACGCCAAAGATCAGCGCCGTCGCGGTCAGGGTCTGTTCGCCACCCGACAGCAGGCTGAGGGTCGAGAGCTTTTTACCCGGCGGCTGGCACATGATCTCAAGCCCCGCATCCAGCGGATCGTCGCTTTCGACCATGACCAGATTGGCCTCGCCACCGCCAAACAGGTGCTTGAACAGCATGGCGAAGTTCGAGTTCACCTGCTCAAACGCGGTCAGCAGCCGTTCGCGGCCTTCGCGGTTGAGGCTGGCGATGCCGCTGCGCAGGGCCTTGATGGCCTCTTCCAGATCGGCCTTTTCGCCGTTCAGGGTGTCGAATTCTTCCTGAACTTCCTTGGCATCCTCTTCGGCGCGCAGGTTCACCGCGCCCATCGCGTCGCGCTGGCGCTTGTGGCGGTTTACCTCGGCCTCAAGTGCGTCGGCGGCGGGCATCTGGTCCGGGTTCACGTCCAACTGGTTCAACAGTTGGTTTGGCGTCAGTTGCTGATCCTCGGCAATCCGCTCTGCTGCGGCGACAACGCTTTCCTTGGCCGCATCGCAACGCGCCTCGGCTGCAGCGCGAGTTTCCCGCGCCTCTGAGGCCAGTCGCTCGGCCTCACGCTCGGCCAGCACAACTTCGCGCTGCTGGGTCTCGGCCTCGGCCAGCTTGTCGGCGGCCTCGGCGCGGCGGGCCTCGGCGGTTTCGATCAGCTCGTTCAGTTCCTCGCGCGCCTCGGCAATCTCGCCGGGGGCGGCCATGGCCTCGGTCAGTTCCTCTTCCGAGCTTTTCTTGCGTTCGGCCAGTTCCGAGATGCGTTTTTCGGCGGTTTCCAGACGGTGCTTCCACCCGCTGAGGTCTTTAGTCACCTCCTGACTGCGGCGCGTCCGCGCCTCACCCTCACGGCGCAATTCGTCATGAGTCGAGCGGTGGGTCAGCATGGTGATCCGCGCCGCCTCGACCGTCTGTTTGATATCCTCGACCTGCGCGCGGGCGCTGTCGAGGTCGCCCAACCCGGTCAACGCGCCTTCGGCCTCGCGCAGTTGCGCGCGGGCGGACATGGCGTCCTCTTTATGGCGGTCCACGGCCAGCGTCAGCGTTTCCAGCTTGCCCTGTGCCAGATTGCGGTCGGCCTCGGCCCGGCTGAGCAGGCGGGCGGTTTCGGCCATGCGCTGATCGGCGGCGCGGCGGGCTTCGCGCGCGCGGCGGTCGGCTTCGGTGACATCGGCCAGTTGCTGCGACAGTGCCTCATGCGCGGCGCGGGCGCCATCGGCCTGCGCCTCGGTCCGGGCCAGTTCCTGTTTCAGCGCTTCCAGCTTGTTGAGCTGTTCCAATCGCAGGGCCGCCGCGCTTGGTGCATCCTCGGCCCAGGCGCGGAACCCGTCCCAGCGCCACAGATCGCCCGAACGCGACACCAGCCGCTGACCCGGCTGCAACGACGCCTGCAACCGCGCGCCTTGATCCGCATCGACCAAACCGATCTGCGCGATCCGACGGCTGAGACGATCGGGGCCAGAGACATGCAGTGCCAGAGGCTCGGCCCCCTCGGGCAACGGCTGATCGCTGTCATAACCCGCAACCTGCACCCAGCCCGACGGGCCATCCCCTTCGACCAGAGGCGCGCGCAGATCGTCGGCCAATGCCGCCCCCAGCGCCTTTTCGTAACCGGGTGCCACGCGCAGCAGGTCCAGCACCTGCCCGCCTTCTGCCGTATCCCGTTCGACCAGCTTGGCAAGCGCCGTGGTCTCGGCGCGGATCGCGCCCAATTCGCCCTCGGCCTCGGACCGTTGCGCGCGGGCTTCGGCCTCGCGGGCCTGCGTGTCGTTACGCAGCTCGTCAGCAGCGGCCAGCGCTTCTTCGGCGGCCTCGGCGGCCTCGCGGGCCTCTTCTTCGCCCTCTTGCGCGGCCTCAAAAGCCTCGCTGGCGCGGGTCAGGGCCGATCTGGCCTCATCCACGGCCGAGCGGGCCTTTTCTTCCTCACCCTCAGATCGGGCCAGCGTTTTGCGGCTGTCCTCGACCAGACGCTGCGCCGACTGGTGGCGGGCGACGAGGCGGGCCATATCCTCGGTCTGTTGTGACAGGTGATCCTCGCGGTCCTGCAGCACCGATGCGGCCTCGCGCGCAATCTCAGCGGCCTCAGAGACCTTGTCGTCATGCCCCTCGGCGGCCTTGGCCAGTTCGCGGGCTTCCCATTCCAGACGCTCGATCATCTCACCCGCGTCGCGGTTCAGACCGGCCTCGCGCTCGATATCGTTGCCCAGTTGCCTGATCCGGTTGGTCAGCGTCTCGATGGTCTGACGCGCACGGGTTTCCTGATCCGAAAGCTGATCGCGCTGCACCTGCTGGCGTTGCAGGACGGCGGCGGCGATGGCCTCTTCCTCGCGCAGGGGCGGCAGGGTTTCTTCGATCTCGGCGCGTTTGGCGGCTGCGGCGCGGGCTTCGGCCTCGGCCCGGGACGCTTCGGTCAGGCGTTCGCGCAGCTTTTCCTCGGCCTGCTGGCGGGCCATGTCGGCCTCTTTCCAGCGGCGATACAGCAACATCCCCTCGGCCTGCCGCAATTGCTCGCCAATTTCACGATACCGCGCAGCCTGACGCGCCTGACGCGCCAGTTGTGCCAGTTGCGCGCCCAACTGTTCCAGCACGTCATCGACGCGGGTCAGGTTGGTCTCGGTCCCTTTCAGCTTCAACTCGGCCTCGTGCCGCCGCTGATAGAGGCCGGAGATTCCCGCAGCTTCCTCAAGAATACGGCGACGGGCACGGGGTTTGGCGTTGATCAGTTCGGCAATGCGGTTCTGCCCCACCAGCGCCGGGGAATGCGCCCCGGTCGAGGCGTCGGCGAACAGCATCTGCACATCGCGTGCCCGCACGTCCTTACCATTGGTCTTGTAGGCGCTGCCCACATCGCGGGTGATGCGGCGTATAATCTCAAGCTGGTCGCTGTCATTGAACCCCGACGGCGCGAGGCGTTCCGAGTTGTCCATAGTCAGGACCACTTCGGCAAAATTGCGCGCGGGCCGGGTGGCGGCACCGGCAAAGATCACATCCTCCATCGCACCGCCGCGCATGGATTTGGGGCGGTTTTCGCCCATGACCCAGCGCAGCGCCTCAAGCAGGTTCGACTTGCCGCAGCCGTTGGGGCCCACCACACCGGTCAACCCGTCCGCGATGATCAGATCGGTCGGATCCACAAAGCTTTTGAAGCCGGTCAGTTTGAGTTTGCTAAAGCGCAAAAGCGACGAGTCCCTTGATTCCTGTTGTCAGGAAGTCTGCGCAACGGAGGGGCGAGGTGTCAACGTGATTGCGCAGGATATGGGATATTGGCCCGACTTATCCACAATATCTTGCCGAATTACGTAAATAATCGGGGTTTTCAATACGGCGTACACTCGAACACTTCGTAGGCATAGCCGCTGGACGCGCCATAGTTGATACATTCGTAATTGGGTCGCGAGATGGCGGTCAGCAGCAAGCGTTCCCCCGCCTCGCGATCACAGCCCAAAACGCCGACCGTCACTGCCGCATCACCCAGCACATCCAGGATCGGGCAACCCGACACCTGCGCCATGGCCAGCGCTGCATGGTCCCGGATCGGGCCAAGGCGTGGGGCGTATTGTGCGTTGACGCGGACCGCCTCGGCCAGTTCGCCGCGTACGCGCACGTCAAACACACTGCCGTTTACGGCAACGCGCGTGACAGGGACGTTGCGAAAATGGAGCGTGCCAGCCGAACAGGCCGCAAGCAGTAAGAGGGCGAGATACCGGATCATGCCGCAGGGTTGCAGCAAATTGGTTAACAGATCCTTTCCGCGTCAGGCCCGCAGCACGTTGCCCAACCTTTGGATTCCCTCGCGGATCGTTGCCTCATCCGAATTGGAAAAGCTCAGCCGGATGGTGTTGGCCCCGCTGCCGTCCGGAAAGAACGCCTGACCGGGCACAAACGCCACTTTCTCGGTCGCCAACGCACGCGCCAGCAGGTCGGACCCGTCTGTGCCCACCGGAAGCGTGACCCAGATGAACATGCCGCCCTCCGGGTGGGTCCAGACCACACCATCCGGCATGTGCTGCTGCAAGGCGGCCAGCATCGCATCGCGCCGCGCCTGATAGGTTGCGCGGACCTTGGGGATATGGGTTTCGAAACACGCCTCGGCCACCTGATGCACAGCCATCTGGTTGATGGTGGCCGAGTGCAGATCAGCGGCCTGTTTCATCAGCACCATCTGCGAGATGACCGGCTTGGCAGCGACCACCCAGCCCATCCGCAATCCCGGTGACAGTGTTTTCGAAAAGCTGCCGCAATAGATCGTACGGCAGTTTTCAATCGTTCCTTTCTGCGCAAGTTCCAGCGCCAGAACCGGTGGAATAGCCTCGCCATCATAACGCAGGGCCTGATAAGCCCCATCCTCGATCACCGCGAAATCCAGCTCTTCGGCCAGGTCCAACAGCGCCTCGCGCCCGCGCAAATCCACGGTCTCTCCGGTCGGGTTCGAGAAATCCGGTGACAGATAGGCGAACTTGACCGCCCCATCCCCCGCAGCATCGCGAAATTCGGCGGCACCGCGATTGCCGTTGATGCTGAGCCGGTTAAAGCGCGGCTCATAGGCGTTGAAAGCTGCCAAAGCCCCAAGATAGGTCGGCCATCCGACCAGGGCGGTATCGCCCGGCGACAGGAACAGCTTACCAAGATAGTCCAGCGCCTGTTGCGAGCCCGAGGTGATCAGGATGTTGTCGACCTCGCACTCGACCCCGATCTCCCGCATATGGCGGACCAGCCACTTGCGCAGCGGCGCATAGCCTTCGCTGACCGAGTATTGCAGCGCCTGCGCCTGCGTATCGGGCCCAAGCGCCGCCTGGAACGCCTGCGAAAACGCATCTGCCGGGAACAGGGCCGGATCGGGGATTCCACCAGCGAATGAGATGATGCCGGGCTGGTCCAACAGCTTCAGCAATTCCCGTATCTCGGACGCTTTCATTCTGGACGTGCGGGTGGCGAATAGGGTCTGCGCGGTCATGAGGCTCCTCCGATCTCAATTCGGGCAGCCTATGCAGAACAGCATTAAAGTCAACAATGCTGACCTAATGTTTCAATCAAAGTGAAACCGCCCTTCTTGAACCCGAACCCCCACTGTGGTCATATGTTTTGACCAATTTCGGACGTGTATATGCCCTTTCAAAAAGTTCAGACCGAAAAGCTGTCGAGCGCAGTTGTCCGGCAAATCGAATTGCTCATCCTGCGCGGCATCCTGCGCCCCGGCGAGCGTCTGCCGTCGGAACGGGAACTGGCCGACCGCATGGGCGTGTCGCGCCCGTCTTTGCGGGATGCCATTTCCGATCTGCAGGACCAAGGGTTGCTGACCGCAAAGGCCGGATCCGGTATCTATGTGGCCGAGGTTTTGGGCTCGGCCTTTTCCCCGGCCCTGATACGATTGTTCAGTAGCCATGACGAGGCGGTGTTCGACTATCTGTCCTTCCGCCGGGATATGGAGGGGCTGGCCGCCGAGCGCGCAGCGCGGCTTGGGTCCACCAGCGACCTCAAGGTGGTTCAGACCATTTTCGACCGGATGGAGACGGCCCATGACCGCAACGCCGCCGAAGAAGAAGCCAGGTTGGACGCCGAGTTTCACATGGCCATTATTGAGGCCAGCCATAACGTTGTCATGCTGCACATGATGCGGTCGATGTACGATCTGCTGCGGCAGGGCGTGTTCTACAACCGTCAGATGATGTTTCAGCAACGTGCCACGCGTGAGGCCATTCTGGACCAGCACCGCGCGATCAACACAGCCCTGCAAGCTCGGGATCCCGAGGCCACCCGTTTGGCGGTCGAACAGCATCTGGATTTCGTCGAGCGCTGCATGAAGGATCAGCAAAAGGCCGAACGCAACGAGGCGATTGCACAGCAACGCCTGGCGCATGAGACGGGTCAAGCCTAGGCGTAGCAACCGCTTTGGGCACCTGAAACAAAAAAACCCGGCGACTGCGCCGGGTTTTCTTAATTCGGGATAGGCAATTGTCAGTGCAGCTTTTCGCCCACGTCAGCAATGGCCGCATCGATCAGCTTGTTGGCCTGAGCGGCCGTCATCTGCTGGGCCAGCACCGCGTTTGCCGCCGAAACGGCAACAGTGATGGCCTGATCGCGCACTTCCTTCACAGCCGAAGCTTCTGCCGACGCGATCTGGTCCTGTGCGGCCACCAGACGGCGCGCGATGGATTTCTCCAGATCGACCTTGGCTTGCTCTGCTGCCAGCGCCGCGTCATCCTTGGCCGCAGCCACGATGGCATCCGCCTGCGTCTGCACTTCGCGCTGCTTACGCTCGTACGAGGCCAGCAGGCTGCGCGCTTCTTCATGCAGGGCGCGGGCTTCGTCCAGTTCGGACTTGATGCCCTCGGCCCGGTTGTCCAACGCGCCACCGATCATGCCGGGGACCTTGAAGTAGAACAGGACCGCGATGAAGACGATGAAGCCCAGAGTGACGACAAAGTCCGTATTGCCAAGCGAGAAGAACGGGCCGCTTGCGGCCAGCACCGGGCTTGCGGCACCGAAGGTCAGGATAAGGGCAAGAGTGTTCCGCATGTCACTTATCCTTTCATCTGCGCGTCAACGGCACCGTCGATGGCTTTGGCATCCGCCTCGCCGCCCAGTGCTGTGACCAGTTCAGCCGCCGTATCCTTGGCAACCACTTGAATGCTTTCCAGCGCACCGGCACGGATGTCGGCAATTGCCTTTTCCGATTCAGCCGCCTTTGCAGCGATTTCCGCGTCCGCCTTGGCAATCGCGTCGTCCAGACCAGCCTGGATTTCGGCGCGGGCTTCCGCTGCGATACGCTGTGCCTCAGAACGGGCATCGGCCAGCGCCTTGTTATAGGCCTCTTCAGCCTCGACCGCTTTGGCCTTCAGATCTTCGGCCGCAGCCAGGTCATTTGTAATGGTCCCCTGACGTTCAGCCAGGATTGCCGCGATGCGGGGCAAGGCCACGCGGGACAGGACCAGAAAGATGACGACCAGCGTAATGACCAGCCAGAAAATCTGGTTGGGGAACCAATCGAAGCAGAGCTGCGGCATCCCGATGGCAGAGCCATAGGAGTCGACGCACGAGCCGGCTACCTCTTTAGTAATGGGTTCAGTCGCCATGATATCCTCCGTCGGAAACTTGTCTTTACAACAGGTGGGCCGCTATGGCTTGGGCCCACCTGCGCGTAAGGATCAGGTTCCGCAGATTATACGGCGAACATCAGCAGCAGCGAGACCAGGAATGCGAAGATCCCCAGGGCTTCTGCGAACGCGATACCGATGAACAGGGTTGCGGTCTGCGAAGCAGCCGCCGAAGGGTTGCGCAGGGCGCCGGCCAGGAAGTTGCCTGCAACGTTGCCCACCCCGATTGCGGCTGCGCCGGAACCGATTGCTGCCAGGCCTGCGCCGATGTGTGCGAGATCGCCTTCCATGATGTATCTCCTTACGAATTGGAAGTTTCGATGTTGGGTTATCGTTCCTGCGTAGGATGGGTGATTTCACCCATCTTTAGTGATGCGGATGCAGAGCGTCCTTCAGGTAAACACAGGTCAGAATGGTGAAAACGTAGGCCTGGATGAAGGATACGAGGACCTCAAGGCCATACATTGCGGTAATCGCCAGAACGGACACGGGCGAGATCGCGGCGATCGCGGCAAAGCCTGCGAACACCTTGATAACAGCGTGGCCTGCCATGACGTTACCGGCAAGACGAATGGAGTGGCTGACCGGGCGCACGAAGTACGAGATCAGCTCGATGATCGCCAGAATGGGACGCAGCGCCAGCGGCGCGCTGGACACCCAGAACAGGCTCAGGAAGCCTGCGCCGTTCTTGACAAAGCCCAGCACGGTCACGGTCAGGAAGACCGACAGCGCCAGCGGGATGGTCACGGCGAAATGCGACGTTGTGGTGAAGGACATGGGGATCATGCCCAGGAAGTTCGCGCAGACGATGAACATGAACAGGGTCATGACATAGGGGAAGTACTTGACGCCTTCCTTGCCGCAGATGTCTTCCAGCATCTTGTAGATGAAGCCATAGGCCAGTTCTGCGACCGACTGCATCCGGGTCGGAACAATCGCGCGCTTCGAGGTCGGCACGATCAGCAGCAGAATGATGGCCACGATCGCAAGGAACAGCCACAGCGTCACGTTGGTGATCGTGAACATGCCCACCGCACCGTCACCGAACAACGGCTTAACGATGAACTGATCCATCGGGTGGAAAACCAGGCTGCTGCCTTCTGCTGCGGTGGTCTCAGTTGCCACGTTCAGTCCCTCTCGTCCTTCTCGGCCGCCTCAGCCGCCGCTTGTTTCTCTTGAACCTCTTTCGCGCTGCGGAGCATAACCTTCACGCCCGAGACAAGGCCCAGCAATGTGAACAGCACCAGAAAGATCGGGATCGTCCCGAACAGGCTGTCCAGCCCGTATCCGATGCCAAATCCGATCCCCAGACCGGATACCATTTCGATGACCATCCTCCAGGCAAGCTCGCCCCCGGACACGTCAGCATCCGCACGAGGCTTTGGCGCTTTCGCCTTTTTCGCCGCGTCGATCTTGGCCTCCAGCTGCGCCATACGCTGCTTTTGGTCGTCATCGGTCACGGACGTTTTCCTCGCACAGTCTTGGGGCTAGGTGCTAAGGGGCGCAGGGCACAGAGTCAACGGTGTTGAGCGCCCGAATTGCCGCAGGATAAACGCCTGTTTTCATTCGGTATTTTTGCTGGGGAGGTGCAGGTAAATCGCAGGTCAAAGGGTGGGCAATCCGAAATCACCCTGAATCCACATATTCAACCAAATGGTTGACCAAACTCCGGCGCTGTGGTTCAGCGGGATCATGTCCGACGACCTTGACACCGTATTCGCCGCCCTGGCCGACCCGACCCGGCGCACCATCCTTGCGATGTTGCTTGAGGATGATATGGCCGTCACAGACGTGGCCGAACCGTTCGAGATGTCGCTGGCCGCGATCTCGAAACACCTGGTCATTCTGACCAAGGCCGGGCTGATCTCTCAGGAAAAGCGCGGGCGGGTGAAGTGGTGCAAGCTGGAGCCCGACGCCTTGCGGACGGCCTCGGTCTGGATGCAGGGCTTCGGACAGTTCGAGCCGGTGAACCTGGACGCGTTCGAGCGGTTTCTTGAGGTCGAACTGCCCGCGACGGATGGCGCGGATGACTCGCCTACCTGACGACAAACACGGACACTTTGGCGTGTTTCGCCAGATACCCGGCATGGCTTGAGAAGATATAGTCCGTGATCCGAGGCGCGTGTGTACCCACAACGATCAGATCGGCGCCAATTTCTTCGGCTGCACGCGTCAGATCCCCATCAACTTCGACCGCAACATCGACTGAATGGATGTTCTTAGTGCCGACCTCTGCGCCGCTCTTGGCCGACAGGTCATCAGCCAAAGCCGCAAGGTCCTTGGCGATAGAGGCGTCCGATGCGGTGACATCACCGGGTTGGGTTCCGGTCACGCTGACCAGGGTCACACGTGCGTTTTGCCATTTGGCCATCTCACCCGCCACAGCAACGGCTTTTTGCACTTCGGGCGGCAAGTGAAGATCGACGGGGATCATGATGTGATTGAACATTTCGTCCTCCTCTTCCTTGTGGAAAGTATAGAAGACATGCCCCGTTTCAGCCTTGATCTGCCTCAACGGAGGGGCTGTTCGCCCCCTTGGCGAACAACACAGCCGAACCGCAATCAGCCGGGTATGACGCTGTAAATGACGCCTGTTGGGTCCGCCGAACACGTCCATGGGCGGCTTTGCCCGGCAACAGTAACCGCTGTGACGGAGCCCCGTGGGTCGGGCTGCGTTTCCAGCGCCTTGACGTCTTCAATACGTGTGCCGCTTTCGGCAGAGACCAGCGCCTCGCAACTGGCTTGCAGCGATGTCTCGTTGCCGGAGCCCTGCAAGTTGTTTTGCGCACACGCGCCCAGTGCGATCAAAACCGCGCCCGTTAGAATTGGCTTCATTCCCCTGCCCTCGTTTTCGTTTTGGCCGGTGGGATGCTGCCAGAAGCTGATGGGAACACAAGCGTCAATCTGCACTGCGCCGAAGGGATGCCGGCTCGGGGATTTCCTCTTTCAGCAGCAAGAGAAGGGCCAGAATTGTCAGGGCAATGCCCAACACGATCAGCCCGGTCGGCACACCGTTGCCCAACGCAATCTCCCACAGGATGACCCAACTGGGCACCAAATAGGTATACGCCATGACTTTGGCCGAGGGCAGCTTCAGCGCCGCAAACTGGACCAGAACGAAGCTGGCTGCCGTTGCAAAGAAGGACAGGTACAGCAGCCCGATCCAGACGATGCCCGGCAGGCTGAACCAATTGGTGCTGATAATATCTGACCAGCCGAAGGCCGTCAGCAGGACGCACCCGGCCAGCAGGGTGCCAAAGGTGAACACCACCGCCGGTTCGCCCCGGTTCAGCTTGCGGACCATGGGCGTATAGATTGCGTGGGCGACGCAGCCCACGAAATAGATGACCTCACCCACCCCGATCTGGAAGGCCCGGAACAACTGCCAGTCGGCGCGAAAAATCACCCACAATGCGCCGACCGCCCCGACGGACAGGGCCAAAGCCATCCGCGGGGTTGTGACCTGCCTCAGCAACACCCACCCCGCAATGGCCGAGACAACCGGCGTCAGCGTGAACACGGCGGCAGCACTGACCGGCGGAGCGGTCTGCAGGCCGTAGAACATCAGGACAAAATAGGTGGCGAACAGACCGCCCAGAACCAAATAGCGCCACGGGGCCTGCGCGGCGGAACGTGGCACACCGGTCGTGGCATAGGCAGCAATCCCAATTACCACCGCCGCAATCGCAAAGCGCACCGCGTTCAAAGCGGCTGGGGCGATCTCATTCGCGATCATCGACCCCAGCGAGAAGCTGCCTGCCACCAGCGCCGAAAAGCACAACATGGCCAGATGGCCACGGGCGTGCGGCGTCATGGCAGCCAGGTCCGCGACTGTTCCTTCAGGAAGGACAGGAACGCCTGCACCTTGGTCGTGCGATGCAGATCGACATGGGTGACCAGCCACAGTTTGCCGGACCATTCGGGCAGGCTGTCCATCACTTCCTCAAGGTCCGGGTATCTGGCAGCCTCCCATCGGGCCATGAACCCGATCCCGGCCCCGGCCCGAACGGCCTCGGCCACGGTGAAGTTGTTCGAGCACCGGAATGTCAGCGCCTCGGCCGGGGCGTTGGCCCGCAGCCATTGCGAAAACGGCGCGCGGCTGTTTTCGTCATCATTTCCAACAAAGGCGTGCTTGGGGAAATCCTCGACACTTTGCGGCTTGCCCCGACGGGCGACGTAATCCTTGCTGGCAAACAAGCCCACGTCCTGTGTCACGAAGGGCTGCACAACATTGTCCGGCTGATCCGGCGCTGACCCGGCACGGATGGCAACATGCGCCTCGCCATATTCAAGGCGAAACAGGCGGTCCCCGGTCAGATAGCGCACGATCAACCCTGGGTGGGCCTTTTGGAACTCGCTGAGCGTGGGCACAACCAACGGTACCAGCGACGCCAGCGAGGTCACCACCAACTCGCCCGAGACATCGTCGCCCCGGCCCTTCATCCGACCCACAAGCTGGTTGAACTGATCCTCGGTCGCCTGCGCCACGCGCAAAAGATCTTCACCCGCTTCGGTTGGCGTATATCCCCGCGCGTGACGCTGGAACAGTTTCACACCCAACCGCGCCTCGATCGCGTCGATATGGCGGATCACGGTTGCATGGTGCACGCCCAAAACCTCGGCCGCGCCGCTGACGGTTCCCATCCGCGCGACCTGATATGCGGTTCTCACTTCATCCCAATTATCCATGGCAAAGCTATCTTTGTGCAATTTCTAACAGATACTGTTGATGTATCCGACTTTTGTTCGCCAGCGCAACAATCATATTGAGCCCAGACCACATCACCCCTGATCGAAGGACTGCAGAAATGACCAAAACCATTCTCCACATCGACGCCTCGGCCCGCCGCACCGGATCGGCAACACGTGATCTGTCAGACCGTGTCGTCAAACATCTGGGCGCCGGGCGCATCATTCGCCGTGATCTGGCCTCGCCCCTGCCGCTGCTGACCGAAGACTGGATTGCCGCGAACTTTACCCCGGCAGATCAGCGCGACGCGGTTCAACGGGATCAACTGGCCCTGTCGGACGAGCTTGTGAACGAGCTTCAGCAGGCCGACACAATCGTCATTGGCCTGCCGATCTACAACTTTTCGGTACCCGCCGCGTTCAAGGCGTGGATCGACCTGGTTGCCCGCGTGGGTCTGACCTTTTCCTATACCGAAAACGGCCCCAAGGGACTGCTGGAAGGCAAACGTGCCGTGCTGGCCATCGCCTCGGGCGGCACCGCCGTGGGGTCCGAGATCGACTACGCGTCCGGCTACGCAAAGCATGTTCTGGGCTTTATCGGAATTCACGATGTGGATGTCGTCGCCGCGGACCAATTGGCCATCGACCCTGACGCATCAGTGCAGAATGCGCATAAGGCCGTATCCGAACTGGCCGCCTAAACCGGCACTGGTCTTCGCGACCAGAAATGTCCAATCTGCAAAACAGGTATTTTGCGGGTTGGACATTCAATCATGAAAAAGATCGGAATTCTGGGCGGAGTCGGCTGGGCCTCGACCGTCGACTACTACAGAGCCATCGCCGAAGGGGCGGGCCGATATTTTGCCGCGCGCGGCCACGGCTCGCCCCTGCCCGTACCGCCGATGACGATCGAGTCGGTGATGCAAGCCAGAACACGGGCTCTGCGCGGTGTGGCCGGAAACGAAGAAAGCTGGGCAGAGTTCGACGCGGTCTTCCGCGACGCGCTGCTGACCCTTGAAAACGCAGGGTGTGATTTCGGCATCATTGCGTCGAACACGCCCCATGCCCGCCTGCACGCGATCCGTCAGGGTGTTTCGATGCCCATCCTCAGCATCTTCGATGCCACTGCCGAAGCCACCGCAAAAACCGGCGCATCACATGCGCTGGTGCTGGGAACAACCGTGACCATGCAAGCGACCAACTATGCCGAAAGGCTGGCGGTCGAAGGCGTCACCGCAAACGTCCGACTGCCGGATCCGGACGTCGACGAGATGCAGGCCATGATCGACAGCGATTTTTATGGCGGCGCGTCCGGGACCGCGCACGCCCGTTTGCTGGCCTTCTGCAACCGCCACGCAACACCCGGCACCGCTATTCTGCTGGCCTGCACCGAACTGCCGCTGGCCTTCCCCAACCACCTGGACGACCCGGTATTCGAGGCAGACGGGCATCTGTTCATCAACCCCTCAGCCGCCCATGTGGCCGCCGCCCTGAAACAGGCGCTGCCCGCGGACTAAAGCGCCCGCCCCTTCTTCTGTTCAAAAATACCTCCGCCGGAGGCACGTGCGCCTGAAAGGCGCGCGTTCAGTCAGGGCAGCCACGTCACCTGACAGCCGATCTTTTCGAAAAACGCCATCAGATCATCCCGCGACATCGCAACCGTCCGATCATTGACCAGCGGATGCATGTAGATCACATCGGCCTGCTGTGCAGCGGCATCCATGAAAAAGCGCAGATCATTCTGCACCCCGTTGATCATGGCCAGCGGGCTGACCGCGCCGGGCCGGATACCAAGGTTCTGCAACAACCGATCCGCCGAGCCGAACGACAGGTTGCCCACACCCAGCTCTGCCCCCAATGCCTTCAGATCGATCTCGCGGCTTTGTTCCAGCGTCACCAGATAGTTCCGCTTTTTCTTGTCGCGCAGATACAGGTTCTTAAGGCGCAGCGCGTTCTCTCCGGGCACCATGAACTGATCCTCGACGGCCTTCGACTCTTCGACCGTGCGCAGCGGAGGATGAGTGTGCAGCCGGTAAACCAGCCCCCAATCGTCCAGTTGCGCCAACAAGGCGTCGGAACTGAGCGGCAGCGTGTCCTGAAAAGCGGATGATGCGTCCATCGTGACCTCCTGTCTGACGCGCTCATCGCGCAACAAAGATGGAAATTCAAGCCACGACAGTGCCAGAATTCAGTGTTAGCGTGCCGCCATGAAAGTGTCGCGCAATACCCCGGACCAATTGATCCTGACATACACGCCCTGGTTCATCGGCATCACGCTGGTCTTCTTCATCCTCGCCTTTGTCGGAGCAGGTCTGTTCATGGTCAGCGAAGGCGGCGAGGGCATTCTGTTCGGTCTTTTCTTTGCACTCTTTGGAGGAGGATTGGGGTTCGGCGCGTTCTGCACCTTCGTCCGGCGCGTTCAGGTCATACTGGACCGCAACAAGGGCAGCATCGTGGTCCGCAGGCAGTCGGTCTTTGGCTATGACGCGGTCGAGCATACGCTGTCAGACCTGTCCCATGCCGAGATCGAAAGCTCGGTGTCGCGAAGCACCAAAGAATCGTCGACCCTCTACCGCCCGGTCCTGATACTTGACCAAGGCATGAGCGCAGGGCGGCATCCCATCGTCGAGGCATTCTCAAGCGGACGCGGGGCGCACGGATTGGTGGATGCGATCAACGATTGGCTGCCCGCTGGCGATCAGAAACCAGATCGGGAACAGGCCTGAGGGTTACACGGCCCGACCATGTTCCAGCCACATCCGCTCAGCCGGGGTGACCATGCCGGCCATCCGGGCGTCATATCGCGCCATCTCGGCCTCGGTCAGCTTACCTTCCCACTTGTTGCTGGTGCCTGACGAGAAAAACTGCGCGAAATCGCGAAAGCCGCTGGTAAACCCCGGCGTCTGGGACAGGCGTCTGGCATTGTCTTTCATCGACCCGAAACTTCCCGCCTGGGCAATCCCGTCCACCATGCGGTCGTCGATGTCCATTCCCATGATCCCGGCCAATCGCCTGACCTGCCCCGGCAAGTCGCGGCTTAGCTCGGCATAGTGCAGGAAATGAATGTTGGGCAGGTCGCGATAATCCCAGAAAGACCGGAAGTGATGCACGAACGAGGCCAGCGTCAGATCATCGGTCCCTTTGGTCGAGGCCGGGCGGTCCAGAAACATCGCAAACGCTTCGGACAGGTCGTCGGGAAACAGATAGTCCAGCCAGTCTTCGGTCATGTTCTCGACATGGCTACGCAGCGAGAAATGCACATCGACCGGATGACGATGAACCACCAGATACTGGGCATCCGGCGAATAGGTGATGCCATCCAACGGTGTATGCGTCTTGATGCAGCGCCTGTGATCCTGAACCTCCAGTGAATTGGCCTGCGCGACCCGGTCGCGAAAAGCGCAATCCAGCCAGGGCGAGACCTTGTTGTCATAGATCGACGGATCGGCCTGTTCGGTAATCAGCATTCGCACCAGTGTCTGCGTCCAGGTGGTTCCGCATTTGGGCGGCGTGCAGACAAACAGATCGTCAGGGCGTATCCGGAATTCGGGCCAGATATCCGTATTTGTCACCGGACCCGCGTAGTCGGTGGTCCGCTGTGGAAATGTACCGCTCACCTTCACCCTCCGACCTTTGCATCCTGCTTGCCGACGCTACACCACAGGGGGTTCCATACAAAGCGCCTGTCTTGACTCGGTGCCTTCGGGCGCGTAGACGACGCGCAAACATCCGGAAGAAACCATCCTTCCGGTCCCTTGAGTCGTTCAGGGATCGCCCCCCACCAGCGAGTTTCGCCCGTGGGGGCAATGCCATTTGGCATTACCCCCACGTATAATTCTGTGGGAGGGGGCGTTTGTGCATTTAACCGGCGCATCCTATTTAGGACACGCCAAGAGACAACCGGCACAGGAGGCCGAAGGCATGTTTGAAAATCTATCCGAACGCCTCTCTGGCGTCTTTGACCGGCTGACCAAACAGGGCGCCCTGTCCGAAGAAGACGTCAAGACCGCCCTGCGCGAGGTTCGCGTTGCGTTGCTTGAGGCTGACGTCTCGCTGCCGGTGGCCCGCGCCTTCGTCAAGAAGGTGCAGGAACAGGCAACCGGTCAGGCGGTGACCAAGTCGATCACCCCCGGCCAGCAGGTCGTCAAGATCGTGCATGACGCGCTGGTCGATACCCTGCGCGGCGAAGAAGACCCCGGCAAGCTCAAGATCGACAACCCGCCCGCCCCGATCCTGATGGTCGGTCTGCAGGGCTCGGGCAAGACCACCACAACCGGTAAGCTGGCAAAGCGCCTGAAAGAAAAAGAGGGCAAGAAGGTCCTGATGGCCTCGCTCGACGTCTATCGCCCGGCGGCGATGGATCAGCTGGCGGTGCTGGGCACGCAGGTCGGTGTGGATACGCTGCCGATCGTGCCGGGCCAATCTCCGGTAGATATCGCCAAACGAGCAAAGCAGCAGGCGACGCTTGGTGGGTATGACGTCTACATGCTCGACACCGCGGGTCGTCTGCACATTGACGAAGTCCTGATGGACGAGGTCGAGCAGGTTCGCAACGTGGTCGACCCGCGCGAGACTCTGCTGGTGGTCGACGGCCTGACCGGTCAGGTCGCCGTTGAAGTGGCCGAGGAGTTCGACGCCAAGGTCGGTATCTCGGGCGTGGTCCTGACCCGGATGGACGGTGACGGTCGCGGTGGTGCGGCGCTGTCGATGCGCGCGGTCACCGGCAAGCCGATCCGTTTCGTCGGTCTGGGCGAGAAGATGGACGCGCTCGAAACTTTCGAGCCGGACCGGATCGCAGGACGTATTCTGGGCATGGGCGACATCGTGGCCCTGGTCGAAAAGGCCCAGGAAACGATGGAGATGGAACAGACCGAGCGCATGATGAAGCGCATGGTCAAGGGTCAGTTCAACATGAACGACCTGAAGATGCAGCTGGAACAGATGATCCAGATGGGCGGCATGCAGGGCATGATGGGCATGATGCCGGGCATGGGCAAAATGGCGAAACAGATGGATCAGGCCGGTCTGGGCGACAAGATCCTGCGCCAGCAGATCGCGATGATCCAGTCGATGACCAAACGCGAACGCGCCAACCCTCAGCTGCTGCAAGCCAGCCGTAAGAAACGGATTGCAGCGGGTTCGGGGATGGAGGTCAGCGACCTCAACAAGCTGCTCAAGATGCACCGGCAGATGTCGGACATGATGAAGAAGATGGGCAAGATGGGCAAAGGCAAGATGCTGAAACAGGCCATGAAAGGCATGTTCGGCAAAGGCGGCCCCTCGCCCGAGGATATGGCCGCAGGTATGGACCCCAAGGCGCTGGAACAGGCGGCCAAGGCGATGGGCGGCAAGATGCCTGGCGGCCTGCCCGGACTGGGCGGCGGCATGGGTCTGCCCTCGGGTCTGAGTGGGTTCGGGAAGAAAAAGTAAGTGACCCTTGCGCCCACCATATCCACTGCGCGCCTGACATTGCGCCACCACCGGCTTGAGGATTTCGAGCCGATGGCCGCGCTGTTTGCGACGGATTGGGCCAAGTACATGGACGGCCCGTACTCGGCCCAGGACCTGTGGTCGATGCTGGGCTCGGACGTGGCCAGTTGGCAGTTTCTCGGGTTTGGCGCGTGGGCGGTCGATCTGACGGAAACCGGTGAATTCATTGGGCAGGTCGGAATCAACAAACCTCCGAATTTCCCGGAAACCGAAATCGGCTGGTGTATTTTCCCCGGATTTGAAGGCAAGGGCTATGCATTCGAAGCGGCCTGCGCCGCGCGTGACTGGGCGTTTGAGAATGCCGGGCTGACGTCTTTGGTCAGCTATATCGATGCGCCTAACACCCGTTCAATCGCGCTGGCCAAGCGGCTTGGGGCAAGTGAAGACCCAAGCGCAGCGCGCCCGGACCCCGAAGATGTCGTCTATCGCCACCCGCACCCGGATGAGCGGCAATACGGATCGGAGGCCTACGCATGACCTTCCGATTTGAAGCCGCGCCCAATGCGCAAGGGGCTGAGCTGGCGTCTCGCGTGGCGGGCGCAATTCCGACGCTCGAAACCGAGCGTCTGGTTCTGCGCGCGCCGCAATTGTCGGATTTCGACACCTATGCCCGGATCGTGGCCAGCCCGCGCGCGCGGTACCTGATCGTGGCCAGCCCGCGCGCGCGGTACCTGACAGTCATGTCGCGCGAGGATGCGTGGTATGATTTCGCTCAGATGGTCGCCATCTGGTCGCTGCGTGGCCATGGCCTTTGGTCGGTTGAAGCGAAGGCAGGCGGTCAACTGCTGGGCTTTGTCGTTCTCGGCTTCGAGCCGGAAGACCCAGAGCCAGAGCTTGGTTTCATCTTCACCGAGGAAGGCGAGGGCCACGGCTATGCGTTTGAGGCTGCAAGCGCCGCGCGTGGCTTTGCGTTTGAGCAACTCGGCTGGGACACTTTGGCGAGCTTTATCGTCAAAGGGAATGAACGCTCTCAACGTCTGGCAGACCGGCTTGGCGCTTTTGTGGAACGCGAGATCGTTGAAGAGGACGGTGTGACCTTGGTGTATCGCCACCTCGCCACCGATGGCGACGGCGGGATGGAGGCCTACGCATGACCTCATTCACCATCCCCACCGTTGAAACCCAGCGCCTGATCCTGCGCGCGCCGCATTTGGACGATTTGCCCGCGATGACCACGTTCTTCGCAACCGAGCGCAGTCATATGGTTGGCGGCCCCAAGGATGCGCTTGAAAGCTGGAATTCTCTGGCCAACCGCTTGGGGCACTGGGCGCTGAAGGGCTTTGGCCTATGGCACCTGACCGAGAAGACCAGCGGCGCATTTGTGGGCTGGGCCGGTATGATCGACGTACCCGGCTGGGCCGAGCCCGAGCTGGGCTGGACCCTGATGGCCGAAGCAGAGGGCAAAGGGCTGGGGTTCGAGGCCGCATCGGCTGCGCGCGATTATGCGGCGCGGCATCAGGGGCTGAACGGCGTGATCAGCTATATCGCCCATGCCAATGACCGCTCGCGCGCGCTGGCCGAACGGCTTGGTGCGACGCTGGAGATTGAAAACGCCGAGCTATTGGGCAAACGCGCCCAGATCTGGCGCCACCCGCAGATTGACTTGACCACCGAAAGGACCGGCCAATGACCAACCCCGTGACACAGGCTGCCACGCTGTTGAAAGAGCATCGCGAAAGCATCGACCGGCTGGACGCGATCCTTGTCTACACGCTGGGCGAGCGGTTCAAGCACACGCAGGCCGTTGGCAAGCTCAAGGCCGAACACGACCTTCCCCCGTCCGATCCCTCGCGCGAGGCAGCGCAGATCGCACGGCTCGAAGACCTGGCGAAAGAGGCCGATCTGGACCCCGACTTCGCCAAGGCTTTTCTGAATTTCATCATTCAGGAAGTCATCCGACACCATAAGAAACATCAAAACTAACCGGCATCTGCGCCGGCTCAACAAAAGACACGCCTTTGGCGTGATGCCATTCAAAGGAGATACCACCATGGCAATGAAAATTCGTCTCGCCCGCGGCGGCTCGAAAAAGCGTCCCTTCTACCGCATCGTGGCTGCCGACAGCCGCATGCCGCGCGACGGCCGTTTCATCGAGAAACTGGGCACCTACAACCCGCTGCTGCCCAAAGACAGCGAAGAGCGCGTAAAAATGAACATGGAGCGCATCCAGTACTGGCTGGATCAGGGCGCACAGCCCACCGACCGTATCGCACGTATGCTGGAAGCAGCCGGCACCCGTGACAAGGCCGAGCGCAACAACCCCAACAAGGGTACCCCGGGCAAGAAAGCTCAGGAACGCGCCGAAGAAAAAGCGGCCAAGGCTGCTGAAGCTGCCGAAACGGCTGCTGCACCTGCTGAAGAAGCGGCAGCAGAAGAATAAGCAGGCGGGCTCGTGCGGGATCAGACTTTCACCGATGATTTTCGCACGCAGTTCGATCTGTTGATGCGGCTCCGGCGCGATGTGCGCCGGTTCCGCACCGACGCGGTAGACGAGGCAGTGCTGACGCGCTGCCTCGACGCGTTTCGTCTGGCCCCCTCGGTGGGGCTCAGCGAACCCTGGCGCGTGATCCGCGTCGAAAGCCAGGGCGCACGCAATGCGGCGCTTGAGAATTTCCACGCTGCGAACGCGCAGGCGTTGGATGGATATTCAGGCGAAAAAGCCCAACTTTATAGCCAGTTGAAACTGTCGGGGATGCAAGAGGCCCCAGTTCAGCTGGCCGTTTTCTGCGACGATTCAACGGACAAAGGGCTTGGGCTGGGTGCCGGTTCTATGCCCGAGATGCGGCGTTATTCCGTCGTGTCCGCCGTCACTTTGTTCTGGCTGGCCTTGCGGGCCGAGGGGCTGGGGCTGGGCTGGGTCTCGATCCTTGATCCCGACCGGATGGCGCGTGATCTGGACGTGCCCGAAGATTGGCGTCTGATCGGCTATTTTTGTGTCGGCTGGCCGGAAGAATTGTCCGACACGCCAGAACTGGAACGTGTGGGTTGGGAAAGTCGCGACGACGCGTTTCCCATCGAGGTACGATAAGCAATGTTCGGTCTGTTACGCCTTCCCATCCTGCTGCTGATCGCCTTTATTGTCGGCGTGTTCTTTGAACGCAGCAATCAACGCGAGGCCTGCGACGGGCTTGGGCAGTGGAAGAACGGGCTATGTGTAACGACGGGTGTGAGCAATGAGTGACCTAATCTGCGTCGGCAGCATTGCAGGATCATACGGCGTGCGCGGCGAAGTTCGGCTGAAAAGCTATTGCGCCGAGCCTGCGGATATCGAGGCATATTCGCCCCTGACCGACGAAGCCGGCAAGAACCGTTATCCTCTGGTCCTGACCCGCACGATCAAGAACGGCTTTGCTGCCCGTTTGGGTGGCGTCGAGACCAAGGAACAGGCTGACGAGTTGAAGGGCCTGCGCCTTTTCGCGCGGCGCGATCAACTGCCCTCGCTTCCGGATGACGAGTTTTACCATGCCGACCTGATCGGGCTTGAGGTCTATGACACTGGCGGCACCCTGTTGGGTCGGGTGAAATCCGTTCAGAACCACGGTGCTGCGGATCTTCTGGAACTGCATGGTCCGGGCCTGAAATCCACCGTTCTGCTGCCATTCACGCTTGAAGCCGTGCCAACGGTTGATCTGGACAAAGGCCGCATCGTCGCGGACCCGCCCGAAGGACTGATCTGATGCGGCGCGTCCTGCTGCATCTTGGCTTGCACAAGACCGGCACCACCGCCGCGCAATCCTTTCTTTACGAAAATCGCTCGCTGATCTGGCCGCACTATTCGCTGCTGCTGCCCTACAAGACACGCAAGTCGGGCTTGGCGGCGGCGGCCACGCGACATTCAGTCTATCGGCTGGACGATACGCTGGCCACGTTCGGCAACCAGTTGAACGCATTTCTGGGCGACATCGATTTCGGAACGCGGCGCGGCCTTGTGCTGAGCGACGAGAACTTCGCCGGTCTGCGCCCCAGCAGAAACAGCGCCGAAGGATATGCGGCCACGCCCGAACTTGCGGCCACATTGGTCAGCGCAATTCGCCGCCGGTTGGTGGGGGACAAGGTGGACGTCATCGTTTACCTGTCGCTTCGTGAAAAAACCGGATGGCTGCGCAGCCTTTGGGCGCATGACCTGCAACGCAGGCGGCTTGTTCAGGATTTCGATGCGTTCTGCGAAGCGCTTGATCACCTTCCCGGCCTGCCAACCGTCGCAGACAGAATTCAGGAGAGACTGCCAGAGGTGACCGTTCAGACACGGTGGCTGGAAGACCTGCAGGACACCCGGTTCGGCCCCGGCACGCCCTTTGCAGACTTTCTGAACCTGCCTCATGACAAGACGTCAAAGCTGGTGCCGCCCACAAAATCCAACGCGGGCCTGCCCCATGACGTGCTGTCCGAATTGCTGACGCTAAACCGATCCCCGCTGGACGACACCGCGCTGATCGCGCAGAAGAAGGCCCTTATTCGCAGCGCACGGACCGCATTGGCTGGCCAGACATGACCGACACACCCAAGAAATCCCACGGCCGCAAGGCCATCCGCCCGACATTGAAACCGCGAGAGCTGATGACACCCACGCCGGATCTGCACGGCGTATGGAAAGCCAAGATCATCACGCTGTTCCCCTCAGCCTTTCCCGGCGTTCTTGGCGAAAGCCTGACCGGCAAAGCCCTGCAAGAGGGGTTGTGGCAGCTGGAAACTGTGGATTTGCGCCAGTTCGGCATTGGCAAGCATCGCAATGTCGATGACACACCTGCAGGCGGTGGCGCGGGCATGGTACTGCGCGCCGACGTGCTGGGCCCGGCAATCGAGCACACGATGTCAGGCATTCGCGGCAACTGGCCGCTGATCTATCTCAGCCCACGCGGGCGTCGAATGGATCAGCGCATGATGCAGACCTTTGCGCGATGCGACGGGATGACCCTGCTGTGTGGTCGGTTCGAAGGTGTGGACGAGCGTGTGCTAGAACATTACGGCGTTCAGGAAGTGTCTCTGGGCGATTTCGTGATGACCGGTGGTGAGATTGCCGCGCAGGCCCTGATCGACGCTACCGTGCGCCTGATCCCCGGCGTTCTGGGCAATCAGGCCTCGACGGAAGAGGAAAGCTTTTCCTCCGGCCTGTTGGAGCATCCGCAATACACCCGTCCGTCGGACTGGAATGGCCGTCCGATCCCGGATGTTCTGATGTCCGGCCACCATGGTCGCATCGCGGACTGGCGGCATCAAATGGCGGAACAGATCACCCGCGAAAGACGCCCGGATATCTGGCAGGAATATCTGGACTCGCAGGACAAAGATCGCAGCTAACTACGGCGTCGCGGCTTTCCACAGCGCCCAGGTCTCGGGCGTTCCGTGAAAGACGTTGATGTCGACCCGACCCTGAACGCCGGGCACCAGACCCGTGCCCGTATACTGCCAGAAACGCCAGACCGAGCGCGGATAGACCTTGCTGGGATGCCCGGCGACGGACCTTAACCAGAACTCGGTCTTTGGCAGGCGGCCGATATTGGTGTCGTCGTAGAAATCCACCGTCGTATAGACGATGGGTCTGCGGCCATAGTGTCGTTCGAGGATATCCAGAAAGCGCTGTGCCTCGGCCCGAACGGTCGCGCCATCGGGGCGCAGGGTGCAGGTTCTGGAATGCGGCGTCCATTCCATGTCCAGCACATGCGGCAGGTCCGCGCCTTTGGGTACGTTTTCGATAAACCAGCGCGCCTGTTCCCGCGCAGAACGGCAGAAGTAGTAATAGTGATACGCCCCCCACGGCACACCCGCCGCCTGCGCGCCACGCCGGTGGTCGTCGAACATTGGGTCGAAGACATCGCCACCCTCGGTTGCCTTCATGAAAACAAAACTGACACCCGACGCCTTGGCCTGCCTCCAGTCGATAGGGCCTTGCCAGCGCGAGACGTCAAGCCCGTGCACCGGATACAGCCCGGGATGCCGCCCTTCCCAGTCATGGGGATCGGCGTCGCCGAAATCCGGGTAGATCACCGATGGGGCCGTTCGATCCACGCCCGGCGTTGGCTCGACCACCTGCGGGGGCGGCCCTTGCCGCCCGCACGACATCAACGCAACGCCCAATAGTGCCAATAAGACGGAAACCCGCATAGCCCTGTCCTGATTTTGTTAAATCTGCTCTTTCAATTGACCTCAGAATGCCCGAACCGTGGGCCAAGGCAACGGCGCAGTTGCAAAGTGGCGAATTCTCACCGGTGACGCCTGCAATTTAGGCTTGATCCCTGCCCCCAAACCCCCTAAAGCAGCGCAATCCGGTGCCGCGAACAGCGACTCCGGTGTTTTGGTTTGCATCCTGACGTGACGCCCGGCTTTCTTCAGCCCCGGCGCGACAGGGCGGACCGGACCAAAGGAACATTCGATCTGACCTCTGGCGGGCTGCACAGCAGGACCCGGTGAAGACCAAGAGCTCTCAGGCCGTGCCCAAACTTCGTGGACCAACCACGAGCAGATAGGAGTAACTGCGATGGACCTGATCGCACAGCTTGAGGCGGAACAGATTGCCGCCCTGGGGAAAGACATCCCCGATTTCAAAGCCGGAGACACCATCCGTGTCGGCTTTAAAGTGACCGAAGGGTCGCGTACCCGTGTGCAGAACTACGAAGGCGTCTGCATCGCGCGCAAAGGTGGCAGCGGCATCGCCGGTTCGTTCACCGTTCGCAAAATCTCGTTTGGCGAAGGCGTGGAGCGTGTGTTCCCGCTGCACTCGACCAACATCGACAGCATCACCGTTGTCCGCCGTGGCCGCGTCCGTCGCGCCAAACTGTACTACCTGCGCTCGCGCCGTGGTAAATCCGCGCGTATCGCAGAGGTTACCAACTACAAGCCCAAGGCTGGCGCCGAGGCGTAAGGAGCGGAAAGATGAAAAAAGACATCCATCCCGATTATCACGTCATCAACGTCAAAATGACCGATGGCACCGTGGTTCAGATGAAATCCACCTGGGGCGCCGAGGGCGACCAGCTGGCTCTGGAAATCGATCCTTCTTCGCACCCCGCATGGACCGGCGGCTCGTCGCGCCTGATGGACACCGGTGGCCGCGTGTCGAAGTTCAAGAAGAAATACGAAGGTCTGGGCTTCTAAGCCTTACCTTTACCGAATGCGAAAGGCCGCCCGTTTGGGGCGGCCTTTTTTTGTTTGCGGTGCTTCAAGTCTTTACCCAAAGACATAGAAACATAGTTTATTGCCATCGGGATCGCGCACATAGGCCCCATAAAAGCGATCCGGCACACGCTGGCCCGGTTCACCCTCATCCGTTGCACCCAGGCTGATTGCCTTTTCATACATAGTTGAGACTGCCTCTTTGTTGTCCGCCGGAAAGGACACCATGTTGCCATTGCCCGAGGCGCACTCATTACCATCATAAGGCTCGCACACGGCAAGCATCGGTGCAGTGGGATCGTTGCCGATAAAAGCGATGCGGCCCGCATCGATCAGGACTTGCGCGTCTTTGTCTGCAAACAGCGACGTGTAGAACTGCTTGGCGTTGTCCAGGTTGGAAACACCGATGGTGACGTATCCGATCATATGCGGAACCCTTTTATGTTTGATGGGGAATCTCCGGGCATCGTCTGTCAGGTGACCGAGGTATACAAGTCACGAAACCGAGAACGGCCAGAGCTTACAGCCAATAGGACAAGGCAAGCGGCAGAACGAAGATGGTCGCCAAGGTCGACACCAGAATAAACCCGGCCACGTCCGGCCCGTATTCAGGCACATGCTGGTCAATGAACAGATAGGTCGCCACGGATGACGGCATCAGGCAGCACAGGATCAACGCTCCGCGTTCGGCCCCGGTGAAGCCGAACAGCCAGACCAACGCGCTGGCGATGCCCACAGCCATCACCAGATGCAGACCGGTCAGCAGAACCGCGCGTCCAAGGCTGGTGATCCGCAGGGTTGCCAGCGTGTGACCCAATGTCAGCAGCATCAGCGGGATCGACAGGCCGCCCAGAATATCAAAGGACTTTGCAACCGGCTGCGGCAGGCTGGCCCCTGTTGCCATCAGTATCAGCGATGCCGCAACGGCGTAGATAATCGGCGAGGTCGCGAGTTTTCTGGGCGAGAATTCTCCGGCGGGGATCCACATGCCGACGGTGAAGATGCTGATCAGCACCACGACGACGAAGGCCATCGTGTAGGCCATGCCTGCATCCCCCAGCGCCAGCAGAGTGATCGGCAGACCGATATTGCCCACGTTCCCGTGCATCAACGGCGTCAGGAATGCCCGCACTGGCAGGCGCAACGCCCTGAGCGCGAGAAACCCCAGAACGCCAAACCCGGCCACGGCCAGCGCGGCGGCGCTCATCATGTCCAGAAACGTCCCCACATCCAGCTTGATGGCCGTCAGGTGCGAGATGATCAGCGTCGGGTACCCGACCTTCGAGACGATCCCGCCGATCACCTTGTTGTCGAACGGGGCGTTGGTCAGCGCCAGCCCATAGCCGATCCCGGCGCAAATCAGCACAGGCAAAACCACGTTGAAAACGTTCAGAAACAGGTGCTCCAACCCGCGCTCCTCTTGCCCGGCCTCTAAACAGACAGTGAATCGGGCCGGCGTGTTTGGCAAGCAATCCGACCTAACCCGCGAACAGATCAGTGTTTTCCAAATTAGAGCCTGATAAAGGCCCAAACCACGGCCTGAGGTTCTTTTCTTCCCCGCAGACACAACATATAGTGGCTCTCAACAACGTGTGGACAAACACGGCAAGACTTGGGACGACAAGCATGGCACATATAATCGTTGTCGGAAACGAAAAGGGCGGCGCAGGCAAATCGACCGTGTCGATGCATGTTGCAACGGCGCTGGCACGGCTGGGGCACAAGGTCAGCACATTGGACCTGGACCTTCGCCAGCGCAGCCTTGGCCGCTATTTCGAGAACCGCGGAAACTTTTTGAACGGTGCCGAATTCGCGCTGCCCAGCCCGCGCCATCACGACCTGCCCGAGATCGACGCCAGCACGCTGAAGCCCGGTGAGAATATCTATGACCACCGCCTGTCTGCCGCCGTTGCTGAACTGGAAAGCGACAGCGATTTCATCTTGATCGACTGCCCCGGCTCTCACACCCGCCTCAGCCAGGTGGCGCATTCGCTGGCCGATACGCTGATCACACCGCTGAACGACAGTTTCATCGACTTCGACCTGCTGGCGCGGATCGATTCCAAGGGTGAGAAAATCCTTGGCCCGTCGGTCTATTCCGAGATGGTCTGGAACGCGCGACAATTGCGGGCGCAGGCCGGGTTAAAGCCCATCGACTGGGTGGTTGTGCGCAACCGGGTCGGCACCCAGCGCATGGTCAACAAGGAAAAGATGCAGCGCGCGATCGAGATGCTATCGCAGCGCATCGGCTTCCGCGTCGCGTCGGGCTTTTCCGAACGGGTTATCTTTCGCGAGTTGTTTCCGCGCGGCCTGACGCTGCTGGACCTCAAGGATATCGGAGTGAAACAGCTGAACATCTCGAACATCGCGGCCCGGCAGGAATTGCGCGACATGATGCGCGAATTGAACCTGCCCGGCGTTGAGATCGATTTCTAAAATCGGCGCTTAAGCCTCAATCGACCGGACCGTACACCGTGAACAGCTCTTTCGGTTCGTTCACGCCCCGCAGCATGTAGCGCCCGACCGAGATCAGTTCCTGTTGGCAGGACCCCGCCGCGCGGGCGACATCGTCCGAGATCAGGATCCGCTGCCCCAGCGACCTGTGCATCCCGGCGATCCGGGCCGCCTGATTGACGGCCGGGCCGATCACCGTGAAATCCAGACGGGTTTCCGAGCCGATATTGCCGTAGAGGATTTCTCCTGAATGCAACGCCAGAGTGTAATTCGCCACGGGCAGCCCATCTGCGGCACGGCGCGCTTTCAACTCATCCATCCGCTTTTGCAACAAAGGCACGGCTGACAACGCCGCACGGGCGTCCTCGTCAATCTCGCCAACATCGAACATCGCCATCAGCCCGTCGCCCATGAACTTCAGAATATTGCCGCCGCAGTCATGCACAACACTGACCGCCACGGCCAGGTAGTCGTTCAGCATGTCGATAATCTCGGTTCCCGGCAGGTCCTCGGACAGGGTGGTGAAACCTTCAAGATCAAAGTTCCAGATTACCGCATCGATCTGCTGCAAAGACCCGCGCCGGATTTCGCCCGACAGGACCCGCTGACCCGCGTCGCGTCCCAGATAGACACGCAGCAGGTCCCGCGACATCATTTGATTTCTGGCGGATTTCAGCGCCAGCCCCAGATGCGGCAATATCGCGTGAAGATGTTCGATATCCCTGTCTTCAAACCCGGTTGGCGCGTCACTGGTCCAGGACATCAACACGCCATCACTGACCTTCTGCGCCCCGGTGTTCCGCATCTCGGTCTTTTCAAAGGGAATGCCGGTTGCGTAGTAGTCCGTCGCCCCCTCTTCCCGCAGATCATTCAGCAACGGGAAGCGGCTGGGTTCGTTCTGATCGACCAGCCGAACGCGAATGTCCTCGATATCCTCTTCCAGCAGGGCGTATAAGGGGCTGCGCAGCCATTCTTCGCTGGGGGTGTCCGAGTTCTCGAACTTCTCGGATGTGCCGCCCTTGGCGCGATACCAGCTATACCCCATCCCGCCATAGACGGGGTGCAGTGTCGACTGGGCCGCATGAAAGCGCATCAGGGGCAGGCCCTGATCGATCAACCCATTGCAAAACCCTTCAAGCAGTTCTTCCTGTCCGGCCCCTTCAAGGCCCTTGGTGACAAGCCAGTCGATCAATTCGTATGTCGCTGGCGACAGGCGTTCAGAAATGGTCATATGAAAATCCGTGTTAGCTCTGTGCCACAGATGGTGGTCGGTCATGCGATAGTACCAGAGGTCAATCCATTCCGGCCAGCCGCCTGAGCATTTTACGCAACAGGGCGGTTTCGGCCGCATCGAATGGGCCGGCCAGCCTGGCATCGTATTCCCGGGCAATCCCGCTGAGTTCGCGATATACCGTTTCGCCCATCGGCGTCAGCGTCAGCCATTCCACGCGCCTGTCCTGCTCATCCCGCGTCCGTTTCAGATAGCGCCGGGCTTCCAGTTTCCCAACGGCGCGGCTGATTTTGGTTTTATGCAGCTTGGCGCGATCCCCGATGTCCTTGGCGGTCAAAGTGCCAAACATTCCCAAGTGAAACAGAACCCGCCATTCGGTGCGCAGCATCCCATACCGACCCTTGTAGATCTTCTGAAAATCCAACGAGGCCTCTTCGGCCGCCTGATTCAGCAGGAAGGGCAGGAAATTCTGCAGATCAAAGGCATGTTTTTTGTTGAAATCATCGTTTGTCATTCTTGTTAGTTACAAAATCAACTATTATCCGACAAGCAGCAAACGGAGGAACACGCGATGAATCGTCCGACTGATCCACACCGCCTGACCCAGGCCAGCACGCCGGTTGGCACGCATTCGGGCTATATGCCCGGCTTTGGAAACGACTTTGAGACCGAGGCACTGCCCGACGCGCTGCCCCAGGGCATGAACAGCCCGCAGCGCTGCAACTATGGCCTTTACGGCGAGCAGCTCAGTGGCACCGCCTTCACCGCCAACCCGCCCGAGCGGACGTGGTGCTACCGCATTCGGCCATCGGTCAAACACTCGCACCGGTATGAGAAGATTGACCTGCCGTACTGGAAATCGGCCCCCTGCATCGATCCTGATGTAATCAGCCTGGGCCAGTACCGCTGGGACCCGGTTCCGCATTCTGAACAGGGCCTGACCTGGCTGACCGGGATGCACACGATGACCACCGCAGGCGATGTGAACACGCAGGTCGGCATGGCCAGCCATATCTATCTGGTGACCGAGTCGATGGTGGATGAATATTTCTTCTCGGCCGATTCCGAGCTTTTGGTGGTACCGCAGGAAGGCCGCCTGCGCTTTGCGACCGAATTGGGGATCATCGATCTGGAACCCAAGGAAATCGCCATCCTGCCGCGCGGCCTGCTGTATCGGGTCGAGGTGCTGGAAGGTCCGGCACGTGGCTTTGTGTGCGAAAACTATGGTCAAAAGTTCGAACTGCCGGGGCGCGGGCCAATCGGAGCCAACTGCATGGCCAATCCGCGTGACTTCAAAGCCCCGGTCGCTGCGTTTGAGGATCGCGAAACGCCCTCGACCGTGACCATCAAATGGTGCGGACAGTTCCATGTGACCCGGATCGGTCACAGCCCGCTGGACGTAGTGGCGTGGCATGGCAATTACGCGCCCTACAAATACGATCTGCGTACCTACTGCCCGGTTGGAGCCATCCTGTTTGACCACCCGGACCCTTCGATCTTTACCGTCCTGACCGCGCCTTCGGGCCAGCCCGGTACGGCCAATATCGACTTTGTCCTGTTCCGCGAACGCTGGATGGTGGCCGAAGATACGTTTCGCCCGCCCTGGTACCACAAGAACATCATGTCAGAGCTTATGGGCAACATCTACGGCCAGTACGACGCCAAACCGCAGGGCTTCGTCCCCGGCGGGATGAGCCTGCACAACATGATGATCCCGCACGGACCGGATCGCGAGGCATTCGACAAAGCCTCGAACGCCAATCTGGGGCCGGACAAGCTGGATCACACCATGTCCTTCATGTTCGAAACACGCTTCCCGCAACATCTGACCGAATTTGCAGCCAAACAGGCCCCATTGCAGGATGACTACATCGATTGCTGGACCTCGCTGGAAAAGAAATTCGACGGAACGCCGGGCAAGAAGTAACCCGGTTTCGGGTCAGACATTTGGAGACAACATGCCATTGATGAAATCCTGGGTGGCTTCGGCCAACGATCCGTCCCACCCGTTTCCGCAGAACAACCTGCCCTATGGGGTGTTTTCGGTGGGCGAAGACGAGCCCCGCTGCGGCGTTGCCATCGGCGATATGATCTTCGACATCACAACGGCTGAGCACGAAGGGTTGATCGCGTTGAGCGATGAGCCTCTGTTCGACCTGCCCTTTTGGAACCCTTTGATGGAACAAGGCCCCGCTGTCTGGACCGCGCTGCGTAACCGTCTGGTGGATTTGTTGTCCGAGGGTTCACAGGAACAGGGCGTCGTCGAACCGCTGCTGGTCGCACAGGCCGACGCTGAACTGCATATGCCCTTCGCAGTCAGCGAATACACCGATTTCTACGCGGGCCGCCACCACGCCTTCAACGTCGGCACCATGTTCCGGGGGCCGGAAAACGCGCTGCCGCCGAACTGGCTGCACCTGCCCATCGGGTATAACGGCCGTGCTTCATCCGTGGTGGTCTCGGGCACAGACATACGTCGCCCGTGGGGCCAGTTGAAATCCCCCGATCAGGAGTTGCCCGCTTTCCTGCCCAGCCGCCGCTTTGATATCGAGCTGGAGATGGGCGCCATTATCGGCACGCCATCCGACGGCCCGATCTCGGTCCAGCAGGCGGATGATCATATCTTCGGCTACGTCCTGCTGAACGACTGGTCGGCGCGCGATATTCAGGCGTGGGAGTATCAGCCCCTCGGTCCCTTTCAGGCCAAGGCCACGGCCACCTCGATCAGCCCATGGATTGTCACCAAAGCCGCGCTGGAACCATTCCGATGCGACACGCCGGAGCGCGAGTTCGAACTGCTGGATCACCTGAAGGACTGCGGCCCGATGCTGTACGATCTGGATCTTGAGGTCACGCTTGCGCCCGAAGGTCAGACCGCAACCACCATCGCGCGGACCAACTATAACGAAATGTACTACTCCGCCGCGCAGCAACTGGCGCATCACACGACCTCGGGCTGCCCGATGAACACAGGTGATCTGCTGGGATCCGGCACGATCTCGGGCCCCGAAAAGGAAAATCGCGGCTCGCTGCTGGAGCTAAGCTGGGGCGGAAAAGAGCCCATGACGCTGGACACCGGAGAAACCCGATCCTTTATCGAAGACGGCGACACGCTGACTTTGAAAGGCAGCGCCAAGGGGGACGGGTTCACAATCGGCTTCGGGGATTGCACCGGCACCGTTCTGCCCGCTCTGGAAAACCCTTACAAAACATAACGCTGCAGGCTTCATCTTTTCAAAAATACTCCCGCCGGAGGCGTCCGACATGCGCCACCGGCAACTCGGCGCGGGACCTCGCGACACGACCCGGGGCATTCCGCCGCATTTGATCCAGATCGTTTTGCGCCACCAGAATCGATGAGACGATGCCCCCAATACCCGCCAGCAACAGTCACGGCGCGGGTCATCGACAGATCAGGATTGGGGGTTGCCCATGAACAAGATATTCGACTTTCCGCTTTATGCCTATGAGCGCAGTTCGGACCAGGATTCCGCTGTTCCGACCCGTCACAAGGTTATCGTGATCGGGGCGGGTCCGGTCGGGTTGGCCGCCGCCATCGATCTGGCGCAACATGGCGTCGAAGTTGTGGTTCTGGACGAAAACGACAAGGTCAGTTTCGGCAGCCGCGCCATCTGTTTCTCGCAGCGCACCCTGGATATCGCCAACCGGCTGGGATGTGCGCGCCCGATTTTGGACAAGGGCGTGCAATGGGATCAGGGCAAGGTCTTCTTTGACACGCGCGAGGTTTATACCTTCGACGTCCAACCCGAAAAAGGCGCGGCCAACCCCGCCTTTATCAACCTGCAGCAATATTATCTGGAAGAGTTCCTTGTGGCGCGCGTGCGCGACCTGCAGGCCAGCGGCGCGCCGATCGACCTGCGGGGCGGCAACAAGGTCGAGGCCATTGGCACCCATGACGATCACGTCCGGCTGGAAGTCGCAACGCCCGAAGGCCCCTATGTTGTCGAGGCCGACTGGCTGATTGCCTGCGACGGGGCCAAATCTCCGACCCGGCAGATGCTGGGCATCGATTTCGACGGGCGCGTGTTCGAGGATAACTTCCTGATCGCCGATGTGATCATGGAGGCTGATTTCCCGTCCGAGCGTTGGTTCTGGTTTGACCCACCGTTCAACCGGGGCCAATCCGCACTGTTGCACAAGCAGCCAGACAATGTCTGGCGGATCGATCTGCAATTGGGCAACGACATTGATCCCGAAACAGAAAAACGCCCCGAAAACGTGATCCCACGCCTGAAGGCGATGTTGGGGGATGACGTTGAATTTCAGCTTGAATGGGTCTCGATCTACACGTTCCAGTGCCGCCGGATGGAGAGTTTCCGCAAAGATCGGGTTCTGTTTGCCGGTGACAGCGCGCATCAAGTCAGCCCGTTTGGCGCGATGGGCGCCAATTCCGGCATTCAGGATATCGACAACCTGTGCTGGAAACTGAAACTTGTGATGGACGGCAAGGCCCCCGAAACCCTGCTGGACAGCTATGTTGGTGAACGGGCGCAGGGCGCTGATGAAAACCTGCGCAAATCCAGCCAGTCCACGGAATTCATCACGCCCAAGTCCGACATGTCCCGCCTGTTGCGCGATGCCGTGCTGGACCTGAGCGAGGTCTATGACTTCGCACGCCCGCTGGTGAATTCAGGCCGTTTGAGCCAGCCGTGCACTTATGACGGGTCCGCGCTGAACTCGGCCGATGCGTTGGATGGGCCAGCGCTTACCCGTCCGGGCTCTGCCTGTCCGGATGTGCCGTTGGGCGATGAGTTCTTGCTGCCAAAACTAACCGACGGATTCACTCTGCTGACGATTGATGCCGAAGCGCCCGAGACACTCGAAGTAGACGGGATCGAGGTCACGCGTCTGGCACTGTCGGTCAAAGACGATCCGTCGCTGGCGCTGAAACGCGCCTTTCTGGGCAATGCGACCGGCGCGGTTTATCTGATCCGCCCCGATCAGCACATCGCTGCGCGCCGCGACAGTTTCGAAGAAAACGCATTCCGGCAGGCCATTCGCCGCGCCTGTGGTAAGGATTAAGCAAGATGACGGATGTAACCCTGACCCCGAACCTTGACGACCCGGATGCGTTCTATGCCGATCTTCTGGCCGCCCATGACGGTCTGGACAAGGCAGCCAGCGACGCGCTGAATGCACGGCTGGTGTTGGTCTTGGCCAATCATATCGGTGATGGCACAGTGCTGTCGCAGGCAATTCGGGCGGCAACGCTCAAAGGGGCCTGACAAGCCGCTTATTGGGGGATCCGCGTGACTGGCACTGTTCTTTATGACTACTGGCGGTCCTCGGCCAGTTACCGCGTGCGGATCGCCCTGAACCTCGCCGGGATAGCCTACCGTGCCGTTTCGGTTGATTTGACCAGCGCCGAGCAGCGCTCGGACACCCATCTGGCCCGCAACCCGCAAGGGCTTGTACCTGTACTCGAGATTGATGGCACACGTCTGACCCAGTCACTGGCCATTATCGAGTATCTGGATCAGACCCGTGGGCTGCGCCTCTTGCCTGACGACCCGGCCGAGCGTGCCAAGGCGCAAGCATTGGCGCACAGCATTGCCATCGATATTCATCCGGTCTGCAACCTGTCCGTGGCACAGTACGCCACGCAACTCAGAGGCGGCATCGACGGTATGCCGGGCGATTGGATGAAACGATTTATCCGGCCTGGTCTGCTGGCGTTTGAGACTCTGCTGGGCGGGTTCCAGCAAGCCCCTTATTGCACCGGATCCCGACCCGGGCTGGCTGATCTGTGCCTGATCCCACAGCTATACAACGCGCGCCGCTGGCAGGTGGATCTGTCGGATATGCCACACCTGCTGGATGTCGAGGCCGCCTGCGCAACCCTTCCGGCTTTTCAGGCCGCACACCCGGACCAGCACCAGCCCGAAACATAGCGCACATATTCTGTGTGTGCGTACGGGTATCAATCCTCTCGGCGCGCTCATACCTTGACGCAATCCGTCAAGAACGAGGTCGCAATGTCCGAGATCACCGGCTATCACGCGCATGTCTATTTCGACGCGCAGACGCAAGACACCGCCCAGCGCATCTGCGAAGAGGCCGCGCGCCTGTTCCCCGTGCAGAAGGGCCGCATGCACGCCCGCAATGTTGGCCCGCACCCCCGCTGGAGTTGCCAGTTGGGCTTTGCCGCCGACGCGTTCGATCAGGTCATCCCGTGGCTGATGCTCAACCGGCAAGGCCTGACCGTATTCACCCATCCCGAAACCGGAGATCACCTGGCCGATCACCGCGACCATGCGTTTTGGATGGGAGAGCTGTTGGAACTGGACCTGTCGATTTTCGACAAAGCCTAACCCAACGCGCGCGCCTGATCCCGCAATACGAATTTCTGGATCTTGCCGGTGGATGTCTTGGGCAATGCGCCGAACACCACTGTCTTGGGCGCTTTGAAATGGGCCATGTTGTCCCGGCAGAACGCAATCAACTCGGCCTCGGTCGCGGATGTGTCGGGTTTGAGTTCCACAAAGGCACACGGCGTTTCGCCCCATTTGGCATCGGGGCGGGCCACCACGGCGGCCTCCATCACCGCCGGATGCTTGTACAGGATGCCTTCCACTTCGACGGACGAGATATTTTCGCCCCCCGAAATGATGATATCTTTGGACCGGTCCTTGATGGCGATATAGCCATCCGGATGCATCACCCCCAAATCGCCTGAGGCAAACCATCCGCCGTTGAAGGCCGCGTCGGTGGCGTCGGGATTTTTCACATACCCCTTCATCACCACATTGCCCTGCATGAATATCTCACCCATCGTCTCGCCATCAGAAGGCACCGGCTGCAAGGTATCGGGGTCAGCAACCATCAGCCCGGACAGCGCGGTATAGCGCACCCCCTGCCGCACTTTCAGAACCGCGCGATCCTCGGGGCTTTTGTCATTCCATTCCTCTTTCCACGCACAGACGACCGAGGGGCCGTAGGTTTCCGTCAGACCGTAGACATGTGTCACCTCGACGCCCATCGCCTCCATCGCTTCGATCACGGCGGCGGGCGGCGGGGCGCCTGCGGTCATCACCTTGATCTGGTGCTCGAAGTCCTTCAGATGATCCGGCGCGTGGGCCAGCATGTTCAGCACAATCGGCGCACCGCAGAAATGGGTCACTTTCTCGTCCCGGAATGCGGCATAAATCGGCTCGGCCCGTACCGCGCGCAGGCAGATCGACACACCTGCGTTGGCCGCCATCGCCCAGGGGAAGCACCAGCCGTTGCAGTGAAACATTGGCAGGGTCCAAAGATAGACCGAATGCTTGGGCATATCCCAGTCCAGCAGGTCCGACTGCGCGTTCAGCGCCGCCCCCCGGTGATGGTAGACGACGCCTTTCGGATTGCCCGTCGTGCCCGAAGTGTAGTTCAGCGTGATCGCATCCCATTCATCGGCTGGCAGGGACCAGTCGAATTCCGGGTCGCCTTCGGATAGCAGAGTGTCATAGGTCAGATCACTCAGGCGCGTGCCGCCCTCGAAACTTGGGTCTTCAATGTCCACGACCAGTAGATCGTGATCGACCTGCTGCAACGCCTCTTTGACCACAGCCGAGAATTCAGGATCGACCAGCAGCACCTTCGCCTCGGCATGGTTTAGGATGAAGGCGATGATGGCCGCATCCAGCCGCGTATTGATCGCGTTCAGAACCGCGCCAGCCATGGGGATGGCAAAATGCGCCTCGTAAAGCTCGGGGATATTGGCCGCGATGATCGACACGGTATCCCCGCGCCCGATCCCCCGCGCGGACAGCGCACCCGCCAGACGGCGGCAACGTGCATAGGTTTCGACCCATGTATAGCGCCGTTCGCCATACACAACCGAGGGGTAATCGGGGTAAACCTGCGCGGTGCGTTCGATAAAGCTCAGCGGTGACAAGGGCGTGTAGTTCGCTCGGCACTTGTCCAGATGATCGTCATAGATGCTGGCTGACATCGGCTATCTCCCCATAAACCGTTTGGGCGACTTGATCACAAAGTCGCCATCCTGACAAATCCGTAAAACTACGACACCGATCCCGTCTGGCAATAAGGTATGATATGATCTGGCCCTATCTCAAACTGGCCATTCGCGGTGATCTAGAGCATCTCAAACAACCGACCGGGCGTGGACGCCTGTGTCCCGCGCGAAGCACTTCATTGAAAGGACATGTCATGGACGGCACGTTCAACGAAAACGATCTCTCCCGCGTCGTCGAAGCCGACCGCGCCCATATCTGGCATCACCTGTTCCAGCATAAGCCACTGGAAACAAGTGATCCACGCATCATTGTCGAGGGCAAAGGCATGCGTGTCTGGGATCAGAAGGGTAAAGAACACTTGGACGCTGTTTCAGGCGGGGTCTGGACAGTCAACGTCGGCTATGGCCGCGAGTCCATCGCGAAAGCGGTTTACGATCAGCTGATGAAGCTGTGCTATTTCGCGAACTCGGCGGGCTCGATTCCCGGGTCGATCTTTGCCGAAAACCTGATCGACAAGATGCCCGGCATGAGCCGCGTATATTACACCAACTCGGGCTCGGAAGCGAACGAGAAAGCCTTCAAGATAGTTCGTCAGATCGCCCACAAGCGTTATGGCGGCAAGAAGACCAAAATCTTGTATCGCGATCGCGACTATCACGGCTCGACCCTGGCAACCATGTCGGCGGGCGGTCAGGACGAACGTACGGCGCAATACGGTCCTTTCGCACCCGATTTCGTGCGTGTGCCCCATTGCATGGAATACCGCAAGCATGAGTTGGATGGCGCGCCCGAAGAGAATTTCGGCGAATGGGCTGCCAATCAGATCGAAGAGGTCATTCTGCGCGAAGGTCCCGACACAGTGGGTGCCCTGTGCCTTGAGCCGGTAACCGCTGGAGGCGGCGTGATCGAAGCGCCCGAGGGCTACTGGCCGCGCGTGCAGGAAATCTGCAAGAAATACGACGTGCTGCTGCATATCGATGAGGTGGTCTGCGGCGTGGGCCGCACCGGCACCTGGTTCGGCTATCAACAATATGGCATCAAGCCGGACTTCGTGACCATGGCAAAGGGTGTCGCCTCAGGCTATGCGGCGATTGCCTGCATGGTCACTACCGAGGAAGTCTTTGATATGTTCAAAGATGATGCCTCGGACCCGATGAACTACTTCCGCGATATCTCGACCTTTGGTGGCTGCACTGCGGGTCCGGCGGCCGCGATCGAGAACATGCGGATCATTCAGGATGAGAACCTGCTGGGCAACTGTTCTGCCATGGGCGACCGGATGATGGGCAACCTTCAGGCACTGATGGAAAAGCACAAAGTCATCGGCGACGTGCGCGGTAAGGGTCTGTTCCTGGGCGCTGAATTGGTCGCGGATCGTGGATCGAAAGAGCCGGTGGACGAGAAGTTGGCTCAGGCCGTTGTAGCCGACTGCATGGCACAGGGAGTGATCATCGGCGTCACCAACCGCTCGATCCCGAGCCGCAACAACACCCTGTGCTTCTCGCCCGCACTGATCGCGACGCCAGACGACATCGACCAGATCACCGACGCCGTTGACGGCGCACTGGGGCGTGTGTTCGGGTAAGATACCGCTGCAAAGCAACGATGAAAACCGGCGCCCACTGCGCCGGTTTTTTTGTTTTGATGGCCGATATGCGGACAAAGTGAGCTTTCGCTGTGGCTACGCCAATGTTTACTATACGCTTTTTAAGCGCTTAAGCCTCAGCTCGGATGGATCAACCGCGCACCGTCAACATAGACCTGTTTCCATTTTATGATCGAATACGATTTCCTGAGACCAGTCGGCCAGAACGGGTCATCATGCACCAGTTGATCGACTTCGTCCTCTGTGCCTGCTTCCACAATCCATAAACCGTCGCGCCCTTGACCTTCGGCGTCGGACAAAGGGCCAGCAGCCTCGATCTTGTCTGCGTTCTGCTCAAGGAAATCGAGGTGCTTAACCATGTGCGTTTTGCGGATATCAGGATCAGCGTCTGGTGCGTCTTCAAACAGGATGATGAACTTCAATTGTTTTCTCCTACAGATTTGTGAAATCATAGTTGCCACATCGAAATCGAAGATTGAGTCAGTAATACTGGAGATTTACTCTGCAAAAATGCAGAGTCATGATTGGAATGATCTAAAGTATCTTTTGGCGCTTCATCGCGAAGGAAAACTGACCGAAGCAGGGCGGACGGTTGGCGTCAGCGATACAACGGTAGCACGCCGAATAAAAACGCTTGAAGAGGCTTTGGCTACGACCCTTTTCTTGCGTAGCGCAAATGGGCGGTTCGAACCGACGGACGCTGCGTTGCGCATTCTGTCACACGCCGAGAAAATCGAGACGAGTCACGCTGCGATAAGCGCAATTTCAGGCGAAAGCACAAACAAGGTTACCGGTTCCGTACGTCTGAGCGCGGTGCCTGTTATCGTGAACCGTTTTCTGGTGCCTCATCTTCCTCTTTTGACCCGCCTCCATCCAGACCTCAGCGTCGAGCTTGTTCCGCGTGCGGACAATCTGAACTTGTCCAAGCGTGAGGCCGATCTATCAGTTCGCTTTGCACGTCCATCTGATGGGGGTCTACGCACCAAAGCGCAAAAGCTGGGCGAGATTTCATTCGTTGCCTGTGCTGCAAGTTTTGTCTCACCGGAGCAATGTGCGAAATTGGGTTGGATCACCTACGACGAGGCACATTCTCGCCTGCCGCAGGCGCGTTGGCTTGAAAGGACCGCGAGGTCAGAACACCTGCGTGCGGGTTTGCGAGTAATGGACGTTGAGACGGCGATTCAGGCCGTAGCGGCGGGAATTGGAAAAACGCTACTTCCAAGAGCAATCGTATTGTCCGATTCAAGATTTCGAGTAATCGAGCCAAAAAACTGCGCCAAGCTTCCGAGAAGGGAAGTTTGGATGTTGTCGCATGCGGATCAGACATTAAGAGCGTCGTTTACAGCAGCCAAAGAGTGGTTGATTGGTCTGAACTGGCAATGACGCACGGTTCAAAAGCGGCCATTCATGCAAGGCGAAGCATGTGTCACGTTGGGCTCGAAACCGACATCCCTCCTACCTAAAACAAAAAAGCCGCCCCAAATGGGACGGCCCTTTTTTCACTGTCTCTTTTCAGAGGATCAGGCAGCCAGAGCGGCCTGTGCTTTGGCAACGATCGCGCCGAACGCTTCCGGTTCGTGCACGGCCAGGTCGGCCAGAACTTTGCGGTCCACTTCGATACCGGCCAGGTTCAGGCCGTTGATGAAGCGGGAATAGGTCAGAGCCTCGTCATGCGAACGCACAGCCGCGTTGATACGCTGAATCCAAAGCGCGCGGAAGTTGCGCTTGCGGTTCTTGCGGTCGCGGGTTGCGTACTGGTTGGCCTTGTCGACGGCCTGACGGGCAACCTTGAAGGTGCTCTTGCGGCGGCCATAGTAACCTTTGGCGGCCTTGATGACCTTCTTGTGACGGGCGTGAGTTACGGTTCCACCTTTAACGCGGGACATCTCTTAATCTCCTCTTAGCGATCGTAGGGCATGTAGCCCTTGACGATCTTGGCGTCGGGGGCGGACAGGGTGGTGTTGCCACGGGCGTCGCGGATGAATTTCTTGGTCCGCTTGATCATGCCGTGCCGTTTGCCGGCCTGGCCAGCAAGGACCTTACCGGTCGCAGTCACCTTGAAGCGCTTTTTGGCGCTCGACTTGGTCTTCATCTTAGGCATTTCCGTCTCCTTTTTCGGGTTCGGTTTCAGACGCGACTCGGCATGCCATCTCGGCCGGTCACGCGATCAGAAGCGCCGTTTACGCAAGTTCGGTCATACTGGCAAGGGGGTTCGGGCCAGAATCTGCGATTTTCGCAGGCTGGCAGCGTACCGGGGCGACAAAGGCCGCCCCGGTCGTTGGGTCAGTGTTCGAATTTGCGGATCTCGCCGCTTTTCAAACGTTCTGCGTAGGACGCCAGTTCCTGACGCACCACTTTCATCAGGAAGTACAGCGCAAAGACGTTCACAACCGCCATGGCAAAGATCGCCGCATCCGAGAAGTCGATGACCGGGCCAAGATTGGCCGCCGCACCGATCACCACGAAGATGCAGAAGATGATCTTGAACACCAGTTCCTTGGTGTGACCTTCGCCGAACAGATAGGTCCAGGCCTTGAGGCCATAGTAGGACCAGCTGATCATGGTCGAGAAGGCGAACAGCACCACGGCAATCGCCAGGATGAACGGGAACCAGCTGAAGGCGCTGCCGAAGGCCGCCGAAGTCAGGCTGACGCCCGAGTTGCCGTCGACGGTGGCGATGGCATTGCCTGCCTCGTTCAGCATGTAGTTGCCGGTTGCCGGATCAACGATCAGCTGCTGGGTGATGATGATCACCAGCGCCGTCATGGTACAGATCACGACGGTATCGATGAACGGCTCAAGCAGCGACACGAAGCCTTCGGTGATCGGTTCCTTGGTCCGCACCGCCGAGTGTGCAATCGCGGCCGAGCCAACGCCTGCTTCGTTCGAGAACGCCGCACGGCGGAAGCCCTGGATCAGCGCGCCAACCATGCCGCCAGCAACACCGAGGCCCGTGAAGGCGCCAGCAAAAATCTGGCCAAAGGCCCAGCCGATCTGATCCGCGTGCATGATGATGATGACCAATGCGGCCAGCACATACATGACACCCATGAAGGGAACGACCTTTTCGGTCACGCGCGCGATGGATTTCAGGCCGCCCACGATCACCGCAAAGACGATGGCCGCAAAGACCAGACCGGTGATCCAGCCCGGATAGTCCCCGACGATGCCTGCAATTTGCTGATGCGCCTGATTGGCCTGGAACATGTTGCCCCCGCCCAGCGCGCCAAGGATACAGAAGATCGAGAACAGAACCGCCAGAATCTTACCACCCGGCAGGCCCAGTTCGGCAAAGCCCTTGGACATATAGTACATCGGACCACCCGAAACGGTGCCGTCTTCGTATTCGTTGCGGTATTTCACACCCAGCGTACATTCGGTGAATTTCGACGCCATGCCCAAAAGGCCCGCGACGATCATCCAGAAGGTCGCGCCCGGTCCGCCGATCCCAATGGCAACGGCCACACCGGCGATGTTGCCCAGACCGACCGTACCCGACAGGGCTGTGGCCAGAGCCTGAAAGTGGCTGACCTCACCCGCATCGTTCGGGTCGGAATAGTCGCCTTTGACCAGGCTGATAGAGTGTCCGAAGAACCGAAACTGAACAAAGGCAAAATAAAGCGTGAACACGGTCGCCGCGACCACCAGCCAGCCGACGATCCACGGGAACCCGGTTCCCGGGAACGGCGCAAAGATAAAGCTGACAAACGGCCCGGTCGCATCGGCGAAGGCCTGATTGATCTTGTCGTCCAGACCCGGCGCCTCTTGGGCCGTTGCCGCACCTGCCACCAGCATCGATACGACAAGAAGACTGAGATATTTGAAGGTTTTCATTTTCTACCCCCTTAGTTCACAACGGTGACTGGCACGTCGGCATGCATCACCAGATTCTGCGTGGCGCTGCCAAACAGCCGCTTCTTGATGCCGTCAGCCGAAGCGCGGCCAACCACAATCTGCGATCCGCCGTTTTCGACAGTGATCTTGTTCAGCGTCTCGGCCACGTCTCCGTGCCGCACGACGCCATGCGCCTGGAATCCGGCCGCATTCAACGCGTCCACAGCAGGGGTCACGATGCGGGTTGTTGCCAGCTCGACCTCTTCCTCGCGCCGTTTGTGGCGTTGTGCGTTTTCTTCAGGGGTTTGGAATGTGTACGGGGACCATTCGATCACATAAGCGACCAAAAGCTCGCACGTATTCAGCCGTTCCGCCAGGTCTTTGGCGAAGGCCAATGCGCGCTCTCCGGTTTCTGTCCCGTCCAGTCCTATGACAATTTTCGCTGTCATCTCGTTCCTCCGTTTTCGTTGTTATCCGGGGCCCGTGCCCCCGGCAGAGCAGCCGGAACTTGGAACTTGTGAATTTGACTGCCCATAGGGTCTTTATCCGAAATTTCCATCAGAAAATGAAATCTATTCTGCAAAATTCGCCCCAAGCGGTCAAATTTCGCTTAAAAATCAGCGATATTCGCGTGGTGAAACAAGCCCGCCCGGCATGATGCGGGGCGGGTTGAGGGGCTGATTTGTATCGGGCTTATTCGGGATCGGTGCTGTAGATCAGCCGTTCGTCACATGGTGCAACCCGCAGGATGTTTGTCGTGCCGGGGACGTTAAAGGGCACACCGGCGGTTACGACGATCTGGTCGCTCTCCGTTGCAAACCCGCCGGCCCGCGCGGCGCGTGCGGCGTTGACCACGGCCCCCTTGAACCGTTGCAACTCGGGCGTCATCACACAATTGCAGCCCCAGCTCAGGCACAGCCTGCGCGCCGTGCCCATCTGGGATGTCATGGCAATGATCGGCACACCGGGTCGCTCGCGCGCGGTCAATGAGGCTGTGGTGCCACTTTGGGTAAAGCAGCAGATCGCCTTGATGTCCGTTTTCTCGGCGATTTCGCGGGCAGCTGCGACAATGCCATCCGCAACGGTCGTGCCCTTGGCCGTGCGCGAGGCGGCAATGATCTGCACATAGGTCGGGTCGGCCTCGACCTCGATGGCGACCTTGTTCATGGTCTGAACCGCTTCGATCGGATACGAGCCTGCGGCGGATTCCGCGCTCAGCATGATTGCGTCCGTCCCCTCATAGATTGCGGTCGCCACATCCGAAACCTCGGCGCGGGTGGGCATCGGGCTTTCGATCATGCTTTCCAGCATCTGGGTAGCGACGATCACCGGCTTGGCAGCGCCACGGCACTTGCGCACCAGACGTTTCTGGATCGGAGGCACCGCCGAGACCGGCAGTTCCACGCCCAGATCGCCACGCGCGACCATGATCCCGTCCGAGGCATCCAGAATATCGTCAAAGGCCTGCACGGCGGCGGGCTTTTCGATCTTCGACAGGATCGCGGCACGGCCATCCGCCAGCGCGCGTGCCTCGAACACGTCCTTGGCGCGCTGAACAAAGCTGAGCGCCAGCCAGTCGACGCCCAGCTGGCAGACAAATTCCAGATCGTCGCGATCCTTGGCCGACAACGCGGCCAGCGGCAGCACGACATCGGGAACGTTCACACCCTTGCGGTTCGAGATTGTGCCACCAATCTCAACCGTGCAATTGGCATAGTTCTGCCCACAATCATTGACGATCAGGCGAATCTTGCCGTCATTGACCAGCAGCCGCGCGCCGGGTTCGAGGGCGGCAAAAATCTCGGGGTGCGGCAGGCAGACACGGGCCGCATCCCCGGCCTGCGGGTCAAGGTCCAGTCGGAACGCGGCACCCTCTTCCAGTTCCTCTGCATCATTAGCAAATACGCCGACGCGCAGTTTGGGGCCCTGCAAGTCGGCCAGAATCGCAATCGGGCTGTCCAGATCCTTTTCCACCTGACGGATAATGCGATGCCGTTCGCGGATCTCGTCGTGGCTGCCGTGGCTCATGTTCAGGCGAAACACATCCGCCCCAGCCTCGTGCAGGGCACGAATGGTGTCATAGTCGTTGGACGCCGGTCCCAGCGTCGCCACAATTTTCACATTTCTAAGGCGTCGCATTGGTCTTGCTCTCCTCGATCCCACGGTGTTAGGGCAATGTTACCGCAAACATTGCCTTGGCTGCTTATTGCGCAATTCCCTTTCCGAAGCAACTGCCATACACCTGCGGCAAACTTGATGACAGGCTTATGACGTACACTCCGTTCTTTATCCACGGCGAGGATCGCCCGTCCCGCTGGCTGATCACCTGCGACCACGCAACCAATACCGTTCCGCCCGACGTGGGTGACGGCGACCTCGGCCTGCCGCGTGAAGATATGGAGCGTCACATCGCCTATGATGTCGGTGCCTACGAGGTATCGAAACATCTGGGCGAAATCCTGAATGCGCCGGTGATCGCCGCCAATTTCTCGCGCCTGGTGATCGACCCGAACCGGGGTGAGGATGACCCGACCTTGCTGATGAAGCTGTACGACGGCTCGATCATCCCGGGCAACCGCCACGCCGATGCGGCCGAGCGCGAGCGTCGCCTGAACATGTGTTACCGCCCGTATCACGAGGCACTTGGACGGTTGGCCGCCCTGCCCCATGCGGTTGTCGTGTCGATGCATTCCTTCACCCGCCAACTGCGTGGCCGCGAACCAAGGCCCTGGCATATTGGCGTGCTGCACACCCCGGACGAGCGATTCGCGGGTCCTTTGATTGACCGGTTAAGGGCCGAGGACGACCTGTGCGTCGGCGTGAACGAGCCCTATACCGGGGTCCTGCCCGGTGACGCGATTGACAAGCATTGCACAACCCATGGCCGCCCCAACGCCCTGATCGAGCTGCGCAATGATCTGATCGCAGATAACGCCGGGCAACGGGAATGGGCCGAGCGGCTGGCAGTTGTCCTGACGGACGCGCTGGAGGAAAGCGACCTTTAGTCTCAGATCCTCAACGGGTATTCCACACCTGATCCTGCCTCCCCATATAATGAAGGAAAGGAGGCAGGTATGACTCAAGAGTTCCTGACAAGCTTCTTTGGCTGGATGGCGGTGCTGAATATCGCCATTTTGTTGTTCACCACTATGATGATCGTCCTGATGCAGGACTGGATCGCCGGTATTCACGGTCGGATGTTCCAGATGGACCGCGCGGATGTGAAACAGGCGTATTTCCGGTATCTCGCCAATTACAAGATCCTCACCCTGATCTTCTGCATCATCCCATGGCTGGCCCTGAAACTGGTCTGACACGCTGTTTGTTGAAACATCGCCACCGGACCGCTAGGTCAGGTGGGACACGCACCAGAACCACCCGGAGCCAGACTTATGGACAAGCAAACCGAAATCGAACTTCAGGCCGCCGCCTTCCGCCGGTTGCAACAACACCTGATGGAAGACCGCACGGACGTGCAAAACATCGACATGATGAATCTGGCCGGGTTCTGCCGAAATTGCCTGTCGCGCTGGTATCAGGAAGCGGCCAATGAAAAGGGCATCGAGATGGGCAAGGACGAAGCCCGCCAGATTTTCTACGGCATGACCATGGATGAGTGGAAGGCCAACTACCAGACCGAGGCCAGCCCCGAAAAACAGGCCGCCTTCAAGGTCGCCTTCGAGGAAAACGTCACCAAGAAAGGCTGACACCCCAAAACGAATAAGGCCCGCCGGATTGGCGGGCCTTTTCTTTAGATCGCCGCTTTACGGCTTTCGTCCAGATAAATCTCGCGCAGACGTTTGGCGACCGGGCCGGGCGTCCCGTCGCCCAGCGTCACGCCGTCAATCTCGATCACCGGCATGACAAAGGCGCTGGCCGAGGTGGTGAAGGCTTCGTCCGCCTCTTTGGCCTCGTCGATGGTGAACAGACGCTCTTCGATTTCCATCTGCGCCTCAGCCGCCATACGCAGCACGGCCTTGCGGGTGATGCCGTGCAGGATGTCGTTGGACAGCGGGCGGGTAACGATCTTGCCGTTCTTGACGAAAAAGGCGTTGTTGCTGGTGCCTTCGGTCACATAGCCATCCTCGATCAGCCATGCATCGTCGCAACCGGCTTTCTTGGCCATCATCTTGCCCATCGACGGGTAGAGCAGCTGCACGGTCTTGATGTCACGACGACCCCAGCGCAGGTCATCAATCGAGATGATCTTGGCACCTTTCTTGGCCGCCGGGCTATCCGCCAGACCCGGCTTGTTCTGCGTGAACAGAACGAGGCTGGGTTTGGTATCCGCCGACGGGAACACAAAATCCCGGTCGCCATCCGATCCGCGGCTGACCTGCAGGTAAACCAGACCTTCCTCGATGCCGTTCAATTCAACCAGCTTGCGGTGAATCTCCAGCAGCTCCTCCTTGGAGCACGGCTCGGCCATCTCCAGCTCATCCAAGGACCGCTTGAGGCGCACGGCGTGGCCTTCGAAATCGATCAGCTTGCCGTCCAGAATGCTGGTCACTTCGTAAACGGCGTCCGCGAACAGATAACCACGGTCAAAGATCGAAACCTTGGCTTCGGTCTCGGGCAGGTATTCGCCATTCACATAAACGGTGCGAGTCATGTATCTCTCCTTAGCCCCAAAGTGCCGCCATGGGCGGGTGCACTCCGGCATCATCAAATGTCAGCGGTGTCGCGCGGTCTTCGGCCAACAACAGCGGGCCGTCAAGGTCCGTTACCATCGCACCCTGCGCCAACAAGGTCGCAGGGGCCATCGCCAACGAGCTTCCGACCATGCAGCCGACCATCACGCGATAACCCTCGGCCAGCGCCGCTTCGCGCAGGGCCAGCGCCTCGGTCAGACCGCCGGTCTTGTCGAGCTTGATGTTGACCACATCATACTTGCCCTTCAGCTTGGGCAGGCTGGTCCGGTCATGGCAGGATTCATCGGCACAGACAGGCACCGGACGCTCCATCCCGATCAGCGCGTCATCCTGTCCGGCGGGCAAAGGCTGCTCGACCAGGGCCACACCCAGACGCACCAGATGCGGCGCCAGATCGGCGTAAACCTCAGCCGACCAGCCTTCGTTCGCATCCACAATGATCTTGGCATCCGGCGCGCCCGCGCGCACGGCTTCAAGACGGGGCATGTCGTCCGGGGTGCCCAACTTGATCTTCAGCAGGGGGCGGTAGGCATTCTCAGCCGCCTGCTTCTGCATCGCCTCGGGCGTGTCAAGCGACAGGGTATAAGCGGTGATTTCAGGCCCCGGCACCGGCAACCCGGCCAGATCCCAGGCGCGCTTGCCCGCCCGCTTGGCCTCAAGATCCCACAGCGCACAATCCACCGCGTTCCGCGCCGCGCCCGCAGGCAACAGGTCCATCAGCGCCTGACGTGTGAACTCCGCAGGCAACCCGGCGATCTCGGCCTCAACGGATTCGAGCGTCTCGTCATACCGCGCATAGGGCACACATTCGCCCCAGCCTTCATGCGCCCCATCCGACAGCCGTACCGTCAGCACCTTTGCCTCGGTCCGCGACCCGCGCGAGATGGTGAACACCTGCGCCAGCCGGAATACATCACGAGAGACGTCAATCTGCACGCGCCCGCTCCTTCTTCTCGTTCAAAATACGGCCGCCGGAGACGGATCAACACCCGCCCCCGGCGCGCCGTTCAGATCACAGCGCGGCCAGCGCGTCTACCAGTTTACCGGCACCAAAACGGTACGGGTCGGTGGCGGGCAGGCCCATTTCGGCCTCAACCTTGGCGATATAGGCCTTCGCCTCATCCTCGCTCAGGTGCTGGGTGTTGATCGACACGCCGACCACCTGACAGTCCGGGTTTGCAACCCGTGCCAGCGGCAATGCGGTATCGCGCAGCTGCGGCAGCGTCGGCAGGGAATACTCGGGCAGACCACGCATATGCGTCCGGGTGGGTTCGTGACACAGGATCAGGGCATCCGGCTGACCGCCGTGGATCAGCGCCATGGTGACGCCGGAATACGAGACATGGAACAGAGAGCCCTGCCCTTCGATGTGATCCCAGTGATCCTCATCATTCTCCGGCGTCAGGTATTCCACCGAGCCTGCCATGAAGTCCGCGACAACAGCGTCCAGAGGCACGCCCTGACCGGTGATCAGAATACCGGTCTGACCAGTGGCGCGGAATGTCGACTTCATGCCACGGCTGCGCATTTCGGCGTCCATGGACATGGCGGTGTACATCTTACCGGCGGAACAGTCGGTTCCAACGGCAAGGCAGCGCTTGCCGCTGCGCTTTTTGCCGTTTGCGATCGGGTAGCCGACGGTCGGTACGCGAACGTCGTGCAATGTGCCGCCGTGGGTCTGCGCCGCTGCGACCAGATCGCCCTCGTCCCGCAGCAGGTTGTGCAGGCCCGACGCCAGATCGTAGCCCATTTCCAACGCAGCAATCAGAACCTCTTTCCAGGCCTGGCTGATCACGCCGCCACGGTTCGCAACGCCGATAACCAGGGTCTTGGCACCGGCGGCTTTGCCTTCTTCAAGCGTCATGTCGGTCATGCCCAGGTCGGCCTTGCAGCCGTCCATCCGCAATTGGCCAACGGCGTTCTCGGGACGCCAGTCCCGGATGCCGATTGCAACTTTGGCGGCCAGTTGGTCGGGCGCATCGCCCAAAAACAGCAGGTACGGTGTCTCGATCATTGCGGTCACTCCTTTGATTCCGACGCAAAGTAGACAAGCGGCAATACGAGCGCTTCGCGTTTTCACCGACTAACTCCGTACAGTGCGCGAGGTTTTTGCGCGGTGTTCGCTGACTGCGCAAAAATATTCGAAGTTTTTAAACTGATTAAACTTTAATCACCCTTACTTCGCAGTCGAAACTGCGATTTCTGCACGCGCATTGCCGCAGGCGCACAATCCCGCTTGCGCTGATCTGCGTAATTTAATACCTCAATCGAGAGAAAAATCGCAATTTCCTTACCCACAAGAGGCCCCGATGAGTTTCCGCATTCAACCCGCCGCCCCGGCCCGCCCAAATCGCTGCCAATTGTTCGGCCCCGGATCGAACACCAAGCTGTTCCCCAAGATGGCAGCATCGGCCGCAGACGTGATCAATCTGGACCTCGAAGACTCGGTTGCCCCATCTGACAAGGACGCCGCCCGCGCAAATGTCATCGAAGCGCTGAACACCATCGACTGGGGTGGTAAGTATATGTCGGTGCGGATCAACGGGCTGGACACACCCTATTGGTACCGCGATGTCGTTGACGTTCTGGAACAGGCGGGCGACCGGCTGGACCAGATCATGATCCCCAAGGTCGGTTGCGCGGCAGATGTCTACGCCGTGGACGCGCTGGTTACTGCTATCGAGCGCGCCAAGGGCCGGACCAAGCCGATCTCGTTCGAAGTGATTATCGAATCCGCCGCAGGTATCGCCCATGTTGAAGAAATCGCCGCGTCCTCGCCCCGTATGCAGGCCATGAGCCTTGGTGCTGCGGATTTTGCAGCCTCGATGGGGATGCAGACCACTGGCATCGGCGGCACACAGGAAAACTATTACATGCTGCGCGAGGGTGAAAAGCACTGGTCCGATCCGTGGCACTGGGCGCAAGCCGCCATCGTCGCCGCCTGCCGCACGCACGGCGTTCTGCCGGTAGACGGGCCGTTCGGCGATTTCTCGGATGACGAAGGCTATATCGCGCAGGCCAAACGCTCGGCCACGCTGGGCATGGTTGGCAAATGGGCGATCCACCCCAAACAGATCGCTTTGGCCAATCAGGTTTTCACCCCGTCGGATGAGGCTGTCTCGGAAGCGCGCGAGATTCTGGCCGCGATGGAACAGGCCAAGGCCAATGGCGAAGGGGCCACGGTTTACAAAGGCCGTCTTGTCGACATCGCCTCAATCAAACAGGCCGAAGTCATCGTGGCGCAGGCCGAGCTGATCGCGGCCAACGGCTGACCAGATTGAAAAAGGCGCCAGATCTGGCGCCTTTTTTTACCGGCCAAACACGTTGTTTGGCGTCCAGGTGAACCGATCACCCTGTTTGCCCCATTTCATCATCAGGCAGGATGTGCCGTATTTCTGGAAATACTTGATCTTCAGCGGGTACCACCCGGCTTGTGGGACCTCGACCGCTGTTCTTTGGTTGGCCTCACAGCCCTGACGCCCGTTGACATAACCGATCTGTTGCCCGCCAACCCAGGCGTCGATGCCGTCATTCGACCAGGTTTCCAGTTCATAAACACCCGGTGAATCGAACCGGATATAGCCCGAAACTTCAGCCGCCACGTTATAGGCTTCGTTGAACGTCAGAACCGGATCGCCTTCGGAGGTGTCGCGATAGTCCAATCCCCGCAAAGGCTGACCGGGCTTTGCCTTCTTCAGCAAAAAGTCCACCTTGGACAGGTTCTGGATTTTGCGCGGCGGGTTCCCCTCCCACGCGTATTTGACGTCCAGCCCTGCCTTTGGACTGGGCTGAGGGCTTGCAGGCTGCAGTTTCAGCGGCGCCGCCAGAGCAGCCCCGGCGATCAAAACGGCGGCAGCCGCAATCGCACCTGTACGAAAGAGTTTCATCATCATCTCCCTGTGTGCGCCGCGTTTGTTTGGTATTTTGGTCTACGGCATCATTAACGTCACACTAGGATGTGAATATTTACCCTGCAAGAGCGTGAATCTTCACAATGTGGCCGCTCAGGCCCGCAAATCCTTGGGCGACCCCATAACCACATAGGACGTGATCGAGGTCACATGGGGCAGTGTTCCCAGCACATCGGTATGGAAGGTCTTATAGGATGGAAGGTCGGCGCATTCGACGCGCAGCAGGTATTCGATCGTTCCGGTGATGTTGTGGCATTCGACCACTTCGGGCGCGCGCTGCAAGGCCCGTTCGAACCCTTCCTGCGCGGCCTTGGTATGTTCGCCCAGCCCAACGCCGATATAGGCCACGAACCCCTTGCCCAGTGCGACGGGGTCCAGAACGGCGCGGTAACCGGTAATCACTCCGGCCCTTTCCAATTCCTGCACCCGGCGCAGACAGGCAGAGGGGGACAGGCCCACGCGGTCAGCCAGTTCCAGATTGCTGATCCGCCCATCTGCGGTCAGCGCACGCAATATATCGCGGTTTATCTGATCCATCTTGGTCATTAATTGTGAAAATAAACAAGATGCGCACCAAAACGCAATTTCATTTGCCGCTTTTGGCGCAAAAATTCGCCCCATGACTTACGACATCCTTCTGGCCCTGATTGTGTTTGCCTTCGTATCCTCGATCACTCCGGGGCCGAATAACCTGATGCTGATGGCGTCAGGGGCCAATTTCGGCTTTCGCCGCTCGATCCCGCATATGTTGGGAATCGGGCTTGGCTTCACCTTCATGGTCCTGCTTGTCGGCGCGGGGCTGGTGCAGGTGTTCAACCAATACCCGGCCAGCTACACGGTGCTGAAGGTCGCCTCGGTGGCTTATCTGCTGTATCTGGCCTGGAAAATCGCACATGCTGCGCCCGCCGGTGGAAAGGCCGAAGTCGGCACACCGATGACATTTCTGCAGGCCGCCGCGTTTCAGTGGGTCAACCCGAAAGCCTGGGCCATGGCACTGACCGCGACCACGGCTTACGCGCCCGATCAGACACTGAACGTGATCGTTGTCGTCGCGCTGGTATTCGGCGCGGTCAATTTACCGTCGGTCAGCACCTGGACCCTGCTGGGCCAGCAAATGGCGCGGTTCCTGACGAATCCGCGCCGGTTGTTGGTTTTCAATTGGACCATGGCAGCACTGCTGGTCGCCTCGCTGTATCCGGTCCTGTGGCCAAGCTGATCACTTCAGGGGAAGACAGATCTCGGTCAGCAACTCTTCGGGCGGGGTTTCGCGCGGATCGTTGAGGTAGATTTCATAGCATGGCTGATCCGCAGGCTCTTCGCCGGACTCGGGCAACCAGTTGCCGAACAGGCTGTGATAGGCGGCCTCGATCCCGGAATAAGGGCCTTTGTAGGTCAGCACCGCGGTCTTCCCGCCGGGGATTTGCATGTCCTCCATGCCTTGGGGCGTCTCATCGCCCCGGAATTCAGCCCCGGCATAGCTGCGCAACTGATCCTCGGGCACGTCATCGGGGCTGTCGAGGTACAGCGCCAGAACCGGGCCGATCTGGGGCCAGAGCTGGCGGGATTCGCACAAGGCACCAAAGGCCTCGAAGCTCTTGCCGATTTCGGAATAGGCCCCCTTGTGGGGCAGCGCGATCACACGGCGGGCGGGTTCGGTACGGGTTGTCACGGGATGCATCGGGTATCCTCCGGTTCTAAAGTTGGGATGAGCCGGCAGAAACTGCCCCGCCTTGCGAAAGGCACCGGGGCTGCTGCCATAGGCCTCGGTAAAGGCCCGCGCAAATGAGCTGGGGTTGGGATAGCCAACGGTTGCCGCGACCTGGGCCACCGGTGTGTCGGTTCGCACCAACAACGTCGCCGCACGGTGCAAGCGCAGGCGTCGCACAGCCTGAGCGCAGGTCTCACCGGTCAGGGCGCGAAACACGCGGTGCCAGTGAAACCGGGACATGGCGGCGACATCGGCCAGCGCGTCCAGTGACAGATCCCCGGCAGGGTTGTCGTGGATATAGCTCAGCACGCGCAGAACCCGGTCTTCGTAGCTGGTTGCCATCGGCATCCTTCCTTCTCATTGCTTTCCTCAGCTTGCATATTCACGGCCCACAAATCTTGCTGAGTTGCATCCGGGGCGACGTCAGGTCATATAGCAGGGAACTTCCGCGTTGAGAGGCGTCATGACCCAGTATCTGGATTTCGAAAAACCACTGGCCGAGATCGAAGGCAAAGCTGAAGAGCTGCGCGCATTGGCCCGTGCCAATGAAGAAATGGACGTGAGCGAAGAAGCCGCCGCGCTGGACGCCAAGGCCGCCAAGCTGCTGGACGAACTGTATGCTGACCTGACCCCGTGGCGGAAATGTCAGGTGGCACGCCACCCCGAACGGCCCCATTGCCAGGACTATGTCAAAGAGCTGTTCACCGAATTCACGCCGCTGGCGGGCGACCGGAACTTTGCCGACGATCTGGCGGTGATCGGTGGGCTGGCCCGGTTCAACGATCAGCCGGTGATGGTGATCGGCCATGAAAAGGGCAGCGATACCAAATCGCGGATCGAACGGAATTTCGGCATGGCCCGGCCCGAAGGCTATCGCAAGGCCGTGCGCCTGATGGAGATGGCCGGACGGTTTGGCCTGCCGGTGATCACTCTGATCGACACGGCGGGCGCCTACCCCGGCAAAGGGGCCGAGGAACGCGGCCAGTCCGAGGCCATCGCGCGCTCGACCGAGATGTGCCTGAAAATCGGTGTGCCACTGGTGTCGGTCATCATCGGCGAAGGTGGGTCCGGCGGGGCCGTCGCCTTTGCCACCGCCAACCGCGTCGCTATGCTGGAACATTCGGTCTATTCGGTGATCTCACCCGAAGGCTGCGCCTCGATCCTGTGGAAAGATGCCGAGAAGATGCGCGAAGCCGCCGAGGCGCTGCGCCTGACAGCGCAGGACCTGCACAAGCTGGGCGTCTGCGATCGGATCATCCCCGAGCCCAAAGGCGGGGCCCATCGCGGTCGCCCCGAGGCGGTTGAGTCGGTGCGTGACGCCATCGGCGCCATGCTGAAAGAGCTGGACGGCAAGGACGCAGCGGCCCTGATCAAGGACCGCCGCCAGAAATTCCTGGACATCGGGTCGAAAGGGCTGGCGGCGTAAACCGTCAACCGCCCAAACGACGCAGCAGATCAACCGATGGCTCGCCGGTCACAGGCAGGCCATTGGCGCGTTGATAGCCGCTGATGGCGGATTTGGTGTTGTTCCCGATCACCCCATCCGCGCCCTGCGTGTCATACCCGGCCGAGGTCAGGCGGCGTTGCAGGTCTTTGCGGTCCTCCAGCGTCAGACCCGTGGCATCCGGCCCGAATGAGGCCTGAAACGGCGCGCCTCCGGCGAACCGGTCCGACAGGTGCCCCACGCCAATCGCATAGCTGTCCGAGTTGTTATACCGCTTGATAACATTGAAATTGCGGAATACGGCGATGCGTGGCCCCGGCACTTGCGGTTGCAGCACTGCAACCGGCGTACCCGACACGGTGCCGACCTCGCCACCCCAAGGCTGGCCGCGCACCCAACCGGCACGGGATAAATAGGCCGCTGTCGAGGCCAAAGAATCCGTCGGATCCTCGGACCAGATATCGCGCCGACCGTCGCCGGTGAAATCCACCGCATAGGCCAGATACGAGGTTGGGATGAACTGCGTATGCCCCATCGCCCCGGCCCAGCTGCCGGTCATGTTGGCGGGCGAGGTGTCGCCCTCCTGAATGATCTTCAGGGCTGCGACCAGTTGCTTTTCGAAAAATTCGCCGCGCCGCCCCTCATACGCCAAGGTGGACGTGGCCGAAATCACCGGCACGTCGCCGCGCCGCGCGCCGTATCGGCTTTCCAAACCCCAGACGGCCACGACAACCTCTTTGTCGACACCGTATTGCGCCTCGATCTGCGACAGCGTCCCATTGTACCGCTGCAACATCTGCCGCCCGGTGCTGATGCGTTCGTCCGAGGCGGCGATGGCCAAGTAGTCCTCAAGCGAGCGTTTGAATTCCACTTGATTGCGGTCGCGCTCGATCACGCCGGGCAAATAGCCCGCACCCTGAAAGGCCCGATTTATGGTCGTCTGGGAAATCCCCTGCGACGCGGCTCGGGATTTGAAATTGGCCACCCAGGCATCATAGCCCGCATTCGGCACCGACTGCATACGCGACGCACGCGCACGGGATGGCGCGCCCCCGTCGCTGCACCCGGCCAATATTGCCGCGCCAAGGCCAATGGAAAAGCTCCGTCGATTGATCATGACTGAAATCTGCTCTTGTTTGTGATTTGCCTCAGCCTAGCGCAGACCGGACGCGCAAACCAGAACGACCGAGAGTGGCTGCCGCCAAATCGACGCTTCGGCGGTTCGCCGCTTAAGCAACCAGCAACCGCAACCCCTGTGTTACGTCGGAGCGCACGGCAAGGCGCAACCCCGGCTCGTCCCCGGCCTTCAGCGCGGCGATGATCAGCTTGTGATAATGCGGCGGCTCGGTGCGCCGAAGCCGCCCGTACAAGGACCGCATGGTGGGGCCAAGTTGCAGCCAGACCGTCTCGGCCATGGCCAACATCGCGGGGGCCTGCGCGCGCAGATACAGCGTCCTGTGAAACTCCAGATTCGACCGGATATATCCAACCGCGTCGCGCTTGGTCACCATTTCGGCGACGGTCATGTTGATGGTCTGCAACCGGTCGATCAGCGCGATATGGGCACGCGGCAGGGCACGGCTGGCCAGTTCCACCTCAAGCAACGCGCGCAATGCAGCCAGTTCCTCGATCCGGTCATTCGTCAGTTCCGGCGTCGAAACCCGCCCCGATGAGGACAGAAACAACGCCCCTTCCGCCGCCAGACGGCGCACCGCCTCGCGCGCAGGCGTCATCGAGACATCGAACTCCTTGCCGATCCCACGCAAGGTCAGCGCCTCGCCGGGGGCGATCTCTCCGTGCAGGATACGGGACCGCAGGGTGCGATACACCCGGTCATGGGTTGCGATATGCGAGTCGGTCGGGCGTGTGGCTAACATGGTCTCATGTGATCACAAAAACCTGCGGGGTCAACTCGGCTACGCGTCAAAGCGGTATCTGTGCAGCATCGCTCCGTTTTCACGCAACCACCGGCGCGGGGCATCATAGGGGCCAAAAATACGTTCGACCTGCGCCCAGAAGGCGGGCGAATGGTTCATCTCGGCCAAATGCGCCACCTCATGCGCGGCGACATAGTGCAGAACTTCGGACGGCGCGAGGATCAGGCGCCAGGAAAACATCAACCCGCCATGCGAACTGCACGACCCCCAGCGGGATCGCGTATCCCGCAGCGTCAGACTGGTGTACGAGCGCCCCAGAATGGCGGCGTAATCGTCGCAGGCCCCAGTCAGCCGATCCCGCGCAAGCTCTTTCAAAAACCGGGCCAGTCGCCGCCCCTCGGCCCCTTCAGGCACGGCCACCGCATCTGTGCTCAGCACCACCCGCCGCCCCGGCGCGGGTACGATTCGACGCTCGGTGCCTTCGATCCAGATCACACTGCCCAGACGCACCTGTTCCAGATCGGGCTGCCCTGCCAGATGGTGCCGGATCCATTCCTCTTTGCTGCGCGCGAAACTCAACGCCTCGGCCTCGGGCACGCCTTGCGGATAGGTCAGGGTAACCCGCCCGTCCAATTGGGAAATCCGCAGGCTGATCCGCCGCGCCCGCGTTGATCTGCGCAGCGTCAGCGGCACCGGCGGCGTTCCCGGCAAAGCGTGTTCTCCCATATCCCGACCTCTTCCGCGCAAAGGCTTTGACAGTGCCCGCCGCCTGTGGCAGGTGAACTGAATCTTTTAGACGACTCACCTGATATCAAGGGGATTTGACATGCCCAAGGAAGAATGGGGCGTAAAGCGCGTTTGCCCGACCACCGGTAAGCGATTTTACGACCTGAACAAGGACCCGATCGTCAGCCCCTACACGGGCGAGATCGTGGAGCTTGAAACCGGCAAAAGCCGGATGATTGCCGCCGATGCCGAGGACGCAGCGACCGCGAAAGCACGCGAAAACGCATCCGAGGATGATCTGGTTCTGGATGATGACGACAATGTCGACGTGGATCTGGACGACGATCTGCTGGACGATGATGACGACAACAACGATGACGTCTCGCTGGACGACATCAAGGACATGTCATCAGAAGACGAAAACTGATCTTAAGGCGGCCTTGGGCCGCCTTGGTTCTTTGTGCGGATGGCGACGGAAAGTTTTTGCACAATTCCATTTTTGGACTTGCACTCCCCGCCGTCGTCTCATAAACGTCCGCCCACTGCTTCGGCAGTACCCGGATGGGGCCTTAGCTCAGTTGGGAGAGCGCTTGCATGGCATGCAAGAGGTCAGGGGTTCGACTCCCCTAGGCTCCACCAAACAAACCACTTAAAACACTGAAACTGAATGATATTTTCGGCAGATTTATTTGGCGATCCATCCTTTTTTCACCCCCACGGCATTTGTGAGTAATAGTAGTAGGCCACGATTCCAGAGCCCTCGCACAAATAGTTTTTTGCGCCGTTTCCCACCCACAGACCCCTCCCCCGCCGGAAGGACCCATGTCTGCGAATCGAGATTCTTTGGGAAGTGTCTGCGCTCTCGGGAGAAGGATCAAAAAACCCGAGAGCGCAACCTGGCCTCTCAGCCAGTACGTGTTGGATGGCCAGTGACCATGTTTTCCATCCAACAGCTTCTTATTGGAGGCCAAACCAGCGGGCGTCCCAATCTAGCTTGATGAAGGCTCGTTTCTTGCGCTTTCGAACCCCAACGCGACGCCTTGTGCGACGCAGTCTCACGCAGTCGTTTCCCGTTTCTTTTCAAGCCATTCATCAATCTCAGCGAACGCCCAGCGCTGATGGTTGCCAGCCTTGGTTGGCCGAGGGAAGCCATCCTTGACCCCCAATCCTTTGAGTTCATCCTCGTTGATACCGAGATAGTTGCAGACTTGGCGAAACGACCCGGTGGGAGGCAGTTGATTACGCATAGGTTCTCCTTTGCGGTTTGTTGAGCAGATGCCGGTCAGGCATTTCTGTGATGGTTGGCTTGGTCGAGCGTCCGTTTGCCCAAATAGATCAAACGGTGGGCAACTTGAGAAAGCGAAAGCCGCGCGCCTTCTTCCTGTTGAATACGTTTTTGTGCGGCTACCAGGCATTCGCGCGTATCGCCGTTTCGGTCATAGATCCTCAAATCAGACATTGTGCCCCCTCCAAAATCTCTCGTACTCGCGGTCAAATCGATCGACTTTAGGACCACGTCGGAATTCACGCAGGTTCTGCTTCCCAATCTGCCATTCGATCAACTTGGCGGCCCGCGCACAGGCCTTCTCGTCTAACTCTGGGTATTTTTCAGCCACCCGTGCTTTCGCATCCTTGCGACTGCTCCATGCCCAACTACCAAGCGTGGGGACCCTGACTATCGGCCCGGCCGTTTCGTCCCCCGCATGAGAGTCGCGCCAGATTACTTGGGTCACATCTATTGCGACCAGAAGTTCGTTGTACGCGACGACCGCCAAAACCTGATCGGACGGCGCAGCGTCGGCATGAACCGCTTCATCTGCATCGGAAGAAACCTCCAGGCCTAATACCGATCTTAAAGCCCTGATCATACGCTACCTATGACCCAAAACTTTGACGGATCTGGAATAAGCGCTTGAACTCCAAGCCAACAGGCAACCTCGAGGCCGCCGCTGGCATCAGTTCGTGTTGCAATAATCCGAATATCTTCGTCAGTTACAATTGCGGCACGATTGAATGAACCGAGGAAGGTTTGAGCCGTGTCTGGAGTTAACTCGGCCCGAACACCGCCGGCGTAAAGAACACCTTGGTCGGTTATTGCTCCTGCCCCGGAGGTGCCTACCAAGGCTCGCAGGCTTTCGAAGGGAATACCTTGCGTCGCTGCATAGCCCAAGCCTGACTGATAATTTGGGTGACCTACACTGGAAGACCAAGACAGCAAGTTTTCATTGCCCAGCGCTTCAAAGAAAGCCGCGTCCAAAGCGCGACCGAGTCCTTGAATTAGCGGCCACAATATCTGAACTGCGAGACGGTCAGGCGCAACGCTCTTGAATTCGCGTCGGCTGAGGCGAAAAGCAACTCCAAACTGCTTAAAAGTGCCCAGGTCAACTTCGGCGGTTTGGAAAGGAACCGGGGAAAGGGGCAGCTCTGCGTCAGGATTCGCATCGAAATCCACTTGGTTGAACTCCATCGGCTCAAAAGTGGAGAAGTTGACCGCTGATCTGGTCTGCACTTTCCCATGCGTTGTGGACGCATCTCGAATAATCTCTGCACCCTGAATTAGGGTGGCACCTGCCGAAAGAACTCTTGAGCTCTGCGACATCGCCGCCTCGACAGTAATCGTGTCACCTGCATTTCGGTACGGCGGATCGATGGTCACATGTCCGTTTTTGTCGACCAAACTAGATAACTCTGCGCCGAACGAGAGGAAATCTTGCATCGTTGCCAACGCTGAAAGCGTCTTGGTAAACAAAATGCGGTCTTCACCCTGTGCGCCACCTGGGCGAACAATCATGTTTGCTGGTCGGGCCTGTTGCGCGACACTAATCGCGCTAAGAAACCGTGCGTTTACGGTGCCTTGCGCTGGGCGGTTTTGGGGAATTGGGCGTCTAGGCAAATCAGTGCTCCGTCTTGATGAGCCCAGAATACGCCCCGAACCTAGGATTTCCTCTGGCGGTTCCCCCATCGCGTAACCCTAAGCACACGCCCAGCGCCTTGGAAGGAAGGCCAGGTATGTTACCCGGAAGTGTCTTCAGACTGATAAGGGGTCCTATTAAAGTGCTGCGATCCGCTACTTCGCGCTATCGTGCTGGTTTTTTTTGGCAACACGACACTTGATACCTGTTGGGACGCATAATCGAGTCACATCTCGCTGGCAGCTCCAAGCGGTTAATCATTACTTAAGCTACGTGGTGTTGCATTTCGGAGAATTTTTGATGCATGATGGCGAGAAACAAACGCCACTAATGGCGTGTCAGGGAGACGCACATGGGGCCGTGTAGCAGCGTAAGCCGCAGTGAATAAATTTGCTTTTCAAAACGGCGATAGCGCTGCGCTTTCCGCAATATCTCCGCGACGAGAAATGGGCGCATACGAAGCTCTTTTTTTAGAGCAGGGTGCTACGTTCAAGCGCCTTGCGGACAAGTTTGCTTCGGATCCTACTGCACTTCCGTCCGATTTTGTTTCGCCTCAAGTGGCCGACGAAACTGCAAGCAAAGTCATCAAGAAACTCTTTGCTGCAGGCGTGCGTCAATTCGGAGTGCGGATAAACAAAGCTGGCGACTATCCTAGGAAACTGCGCGACGCTAAGCACCCCGTTGAGTTATTGTACTATCAAGGGACTTGGGAACTCTCTGAAATGCGGGGGCTTGCTGTAGTTGGAAGCAGGAAACCAAGCGAAGACGGAAAAAAAAGGGCCGCCCGGCTGGCGCGTGAGTTGGTGCATCGTGGCTTTTCGGTAGTATCGGGACTGGCAACAGGAATTGACGCGGCTGCTCACCGAGCTGCGTTGGATGCAAAGGGACGGACAATTGCTGTAATCGGAACACCGCTGGCAGAGTACTACCCGAAAGAAAATCGCGCCCTTCAAGACCATATTGCTCAAGAACATCTACTCATCTCACAAATCCCTGTGCTTCGATATGAAGTTCAACCTTTTCAACACAAGCGCCAGTACTTTCCAGAGCGAAACGCAACAATGAGTGCGTTGACCGAAGGGACGATCATTGTGGAAGCAGGAGAGACGTCAGGAACCCTGACTCAGGCACGCGCCGCATTATACCAAGGACGAAAACTATTCATTTTGGACAGTTGTTTTCAAAACCCTAACATCACATGGCCTGCACGTTTCGAGAAGGAAGGCGCAATCCGAGTGAAAAACCCGGATGACATTTGGAAGGCATTGAAGATCGAATGAGTTTCACACGAATTGATGATCTCACTCGTTTAGATCATGGTGAACTTACCGAAGATGACATCTGCATTTTCCTCCGCGAATACCGCGCTGGAGATGGCTTCAAAGGTGAAACCAACAGCCTTATTTGGAATCTCAAGAAGAAGCCAAGTGAACGAGGCATAAAAGGCGGGTATCACCACAAGGCGCGGGCGATCACTCAAGTTTCAAGAGAGTTTGCTAGGCACTTGAACCCTAAGTGGCTGGACATTGCGACCTTAGTTCCGATACCTGGCTCCAAAGCAAAGTCGCATGCCGACTACGACGATCGAATGGAACAGATTTGTCGCGGTATCCGGAATGGCGCAGACGTTCGACCATTGGTGTATCAGAGCGAATCCACTGAGTATTCCCACAACGCTGGACCAGGCGAGCGCTTGACGGTCGAACAGCTAATGGAAGTTTACAAGATCGATGAGGCTCTAGCCGATCCCGAGCCGGTTAGTATCGGGATTTTCGACGATGTGCTGACCGTCGGTCGACACTACCGCGCTATGCACAACGTTCTTTCAGCACGTTTTCCTCAAGCAAAAATTACCGGCGTTTTTGTTGCGCGGACTATTCATCCGAATCCATTTGAAGGTGTAGAGATCGATTTCTTGTAGACATGCGCTGGCCGTAGATGATTTGGCAAAGGCAATCCTGGATTAGAGCAGTTTGCCGACAGCGTGGCATTCTTGAACAGTCACTAGCTCGGCCTGTACACATTCCCAAGCTGTCTGATCAGTGATTGCAGTACAGAGGAAAGACTTGCCCTGTTTAATAGTCTTGGCGTGAGTTTCCAGAATACGTTCGCGGGTGACTTTGCTCGAGGTATTCGGCGCGTGCCACGTCCACCGCTTTTCATTTAGCCAATTCTCGGAAAGCTTGATAAACTGGCGTCCGTTTCCTTTCTGCTCGGCTGCATAGCCACTGGCACCGGCAAGAATGGCGGCCGGGTCCGCACCCTCCTCGATCGCCTTTTTCAGCGCCGCCTCGGTCGAGGGTCCATCGCCGAGACGGGGATACGCCGCCTCAAACTGACTGACCAAGTCTTCGAACACGAACTCTTGTGTGTGTGGAAGCGAAGACGACACACAAGGTTCCTTTACTGGTTCCTTTACTGGTTCTTCTCCAGTGGCGTGGAGTTTGGTGTCAACTTTTTTGGAGTTTGCCGTGTCGTTTTCTGGAGTTTGCCTTTCAACAAACTCCACAGCACTGGAGTTTGGGCTAACTCCAGTTTTTGGAGTCTGTTGTTTCGGAGAATTGGCGTCGCAACCAAGTAGGTAATAAGTGCGGCGCTTGGCCGAGCCAGGCACCGTACCTGCGATACGCTCAATCAATCCGGCATCTTCCAGACGGTTCATTGCATTGTTCACCGATCCATTGGAGATTCCGGCCTTTTCCATCAACAAAGCCTGAGACGGGTAACAAGCAACGTTAGGTGGCTTTTCACCATTGTGAAAGTCGCACAAGAAGAACAGGACTTTGAAATCGGAACCTTTTAGGTTTCTTGTGTCGAGGCCTGCCAACCAGTCTTTCGCGCGATGGCTCATTGATTCACCGTACGCCGCACTAACGGTACTTTAGTTGTTGTGCGGTTTCCCATATCCGCCACGGCTAGGTTTCGAGCGCAAGCCTGGCAAGGTTTCATTGGTCACCTCAAAGTGCCCATGATCGATACACGTGCAACTTGGCCGACGTGTCCGATACACCTGAATTCAGGCGCAGTTTGCATCCCGCGCCTCAGAAAGATCGGTAAGGTACGCCTCCAACTCGGATTGCCACCAGCGCGAGCATCCACCCAGTTTTAGGGGTTTGGGGATGTCGCCGCTCGCAACCCAACGATGAAATGTTGATCGTCCTATACCCAACATGGCCGAGGCTTCCGTATCGCGGAGTAAGCGATCTGGGCGATCGCGAAAATGAAGGCTTGGTATGTTCTTGGTCATTGCGTTCTCCCGTGTAGCAACAATGCCTCCACGATTCCCAAGCTGCCCCAGAGTTTCCTCTGGCGGTTCCCCCACTTTTCTGGAAAATCCGGTTAAGATGCTGAAATTAATCAGCATCTTTCTTTGATTTATTGCAAAACTCGTATCCGAGCGGCGTTTTCGGCGGCCTCAAAACAGAAATGATCGTTTCGCAAGATCGAATACGCAAAGAGCCGTCCCCACGACCTGAACTCCATGTCGTCGGTCACACACGCCCTAATCTGTTTGAGCAAAAATGAGTCTGCTTTCGGTGGGTCGACCTTAGATGAGCTCTCATTTTTACCGATATTCTGAAAATAGACCGATAGCGCTTCTGCCAGCTTGGTGCGCCCTTTGAAATGCGCCATTGCCATTAGAAAAAAACTTGACGCTTCTTCAGGATCAAGTTCGTCCAAAAAACTGGAGATCTTTTCCAGTGTCTCTTTTCTTTTTTGTTCGGCCTCGACGGGACGGTTTTCGTCAGGCGAATCTGTGCCCTTCGCGCCAGCGCGTTCCTTTTGCATTGTTCTGTTCTCCAAAATGGGATAATAGTAACCGTGTTATAAAACCATCACACGCGACCGTCAACAAAAATGATAACAGGGTTATAAATGAAGGATGTTCAGTGCAGAATGGCCCGTGTGGCACTTGGGTTAGGCGTGCGAGACTTAGCGAGGCTTTCAGGTGTTTCGCAGGGTACAATCTCACGCCTTGAACGAGGTGAGGAACTTAAGCAAAGCACGGTTGATACCGTACGTAAGTCCCTCGAAGACTCTGGCGTTGAATTCATCGCCGAGAATGGTGGCGGGCCCGGTGTAAGACTACGTGAACCGCAAAGAACCACCTGACGAACATCACTATGCACCGGGCGCAAGTTCTATCACATTGCCGTTTTCGCCTGTACAATAGCGCCCCCAGGCATCCATAAGAGTCCGACGACGCTCAAAGAGGTCAGATCTACTGTAGGCCTGTTCAACTGAATTGCCGATTGCATGAGACAATGCCGCCTCTGCGTCTTCACGGTTGGCACGAGCAGCTTCGTTGCACCAATCTCTGAAACTGCTTCGGAACCCGTGAAGCGTGATCTGTCCGTATCCCATCCTTTTTAAAAGCGATGTTCCAGCATTGATAGAAAGCGGCTGATCGTCAGTAGCCCCGGCACGTCTCTGCCTTGAAGGAAACACCAGCTCGGGATGTAGCCGTTTGACGCGTTCAAGCACATCGAGAGCGGGCTTACAGAGCGGTACACGGTGTTCTCTGTTTCGTTTCATCCGTTCGGCCGGGACTGTCCACACGTTTCCCTCAATTTCATCCCATGTGGCAAGCCGAGCCTCTGCGGATCTAGCCGCGGTATAGATCACCCATTCAACCATTCTCGCGGCTGTTCCATCCCGCGTTCTCAGCTCGGATATGAACTCGGGAACATCTTGCCAAGGAAGCGCGGCCATGTGTTCCGGCCGACGATCGACTTTTGGCAATGCGCGGGTCACACCGTTCGCCGGATTTTCCGCTCCGTAGTGACCGGCGGTTTTAGCCCAATCGAATATCACGGTTAAGCGCTGCAGGACACGCCGAGCGGTTTCTGGTTTCTTTGTCCAGATGGGGCCAAGTACATCCAAGATTTCCGAAGAACCGATCGTCTCGATTGCTCTGGAACCAACCTTCGGTAAAACGTGAATTTCGAGGGATCGAATCCACGTTTCGGAGTGCTTTTCGTTTTTCCAAGTCGGTCTTTGAGCGTCATATACTTTTCGAGTGGCTTCTTCGAGCGTCATAGTTTGGCGTGCACGAACGGATTCCGGCACGCCACCCATTCTCGCCGCTTTGCGCATTTCTCGCGCCATTTCCCGGGCCTCTGCAAGCGAGACCCACTTAACTGAACCTAAGCCAAATTCACGTCGTTTCCCGTGCACCGCGATCCGCAAAACCCAAGATTTCGATCCACTGTCCGCGACACGCAGCCATAGCCCTTCGCCGTCGCCATACATGCCTGGCTGGGACATCCCTTTGACGCCCTTGTGGGTCAACTTTCCCATTTTTGGTTGTCCACCCTTTGTTCCACCTTTGGGCTCGCGCTTAAAAACCTAACAAATACAGAGGTACAAACTACCCAGACTACTTCTCGCGATACAACAAGATATAGTGCGGGACAAGTCGAGACACGCTTTATGTGGACCTAGGCTCCACCAAATCTACCTGGATTTGCAGTCTAACAAGACCACCAATCAATTCGGCAAGGTTTGCCACTCGTCGACTACAGCGTCGCTGCATACCGCGAGGACTGTACCGAACTGGTTCAGAACAGCCTCGCTTTGGCTGGGGCGTAGCAAGGCGATGTCGCCGGGTCGGGCTGCGCTTGTGGCAGGTCCTGTCCAAACCTCCTGATTGCTGGAGCGACCGAATATTGAGGAATAGGCGAACCCCTTTGGATGCACCGGATGTGCGAGGTAGTGACCGCCAAACACGGCGATATCGGTTTTGCGACGGGGCAGAAAATCCAGCCCGGGCAACCCGTTGCCGGGCATGGCCTTGAGAATTGGCGTCCCTATAAACGCCGCTGGCTGAAAGGCACGGGTCGCGCTGTGGTCAAAATCCGAGGGTTTGACCAGAACCGAGCCAAAGGCGACCTCGGTCGCTGAATTGTCCGAGGCATAGGTCTGGAACGTCAGGCTGCCCCCGGTATTCAGGCACAGGCCTGCGCCTTGATCCGGCAGTGCGGCGACCGCGCAGCGAAAGGTCTGGGCCGAGGCGCGGGCCGCTCTGTTTCTCAGAAAGCCCGGCAGTTTCGCCAGATGGGCCTCATAGCCCATCACACCGCTCAGCCGTGCCAAGGGGTGCGCTTGGATGCCCTTGGCGACCTCGGCGACCTGCTCGGGCGTCAGACCGCCGCGATGCAGACCGATGTCGAGTTCCAGCGACAGGCGGAGCCGGGACTGGGTCTGATCGGCAAGGGCCAGATACTCTCGCAACCGGTCGGGCGTATCGATCAGCCATTGCACCCGCTCCGCCGCGTCAGGACAGGACGCCAGGACACGGGCGGCGGATCGAACCGGCAGAGGCTTTCCGATCAGGTGATCCGTTCCGCTTTCTGCTTTCAGCAAAGCCGTCAGCATCGGCGCAGAGAACGTCATCAGGCCCGAGGTTGGGATCAGGCCCCTGATATGATCCAAAAGCGGCAGGCAGGGCAGAGATTTGGCCACCAGTCGCCGATCCAGCGCAGCATCCGCGCCAGCATCGGCGGCTGCGCAATTCGCCTCTAACCGGTCCAGATCGACGGCCACAACGGGCTGATCTACGCCATGTTTGTGCAGCGTTTCGGACAATCGTTTTAGATACGGATCGCTCATGGCCGGAACAGCCGCGCCAATGCGGGTGTCAGGAATTTATCCTGCGGGTCCAGCTGCGCGCGCAAGGCGCAGAAGCGGTCGAAATCCGGATAAAGCCCGGACAGGTCCTTGTAGGTCAGGCTGTGCATCTTGCCCCAATGCGGCCTGCCCCCGGCCTCAAGGAACAGCGGTTCCAGCGCATTGAAGTACCGGCTGTGATCTTGATCCGCATCCGTGTGAACCGCGACCGAGATCCGGGGGCCGCCCTGAAATGGAGACAGACACGCAGTATCTCCGGCGGTTTGCCGAACCTCGATCGGGAAATAGATGTCCTTGTGATCCCGTTCCAGCCTGCGAAATACTTCGTTCAGCACGTCACCGGCAGTATCGGGCGGCAGATGATATTCCATTTCCTTGAAACGAATATGTCTGTCGCTGCACAGAACCTTCCAGCTTTCACCAACATAGTCCTCGTCGGACTGCGCCAGCGTCAGCAGTTTCAACAGCGCGGATCGCAGGCCTGCGCTGAAGCGGCCCGCATTCCGGGCAAGTTTCAGCACCCTGACCGCGATCATATCCAGATCGCGCGGCGCCTTGCTTTCCGGACCATCAACAACGGCATGCCTCAGTTCGACCGCCTTGCCGGTGAAGGGGATGTAGAAGAATTCGAAATTACGGTTCTCGGCCCAGTTCTGGTGCATATTGGCCAGACACTCTGACAAATCGGTCAGGGTCACGCGTCGGCGCAGGTTGTATTTGGGCACGACATTGATGCGTGCTTCGGTCAGCACCCCAAGCAGGCCAAGCGATACCTGTATCATCTCCAGCGGCACGTCACCCGTGGTCAAGATCTCTCCGCCTGCGCTGATCAAACGGGCATCGGTGATCTCGGCCGACAAACAGGGCAAGCTGCGCCCGGTGCCGTGGGTCGCGGTTGCGGTTGCACCGGCCAGAGACTGCGCGTTGATGTCACCGAGATTGCGAAAGGCCAGACCCTGTTGACCCAGTGCGGGCGACAGGTCGCGCAGGCGGGCGTTGGCGTTCACCCAGACCTGACCATCCTTAGCGTCGCCGACTGCGGGCAGGTTCAGGTTTGACAGGTCCAGAATTCTGTCGGCCCCGGCCACAATGGGCGTAAACGAATGCCCGGCCCCGACCACACGCAGGCTTTCGGGCGCGGATACCGCCTGCTGCAACTCTGCAAGCGTTTCGGGGCGCGCGACGTTGATCTTGGCGCTTTCGTTCCCTGCCCAGTTTGACCACATGCTCCTGCTCCTCCGTTGCAAAAGGATTGCAGCCAGCAGACTGTAAAACAAGTCAGGGAATCAGCGCGTTACGCTACGTGACCCGCACCTAAGCCGCGTTGGCCCGCTGCGCTGAGACGCGCTTGAACCACTCGGACACGGCGGTCAGGTCCGGGGCCAGCTGCTCGGCCTCGCCATCCGTGAACTCTTGAAACTTTTCGCTGTTCATCCCGTTCACACCGACCAGAACCGGGATGTCCTGCGCCAATGCCTCGGCAATCACAGGGCGGAACCCACGGCCATCAGCCTCGTGCTTGCCGAACTTGTTGATGATCAATAGTTGCGGCGCATCCGACAGCGAGGCGGTGACATAGCCAACCGCCTGCTCCAGCGCTGCCGGGTCCAGACGACACCCACGGGATTCGGTCCCCAAGGATTGGGAAATCCGGATTGTCTCACCTTGCGGCAGCACGCGCACATCCATGTCGCATTTGCTGCTGTCAGCGCATTCCGTGTTGGTCTGGACAACGCCTGCCAGCTTCGCGCCCGATGCCAGCAGGTGCTCTGCCACTGCGCTCAGCAAGCGGTCGGTTGCGCCGCGATCGGTGGTTGTGACATAGGCCAGATTCATCTTGGGACCCCCGTGGGATGAGTTTCAGAGTTGCAAATAGCACGCCGACTGCGGCTCGACCACTCCCGGCGTCAGGGAAGCGGCGACAGGCCGATCACGAGAGGGTGTAGCACAAGCAGCGCTGTATAGGCCGCAACTGCGGTCACCGACACCCAAGGCCCGGGCCAGGGGCGGGGCGCGCGCAGCGACAGGCGCGCGGTATTGCGTGACAAGCGCACCCACTCTGGCCCCATTTCTCGGGCCTTGCGGCGATCGATCAGGGCCATGCCCATCAGTGCGAACCCGGCAAACAACCCAAAAAGGATCACATGGGACAGGCTGCCATTGGCGACCAGATGCGCGGTGGCCCACAGCATCAAGGCGGCAAGGATGGGATGGCGCGTGGTGCGCAGAATACCCGGGCATTCGGGGTCAAACCTGCGCGTACCCATGCCACCAAACGAGAACGGGTTTTCGATGCTCAAACCGGCGATTGCCAGCCAGCACACAAGCGGCATGACCAACAGCGGAACCCATCGCAGGGCCTGCGCCGGTGGGATGATCTCGACATAAGGCGCGTTTGCTGCGGCTATGATCAGCCAGATCAGCACTGCGACGGACAACAACGAATAAGCCGTGAAATAGACCCGCCGCCCCATCGTATCGATCAACCATCCACGAACGGGTGGGCGCACGGGAATGGCGTGGCTCAGCAGGAATACTGTCAACGCTGCTATGAAGATGCCCCATCCGGCCATTTCGATCTCCGAACCTGTTTTCCGGAAGTGGTAGGTTTACCGGACCGGCGGGTCTTTGTCCGAAATCAAGTCGCCGGGCCATGGATTGGCAAAACCTCCTGCAATCTGGCATCAAAGGACAAGCGTCACAGGCGGAGGTCGCAACAATGCGTTCATTTGATGAGATTTTCGACATCGCAGCAGGTCGCCACGGCGGGGTCGACGCCCTGGATGCAAACCTGAGCAAACCCAAAACCCCCGAAGAACTGGCTGCGATGCCCGAGGATCGCTGGCTTGCGAACCTGACCAAATGCATCTTTCAAGCCGGGTTCAACTGGAAAGTCATCGAGGCCAAGTGGGACGGGTTTGAAGAGGCGTTTGACGGCTTCGACGTGGGCCGCTGCGCCTTTATGGATGACGAGAAATTCGACGCGCTTTTGCAGGACACCCGTATCGTGCGCAACGGCACCAAGATCGCAACCGTCCGCGACAACGCCGCCTTCCTGTTGGAGTTGCGGGACGAAGGCGGGGCCGGTCAGGTTCTGGGCGGATGGCCCTCGACCGATTACATCGGCCTTCTGGCGATGCTGGCAAAACGGGGATCACGGCTGGGCGGGGCCTCGGCCCAATATGCGATGCGGTTTGCCGGGCGCGACAGTTTCATCCTGTCACAAGACGTGACAGCCCGGTTGATTGCCGAGGGCGTGATCGACAAGGCCCCGACCTCCAAAAAGGCGCTGGCTGCCGTGCAAGCGGCTTTCAATGCATGGATGGATCAGTCCGGACGCTCACTGACGGAAATCAGCCGTGTACTGGCGATGAGCATATGAAAACGGCTTGCGGAACCGATGGGGCAAGCTAAATTTTTCTTCATGGGTTTGCGTTTTTTGGTTCTGGCGTTTCTGTTTCTGGCGGCTTGCGGGCGACCGTTGACCCAACAGGAACGCGACTTTGCTGATGCCGTGCAAGGCGAGACGCTGAATCTGGATCGCGTTCGTCTTGTCGAAGGTGCCCCGGTCGCGCCGATCACCTATTACCGCGAAGCCCGCCCGCGTCTGGCCTGCCGCGAGCGTATTCTGCCCCCGGTCGAGCCGGGACCGGTTACCGGGAAACCTGCGGCCATCGCCTTGTTCAACAAGGTCTATTTCGCCCGCGACTGGTATCTTGAGGACTATATGTCCGACTATCCCGAGCAGATGAACCTGATCGCGGCCATGTTGCTGGCGCATGAATTGACCCATGTCTGGCAATGGCAAAACCGAAAGACCACCGGCTATCACCCCCTGCGCGCAGCGGCAGAGCATGGCGGGCGCAAGGATCCGTATCTGTTCGATCTGGATACCTCGCCCGATTTCCTGTCTTACGGCTATGAACAGCAGGGCGCGATTGTCGAAGAGTATGTGTGCTGCCGCGCACTGGACCCACAGGCGCAGCGGACCAAACGGCTGCACCGGATGCTGGGCGCGCATTTTGACCTTTCTCCGCTGCCGCAGGTAGGGCGCGAGCGTGCGGTGGCCATCCCATGGAGCGATGCGAAGGTCGAAGGGATCTGCAGCTAAGCGTCAGTTACGTTGCAGGGTTTTCAGATACGCCACCAGATCGACGATTGGCTGACTTGTCAGGATAGGCTGGCCATCTTCGGTTTTCATCGACGTGTCCTGCCCGTCGAAATACGGCCCGTAAACCGGCATCGGGCTTCCGTGGCTGACCAGTGGATCACGACCGTCGATCCGGGCAACAACGCGCGCGGTTGGAAAACCACCCCCTGTCGCCAAGCCCGTCAGGTCGGTCGGCTGAATGACCAGAACCCCGGCCATCGGACCTTGGCCGGTGGCATCTATGCCATGGCACGTCGCGCAATAGTGCTGATACAATTCCGCGCCCGTTTGCGCATCCTGCGCCGCGGCGCTGTGTCCGGCGAACATGAGCAAGGCAGATACAGTTCCGAGCTTTGACCACTTCATCGCATCCTCCTGTCAGCATTGGCATTTACAGGCTTGCCCGAGCCGCGGCTTGGCGCAATGATCCAGATCAACGAGGCAGGAGGGTTCGGGCCATGACACAATACGCAGCCATCATGCTGGCCGCAGGGATCGGTGTTCCCATTCTGGCCGCATTGAACGCGGCGCTTGGCAAGCTGATTGGGTCGCCCACCACCGCTGCCGTGGTCCTGTTTGCCATCGCCTTTGCCGCGTCGGCCCTGGTGATGCTGCTGTTTCCCGGATTTGAGGCGCTGTCCAAGGTGGCGCAGGCCCCCAAACACCTGTTGCTGGCAGGCGTTCTGATCGCGTTTTACGTGCTGTCGATCACCCACGTTGCCCCGCATTTCGGGGTCGGAAATGCCGTCTTCTTCGTTCTGCTGGGTCAGTTGATCAGCACAGCCGCGATTGACCATTTCGGGCTGTTCGGCGCTCAGATAACGCCCCTGACATGGATGCGCGCTGGTGGGATTGCCGTGATGGCCGTTGGCGTGGCGATCACTCAGCTGGCTTGAGAACGCCGCCTTCAAGCCGCACCATCCGGTCCATACGCGCGGCAAGCTCCATGTTGTGTGTGGCGATCAGGGCAGACAGGCCCTCATCCCGCACCAGCACCATCAACGCATCGAACACCTGATCCGAGGTCTCGGGGTCAAGGTTCCCGGTTGGCTCATCTGCCAGCAGAACCTTCGGCTTGTTCGCCAGCGCGCGGCAGAACGCCACGCGCTGTTGTTCGCCGCCCGACAACGCCGCCGGGCGGTGGCTGGCGCGTGGGGCCACGCCGACGCGGTCCAGCAGGTCCATGGCCCGCTCCTGCGCCGCTTTTTCAGAGACGCCGTTGGCCAGTTGCGGCAGGGTGATATTTTCCGACGCTGTGAACTCGGGCAGCAAATGGTGGAACTGATAGACAAAACCCACATCCTGCCGCCGCAAGGCCGTTCGCGTCCGATCGCCCTTGCCGCTGACATTCTGCCCGCCGATCTCGACCTGGCCGTCATCCGGCATGTCCAGAAGGCCCGCGATATGCAGCAGGGTGGATTTGCCAGCGCCCGACGGCGCAACCATCGCCACCGCCTCCCCCGCGCGCAGGACCAGATCGACGCCGCGCAAGACCTGCACCTCGCCCGGAGTGCCTTGCAGATAGGTCTTGGTCAGGCCCTTCAGTCGCAATGTCACATCATTCATAGCGCAGCGCCTCAACCGGGTTCAGCCGCGCCGCGCGGCGGGCGGGGAAATAGGTGACGATGAAGGACAGGCCCAGCGACAGGGCCACAGCCTTGAGCACGTCGCTCAGGTGCAGTTCGGCTGGGAGGGCGTAAATGCCCCGAATGGACGGGTCCCAGACGCCGCCGCCCATCACATAATTCACGAAGGAGAAGATCGGATCGATATAGATCGCGAACAGGCAACCCAGGATCACGCCCATCACGGTTCCGATGATGCCGGTGAAGGCACCGCAGATGAAGAACACCCGCAGGACCGAGCCCTCGCTCAGGCCAATGGTGCGCAAGATGCCGATGTCACGCCCCTTGTTCTTGACCAGCATGATCAGGCCCGAGACGATGTTCATTGCCGCAATCAGTACGAGGATCGACAGGATGATGAACATCACGTTGTCCTCAACCTCAAGCGCGCGCAGGAACCCGCCCGAGGCGTCCTGCCATGTCCAGATCTGGCTGCGCTGGCCCGACGCTTCGAGGATGGGGATCAGGATCGGGCCCAGCGTTTCAGGTTGGGTGACCATCACCTCGATTTCATCCGCCACGCCCTCGCGGTTGAAGAACCCCTGAGCTTGGGAAAACGGCATGTAGACGCGGGTGCGGTCAATGTCATAGCGCCCGGCGGAAAAAACATAGACCACGCGATAGGCATTGACGCGCGGTGAGGTTCCAAAGGCGGTTTTCACCCCGTTGGGTGAGGTCAGCTTGACCGTATCCCCCACAGTGGCCCCGATGCTGCGCGCCACGCCCGAGCCGATGGCGATCACGTCCTCTCCGGTCTGAAACAGGGACAGATCCCCCGCCGCCTGTTCGGCTTGCGCAATGCCCGGCAGGTCCATCAGGTCATCGGGACGGATGCCAAATACCTCGACCCCGCTGCTGCGGTCGCGGTTGGTGATCAGCACCTGACCTTTGACCAAAGGCGCAGCCTGTTCGACGCCCGGCACCTCAGCGATCCGCGCGGCCCGTTCCTCATAGTCAGCCATGGTTCGGACCGGGCGGCCCTGCGCGTCGATCTCGCCCGAGGAATACACGGTGACATGCGCGTTGGCCCCAAGGATCGTGCCCACGAACTCGGCCCGGAACCCGGACCGCACCGCCAGGGTCGCGATCAGGGCAAATACCGCCAGAGTGATCCCGATCAGCGAGATCCACGTCATCACGCTGACGCCCCCCTCGGCCCGGCGGGCCCGAAGGTATCGCCACGCGATTTTCCATTCGAATGGGGCAAAAGGCGGGGGTGTCTTGGCCATGCCTGCTCCGGTCTTGTTGTTTGGCGGCGACCCTTTCGGCATTTCGCGCGATGGTCAAGCCGCTTATGGGCGTGTCGGTCCCGGCAGGCGAATTCGGCGTGAAAAACCCCAATATCGAACCGAATCAGTACCGGCTGTCGGACAGTGCGCTCAGATAAAAAGTGATATTGAAATCAAAGACTACACTATTGGTTGTGACGACCTTCACAGACCGCGCGCCATTGTTTCAGCTATGAAGTCAATATCGGCATTGCGTGATCGACTGAACTCAAAATGCCACATATAGTAAGCAATATTATTTCGCTTTTTGCTTATTTTCAGAAACTTTGTCACCCTGCTTGCGGGGGAACACATTTCAGAGCGGGGGTCGCTCAATGAATATTCACAATACACCGGAAGGGTTGGACCCGATTTTGGTCCGCGCATCATCAACGGAATTGGATTGCGAAACGGCCGCGTTGCTGCGGGCCGCGATCCGGCCAATCTTCGCAAAAGCAGCAAGCTGGGGCAGCTTGGCGGATCGGCTAAGGGAAAAGGGCTATCGCCTTGCCTTTCTCAAAGGCCGCCTTTGCATCACAGATCGGACAACCGGTCAGCGCGTCTGCGGGATACGGTTTCTGGGCTTTGAGCTGAAAGAACTGGTCAACCGGCTGGGCCGCCCCATCGTGGTTGCACGCGGCAATCAGGCGGATGGCGAGCTGCTGATCGCCCGCCCTGCGTCGGCGCGGTTGTAACACCGCGCCAGCATTGATCGAGGCCTATCGCCGTGGTCAGGCGATACCCTGATAAATTTCAGCGATCTTGGTAACAGCCGCCTCGGGGCTTAGTTCTTCGCTTTCGCCGGTCCGGCGGCTGGTCAATTCAACCACACCGTTTTTCAAACCACGCGGTCCGACAGTGATCCGCCAGGGCAGACCGATCAGGTCCATCGTGGCAAACTTGCCCCCGGCCCGTTCGTTGCGATCATCATAGAGCGGCTCAAGGCCTAGTGCCGTCAGCGCGACGTAGAGTTTCTCACAGGCCGCATCCGCCTCTTCATTGCCCTGCTTCAGGTTGACGATCCCGCAATGGAACGGGGTCACGCCTTCGGGCCAGATGATGCCCTTGTCGTCATGGCTGGCCTCGATGATCGCACCGATCAGGCGGCTGACGCCGATACCGTGGCTGCCCATATGTACCGGAACCGGCTTGCCATCGGGGCCCTGAACGGTCGCGCCCATGGCCTCGGAGTATTTGGTGCCGAAATAGAATATCTGGCCGACCTCGATCCCGCGCGCAACGCGGCGGCGATCTTCGGGGACCTCGTTGAACAGCGCCTCGTCATGGGTTTCATCGGTGCGCGCGTATTTCGAGGTGAACTCTTCCAGGATCGCCTGACATTGGTCGCGGTTGTCATAGTCGATCTCCCGATCCCCAAAGGTCAGATCGGTCACTGCGCTGTCATAGAAAACCTCGGACTCGCCAGTGTCGGCCAGTACCAGAAATTCATGCGTGTCGTCGCCGCCAATGGGACCAGAGTCCGCGCGCATCGGGATTGCTTGCAGACCCATGCGTTCATAGGTGCGCAGATAGCTGACCAGATGGCGGTTATAGGCGTGCAGCGCGTCCTCTTTCGTCAGGTCGAAATTGTAGCCGTCCTTCATGTAGAACTCGCGCCCGCGCATAACACCAAAGCGCGGGCGGATTTCGTCGCGGAACTTCCACTGGATCTGGTACAGCGTCAGCGGCAGGTCCTTGTAGCTGCTGACATGGCCGCGGAAGATGTCCGTCACCAGTTCTTCGGCTGTGGGTGTATAGAGCATGTCGCGGCCATGGCGGTCCTGCATCCGCAACATCTCCTGACCGTAGTCGTCATACCGCCCGGACTCGCGCCACAGGTCCGCCGATTGCAGAATCGGCATCTGGATCGCGATATGACCCGCGCGCGCCTGTTCTTCATGCACGATGTTTTCCAGCTTGCGCAGCACTTTGAAGCCCAGCGGCAGCCAGGAATAAATCCCGGCGGCGGCCTGCTTGATCATCCCGGCGCGCAGCATCAGCCGGTGGCTGACGATCTGAGCCTCGGAGGGGTTTTCCTTGAGAACGGGCAGAAAGTAACGGCTGAGGCGCATGGGTGGACCTTCAAAGGTGAATTTGGACTTCAAAGGTCATTATTCCAAAGCCCCGCCGGGGGCAATCGCGCATTGGCGAATTTGCGACCCCAGACCTGTCGGTTTTTGATTGACCCGCCAGTCAGGGTTTTCAATTGTGACAGGAATGTAAAACCCATGAGGCGCCGATGCAGACGATTCAGGAACCCGCCCGCCAAATCCCTGTTGTTCACCAGACCGATATTCTGGTCGTCGGCTCAGGCCCTGCCGGGCTGGCGGCTGCGTTGGCGGCGGCGCGGGCGGGGGCCGAGGTGTCTCTGGTCGACCGGTTCGGCTGCATGGGCGGCAATATCACCGCCGTGGGGGTCGAGGGGTTCGCCTGGTATCGCCACGAACAGACCGTCGAAGCCGGCGGTATCGGCATGGAGTTCGAAACCCGCGCCAAAGAGATGGGCGCGGCAGTGCCCGAAAGCCAATCGCTGAGTTATGAGCTGGACAGCGAAGGCTTCAAGCTGGTGGCTGACAAACTGGTCGAAGAGGCGGGCGTGCATCCGATGCTGCACCGTCAGTTCGTCGCCCCGATCATGGACGGCGACCGGATCACCGGCATCATCACCGAATCCAAAGCCGGGCGTGAGGCAATTCTGGCCAAGGTGGTGATCGACGCCACAGGCGACGCGGATGTGGCCCATCGCGCCGGAGCGCCCACGCATAAGACTCCGCGCGAAGACATGATGGCCGCCTCGGTCATGTTCCATCTGGCAGGCGTCGACAAGCGCGCGTTCATGGAAGGCGTCAAGGCCGACCCCCAGACCTACAAGGACTGGGGCGGCGGTGGTGAGTGGAACATCGAAACCAGCGGAAAAGAGGACGACATGTTCTCGCCCTTCGTGCACAAGCCGTTCCAGCAGGCCATCGATCAGGGCCTGATCCCGCCGCATCTGAACACCATCGCGGGCACATGGGGCGCGATGCATGACACGGGTGAGTTGACCTATATGAACCTCATCCATCTGGCTGAGGTCGACGGCACAGATCCCGACAGCCTGACAAAGGGTGAGATCGAAGGCCGACGCCAGTCGATGCTGGCCATCGAAGCCTTGCGCCGGTTTATGCCGGGATGCGAAAACGCGCGGCTTCGGAACTTTGGCATGACCATCGGCATCCGCGACACCCGCAAGATCGACGCGGTTTACAATATGACCGAGGATGACGCCCGTTATCAGGGCCGGTTTGAGGACACGATCGGCGTCTACCCCGAATTCATCGACGGCTATGGCATCCTGATCCTGCCCACCACGGGGAGGTATATGCAAATCCCCTATCGCTCGATGCTGCCCAAAGGGATCAAGGGCCTGCTGGTCGCCGGGCGCTCGCACGGTGCGGACCGGGTGGCCCATGCGGCCACGCGCAACATGGCCTGCTGTGCGGTGATGGGTCAGGGCGCGGGCATTGCGGCCGTGCTGTCGCTGAAAAGCAATCAGGAGCTGGATCGGTTGAATCTGACCCCCGTGCATACCGAATTGGAACGTCAGGGCGTAAGGATCAACTGATGGATACAATCCCGACCATAGATATCTCGGCACTGGCCCACCCGGACAGCCCGGAATACAAGGCAACGGCGCAACAGATACTCGACGCCTGTGTTGGCATCGGCTTCTTGTCGATTACCGGGACGGGCGTGTCGCAGGACAGCGTCGATCAGGTCCGGCAGACGGTGCGCAAGATCTTCGACCTGGAAGAGAGCCGCAAATGGGATCAGGCAATCACGCGCGAAAACTATCGCGGCTACATTCCGATGGGGTTTTTCACCCCGAATGACGGGTCGGGCAAAGCTGACAAATACGAAGGCTACAAGCTGCATCATGAAGTCCAGGAAGACGCGGAAATCCGGCAGGCCTGTGCGCTGTATGGCCCGAATATCTGGCCGGACCATACGCCCGAGGCGCGCGGGGTCATTCTGAACTATTGGTCCCAGTTGGACCACGTGACCGACCTGTTGCTTGGCGCGCTTGAAACTGGCCTGAACCTGACACCGGGGCAGTTGCAAGACGCATTTCGCGATCCGTTGACCAACATGACCCTGCTGCACTATCCGCCGCAAGCCGCAGAAGAGGATGGGTATGGTATCCATCCGCACAAAGACACCGACGCGCTGACAATCATCGCCCCCGACCCGGTTGGCGGGCTGGAGGTGCAAACCCGCGAGGGCGGTTGGATCACACCTGACTGTCCCGAAGGTGGCTTTGTCGTCAATATCGGCGACATGTTAGAGCTGTGGTCAGGCGGGCGGTTGAAATCGACACCGCACCGCGTCGTCAATCGATCCGGCAAGGAACGGTACTCGTTCCCGTATTTCGCCGTCCCGCGCCATGACGTGGTGGTCCAGCCGCTGCTGCCCGCCCTGCCCGGCTTTGATCGCCCGGCCGTGCATTGCGGTCATTGGTCGGCGGAAATCTGGCGCACAAACTGGCCGGACGAGGCGGCGACAAGCGACACTCCGGAATTGGGGACGCTGGCGGATTAAGCGCCGAAATCTGCATGTCATGAACCGCTTGCATCATGTGTCGGTATAAGCGAAGAACATCCCCGACGGTCTAAACACGAGGACGACCATGGCGCTTCCGGTAAAGGATCAACTGAGATACTGGGGCTTCGCCGCAGCGATTTTCATTCTGATCCTGTGGGCCTTGGGCGACGTCCTTCTGCCTTTTGTGATTGGCGGTGCGATTGCCTATTTCCTTGATCCGGTTGCCGACCGGCTGGAAAAGCTGGGCCTGTCTCGGGTTGCGGCGACCGGCATCATAACCGTTGTCGGCGTTCTGGGATTCGTCCTGATGATCCTGATGGTCGTCCCGGCCCTGATCACGCAACTGCTCGAGCTGGTCGATATCCTGCCCAGCCTGTTCAAACAATTGCGCGGGTTCATCGAACAGCAGTTCCCATCGCTGCTCGACCGCGAATCCAGCACCCATCAGATGCTGGTCTCATTCGGCGAAACCCTGAAATCGAAAACCGGCGACGTGCTGGAAACGGTGCTGGCCTCGCTGGGATCGGCCATCAACATCGTTGTTCTGCTGGTCATCGTCCCGGTTGTCGCGGTCTACCTGCTGCTGGACTGGGACCGTATGATCGCCCGTATCGGAGAGCTTCTGCCCCGCGATCACGCCCCCACAATCAAGCGGCTGGCCGGTGAGATCGATGCGGTTCTGGCCTCATTCGTACGCGGTATGGGCACGGTCTGTTTAATCCTGGGCACCTACTACGCAGTTGCCCTGATGATTGTCGGCCTGCAGTTCGGGCTGATCGTCGGCTTTATCGCCGGGCTCGTCACCTTCATCCCCTATCTGGGCGCGCTGATCGGGGGCACTCTGGCCATCGGGCTGGCCCTGTTCCAGTTCTGGGGCGATTGGGCCCATATCGGTCTGGTTGCCGGGATTTTCGCGCTGGGTCAGGTGACCGAGGGCAATTTCCTGACGCCCAAACTGGTCGGCAGTTCGGTTGGGTTGCACCCGGTCTGGCTGCTGCTGGCCCTGTCGGTTTTTGGCGCGCTGTTCGGTTTTGTCGGGATGCTGATCGCTGTACCTGTCGCCGCAGCCTTGGGGGTTGTGGCGCGGTTCGGCACATCGCTTTATCTTGACAGTCGCCTTTACACCGGCCTGGAAAGCCCGGATCAGGAAGACAAATAAATGGCTCGACAACTGAGCTTTGATCTACCAGCCATAACCGCGCTGGGGCGCGAGGATTTCTTTGTCTCGCCCTCAAATGCGCTGGCCGTGGCGATGATTTCGGCCTCATCCTGGCCCGGCAACAAACTGGTGCTGAGCGGCCCCGCAGGCGCGGGCAAAACCCATCTGGCACATGTCTGGGCCGCCGAAACCGGGGGACGTATCGTGTGCGCGGCGGATCTGCACCATGACGAGGTGCCGGAACTGGCACGCTCGGCCATCGCGGTCGAAGACGTGCCGGATATTGCGGCTGATATCGAACAGCAAAAGGTCCTGTTTCACCTGCACAATCTGGTCCTTGCCGAAGGTCACGCCCTGCTGATGACCGGCCGCCTTGCGCCCCGGTTCTGGCAATTGCCGCTGGCCGATCTGCAAAGCCGGGTCGAGGGCGCGCATCACGTCGCACTTGATCCCCCCGATGACGCGCTGTTGGGCGCGGTGCTGGCCAAGCTGTTTGTGGACCGCCAGCTGAACCCGGGCCCCGAGGTTATTGCCTATCTGGTCAAACACATGGACCGCCGCTTTGAAACCGCAGCGGACGTTGTGCAACAACTGGACCAACTGGCGCTGGCCGAAAAGCGCGAAATCACGCGGTCGCTGGCCATCCGGGTTCTGAACACGGACCAATACGAAATGGATACTGGCGATTGACCGGGCACCGGGGATTTCGCATCTTACGACTGGAATATCTGGAAGACACATGGATCAGACCGTCGAAACCGACATCCCGGATTGGGGCCCCTTCGGTAAACCTCTGTTCGATGACCCGGGCAGCCGCGCGCTGTCGCGGGTGGGGGTCGTCGATGTAGGGTCCAACTCGGTCCGCATGGTGATCTTTGACGGCGCGGCGCGCTCGCCCGCCTATTTCTACAACGAAAAGGTTATGTGCGAGCTTGGCGCCGGCCTGTCCGAGACCGGCAAGCTGAACCCGCGCGGGCGCGACCGGGCGCTGGCAGCGTTGCGCCGGTTCCAGCATCTGGCCCGCGATCTGGACCTGCCCGGCCTTCATGTCGTTGCCACCGCCGCCGTGCGCGAGGCAAAGGACGGCCCGGATTTCTGCGCCCAGGTCAAAGCCGAAACCGGCCTGCATGTGGCCGTGATCGACGGCGGGGAAGAGGCGCGGCTGTCCGCCCAGGGCGTGCTATTGGGCTGGCCCGGGGCCTATGGGCTAATCTGCGATATCGGCGGATCCTCGATGGAACTGGCCGAGATTGGCGACGGGCAAGTGGGTCGCCGTGTAACCTCGGACCTTGGCCCCCTGAAACTGCGCGACATCAAGGGCGGGCGTCGGGCGCGCAAAGCACACATCAAGGGCACGATGGAAGACCTGCGCGCGCAGCTAGGCCAACAGCGCGACCGCCTTTTTCTGGTCGGCGGCAGCTGGCGTGCCTTTGCCCGGCTGGACATGTTGCGGCGCGGCTACCCGCTGAATGTCATGCACGAATACCGCATGACCACCAAACAGGTGCGCGAGACGATCAAGTTCATCGAAGCCAATGATCACGACAAGCTGCGCAGTCAGGCTGGCGTGTCCAGTTCCCGGATGGCTTTGATCCCCTATGCAATGGATGTTCTGGCCCGCCTGATCCGAACCTTCAAACCCAAGGATATCGCGATCTCAAGCTATGGCATCCGCGAGGGGTTGCTGTACGAACAAATGTCGCAGGAAATCCGCGACCGCGACCCGCTGATCGAGGCCAGCCGGTTTTCCGAATCCAAAGACGCGCGCCTGCCGGGCTTTGGGCGGCACCTGTATGACTTCGTCATGCCCCTGTTCAAATCCGCCCCGCCCGCGCGGGTTCGGCTGATCAAGGCGGCGTGTCTTTTGCACGACGTCAGTTGGCGCGCGCATCCCGATTACCGGGCCGAGGTGTGTTTTGACTATGTCACCCGCGCCAATCTGGGGGGGCTGAAACACTCGGAACGGGTCTTTATCGGCCTCGCCTTGCAACACCGCTACCGCAACAAACGCGAAGGCAACCGGTTCGCACCGTTTTACGAGTTGCTGGACGAGCAAGGGCAAAAACAGGCTGAGATTCTGGGCAAGGCGATGCGGTTCGGCGCGATGCTGTGGATGCATAACGATGCCAATATGGGACGGTTGCGGTTCTATCCCAAAAAACGGCAGCTTGACCTTTTCCTGCCCAAAGCCGCGGGCCCTCTGTTCAACGAAGTGGCCGAAGCGCGGCTGAATTCGCTCTCAAGCGCGCTGAAATCCGAGGCGCGGGTGATCATCAAAGGTTAAGCACGAAACGCTTCAGATATCCGTGCCTTCGTCAGGGGTTTCTTCCTCGGTTTTCGGCTCCTCTGGCGCGTCCTGAGTTGGCTTCTTGCGGATGATAATATCGCCATTTGGCAGTATTTCGGGCGCTTCATAGGCGCTCCAGTCCTTGACCTCTGCGGCAAGTTCCGCCAGCGCGGGGCCCATTTCTTCCAGAAAGGACTGCATCGCCGGGCCGAAGGTTTCTGCCATACCCAACCACTCGTCCAGTGCAGGCTCCATTTCCTTGCGCAAGCCTTCCAGGAACAGTTCGGCCCCTTGCTCCATCAGGGATTTGCTGTCCTCTTCCTGCGCGAACGCAGATGTACCAATGCCGGACGACAAGGCGGCGATGATCAGAATGTGTTTCATGTCAGAAATATAGGCACCGGGGTTACGTGAGGGAAGATCACAGATCGATATCCAGCGTGACCGGGAAATGGTCCGAGGCTGTCAGCAACGCCTCGCGCAATTCCGGGTTCGACCAACAGGTCGTGTCACGAAACGGATGCCAGATGCGCCAGGCCGGGCGGCGGGCGCGCAGGTCCTGGCTGATCATGATGTAATCCAGCAGCGCCTCAAGGAACTTCCCCTCTTTGGGCCGCGCAAACCGCGCGGTTGAGGGGACCGAGCCCGGTCGCGGGCCATGTGCCGTCACCGCATGCGGATCAAACAGGCCCGCCTGCAGCAAGATTTCGACCGAGGATCGCCCGAACAGATGTTCGAATTCATCCAATCCCGGCCCGTCATTGAGATCCCCCAGCAGGATCACCGGTTCCTGCACCTCGACATGCGCCTCGACCCGTCGGGCCAACCAGATCGCCTGTGCCAACTGTTTGCGCCGGTTGGCAATCGAGATCCGGATCGCTTCGTCGCGCGATTCCGCCCCATGCGGTGCCTTGGATTTCAGATGCGCCCCGATCAGACGAAATTCAAACCCGGCCTGTGTCTGGATCGACAGCTCCATCGGCGGTTTCGAAAAGCGCACCACATCTTCGGTGGCGTCCACATCCAGATCGATGCGGAAATCGCCATCAAAACGGGGCGTATGAGCATCGCCCCGAGGATCGTGTCGCGCAGTCAGGACTCCGGGATCATACAGCAACGCCAGTTCCTGATGCGTATCGTTGGCAAACCCCATGATCGCATGACTGGTTCGCAGATCGAACGCTTCGGCAAACTGTTGCAACGCCCGCACGGTGTTCTGTTTGCGTCCGGTGTTCGGAGCCTCGACAATCAGGATCGCATCCGCATCCAGCGCAGTCAGAACCTTGGCAATCGCTTCGACCTGCTGCGCCTTGGTCACGTCGTGCCGCCCGGACCAACTGTCATCCACGATCAGCGCGTCGTTCTTGTCGAACAGATTGGCGAACCATTCGATATTGTAGGTCGCCAGCCGCATCCGCTCAGGCTCGCGCGCCGTTGATGTCGTCCCAGGCGCGGTTGATGTCGATCATCTTTTTCTCGGCCAGCCGGATCGCCTCTTCCGGGACGCCACGTGCCATCATCGCGTCGGGATGGGTCTCGCGCACCAACTGTCGCCAGACCTTGCGAATCTCGGACACCGGCATATCGCGCGAGACACCCAGCACCACGTAAGGATCATTCGGCGCATCCGGCACAAAACGCGCGCGCAGGGCCAGAAACTGCGCGTCGGTCTGGCCGAAGATGCGGCTGACATCCTCAAGAAACTCGTTTTCGTTGGGATGGTAGAACCCGTCGGCCATCGCGATGTGGAACAGCCCCTCCATCAAATCGCACAGCGTGGTGCTGTCTTCGGCGAACATCCGGGCGATCTTGCGGGCATAGTCTTGATAGCCTGCCACATCCGTCCGCGCCATGTTGAAGACGCGTGCAGCGCCTTCCTCATCCTCGCGCGCGATCTGGAACACATCGCGGAAGGCCGTGACCTCATCCCGTGTCACCTGCCCATCGGCTTTGGCCATTTTGGCGCCCAGGGCAATCACCGCGATGGTAAATGCCACGGATCGCTCGGGCGGCGAGCGCAGCTTCTCAAAAACGGCGGTCAGGCTTTCGCCTTGGGCCAGCGCGCTCAGCGCATCGGATATGCGGGTCCAGATCGACATGGGCGTACCCTAGCGTCCCATTTCGGGACTGTCAGGTGGAACAGGTCACTCAGTGGCAAGAATTTTCTGCATCAGCACAAGATCCAGCCACTGGTTCCATTTGAACCCCACTTCCGGCATCAGCCCGACCTGCTGAAACCCCATCGCATTGTGAAACGCAATGGCCGCAGGATTGGCCGAGGATACCCCGGCGACCAGAACATGGATCCCGTCAGCACATGCGGCGGCTTCCAATTCCGTCATCAAAGCCCGTCCCGCGCCCTTGCCGCGCGCATCCGGGGCCAAATAGATCGCGTGCTCGCAACTACGGGCATAGCCGGGCCCGTGCCGAAATGGACCGTAGGTGGCAGAGCCTAGTACCGTGCCGTGATCCTCGACCACCAGATAGGACGGGCCACGTTGGCGGATGTCGGCTGCAATCGCCTCGGCAGTGCGTTCGTCGGTTGTGAAGGTCACCAGCGTGTCGCGAATGATCGCGTTGTTGATCGCGGCAATGTCGGCAGCGTCCGAAGGTCGGGCCTGACGCACCCTCATTCCAGCACGCGCAGCCCGTGCGGCGTATCAAACTCGGCCCGCATGGACACCGGACCGGTGTCAAACGCAACCAGATCGAGCGCACCCAGATGCTGTGCCAAACCCATGGCGTCCGGATGGTACACTACCAGTCGCCGCAAGCTGCACCCGCTGTCCTGCAACATCTGCGCCGGATGCAGATCGCCCTGCCACTGGATCAGCGCGGGAAACAGATTGTCAAAAGGCAGGCGGCCATTGGGCGGCACGGCCATGCGCCAGCGCAATGCCCCTCGGGTCAGATAGATCGGCGTGCCAACGCCGTCGGGAAACAGCGCAAGCGACGCTTCGATGTCGGGCACACGGCAAATCCAGTTGGTCAGGCGCGGCTTGCCCGCAAACCGATCCAGATCGAACCAGCGGGTGCGCTGGGGTGCGGGCGCATTCGGATCGATGGCAATTGCTTCCAGATACAGACCATCCCGCAAGCCCAGCAGGCGATTATAGGTGCCGAATTTCTCGTGCTTTCCGCCGGGCTGAAGCGGTACACCCAGCGCCTGTTCGATATGCGCGGACGCCTCCTCCAGCGTCTCACCCGCAACGGCCAAATGATCGAGTATCATGCGCGCCCTCCCAACAAAAACGACCAGACCCAAGCAGGTCTGGTCGCATGTTTTCGCCAAAGGCGGCGGACCACAAGATTTTTCGTCGAAAAACCGCGGTCGCTATTAGCCGCGCGCTTCGCTGATCAGGCGCAGAATGTCCTGCGCAGCTTCGGGAATGTTTGTCCCCGGCCCAAAGATCGCCTTGACGCCGTGGTCATACAGGAACTGGTAATCCTGCTGTGGGATCACACCACCACAAATGACGATGATATCCTCGGCACCGGCTTTCTTGAGTTCCTCGACCAGTTGCGGTGCCAGCGTCTTGTGCCCCGCCGCCTGAGACGAAATGCCGATCACGTGCACATCGTTGTCCACCGCGTCCTGCGCCGCCTCGGCAGGCGTCTGGAACAGCGGGCCAACATCTACGTCAAAGCCGATATCGGCAAAGGCGGTGGCGATCACCTTGGCCCCACGGTCGTGACCGTCCTGGCCCATCTTGACCACCAGCAGACGCGGGCGGCGGCCTTCGGTCTCGGCGAATTCCTCGATGGATTTCTGGATCGCGGCAAAGCCTTCGTCGCCTTCGTAAGCCGCGCCATAGACGCCAGCCAGCGTTTTTACTTCGGCGCGGTGACGGCCGAACTCTTTTTCCATTGCCATGCTGATCTCTCCTACGGATGCGCGGGCACGGGCGGCCTCAACGGCAGCGGCCAGAAGGTTGCCACCCTCGCGGGCGGTGGTGGTCAGGGCCTCAAGCGCGGCCTGACATGCTGCTTCGTCGCGGGTGGCACGGATACGTTCCAGACGCGCCACCTGCGCTTCGCGCACGGCGACGTTGTCGACGTCCAGAATGTCGATCGGGTCTTCCTGTTCCTTGCGGTATTTGTTGACGCCGACGATCACCTCTTCGCCCCGGTCGATCATCGCCTGACGGCGCGCGGCGCTTTCCTCGATCCGCAGCTTGGGCATGCCCGAGGCCACGGCCTTGGTCATGCCGCCCATCTCCTCGACCTCTTCCATCAGGGCCCAGGCTTTTTCGATCAACTCGTTGGTCAGGCTTTCGATGTAATACGAGCCTGCCAGCGGATCGACCACATCAGTCACGCCGGTTTCCTCTTGCAGCACCAGCTGCGTGTTCCGCGCAATACGGGCCGAAAAGTCAGTCGGCAGCGCAATCGCCTCGTCCAGCGCGTTGGTGTGCAGCGACTGGGTGCCGCCCAGAACCGCGCTCATCGCCTCATAGGCGGTGCGGATCACGTTGTTATAGGGGTCTTGTTCCTGCAACGACACGCCCGAGGTCTGGCAGTGGGTGCGCAGCATTTTCGACCGTTCGGATTTGGCCCCGAATTCGGTCATAACGCGGTGCCACAGCGTGCGCGCAGCGCGCAGTTTGGCGATCTCCATGAAGAAGTTCATGCCAATGGCAAAGAAGAACGACAGACGGCCCGCGAACTTGTCCACATCCATCCCGGCTTCGGTCGCGGCGCGCACGTATTCGCGGCCATCGGCCAGCGTGTAGGCCAGCTCCTGCACCAGGTTCGCCCCGGCCTCTTGCATGTGGTAGCCCGAGATCGAGATCGAGTTGAATTTCGGCATCTCGTTCGAGGTGTATTCGATGATGTTCGAGATGATCCGCATCGACGGCTCAGGCGGGTAGATATAGGTGTTGCGCACCATGAACTCTTTCAGAATGTCGTTCTGAATGGTGCCCGCCAGCAGCGACTTGTCATGCCCCTGCTCCTCACCCGCGACGATGAAATTCGCCAGAATCGGGATCACCGCGCCGTTCATGGTCATCGAGACCGAGACCTTGTCCAGCGGAATGCCGTCAAACAGGATCTTCATGTCCTCGACACTGTCGATGGCCACACCGGCCTTGCCTACGTCACCAACCACGCGCGGGTGGTCGCTGTCATAACCGCGGTGCGTCGCCAGATCGAAGGCGACCGAGACGCCCTGCTGACCGGCGGCCAGGTTGCGGCGGTAAAACGCGTTCGATTCCTCGGCGGTCGAGAAACCGGCATACTGACGGATCGTCCAGGGACGGCCCGCATACATCGTCGCCTTCACGCCGCGTGTGAACGGGCCGAAACCGGGTAGCGAGCCCATATGCGGCAGATCGGCGGTGTCTTCCTGCGTATAAAGCGGTTTGACGTCGATGCCTTCCAGCGTTTCCTTGGTCAGATCGTCCAATGGCCGTCCGCGCAGCTCTTTCTCGGCCAGCGCGCGCCAATCCTTTGTGTCGGTCATTGAGGGGTCCTCTTGTCAATTCGGATCGCAGATGGCTGCAATCCGTGCGTATGGTTGATCAGCATCCAATCGGCCGGGGCAACGCGCGACAAATTGAGCATCATGTGCATTTCGTCAGTCGCATTCGCGCGCGCAGAGGCTATATTCAACGGGACAGGAGGCCCCATGAACAGAACGCTTGCCCTTGTTTTCTCGGCACTAATCCCGCTGGCCGCGATGGCCGCTGACGGGTCTGCACCTGCTGATGATGAATTTGTCCGCCCGGTCGGCGACAGTGAATTGTCTGAATTTCTGTGGACCCACCGGCCCATAATCGTCTTCGCAGACACACCAGCCGACCCCCGGTTCCAGCAACAGGTTGACATGCTGCTTGAGGGGGAAGTGGCCATGCGGGACCGCGATGTGGTGGTCCTGACCGACACCGATCCGTCGGCCCGATCCCCGATCCGGTCGCAACTGCGCCCGCGTGGGTTCCAGATGGTGTTTGTCGACAAGGACGGCGTGGTCAAACTGCGCAAACCCAGCCCGTGGAGCGTGCGCGAGATTGGCCGGTCCATCGACAAAACCCCCCTGCGCGAACGCGAAATCCGCGAACGGCGCGAGGGTGGCTGAGCGCTTTCGCCACGCACCAAGGCCCCGGCGCTGAACGCCGGGAACCCAGTGCGATATGACAAAAGCGCGGTCATGATCACTCGAACTCGATGATCACATCGTCCACGGCAAGGCTATCGCCGGGGCCTGCGTTGATCTTGGCGACCACACCTTTCTTCTCGGCGCGCAGGATGTTTTCCATCTTCATCGCCTCGACGGTGCACAGCGCCTGACCTTCCTGCACTTCCTGACCCACCTCGACATCGACCTTCACGATCAGGCCGGGCATCGGGCAGAGCAGCATTTTCGAGGTATCCGGCGGCAGTTTTTCCGGCATCAGCTTGGCCAGTTCCGCCTGACGCGGACGGCGCACCTGTACTTTCAGGTCAGCACCCCGGTTGCGCACGCGGAACCCGCCCGAGATCTTGCCAACCTTCAGAACCAGCGGGCTGCCATCGACATCCAGAACGGCCAGTTGGTCGCCCGGTGTCCAGTCAGAGGCCACACGCAGGGTCAAGCCATCTTCGAACTTGACCGTCGCGCCTTCTTTGTCGGCGTTGACTTGAACAGCGAACTCGTGACCTTCCAGCGAGACGACCCAGCGCTTGCCAACCTTGCGTTCATGGTTGTCCATCCGGCCCGATACGCGGGTGCGGCGAATTTCAGCAACGCGATGCATCGCGGCGCAAGAGGCTGCGATCCGGCGCAGATCATCCTCGGGCAGAGTGACACCTTCGAACCCTTCGGGATATTCCTCGGCGATGAAGGCGGTGGTCATGTCGCCGCTGATGAATTTCGGGTGATCCATCACGGCGGACAGGAACGGCAGGTTGTGGCCGATACCTTCGACCTCAAAGCTGTCCAGCGCCACGCGCATCGCCTCAATCGCGGCCTCACGGGTCGAGGCCCAGGTGCACAGTTTGGCGATCATCGGGTCGTAATACATGCTGATCTCGCCGCCTTCATAGACGCCGGTATCGTTACGCACTGCGGCCTCACCTTCAGGTGCCTCGCCCTGCCATTTGCCGTTCACCTGCATCGGGCCAGCCGCGACCTCTTGCGGCGGGCGATAGCGGGTCAGACGCCCAATCGAGGGCAGGAAGTTGCGATAGGGGTCTTCCGCATACAGGCGGTTTTCGATGGCCCAACCGGTCAGGGTCACGTCATCCTGCGTGATCGACAGAGGCTCACCGGCTGCAACACGAATCATCTGCTCGACCAGATCGACGCCGGTGATCAGCTCGGTCACCGGGTGTTCCACCTGCAAGCGGGTGTTCATTTCAAGGAAGTAGAAGTTCTTCTGACCATCAACGATGAATTCAACCGTACCGGCGCTGGCATAACCCACGGCCTTGGCCAGGGCCACGGCCTGTTCCCCCATCGCCTTGCGGGTCGCTTCGTCCAGGAATGGCGACGGCGCTTCTTCCACCACTTTCTGGTTCCGGCGCTGGATCGAGCATTCGCGTTCGCCCAGATAGATGCCGTTGCCGTGGCTGTCGCACAGAACCTGAATCTCGATGTGACGCGGCTGGGTGACGAATTTCTCGATGAAAATCCGGTCATCGCCGAACGAGTTCGCGGCTTCGTTCTTGGACGACTGGAAACCTTCGCGTGCTTCTTCGTCGTTCCACGCGATCCGCATGCCTTTACCACCGCCACCGGCGCTGGCCTTGATCATCACCGGATAGCCGATCTCGTTCGAGATCTTGACCGCTTCTTCCGCGTCTTCGATCAGGCCCATGTAGCCGGGAACCGTGGAAACACCGGCGTCCTGAGCGATTTTTTTCGAGGTGATCTTGTCACCCATCGCCTCAATCGCGCCTTTCGGGGGGCCGACGAAGGCAACACCTTCGGCCTCAAGCGCCTCGGCGAATTTGGCGTTTTCCGACAAGAAGCCATAGCCGGGGTGCACCGCCTGCGCGCCGCTTTGGCGGATGGCGTCCATGACCTTGTCGATCACGATATAGGACTGGTTCGCAGGGGGCGGGCCGATATGCACGGATTCGTCGGCCATCGACACATGCAACGCGTTTTTGTCTGCGTCCGAAAAGATGGCGACAGTGCCGATACCCATCTTACGGGCGGTCTTGATAACCCGGCAGGCGATCTCGCCCCGGTTGGCGATCAGGATCTTATTGAACATGGAACGTCCTTTGGCTTGGTGTTCTGGAAACGCACAACGCCGCCGCAGGGAATGACCCCCACGACGGCGTGATGCGCGATGACGGACGGGGCGACGAAACGCGCCCCGGGAATTTCAGGTTAGCGGCAGGTGTTCTGCGTTTTGCAGTAGAGCACGTTGCCCGCGGCGCCCACTGCGGCCCCGAACAGCGGATCGGCGCTGAGCACGGCAGCGCCAACTGCCCCTGCACCGCCGCCCAGGATGGCCTGTTCGCCGGTTGTGTCGCCGCACGCGGCAAGGCCCGCACAGGTTGCCGCAACAAGGAAGAAACGTGAGAGTCGCATGATGTCTGCCCTTTTTGTCGTCTCGATAGCTTTGAGGGCAGATGCCGGTTTTGGGCCTTGTTATTCAATATCAGACGCGGAATTTCCGCGTTTTGCGCAGATTTATGCCGCTTTACGCCTACAGGCTGCGCAAAGAAAAACGCGGACAGGACTATGTGGAGAACACAAGCCTGCCCGCGGAAGGAAGGGGTACGGAATAGTAGGTGCATGTGCGGCGCAGGCAAAGTAGAGCCGCACGGCTTGAACAGGTTGCACGCCACAATCATGGCCGCAAACAAAGTATTGTTTCCAAGCGAGATTCCGGCTGGAAATTGCCCATCCGGCGAAAATCCGCGCAAAATCGTGCCGATCCGGTTTTCTGACATTCCAGCCACATGCACGAGATCAGCAGTCACATTGCTGTTACATTTTTCTCTCTGGCTGAGACTATTCGCACACGCAGCATCACAATCCAATGACTCGCCGCCGTGCAGAAACACGTTCGGATTCACAGGGTTGACCGATCTGTTCACCTTGACGTGAGAATTTTCCGCAACCAAAGCACAATTGCTTGAGAAGTTTGGGCTTTTCGATCCCATTCTCGTGATTTCCTTCACTAACAACTGCGTGAAACGGTGCGAGCGCACACTCGCACACAAGGAAACACCTACATGAAGACCATACGAACCAAGGCAATCCTGCTTGCTGCCTCTGCGCTTTGTGTGACCGGCACGGTTGCTTTTGCCCAGGACGCCTCGCAGGCCGAACTCGATGCGCTGCGCGCCCGGGTCGAAGCGCTCGAGGCCAACAAGTCCGGCCCCGCCAACGGCGACTTCAGAATCGGAAACACCACTCTGGACGTCTATGGATACGTCAAAGCCGACTTCTTCTATGATTTCGAATTCGATCAGGGGGACACAGCTTTTGTGAACGTCATCGGTGAGCCTTCTGCGGCTACTGATGGGACGTTTGGCGCCACGATCCGCCAATCGCGCATCGGCTTGCGGACAAGCACCCCCACCAGCATCGGCGAAATCGGAGGTCAGTTGGAACTGGACTTGTTTGCCAGTGGCGGCGCTGCTGAGCTTCGCCTGCGTCACGCGAACATCACCATTGGTGATCATTGGCTCATCGGTCAGTACTGGACAAACTTCCAGCCGCTGGACACCTATCCTACCTCGGTCGAATTCAACGGTCCGGTTGGTATTCCGTTCGCTCGCGTACCCCAAGTGCGCTACACGAACACCATTGGCGCGAACACTACTTTCGCAGTGTCTGTTGAAGAGAACGTAGGCGGCTCGAACTCGGACGATCCGGTTCTGACCGGTGCGGTGGAGTACAATGATGGCAAGTACATCGCGCGTGCGTCGGCGCTCTACGGCAAGGCTGAGTCCGGTAGCGTCGAGGTGGATCAGACCGGCTTTACACTGTCCGGTTCGATCCGTCCTTGGCAGGGCGGCTTGTTCCAAGTCAACTACGTGACCGGCGAAGCGCTTGGCCCCTACCTGATCGGCCTTGGTGATCCAATCGTCGGCGGGCAGGCCAACGATGTCGACGGCTACACGATAGAGTTCCGGCAGGATCTGAGCCCGAAGTGGAATGTCGGCATCGCCTACGGTCGCGAGGATTACGACCTCCCCACCTCGACCGGCGATCTGGCCTTCACCGAACTTGAGACGATCCACGTCAACGCCTTCTACAAGGCCACCGACAACCTGACGCTCAGCGCCGAGTACATCTACGGTGAGCGGAATGACGTGAATTCCGGCGACACCTTCGATGGCAGCCGGGTACAAGTCGCCGCCCAGCTGAACTTCTGATACCGCAAATCGGCCTCGCCCATTTCTGGGCGGGGTCTTGCCACACCGGACGAGATTATGCGGCATCGGCCTCTGCATGATCAGGCCGCTCCAAACAGATCAGGGAACGACGCACGCGCCGCATCCGGGTCGATCACCAGCAGCGCATCATAGCTTGCCGGATCAAACGGATCTTCCGCCGGAACAACCTCGCGCCCGAACAGCCAGCTTAATCGGCCTGCATCCAGGTTGCCGCGTTCAAACGGCTGATCTCCGAAATGGTGCCACAGCGCTTCCATGAACGCCGCATCAGCCCGCCGGTCCGCCGGTTTGCGATCCCGAAACCGCTCGCGCCGTGTGATCGGCGTCACGCCCTTGGGGTTGGCGCGGCGGATGGTGAATTGAAAATCTGTCCCGGCCAGACGTCCGGGGAATCCACGATGTTTCAGCATGTCGTTACCTCCGTGCCCCGGGTAGCACCGAGACGGGAAATAACACAGCCTTTATGGGGCGCTTTCATGCGGCGCACCCCGAATATGGCAGCTTTGGCCTGCGGCGCGCTGAGGTCGCGAAACCCGAAGGACATGATCAAAGCCCCTCCCAGATGCAATCTGACGATTCCAGCCTGTAGGCTTCGAAGAATTGCGTGGCATCCGGTGCCGTGTTGCCGAACTCAATCGGGCGATCGGCCAGCGAAATGATCACCAGCGCCGGGTCCAATTCATGCTGCGCAACATAGGCCACCGCCAGCGTCTGGCACAGATGCGCCATGTCCTGCGATGCCACATCATATCCGATCCGTCCCACCGTCGCGCCGATCTTCGGAGCGATGAACCGGAACCGCACCCACAGCTCTCCGGGGTTATTGTCCAGCAAGACATCGTTCAGGTGCACCGGCTGCCCTGACGGTACCGGCAAGGTTACGTCGGATTGCGCAAAGGTTGCGGTGCCAAGAACGGACAAGACCAGACCAATGGCGCGACCCCGGACCCACCGACGGCAGGCTCCTCCTTCCGGAGTCGCGCGCGCAGTGCTGTTGGCCTGCGCGGTTCTATGTCTGGTGGGACGGATCATTTAACTATTTATCGGCTATTGTCAAACCTGCCTCATTTGGCGGTGAGTTCTGACCTGTTTTTCGCGTTACCCGGCCAAGGGCCGGATGGGGTGGGTTGCCCCACCCCGTAGGCTTACAACGGAATATTGTCGTGCTTTTTCCACGGGTTCTTCAGCTGCTTGCCGCGCAGGCTGGCGAATGCGCGCGACACCCGGCGACGGGTCGATTGCGGCATGATCACCTCATCGACAAAGCCACGCTCGGCCGCCACGAACGGATTCGCAAAGCGGTCTTCGTAGTCCGCCACATGCTGCGCCGTCTTTTCGGCATCGTCCAGATCGGCGCGATGGATGATCTCGGTCGCGCCCTTGGCGCCCATCACGGCGATTTCAGCGGTGGGCCAGGCATAGTTGAAATCGCCGCGCAGGTGCTTGGACGCCATAACAACATAAGCACCGCCATAGGCCTTGCGGGTGATCACGGTGACCTTCGGCACGGTTGCTTCGCCATACGCGTACAGCAGCTTGGCCCCGTGCTTGATGACGCCGCTATATTCCTGCTGCGTCCCGGGAAGGAAGCCCGGCACGTCGACCAGAGTCAGGATCGGGATCTCGAAACAGTCGCAGAAGCGCACGAACCGCGCGGCCTTGCGCGAGCTATCAATGTCCAGACACCCGGCCAGAACCATCGGCTGGTTGGCCACAACGCCGACCGTCTGCCCTTCGAGGCGGATGAAACCGGTGATGATGTTCTTGGCGAAATCTTCCTGAATTTCGTAGAAGTCACCCTCATCCGCGATCTTGGTGATCAGCTCTTTCATGTCATAGGGCGTGTTCGGATTGTCCGGCACCAACGTGTCCAGCGATTTCTCGACGCGGTCCGGTTCATCAAAGAACGGGCGAACCGGCGGCTTCTCGCGGTTGTTGAGCGGCAGGAAGTCGACCAGCCGGCGCACCTCGGCCAGTGCTTCGACATCGTTTTCGAACGCGCCGTCCGCGACAGACGATTTCTTGGTATGGGTCGATGCGCCACCCAGTTCCTCGGCTGTCACAACCTCGTTGGTGACGGTCTTCACCACGTCGGGGCCGGTCACGAACATGTAGGACGAGTCCTTTACCATAAAGATAAAGTCCGTCATCGCCGGGCTGTACACCGCGCCACCGGCACAGGGGCCCATGATCACGCTGATCTGCGGCACCACGCCCGAGGCCGTAATGTTGCGCTGGAACACTTCGGCGTAACCGGCAAGCGAGGCAACGCCTTCCTGGATTCGCGCACCGCCCGAATCGTTGATGCCGATGATCGGCGCGCCGTTCTGCACCGCCATATCCATGATCTTGCAGATCTTCTGAGCGTGCGTTTCTGACAGAGAGCCGCCGAACACGGTGAAATCCTGGCTGAACACATAGACCATACGGCCATTGATCGTGCCCCAGCCGGTCACCACACCGTCACCGGCAGGCTTTTGTTTATCCATCCCAAAATCTGTGCAGCGATGGCTGACAAACATGTCGAACTCTTCAAAGCTGCCTTCATCCAGCAACAGTTCGATCCGCTCGCGCGCGGTCAGTTTGCCACGCCCGTGCTGTGCATCAATTCGCTTTTGCCCACCACCCAAACGGGCGGCTTCGCGACGGTCTTCAAGCTCGGAAAGGATGTCTTTCATGGCGCGTATCCCCTATTAAATTTGGACGGACAGTATATGCAGTTGTGATCCGACCAAAGCCCTTTTCGGCAAATTTGCAAAGTTTTGGCAACTACATTCTGGAAAACTGTAAAAGTGCAAATTACTGACGTAGCGGCAGCGCCCGTCTGGCATTCCTCGGAACCGCAGCTATACATGTGAACTATGCAGTTCAGAACATCACCGGCCCGCCGCACACCCCCAAAGATCGGCACACTTGTCTTGCTGTCTGGCCTCGCCGCGCTCAGCATGAACCTGTTTCTGCCCAGCCTGCCGAACATGGCACTGCATTTCGAGACCGATTACAAGGTCATGCAATTGTCCATCGCGCTGTACCTGCTGGTGAACGCTGTCCTGCAAATCCTCCTTGGCCCGCTGGCTGACAAGGCGGGGCGCAGACCGGTTCTTCTGTGGGGGCTGTCGCTGTTCCTGCTGGCCACGCTGGGCTGTATTTTCGCTCCAACTGCCGAGATATTTCTGGCCTTCCGCATGTGTCAGGCGGTGGTTGTTGTCGGCATGGTCCTCAGCCGGGCAGCCGTGCGGGATCTATACGATCAGGACCAAGCCGCATCGATGATCGGCTATGTCACAATGGGCATGGCGGTGGTTCCGATGATCGGCCCCGCCATTGGCGGATTGCTCCAAGAGACCTTCGGCTGGAAGGCCAATTTCTGGCTCCCATTTGCCTTAGGCGCACTGACGCTTCTTTTGACATATGTGGACTTCGGCGAGACCTCGGCCAAAAGCGGCAAAACCCTGATCCAGCAATTCCGCGAATACCCCGAGCTTCTGAAATCCCCCCGCTTCTGGGGCTATTCGCTGTCTTCAGCGTTTTCGTCGGGCGCATTCTTTGCCTATCTCGGTGGCGCACCCTTCATCGGAACCGAGGTTTTTGGCCTGAGCGCGGCCGAGGTCGGCATTTACTTTGGCGCGCCTGCCGTCGGGTATTTCCTCGGCAATTTCCTCAGCGGTCGGTTTTCCGTCCGCTTTGGCGTCAACCGCATGGTTCTGTGGGGCAGCATTCTGAACGCAACCGGCGTCGCCATTTCTGCAGTCATTTTCCTGACCGGGATGGGAACTGCGCTTAGCTTTTTCAGCTTCATGACCTTTGTCGGCATTGGCAACGGCATGACCATCCCAAACGCCACATCCGGCGCCCTGTCCGTGCGCCCGCATCTGGCGGCCACGGCCTCGGGCCTCAGCGGGGCGATCATGCTGGGCGGCGGCGCGGGCCTGAGCGCGATAGCCGGCGCATTGCTGACCGTGGAATCGGGCGCTATGCCTCTGCTTTGGCTGATGTTGACCACCGCCATCCTGGCCATCTGCGCGATTTGCACCGTGATCTGGCGCGAGCGGCAATTGGGCCTTTAACATCGCTTGCCATTGTGGGTTTGCAAAGTTAGCCTGCAACAAAAGTAAAGTTGCAAAGGCACTCCATGCCCACCCAGAAACTCTACGCCGGTGCAAAACTACGCGAGATGCGCACACGACTGTCCCTGACACAACGGGAATTCGCCGCAAAGCTGGGCGTCTCACTACCCTACCTCAATCAGATGGAGAATAATAACCGTCCGATCTCGACCACGGTGGTTCTGGCGCTTGCGCAGGAATTTGGCATGGACGTCACCGAGCTTAGCACCGGTGACAGCGAACGCCTCGTCTCGGACATGCGCGAGGCGCTGGCCGATCCGGTCTTTGCCGACGCGGTCCCGCCGCTGGCCGATCTTCGCCTGACGGCTTCGAACGCCCCCGCTCTGGCCCGCGCCTTTATCGAACTGCACCGTACTTACCGCCAGACCCACGAACGTCTGGCATCGCTGGACGAAGCATTGGGGCGCGAGGATGCCAGCACACAGGCCAGCCCCTGGGAAGAGGTGCGGGATTTCTTCCATTATTGCGACAACTATATCGACGCCGTCGACCGCGCAGCCGAACTGTTCGCCAACCGCGCAGAAGAGCCGGGCGGCATACGAGAAGCAGCCCTCAGCAGCCTGTCCGAGCGCGGCATTCAGGTCGTCTTTTCCGATATCGAGGACCTGCGCGTCTACGACGCCGAAAGCAAAACGTTGCGCCTGTCCTCACGGACCGCACCACAGACGCAAGTTTTTCAACTGCTGCTGCAAGTGGCTCTGATCAGCCAGGACAAGCTCCTCGAAGCCACACTGGATTTCGCCAAATTCCAAAGCGAGGAGGCGCGCTCGATCGCCAAAATCGGACTAGCCAATTACTTTGCAGGCGCGTCCCTGATGCCCTATGCCAAATTTCTGGCCGCCGCACAGGATTACCGGCACGATCTGGAATTGCTCAGCACCCGGTTCGGGGCATCAATCGAACAAATCGCCCACCGCCTGTCCACACTTCAAAGACCCGGCGCAAAGGGCATCCCGTTCTTCTTCGTACGCGTCGATCAGGCCGGAACAATCACCAAACGCCACTCGGCCACGCGGCTGCAATTTGCGCGTTTCGGCGGTGCCTGCCCCCTGTGGAACGTTCACCGCGCGTTTGAGACACCCGGTCACTTCCTGTTGCAACTTGCGGAAACGCCGGATGGCGTCCGCTATATCTCCTTGGCCACAGATGTTTCGAAATCGGGCGGATCTTATGGCGCGCCCGTCCGCCGCTATGCCATTGCATTAGGGTGCGAGGTGCGCCACGCCCAAGCCCTAGTCTATGCCGACAACCTCGACATCAACAACGCCAGCGCTTACGAGCCCATCGGCATTTCCTGCCGCATCTGCGAGCGGCAAACCTGCCACCAGCGCTCGGTCCCGCCGTTGGAACGGCGCCTCACCATCGACACCCATACCCGCGGCACCCTGCCCTATCAGGTCACCTGAACTTCACCTGGCTGAAAATATCCCGGGGGAGTCGCGGCCTGTCGCGACGGGGGCAGAGCCCCCGCCACATGGCTCAGGCTTTTGACAGAATCGCCCAGATCTCGTCTTTCAGGGCCGCGCGCTTCTTGCGCATCTCACCCTCAGCCAGATCTTCCATCGGCTCGATATTGGTCTCGGCCCGATGCACGACGCGATTGATCTCGTGATATTCCTCGGCCAGCCGGGCGAAATGCGCGTCCGATTGCTTGAGCTGGCTCATCAATTCGACCTTGTCCGGAAACTCTTCGGCCAGTTCATGCGGGGTGTGGGACATTCCTGTTCGCTCCTGAATTATGTCATTGCGAGTCACATCTACCGGACGCTGCCCCACCCCGCTTTGACGCGGATCAAATCACCGCTGCGCAATGGCCCATTGCGGGTGAATCCAAGGGCGATCATTGGCCTTTGGCAACGCGTCTTTGCCCAGCAGGTGGTCCGAGACTTTCTCGCCCACCATGATCGACGGCGCATTCAGGTTGCCGTTTGTGATCTGCGGGAAAACCGAGCTGTCGGCAACGCGCAAACCGTCCACACCGATGACACGACCTTCGGGATCGACAACGGACATCTTGTCGTCCGCCCGCCCCATCCGACAGGTGCCGCAGGGGTGATAGGCGCTTTCGGCATGTTCCGCGATGAAGCCGTTCAACTCCTCATCACTTTGAACATCTGCGCCCGGCTGAATCTCTTTCCCCGCATAGGGTTTGAAGGCATCCTGACCAAAGATTTCGCGGGTCAGACGGATGCAGGTCCGGAAATCCTCCCAATCCTCTTCGTGGCTCATGTAATTGAACCGGATTACAGGCGCATCCTCGGGCCTGTTCGACCGCAAGGTGACTGCCCCGCGCGAGGGTGAGCGCATCGGACCGACATGCGCCTGGAACCCATGCCCCTCGGCCGCCGCCTGACCGTCATAGCGCACTGCCATGGGCAGGAAGTGATACTGAATATCGGGATATTCCACACCCGGTTTCGACCGGACAAAGGCCGCGCTTTCGAACTGGTTCGAGGCACCAAGCCCGGTTTTGGTGAACAGCCACTGCGCCCCGATCAACCCTTTGCTGATCAGATTCCAATGCTTGTACAGCGTGATCGGCTGCAGCGAGGCCTGCTGGATATAAAGCTCCAAATGATCCTGAAGGTTCGCACCCACGCCGGGGCGATCCGCGACAACATCGATCCCATGCTCGGCCAGATGGGCCGCAGGGCCGATCCCCGACAGCATCAGCAGTTTGGGAGAGTTGATCGACGATGCGGCCAGAACCACTTCGCGCCGGGCGCGGATAATTTCGGTCTTTCCCCCGCGCACCAGCTCGACACCGGTGGCGCGCCCGTTTTCCATCACCACACGCGCCGCCAGACCGCGGATGATTTCGCAATTGTCCCGTTTGAGCGCAGGCCGCAGATAAGCATTCGCCGCCGACCAGCGCCGCCCTTTCCAGACGGTCTGCTCCATCGGGCCAAAGCCTTCTTGCTTTTCGCCATTATAGTCGCCCGTGACTTGGTATCCCGCTTGCCGACCTGCATCGACGAAAGCCTGGAACAGCGGATTTTCGCGAGGGCCGCGCGAGACATGCAGCGGACCATCCGTACCGCGCCATTCGGGATCGCCCCCATGGCCGCCATCGTGCCAGGTCTCCATCCGTTTGTAATAGGGCAGCACATCGGCATAGGACCAACCATCGGCCCCCATTTCCGCCCAGGTGTCAAAGTCGCGCGCATGGCCGCGCACATAGACCATGCCGTTGATCGAGGATGAGCCGCCAATCACCTTGCCTCGCGGGCAAGCCAGGCGGCGGTTGTTCAGATGTGGCTCGGGTTCCGAGCTAAAGCCCCAGTCATAACGCGACATATTCATCGGGTAGCTCAGCGCGGCAGGCATCTGGATGAACGGTCCGGCATCCGTGCCGCCATGTTCGATCACCAGAACCGAGGCCCCGGCCTCGCTCAGGCGATAGGCCATCGCGCAACCGGCGGAACCGGCACCCACAATGACGAAATCAGCTTCCATTTTCGGGTCTCCTTTGCCCGCCAGCCCAGATTATCCGTCGCATAATCTATTCGCCTCCGGCGGGAGTATTTTCAAAAAGATGAAGAGGTTATTCGCCGCGCGGGAAGCGCTGGCTTTCCTCGACGATGTTCAGATCCATGTGGTTGCGCATGTAGCGTTCCGAGGCCTTTTGCAGCGGCTGGTAATCCCAGGGGTAATAGCCGCCCTGCCGCAGCGCCTCGTAAACCACCCAGCGGCGGGCCTGACTGGCGCGGACATCAGCATCGAACCGGTCCAGATCCCAGCGTGCCTCGGATTTGGCGCGCAGGGTTTGCAACGTGCCTGCGTGTTCCGGATTGCCCGCCAGATTTGTCAATTCCTGCGGGTCGTTTTCCAGATCGAACAGTTGGTCCGGGTCCAACGCGCAGCGGTTGTATTTCCATTTGCCATAGCGCAGAGACACCAGCGGCGCATAAGACGCCTCGGCCGCGTATTCCATTGCAACCGGTGTGGTGCGTTCCTCGCCCTGCGCCAGCGGCACAAGGTTTTCGCCATCGGTCCAAGGGGCGATCTCGGCCATATCCACACCTGCCAGCGCGCCTAAGGTCGGCGTGACGTCGATGGTCGAAACCGGCGCGTCGATCCGCCCTGCAGGCAGGTCCGGCGCTGAAATCATCAGCGGCACGCGGGACGAACCTTCGAAGAAGGTCATCTTGAACCAAAGACCACGCTCGCCCAGCATATCACCGTGATCCGAGACAAAGAGGATGATCGCCTCTTGCCGGGTGCTTTCCAGTACCTCAAGGATTTCGCCGATCTTGTCGTCCAGATACGAGATGTTGGCGAAATAGGCGCGGCGGGACTTGCGGATGTCGTCTTCGGTAATGTCAAAGCTGCGCCAGTCATTGGCATCGAAAATGCGCTGCGAATGCGGGTCCTGATTGTCATAGCCAAGGTCTGCGACTTCGGGCAGCAGGTGCTCGCAATCCTCATAAAGGTCCCAGTATTTCCGGCGCGCCACATACGGATCGTGCGGATGGGTAAAGCTGACGGTCACGCACCAAGGGCGGTCATCCTTGCCACGGGCCAGATCATACAGCTTGGCCTTGGCGTTGTAGGCGACCTCATCGTCATATTCCATCTGGTTCGAGATTTCGGCCGCGCCCGCGCCCGTGACCGAGCCCATGTTGTGGTACCACCAGTCGATGCGTTCGCCCGGTTTGCGATAATCAGGGGTCCAGCCGAAATCGGCGGGGTAGATGTCGGTGGTCAGGCGATCCTCGAACCCGTGCAACTGGTCGGGACCGACGAAATGCATCTTGCCTGACAGGCAGGTGTAATAGCCCGCCCGGCGCAGGTGGTGCGCATAGGTGGGGATATCGCTGCGAAACTCAGCGGCGTTGTCATAGACCCCCGTGCGCGAGGGTAACTGACCGGACATGAAGCTCGCCCGCCCCGGCGCGCAAAGCGGCGATGCCGTATACGCATTGAAAAATCGGGTCGAACGCTCGGCCAGCTTTTTCAGGTTCGGTGCATGAAGCCAGTCCGCGGGACCATCGGGAAAGAGGGTTCCGTTCAGCTGATCCACCATCAGGATCAGAATGTTCGGGTTTGTCATTTTTCAGCCTCGAGCAGAGTGTTGAGAACACGCATCGCATGGTTCACGGCCAGTTGCGGGTCTTCGGGCGCGCTGAGCGCCGCGCGGATATACAGCCCGTCGATCAGCGCGGTCATGTCTTCCGCAGCAGCCACCGGATCGTCGAGCAAGGGGCGCAGCCCGACGATCAGGTTCGACCGGATCCGCGCCTGATAGATCTTCCACAACCGCAGCGCATCATCATTGGTCTGCGCGAGAACGTAGAATGTCATCCAGGCGGCGATCACATCCGGCGAGAAACACGAAGGGGCAAAACAGGCGCGGATAATGGCCTGCGCGCGCTCGGTCGGGGCGGCAGCTTTAAGCTCGGCCCGCGCCTCGGCCCCGAAATCTGACAGAATCTGACGCATGGCCGCCAGAAAGATCTGGTCCTTGCCGCCGAAATAGTGATGAGCAAGCGCGCTGGACATGCCCGCCCGTTTGGCGATCTGGCTGACCGTGACGTCCAGGGATTTCTTCACGCCAAGCTCGGCGATCGTGGCACGGACAATCGCATCGCGACGGATTGGTTCCATTCCGACTTTCGGCATCCCTACCCCCTGAACTGGCGCTACACGCCAAAGCTAGGGCGTTTTTATTGACTCGTCAATCAATAACGAAGCCACGCCGGGTTACAGCTTGATCGCGATGCTGGGTGGGGTCACGTCACGGCGGTTCAGCACCAGTTCGCGCCAGGAAATGAAACTGACCGCCGCAAGGATCAACGTACCACCAGCCACCACCCACACGTCAACGCCTTCGTGAAACACAGCGGCGCCCAGCAAGGTCGCCCAGATCAGTTGCAGGAACGTTACCGGCTGCGTCACCGCAACCGGGGCCGCCTGCAAGGCAAGCGTCATGAAATAATGCCCGGCGGTGGCAAAAGTGGCGATCAGGAACAGAACACCGATGTCGCGCAAGCTGGGCGCGCTCCAGACCGCAATGGCGAAAGGGATCAAAGCCAGCGTCGTCCAGATCGACAAATGCGCCACCACGACCGAGGGCGGGATATCGCGCACAAGCAGCTTGGCCAACAAGTAAGACCCGCCCAGCGTCAGTGCCGTTCCGATCATTGCTATGTGCCCGGTCGAGACCTCTCGGAATCCGGGGCGCAGGATGATGAGCACGCCCACCACCGCGACCAGAATGGCAGCGATCCGGCGAAACGCTAGTTTTTCGCCCAAAAACAGCGCAGCCCCAAGGGTGACGTAAACCGGCGTCATGTAGTTCATTGCGGTAACTTCGGCCAATGGGATCTGGGTCATCGCATAAAACCACAGCATCACTGCGCCTGCATGGATCACGCCACGTAGCCCGAACAGCGTCAGATCACGTTTGCTGAGACGGGTGGCCAGGATGGATCGCAAGGCGGGCAGCAGAAACACAAGCCCCAGCGCATAGCGCAGGAACGCCGCCTGTATGGGGTCCATCGTCGAGCCGAGCGATTTCACCAGCGCGGTCATGACAACAAAGCACAGCCCGGCGGAAAACATCCAGAACATGCCTGCGATCGGGCGGGATGAAACGGCAAGGGTGGTCATGGCTTTGGTTGAACACTGAAACCCGCTCGGGAACAACCCTTCACACGATAACAAGTTTCAAAGCGATACTCAGCATGACCAGACCGATAAGGACATCCAGCACCTGCCAGGCCCGGGGACGTGCAAAAAGCGGGGACAGAATTCGGGCCCCGTAGCCAAGGGAAAAGAAGAATACAAAGCTGGACAGAATGGCCCCGACCGCAAAGCTCAGCCGGTCGTCATATTGCGCCGAGATCGAACCGATCAGGACAACCGTATCCAGATAAACATGCGGATTCAGCCAGGTGAAGGCCAACACTGTCAGCAACGCGCTGCGCAGGCTTGTGCGTTGGCCATTGGCCGCCTCCAATGCCGCGCCACCTCGCCAGGCCGACAGAAAGCTGCGCAGCCCGTACCAGGTCAGAAAAGCGGCCCCGCCGTACCGCATGACGGGTTCGAACCAGGGCATTGCCTTTGCCAACGAACCAAACCCCGCCACACCCGCTGCAATCAGGATCGCGTCAGAGACCGCGCAGGTCAGGCACAGGACAAACACATGCTCGCGCCGCACACCCTGCCGCAGGATGAAGGCGTTTTGCGCCCCGATGGCAAGAATCAGGCTGAAGCTGAGCACAAATCCGGCGATGAGGGTTGTCGACATGGGGCCTCCTGCTGTTGCGAGGCGTTGACTAGCGGTCGCGGCGCGATCTATCAAATTAAAGATGCTGAAGTGAATTAAATCTGGCTAATGCTACTTGATCCCAACCATCTGTCGGCTTTGTCCGCCATTCTGCGCCATGGCAGCTTTGACGCGGCCGCAAACGCGCTGGCGGTGACGCCTTCGGCGATCTCGCAACGGATCAAGGCGCTGGAGGATCGCATCGGCGCGGCGCTGATCAACCGGGGGACACCCTGCACCGGCACACCGGCTGGCCTGCGCATCGCACAATATGCCGAGGATATCGGGCTGCTAGAGGCGCAGCTGGCCCGCGAGCTCACGCTGGATCAAGGCACCGATCCGGCACGGGTGCGGGTGGCGATTCCAGCTGATGTTCTGGCCACGTGGTTCGTGGATGCCATGGCCAGCGCAATGGGCCTGCTGTTCGATCTGGTCATCGACGATCAGGATCATTCCGCCGAGTGGCTGCGCCGGGGCGAAGTCAGCGCGGCGATCACCGTGGGCGGCCAGCCGGTCACGGGCTGCGACGCGGTCGAGCTTGGGGCCATGCGATACCTGCCAACTGCCAGCCCGGACTTCATCCGACGCTGGTTTCGCGACGGTGTCGATGCCGAATCCCTCAGCGTGGCGCCCAACCTTGTGTTCAATCGCAAGGACGGGCTGCAAAAGGCGTGGATTGCCGGGCGGGCCAGTCGCCGCATTTCTCCGCCGTCGCACTTTTTGCCGTCATCCCATGGGTTCGTCGATGCGGCAATTGCTGGGATCGGCTGGGGCATGAACCCCGAACCCCTTGTGCGCGGCCCCATATCAGATGGGCGCTTGCAGCCGATTGTCCCGGACGCGCCGCTGGACATTGCGCTGACATGGCAGGTTGGGCGCGTTCTGGCCCCGGCGCTGGCCCCGTTGACCCGAGCCGTCAAACACGCTGCTGCCAAAGCCTTGATCCCTGCCGCCGACCGCCGGATAAAAGGGAAACCTTCGGAGTAACCTCATGTTTTCACGCGACGCGCTCAGCTATGATCCCATTCCCCTGCCCGACCGCTGCGATTTTACCGACGCACAGATGCAGAAGGCGGCGCAGGCCTTCTATGACAAGATGCGGCAGCGCCACTCGGTCCGCGACTTCACAGATCGACCGGTTGAAAAAGAAGTGATCGAGACCTGCCTGCGTACAGCGGGTTCCGCGCCCTCTGGTGCGAACCATCAACCCTGGCATTTTGCGGCCATTTCCGACCCCGCCCTGAAACAGCGCATCCGGGAAGAGGCGGAAGAAGAAGAACGCCGGTTCTACGATGGCGGTGCAAGCGATGAGTGGATCAAGGCGCTGGAACCCATCGGCACCAACGCCGTCAAAGAACACCTGACCATCGCCCCCTGGCTGATCGTGGTGTTCGCCCAGCGCTGGGGCGAGTTCGAGGACGGGACGCGCTACAAGAACTACTACGTCCCTGAAAGCGTCAACATCGCCACTGGCTTTCTGCTGGCCGCCTTGCACCACGCGGGGTTGTCCACCCTGACGCACACGCCCAATCCCATGAAATTCCTCAATGATGCTTTGGAGCGTCCGGCCTCGGAAAAGCCCACGATGATCATTGCGGTCGGGCACCCTTCGGACAGTGCGACGGTTCCGGCGGTGGCCAAGTTGAAAAAGCCGCTGGAGGAGATTTCTTCCTTCTTCTAAGCAACTCGATCTTGGATCAGGTGCCGGTTGCGCTGCCCGGCGCAACCTGTGCCTCTTTCGGCAAAACCACACGGTAACAGGCCACCGCGGCGATCAAACTGCACAACACGATGAAGGCGACCGCCAGCGAAACCTCGTGCAAATGCGCAACGCCTGCAAGGGCGGCGGATACAGCGACGGCAGTCAAGCGCACGATGCTTTTGATCGCGGCTGACCCCTGAACGCGCTGCTCTTTGGGCGCGACGTCCAGAAAGTACAGCTTGCGGGCGCTGCTGATCCCGGTCACTGCGACCGTGACGATGAACAGCGAAATCGCGTGCAGATGAACCTCGTGATCGATACCAAGATAGTGAAACCCCAGCAGGATGATCCCCGTCGCCGCGACCATCAGCGTTCCGGCCACCATGACCGCGCGATGAGATTTCATGTTCACGATCTGCCACAATGGGGCCGAGACCAGGTATCCCGACGCCGACGACACAATCATCGCCGTCAGCCCTTTGGCCGAACTGTGATGCGCCTCAGCCGCGATCAACGCGAAGAAGGGCACAGATAGCGAGACAACCACCAATGGCATCCGCATGACCAGATAGCGCCGGAACCACTGATGTTGAAACATGCTGAGAACGGATTGGATATTGGCCCTCAGCGACAGTTTCAATGTCGATTTTTTAGTGCCTTTGCCCTGTGTAGCCTGACCAATCTCGGCCATGGCAAGGATCGACAGGCCGGACAGCAGGAAGAACGTGACCGAAACGGCAATAACGGCAGAATGGCGGGAAAAGGGCGGGTTGTCCTTGGTGATTTCGTGGACCAGCAGCGCCAGCCCAATTGCGCCCAGACCGCCTGCGCCCAGTTGCAGGTAATGCATCAGCATTCGGGATTTGGACTGCACATGGTCCCCGATCAGATCCGTATACATCAGGTTCTGAATCTCATCGAACAGGCCGATCAGGAAAAAGATCGAAATGAATGCAACCGCGATCAGGGGCACCAATCCCGTCGCCGCCACAGCTATGGCGATCAACAGGCAGGCGCCGATCGCAACCTCGGTCATCGCGATTCCGCGCTTTTTCTGCGTCTGGGCGGCAATGGTTCGGGCCAGGAAAAAATCCGCAATCATGCTGCCAACCATCCGGACCGAGACCAACGCCCCGGCGACGAACATCGGCAGTTCAAAAGACACCGCCAGAAATGGCAGAACAACCGAAGGGCTGCCCAGCGTCCAGGCGACCTGGGACAAAATGCTCTGCCCGGCCAAAACCGGAACGTTTCGCCTTGCCAGATCTGATGGGTCTTTTGCCATTCTTGTCGAAATCCCAAGCCACGCAGCCAGCCTGCGCGCCCGTCCCGGTTGCTTTGTCAGGCCCCCAGACTATTGCGTTCCCCGGCCTTGACCAAGCATCACGTGAAATGCCCGAAACAAAAAAGCCCGGCCAAACTGGCCGGGCTCAACACCAATCGGGTTGAAAGGGTCAGAGCTGCGCCATGACCTCATCAGTCGCTTCGAAATTGGTTGTGACGCGCTGCACGTCATCATCGTCTTCCAGCGCATCGACCAGCTTCATCAGCTTTTGCATGTCTTCCAGACCAAGTTCGGTTGTGGTTGTAGGTTTCCAGACCAGCTTGGTGGATTCGGATTCACCCAGCGCCTCTTCCAGCGCGTTGGACACATCGTTCAAATCGGTATCCGCACACCAGATGATGTGACCGTCTTCCGAGCTTTCGACATCTTCGGCCCCGGCCTCGATCGCGGCTTCGAAAATAGTATCCGCGTCGCCTGCGTCCGCCTGATAGACAACCTCACCCTTGCGGTCGAACATGAACCCGACCGAGCCGGTCTCACCCAGATTGCCGCCATTCTTCGAAAACGTCGAGCGCACGGTCGAGGCCGTCCGGTTGCGGTTATCCGTCATCGTCTCGACAATCACAGCAACGCCATTGGGGCCGTAGCCCTCGTACCGGATTTCTTCGTAATCGTCGCCTTCACCCGCGACCGATTTCTTGATCGCGCGGTCGATCACGTCCTTGGGGACCGAGTTCGACTTGGCCTCTTTCACCGCCAGACGCAGGCGCGGGTTCTTATCGGGATCAGGGTCGCCCATCTTGGCGGCCACGGTGATCTCTTTCGACAGTTTGGAAAACAGTTTGGACCGCGCGGCGTCCTGACGTCCCTTGCGGTGCTGGATATTGGCCCATTTGGAGTGGCCTGCCATAATGCGTCCTCGTCATCGTGTTTGCGTATTCGGCGCTCATATAGACGTTTGCGGGGGGCAGGATCAAGAGACCGGCTTGCGAGACGCCCCCTTGCGGGTATGGTGAGCCCATGACGACAGATCAAATCATTCTTTTTGCGCTTTTCATTACTGTTTTTGGACTGCTGCTGTGGGGGCGTTTCCGCTATGACCTTGTGGCCTTTGCCGCCTTGATGGTGGGCGTCGTGCTGGGCGTGGTGCCGGTCGACAACGCTTTTGCGGGGTTTGGGCACCCGGCAACGATCATCGTCGCACTCGTGCTGGTCGTGTCGGCCGGGTTGGTCCGGTCCGGGGCCGTGTTCCTGATCACGCGCACTCTGGTCGATGCCTCGCGCGGTCTGGGGGCGCATATCGCACTGATGGGCGGGATCGGTGCGGTCCTGTCGGCCTTCATGAACAACGTTGCCGCGCTGGCCCTTTTGATGCCGGTGGACATTCAGACCGCACGCAAGGCGGGGCGATCCGTGGGCCTGTCGCTGATGCCGCTAAGTTTCGCGACCATACTGGGCGGGATGGCCACGCTGATCGGTACGCCGCCCAATATCATCATCGCCTCGATCCGGGCCGAGACGCTGGGTGAGCCCTTCAGGATGTTCGATTTCGCCCCGGTCGGTGGCATTGCCGCCATTGCCGGGCTGGCCTTTGTATCTCTGGTCGGCTGGCGACTGATCCCCAACCGGGGCAAGCAGGAAGAGGCGTCCGAGACCCTTGCCGAATATATCGCCGAACTGACCTTGCCGCCTGAATCGCCCCATATCGGCAAGCGCGTCAGCGAGCTGTACGAAGCCGCCGAAAAATCCGACGTGGCCATCATCGGCCTGATCCGGGACGGCAAGCGGCGCTATGGCCGATCTGCCCATGCGACTCTGGCCGAAGGCGACGCGCTGGTTCTGGAAGCCCGCCCCGAGGCGCTGGACGAGTTCCGCGCTGCCCTGAACCTGGATTTCTCGGATACCCGGCGGCAAGAAGTGCTGACCGCCGAAGGCGAAGGGCTTGAGGTTATCGAGGTCGTCGCCACCGAAAGCGCCCGGGTCACGGGCCGTACCGCGCAAGGGTTGGGGCTGGCCTGGCGGCAGAGCACGGTGCTGATGGGTATTTCCCGTCAAGGCCGCCGGATCACAGAACAGGTCCGCAAGACGGAAGTCGAGGCCGGTGACATCCTTCTGCTGCTCTGCCCCCGCGACCGGGGAGCCGACGTCACCGAATGGCTGGGCTGTCTGCCTCTGGCGCAACGGGGCCTGAACGTGACGGCGAATGAAAAGGCGTGGCTCGCCATTGGTCTGTTCGCAGCCGCCGTTCTGGCCGCCAGTGTCGGCCTGATCTATCTGCCTATCGCTTTGGGATTGGTGGTCATCGCCTATGTCCTGACCAAGATCATGCCCATCAGCGACATCTATAATCACATCGAATGGCCGGTTGTCGTGTTGTTGGGTTCGATGATCCCGCTGGGCAGCGCTTTGGAGACCTCGGGCGGCACCGAGTTGATCGCCAACGCCTTGATCCAATTGACCGGCGGATTGCCCGCTTGGGCCATTCTGACCGTGCTGATGGTTGTGACGATGACACTGTCAGACGTTCTGAACAACACAGCCACTGCCATTGTCGCCGCCCCGGTCGGTATCCAGATGGCCCGCACGCTTGACGTTTCGCCGGATCCGTTCCTGATGACGGTGGCCGTGGCAGCCTCGGCCGCGTTTCTGACGCCGATTGGGCACAAGAACAATACGCTGGTTCTGGGTCCCGGAGGGTATCGGTTTGGCGACTATTGGCGCATGGGATTGCCGCTTGAGATCCTGATCATCGCCGTCTCGATCCCCGCCATCCTTGTGTTCTGGCCGCTTTGACAGGTAAAGCCAGCCCATGAAACGTTTTCTGATCCTCCAACTGCGTCCCGAAACCGATGCCTCGGACGCGGAATATGCCTCGATCCTGGACAAGACCGGTCTGTCGCCCGAGCAGACCCACCGCATTCGGCTGGATTGCGAAGACCTGCCCGCGGGGCTGGATGTCACCGACTATGCGGGCGTCATCGTCGGCGGTGGCCCGGGCTGCGTCAGTGACGAGCCCGAGACAAAATCCGCGTTGGACGCAAAGATCGAAGGCGCGGTAATGGGGCTGATGCCTCAGATCACGGCGCAAGATCATCCCTTCATGGGCTGCTGCTATGGGCTGGGCGTTCTGGCCGCGCATCTGGACGGGGATGTCAGCAAAGCCCAGTTCGGCGAGCCGGTTGGCCCATCATCCTGCCGACTGACCGACGACGGCGCATCAGACCCTTTGACAGCAGGGTTGACCCCGGAATTCGACGCCTTTGTCGGCCACAAGGAAGCCGTGCAAGCTCTGCCTGACGGCTGCGTGCACCTTATTGCGTCTGACCCCTGCCCGTTTCAGATGATCCGCTGGGGCCGGAACGTCTATGCCACGCAGTTCCACCCCGAGGCGGACGCAAAGGATTTCGAGCAGCGCATCAATATCTACAAGCATCACGGCTATTTCCCGCCTGAAGACGCGCAACGTCTGATTGATATCTGCAACGCCGCAGACGTCACCCAACCCGGAGAAATCCTGAGACGCTTCGTCGACCGCTACAAGTGACCTAACGGCGGTATTGCCTGCGGCTTTCAGGCTAGCATAGGCTGATCCGAAACGACTTGGGGAGGAGTTGTTCTTGGATCTACTCATTAATGTCGGCCTGCCGATCTCGCTGGCCATTATCATGCTGTCGCTGGGCGTCGGGCTTGAAATCGCGGATTTCCGGCGTGTGCTGAGCCGCAAATACCCTTTTGCAATCGGTGCGGCATGTCAGGTCGTCCTTCTGCCCATCGCGGCGTTCACGACCGTCAAGCTGTTCGGCCTGCCACCTGAAATCGCGGTCGGTTTCATGCTGCTCAGCTTTTGTCCCGGCGGTGTGACCAGCAACATCCTGACCAAACTGGCCAAGGGGGACGTGGCCCTGTCGGTCAGCCTGACGGCGGTGATCAGCATCCTGTCGATCCTGACGGTACCCGTTCTTGCAGCATGGTCCATCACGCATTTCATGGGCGAAAACGCGCCCGAGGTTTCGATCAGCGGTCTGGCCATTGCCATGTTCCTGATCACAACACTTCCCGTGGCCATCGGCGTGGGACTTCGCAGGTTTGCAACTGGGTTTGCAAACCGGATCGAAAACGGTTTGTCCAAGCTGGCAACCGTATTGTTCGTTCTGATCGTCGTCGCCGCGCTGGCCGGAAACTGGCAGCTTTTTGTCGATAACCTCGGGATCATGGGTGCGGGCTTGATTTCCCTGAACGTTGCGCTTTTGCTGATCGGGCTGGGGATCGCGCGTGCCGCAAATCTGTCATGGCCCGAGAGTAAAACTGTCTCGGTCGAAACAGGTATCCAGAACTCGACGCTGGGGATCACGCTGGCGGCCCTGATCACCGGCACGGATAGCGGGTTCAGCCCCCTGGCCCTGCCATCTGCTGTCTATGGGATTACGATGTATGCGGTCGTGTTCCCCTTCCTTGTCTGGTTTCGCCAACGCTGAAAGGACTGTTCATGACCAATAACACGGCAGATGCGGTTGTCGTCGGTGGCGGACTGGCGGGATTGGTTGCGGCAGCGGAACTGGGTGATCGGGGTAAAAAGGTAATCCTGCTGGATCAGGAGCCTGAGCGTTTTCTGGGCGGTCAGGCATTCTGGAGCCTTGGTGGGCTGTTCATGGTCGATACCCCCGAACAACGTCGGATGGGGATCAAGGACAGCCACGACCTGGCCTTGCGCGACTGGATGGGCAGCGCGCAGTTCGACCGGGACGAGGACGCGTGGCCGCGCAAATGGGCCGAGGCTTATGTGGAATTCGCCGCCGGAGAAATGCGCCCATGGCTGCACGAGATGGGTCTGCGCTGGTTTCCAATCGTGGGATGGGCCGAGCGAGGCGGGTCTTATGCGGACGGTCACGGCAACTCGGTTCCCCGGTTTCACATCACGTGGGGCACCGGTCCGGGCGTTCTGAAACACTTCATCCGCCGCGTGCGTGACCATGTCAGCGCCGGACGGATCGAGTTGAAATTCCGCCATCAGGTTAGCCATATCATCATGCAGAACGGCAGCGCCAAGGGCGTCTCGGGCGAGGTGCTGGCGGATGATACCGCTCCGCACGGTGCCAAAACCAACCGGGATGAGGTGGGTGAGTTCGAGGTCTATGCGCCCTCGGTCATCGTCACCTCGGGCGGGATCGGCGGCAATTTCGAGATGGTGCGCAAGAACTGGCCCCGTGACAGGCTGGGCGAGCCCCCGAAGGACATGGTGGCGGGTGTTCCGTTCCATGTGGATGGCCGCATGATCGCGATCAGCGAAAAGGCCGGAGGGCATGTGATCAATGGCGACCGGATGTGGCACTACACCGAAGGGCTGCGCAACTGGAACCCGATCTGGCCCTCGCACGGCATTCGCATCCTGCCCGGCCCCAGTTCCATGTGGTTCGACGCGCGCGGCAATCGGATGAAACCACCTTGCCTGCCGGGGTTTGACACTTTGGGCACGCTGAAAGAAATCCTGAAAACCGGGTATGACTATAGCTGGTTTGTGTTGACCCAGAAGGTGATCAAGAAGGAATTCGCCCTGTCGGGGTCTGAACAAAACCCCGACATGACCGAGGGTGGCTGGCGCGAGGTGCTGTTCCAGCGCGTCCTGACCGGGTCAAAAGCCACTGCCCCGGTCGAAGCGTTCAAGGAACATGGCGAGGATTTCATTGTTGCCAACACGCTAACCGAACTGGTCAGCGGCATGAACCAACTGGGCGGCGGCCTGATCGACGAGGCGCATCTGCGCACCCAGATCGAGGCGCGGGACAGCCAGGTCGAAAACCCCTTTACCAAGGACGCGCAGATTGCGGCGATTCTGGCGGCGCGCAACTATCGCGGCGACAAACTGATCCGCACAGCCAAGCCGCACAAGTTCCTTGACCCGTCCAACGGCCCGCTGATCGCAGTCAAGCTGCATATCCTGACCCGCAAGACGCTGGGCGGTTTGCAGACCAATCTGGACAGCCAGATGATCGGCGCGGACGGTCAGGTCGTCCCCGGCCTGTTCGCCGCCGGCGAGGTCGCCGGATTCGGCGGCGGCGGCTATCACGGGTATAACGCGCTTGAAGGCTCGTTCCTGGGTGGTTGCATCTTCTCGGGCCGCAACGCGGGACGGTCCCGGGCCGTGGCGTAAACGCTTAGGGCAGGCGGACGAATTTCAACACCGGCTCGCCATCCTGATCCAGCATGACCAGACTGTCGCCCGCAACGGCATAGGTCGCGACCTGTTGCAGCGCGTCAAAGAACTGGCGTTCCGTCTGCTCGGCCTCGGGCGGGCAGGCCATCAGGGTCGCGGCGATATTCTCGGGGAATTCGATCCGATCGCCCGACATCTCGGCCCGTCCGGTAAACCGGTTGCACCCGCCGCTGCCGCCAAAGGCACCATCGGCTTCAAAGGCAAGTTCGGGGCTTTTTTCGGCGTTTAACACGGCCCCATCGATACCGATGGCGGACCATTTTGTGTTCTCCAACACCGCGGCATCCGGTGTTTGTGCCGGATCGCTGTCACTCTGCGCCATGCTGTTGGTGCCTAACAGGGTCAATACGATTGCACCGGCAACAATGGCCTGACCGATCTTTGGAAAAGGCATCACTCTGTCCTTTCACTTCAAACATTTATAGAAAAGATTGGGACAAAAACGGGATTTACAAGGTTGCGACGATGCGTTCGGCAAAACAGTGCCGGTATCACAGCGGCCAGATCAGCGGGATCAGCAGCGAGGCCAGCAGACCGACCGTCAGGTTCAGCGGGATGCCAACCTTCATGAAATCGGTGAACCTGTAGCCGCCCGGGCCGTAAACCATCATATTGGTCTGATAGCCGATAGGTGTCGCGAACGAAGCCGAGGCTGCGACCATGACGGCAACAACCAGCGGGCGCGGATCAATGCCCACCGCCTGCGCCAAACCGATGGCAATGGGGGTCACAACCACCGCCACCGCGTTGTTGGACACCAGCTCGGTCAGGACCGAGGTCAGAAGGTAAACCGCCCAGATGATCAGGAAGGGCGGCAATAGCCCCAGCGACGGCGCGATGGCTTCCACGATCAGCGAAACCGCGCCCGAGGCATCCAGCGCCGCCCCGATAGCCAGCATGGCAAAGATCAGCGCCAACAGGCGACCTTCGACAAAGGAAAACGCCTCATCCGCGTCGATACAGCGGGTCAAAAGGACAATCGCAACCGCAAGGATCGACAGCAGCAGGATTGGGGCCACGCCCAGCGCGGCCAGAGCAACGATCCCGATTAATGCGCCAATCGCAATCGGGGCATGGCTGCGGCGGAACGCTCGGGCGGAAGGTTGGCTGACATCCACCATATCCATATCAGCCGCCAGTCGCTGAATATCCGCCGGGGCCCCTTCCAACAGCAGCGTGTCCCCGACACGCACCACCAGATCATCCAACTGTCGCCCGATATTCTGATTCCGGCGATGCACGGCCAGAGTATAGACCCCATACCGGCGACGCAGACGCATTGCGCCCAACGTGCGACCGACCATGCGGCATCCGGGGGTGATCAGAACCTCGACAGTTTTTGTCTCAACCGCCGAGACCTGATCAACGCGCTTCAGCTCTTTGTTGCTTTGCAGGCCGAGAAGCTCGGTCATTTCGGTGCGCAGAACCACCCGGTCACCAACGCGCAGCTCGATCCCTTTAAGGTTGCGCCGCAGGGACTCGTCGCCCCGAACCACGTCGATCAGACGCACGCCGGGGCGTTTGAACAGCTGAACCCCAGTAACCTCGCGCCCGATCAGGTTGCTGTCGGGGGGAATGACGGCCTCGGTAAAGAATTTCATCTTTGACCGGTCGCTGAGCAAGGTTGCCATGCTGTCGCGATCCGGTAGCAGGCGCGGGGCGATAAAACGCAGATAGACCATGCCATAAATGACCAGAGCGATGCCCAATGGCGTAACCTCGAAGATCGTGAACGCCGCCATGCCCTGCGCGCGGGCTACGCCATCCACCAGCAGATTGGTCGAGGTTCCGATCAGGGTCAGCGTTCCGCCCAGAATGGCCGCATAACTCAGCGGGATCAGCAGTTTTGAGGCCGGAACGTTCAGCGTGCGCGCGATCTGAACAAAGACCGGGATCATCACCACAACGACCGGCGTATTCGACACAACCGCCGAGGCCAGCACCACAAACGCCATCAGCAGCCCAATGGCAATGCGCGGGTTCACCTGCGCCTGTTTCTGCGCGGTCGAGGTGAAGGCGTCCAGTGCTCCGGTACGCACCAGCGCCCCCATGATGATGAACATCGCGGCAATGGTCCATGGGGCCGGGTTCGACAGGACGGCCAGCGCGCTTTGATAGGGCAAGATCCCAGTGACCAGCATCAGGGCAACGCCGCCAATGGCCACAACCTCGGTCGGGTAGACCTCGCGCAGGAACATGACGAACATGCCCGCAACAATCAAAAGCGCCAGAATTGCGCTGCCCGTATCTGTCAGTGAGAGGAATTGCATTCGTGGTATTCTGTCCGAACCCTGGCCCAAGCGCCTGATGGGTAGTTTCCCGCATTGCGCGGGGCAGAGCAAGCCTTTACGGCCCCGCCTGCTCTAACCGCCCACCGACGCGCACCATTCGCACGGTTTTTGCGCTGCCGTCCTGATCGTTGGTCTCGACGAATACACCGCTTAGCGTTGCCTCGCCATTCGCCGGGGTAAAGCGGGCTTTGGGCATGCCGGTGATAAAACGGCGCATCGGCTCGATCTTGTCCATGCCAATGACCGAGTCATAGTCGCCGCACATCCCCGCATCCGTCAGATAGGCGGTGCCACCGGGCAGGATCTGTGAATCCGCCGTCGGCACATGCGTATGCGTTCCCACCACAAGGCTGGCGCGCTTGTCACAGTAATGGCCCATGGCCATCTTCTCGGACGTGGCCTCGCAGTGCATATCGACGATAATTGCGTTCGCCTGCCCGCCGCGCGGGTGGGATTTCAGGATCGGTTCGATGGCCGAGAACGGATCGTCAAAGGGCCGTTTCATGAAGACCTGCCCAAGCACCTGAACCACCAGCACCTTGCGGCCGCCGGGCGCATTGAACAGGCGATGCCCCCGCCCTGGCGCGCCTTTGGCAAAGTTCACCGGGCGCACGATGCGCGGCTCTTTCTCGATGAATTGCAGCATGTCCTTCTGATCGAAGGCATGATCGCCCAGCGTCAGACAATCCGCGCCCGCATCCAGCAACAGCTTGGCGTGATCACCCGTCAGGCCCATCCCGTTCGAGGCATTCTCACCATTCACCACAACGAAATCCAGCCGCCAGTCTTCGCGCAAACGCGGCAGATGCTGCTGGATGGCCGTGCGTCCCGCGCGGCCCATGACGTCACCCAGAAAAAGTATCCTCATGCCAACCGTCCTAAGTGTGGTAAATGCCAAGCACAAGCGGTTAAACTATGGCGATAGAGCGCAAAACTGCATTGGACAGGAGAGATTTATGACCCGCTACCTCATTTCGGTTGCCATGCTGATCCCTCTGGCGGCCTGCGATCAGCCGTCGGAACAACCGACCGAACTTGCCAACCCAGCGGCGACCTACTGCGTCGAAAAAGGCGGGCAGTACGAGATACAGGACGGCGCGGACGGTCAAACAGGGACCTGCACCTTGCCCGATGGCTCAACACAAGATGCGTGGGAGTATTTCCGGGCGGAGAATATGGGTTAGGGTCCGAAGCTCAGCACCCGGCTTTCGGTGATGACCATGTCCAGCGGCTGGTCGGTCGGTTCCAGCGGCAGCCCCTCGGCCTCTTGCGCATCGAAGGCGAACCCTATGGCCAGCGTCGGACGCTTGGCGCACAGACCTTCCAGTGTGCGGTCGTAGAACCCGCCACCATAACCCAGTCGACCACCCTGCGCATCGAAGGCCACCAGCGGGACGATCAGGATCTCGGGGTCGAAATAGTCGTCAACCTCGGGCACTTTTGCCCCAAACGGTCCGTCTTTCAGCGCGCCTTCGGGCGTCCAGCGCGAGAACTTGAGCGCCTGACCGGCGGCTTGAATCACAGGCACACCGACCGGACCATAGGCCGAGGCCTCGGCCATGGCGGGCAGCGGATCAATCTCGGTTCGGATCGGCATGTAGCCCGACAGCGGCACACCGCGGTAGCCAGCCAGCACTTCGGACAGACGCCCAGCGGCGCCGGGCAGGCGCGCGTCAAACGCGGCTTTGCGGCGTGCGAACGCCGCTTTGCGCGCTGCGGCCTTGATTTCAGTCAGATCGGTCACAAAAGCACCACGCTGGCCAGCCCCAAGAAAATGAAGAAACCCATCACATCCGTTGTGGTTGTCACAAAGGTCCCCGATGCCAGAGCCGGGTCAACGCCCATTCGGTCCAGCAAGACCGGTACTACCGTACCCGCAAAGCCCGCGATGATCATGTTCACGACCAAGGCTGATCCAATCACGACGCCCAGCAGCGGCGAGTCGAACCACAGCATCCCAACCGTCCCCAGAACGATGGCAAAACACAGCCCGTTGAGCATGCCGACCAACAGCTCTCGCCGGATCACACGCCCCACGTTTGAACCGGTCAGGTCGCGCGTGGCCAACGCCCGCACCGCAACGGTCAGCGACTGCGTACCCGCATTGCCGCCCATCGAGGCCACAATCGGCATCAGGATCGCCAGTGCCACCAGTTGATCAATCGCCGCCTCGAACTGCGAAATCACCAGCGAGGCACAAATGGCCGTACACAGATTCACCGCCAGCCACGGCAGACGCCGACGACTGGTCGCGGCCACACTATCCGACAGAGAGCTTTCGTCGCTGACACCGGCCAGACGCAGGATGTCTTCCTCGTGTTCCTCATCCAGAACCACCATGGCGTCGTCGATGGTGATCACCCCGACCAAACGGCCATCGGCGTCAACCACGGGGGCCGAGATCAGGTGGTACTGGTTGAACGCATAGGCCACATCCTCTTCGTCCTGATCGACGGGAATGATGTGGAATTCCTCCTCGGTCAGATCCAGCAACGGAACCTCGCGCCGCGTCGCCATCAACTTGCCCAGCGTGACCTGAGCAATAGGTTTCAGGCGCGGGTCGACCAGAACGACGTGGTAGAATTGCTCGGGCAGATCATCATTGGCGCGCATGAAGTCGATGGCCTGACCCACGGTCCAATGCTCGGGCGCCATGACGACCTCGCGCTGCATAAGGCGACCGGCCGAGTTTTCGGGGTAGGACAACGCCTGCTCTGCCGCCAAACGCTCGGAATCCTCCAGCGCGTCCAGGATGGTCTCCTGCTGGGGTTCCTCAAGGTCTTCCAGCAGGTCAACGACATCGTCGCTTTCCATGTCCCGCACCGCTTCGGCCAGAACATCCGGCTTCAGAACACCGATGACCTCTTCCCGGACGGCTTCATCAAGTTCCGACAGAATGTCGCCGTCAAATTCCTTGTCATACAGGCGGATCAGGCGGGCGCGGTCATAGGGGTTGATCTGTTCCAGAAGGTCGGCGATGTCGGCGGCGTGCAGCGGCTCCATCAACTCGATCAGCTGGGACCGGTCTTCCACATCCACCGCATAGAGAATCGCCGCTACGGTTCGGCGGTCCAGCGCATAGACGTCTTCGTCGGTGGCAGAGTCGGCTACGGGATCATCAAAGCCTGTCGTCATGTGCTGCTCCCGCTTATTTTGCCATTGGCCCTTAATTAGAAGAAGCAGCTACCGGAAAACAATGACAATGCGCCGATTTACCCACATCTTTCGCCGACATATGCTGATCAACGGTCTCAAACAGATAGGGAACAGGGCGAATGGCGCAAAAGACGCTTTTGAAAGGGCGCGTTCTGAGTTTCGACGGATCGCCGTTTGAAGGGGAGCCAACCGACGCGACCAGGCTGGACGAAGCCGTTCTGATCGAAGACGGGCGCGTACAGGCCGTCGGCGCTCTGGACGCGCTGCGCACCTCGCATCCGGATGCCGAAACGCGGGATTATGGCAACCATCTGATCATGGCGGGCTTTGTTGATCCCCACGTTCATTACCCGCAAACCGCAATGATCGCCAGCTGGGGCAAACGGCTGATCGATTGGCTGAACACCTATACGTTCCCCGAAGAGATGAAGTTCGGCGACACGGACTATGCGACCGAGATTGCCAACCGCTATCTCGATCTGACGACTGCACATGGCACGACGACCATGTGCAGTTTTTGCACGATCCATCCCGAAAGCGTCGACGCGTTCTTCTCGGTCGCTCAACAGCGCGGCCAGCGGGTCGTCGCGGGCAAGACCTGTATGAACCGCAACGCCCCCGAAGGGCTGCAGGACACCGCGCAGACGGCCTATGACCAGTCCGAGGCCCTGCTGGAGAAATGGCACCGCGTGGATCGGTTGTCCTACGCGATCACGCCCCGGTTCTCGCCCACCTCGACGCCCGAACAGCTTGAGGCATTGGGGGCTCTTTGGGCCGAGCATCCGCATTGCCTGATGCAAACCCATCTGAGCGAGCAGACGGACGAGATCGAGTGGGTCCGGTCCCTGTTCCCCGACGCGCGGGATTATCTGGACACCTATGAGAAATTTGGCCTGCTGGGTCAGAACGGCTTGTATGGCCACGTCATCCATTTGGAAGACCGCGAGCGCGACCGGCTGCGCGAGGTGGATGCAGCGCTGGTGCATTGCCCGACTTCGAACACTTTCATCGGCTCGGGTCTTTTTGACATGAACGGGCTGATCCATGACGGCCACCGGGTCGGGCTGGCCACCGATACGGGCGGTGGGTCCAGCTTTTCGATGCTGCGCACCATGGCCGCCGCATACGAGATCGGCCAGTTGCGCGGCCGCCCCCTGCACCCGGCGCAGTTGCTGTGGCTGGGTACAGTCGGCTCGGCGCGAACACTGCGGATGGAGGATTGCATCGGCAATATTGCTCCTGGGATGGAGGCGGATCTGATTGTGATCGACCTTGCCTCGACCCCGGCGATTGCCCAGCGTGAGGCCCACGCAGATGATCTGTGGGAGGCCGTGTTCCCGACCATCATGATGGGCGACGACCGCGCCATTGCCGACGCCTGGATCGGAGGCACGCAAGCCGCTTGCTGAATGCGCCTTCGGCACATGCCTCCGGCGGAGGTATTTTTAGCCAGATGAAGGGCGGATCCCGCTATTGCGCAAGCGCGCGCGCCAGGCGGTTTTGGGTTTCGATGGCGCGTGGCAGGTCGATTGTTGTGATCTGACCGCCCCTCACGATCTGACGTCCTTCGACAAACAGGTGTTTGACCTGCATCGGTCCGGCCAGCAGCAGGGCCGCGGGATCCCAACTGCCCGCGCTTTCGATGCAGCGCGTATCCCACACGGCGATGTCGGCCCGTTTGCCCGGCATCAGCCGCCCGCAATCTGGACGTCCCAGCACATCCGCGCCGCCTCGGGTCGCGATCTCAAGCGCTTCGCGGGCGGACATGGCGTCGGCCCCGTTGGCGACACGTTGCAACAACATGGCCTGTCGCGCCTCGAGCATCAGGTTCCCGTTGTCGTTGCTGGCCGAGCCATCAGCGCCCAGGCCGACCTTCACGCCCTGATCACGCATTCTGCGCACCGGCGCGATGCCCGAGCCAAGGCGACAATTGGAGCAGGGGCAATGGGCGACACCCGTTTCGGTCTTCGAGAACAGGTTAATCTCGTTCCCGTCCAACTTGACGCAATGGGCGTGCCAGACATCGGGACCGGTCCAGCCCAGATCCTCGGCATATTGTCCGGGGCGACAGCCGAATTGCGCCTGGGAATAGGCGATATCCTCATCGTTTTCGGCGAGATGGGTGTGCAGCATGACACCCTTGTCGCGCGCCAGAAGTGCTGCATCGCGCATCAGATCGCGACTGACCGAAAAGGGTGAGCACGGGGCGAGACCGACCCGGCACATCGAGCCTTCGCTTGGATCATGAAACGCATCAACCACGCGGATCATGTCGTTCAGGATGTCACTTTCAGCTTCGACCAGACTGTCCGGCGGCAGGCCGCCATTGCTTTCGCCAATGCTCATCGCGCCGCGGGTGGGGTGAAAGCGCAGACCCAGCTCGGAGGCGGCGGCAATCGTATCCTCAAGCCGCGCGCCATTTGGGTACAAGTACAGGTGATCGGAACTGAGCGTGCAGCCGGACAGCGCCAGCTCTGCCAGCCCGATCTGGGCCGAGGTAAACATCTCATCCGGCCCGAAGCGGGCCCAGATCGGGTAGAGCGTTTGCAGCCAGCCAAACAGCAATGCGTCCTGTCCGCTCGGAACCGCACGGGTCAGGGTTTGATAGAGGTGATGATGCGTGTTCACCAGCCCCGGCGTAACCACGCAGCCCGTGGCATCATGCACCTCGCCCTTTGTTGTCAACCCATGTCCAAGCTGCGCGATTTGACCGTCGCGGATCAGAATGTCCGCACTGGTCAATTCGCGGCGGTCGTCATCCATGGTCAGGATGGTATCGGCGTTTTTGATGAGAATTTCGGTCATGTCAGCACTCCTGCATCTGCCCGTCTCATGCAAGGAGTGTGCGGCCGGTGGAAAACGGGCGTAAGAACCGGCTGCTGCTTACTGTAATTGCAGGCCCGGCAAGCGGCAACCAATTTCAGTGGTTGCGCAGGATCTGCAAGGCTGCGGCGTGGATCTCGGCGTTGGCGGCGGCCAAAGCGCGGCCGCCATTATGGGCCGGCCCGCCCTGCCAGTCGGTGACAATACCGCCAGCGGCTTCGATCACAGCAATCGGCGCCTGTATGTCATAGGAATTCAACCCGGCCTCTATCACCAGATCCGCCTGCCCTGCCGCCAACAGAGCGTAGGCGTAGCAGTCCATCCCATAGCGCGTCAGCTTGACCTGCTGAGACACCGCCTCGAACCCCGCGCGATCCTGCGTCGTGCCGACCTCGGGGAAAGTTGTGAACAGGATCGCCTCGTTCAGCGATTTTGTTTTGCGTGTCGCCAGATCAGATGTGCCCAACGGGCCCTTCAGCTGTGCTATGTCCGAGGATCCCATGAACCGTTCGCCGATATAGGGCTGATCTACCACACCCAGGAATGGCCCATCCGCTGTGCCCAGTGCGATCAGAACGCCCCAGGTCGGTGTGCCGCTGACGAACCCACGTGTGCCGTCAATCGGGTCGAGAACCCAGACGCGTCCGCTGCTGCCTTCGGTCTGGCCGTATTCTTCCCCCAGAATGCCGTCATCGGGGCGGTGACGGCTGAGAACCTCGCGCATTGCCTGTTCCGCAGCGCGGTCCGCAACGGTGACGGGGTCGAACCCGTCTTCCAGCTTGTTCGAGGTTTCAAGATCGCGTTGGCGAAAATGCGGAAGAATAGCCGCGCGCGCCGCGTCGGCCATTGCTTCGGCTACATCCATGTCGGTCAAAGGCGTTTGGTGCATGGGCCACTGGTGCGGCCAACGCCCGGCAGAGTCAAGCGATCAGGCGACGTCGCTGAGAACCCGTGCCAGTTCAAACAGACGGCGGCGCTGGTTTTCCGGGATTGCGTAGTAAGAGCGCACCAGATCCAAGGCTTCCTTGTCCCCCATCAGGTCAGCAGGCACCGATTTCTTGTCCGACGGGCTTTTTTCTGCTTCTTCGAGACCTTCAAAGAAAAAGCTGACCGGAACGTCCAATGCCTCGGCGATGTCCCACAGGCGGGATGCGCTGATTCGGTTGGCTCCGGTTTCGTATTTCTGGATTTGTTGAAACTTGATACCAACCTGCTGCGCCAATTGCTGCTGGGTCATCCCAATCAGCCAGCGGCGATGCCGAACGCGCTTGCCCACATGGACATCGACGTGATGAGTCATTGGTATTCTCCTTTACTACACAAACATCTGTACGGGATTGCGCGACGTCCGTGATCGCAACCTTAGCGAGCGGGCCTTAACCACTCCCTAACCTGGATCGTGCCACCCCCCGATTACAGCACTAGGTGCCTATATTGCTGCTTTTGGAATTTTTTTCAAGCTGGTTGAGTCATGCACCCGACATGGTGGTTTGTGGTTGTGTCCCTTTTGACCCTACACCATTGGTTGTATTCGACGGGCCGTTTATGCCCGACGTGGCGTGCATATTGACAAGCGACGCACGACGCGCGCCTATTCCCGCAAATCGAGGGGCGGTCAATCTATGCTGGCATATCGTGTTCAATCCGACGGCGCAGTCGCGCAATTATGTGAGGTCGAGGTTCCGGCCCCGTCTGCGGGTCAGGTGCGCGTTGCCATCAAGGCCTGCGGGCTGAATTTTGCCGACCTGCTGATGCAGAAAGGCACCTATCAGGACACCCCCAAGGCCCCGTTCACCCTGGGTCTGGAAATTGCCGGGGTGATCGAGTCGGTTGGCCCGGACATCGCTCATCTCCAACAGGGTGACCGGGTCGCGGTTTACTCGGGTCAGGGTGGTTTGGCCGAGTTCGGGGTATTTGACGCAGATCGTGTGATCCCCCTGCCCGACACGACCAGTTTCGAGGATGCAGCTGCGATCCAGATCGCCTATGGCACCAGCCACCTTGCGCTGGATCACCGGGCCCGGCTGCAACCGGGCGAGACCTTGCTGGTTACCGGTGCCGCAGGCGGGGTTGGTCTGACGGCGGTCGAGGTTGGCAAGCTGATGGGCGCGACCGTGATCGCTCAGGCGCGGGGGGCCGAAAAGCTGGCCGTTGCACAAGCTGCGGGTGCGGATCACCTGATCGATGCGTCCGAGGATTTGCGGGAAACCGTCAAGGCACTGGGCGGTGCGGACGTTGTTTACGACGCCATCGGCGGCGACGTATTCAAGGCGGCCTTTCGTGCCAGCAACCCCGAGGGTCGCCTGCTGCCCATTGGATTTGCCGGTGGCGAGGTTCCGCAAATCCCGGCCAATCATCTGTTGGTCAAGAACCTGACCGTGATCGGGTTTTACATCGGCGGCTATCTCAGCTTTCGCCCCAGGATCGTTCAGGACAGTTTCAAAACGCTGTTTCGCTGGCACAGCGAGGGCAAGATCAAACCGCATATCAGCCACACCCTGCCTCTGGCGGATGTGGCCGAGGGGATGCAATTACTGAAAGAGCGTAAATCCACCGGCAAGATCGTTATAACGATCTGAACGCGCCTACCCGACGACCGCCCGCAACTGGCTGCCGCCCAACATGCGGAAGTTCTGACGCACCAGCTGAGCCAATGCCTCGACAACCGGGTCACGCCCCGAATCGCCGCCGTAGAGGTTGATCATATGCGCGGGCAGGTCCGGAAGCGCACCGCCCGAGTCGATCTGTTCCAAATGCGCTGCCTCGGTCCCGTCCAGCATCGCGTGAACGGCCAGATCGGCGCTGACCGTGGCCTCGATGGTCCGGTCGTTTTCGGTTTCCACGGACAATTCCCATGGGATACCCGCCGCGTCCAGCGCCGCGATCACCTGCGGGCGGAACAGACACCGCCGCCCCAGCGCCAACGGTAGCGGATTTTTACGCCAGGCAGACCCGCCCGGCGCGCCGATCCAGCGTAGCGGCAGTTCGGCAATCGTCTCAGCCCCGTCCGCCGAAGACGGTTCGGTGGTCAGGATCACATCGCACTCACCGCGTTTGAACATATCCTTCAACTGGAGTGAGTAGGACGAGACCAATTGCACCCGCACGCGCGGGAAGTCGGCATTGAACCGTTGCAGGACACGGGGAATCGCCGGGTAGACGATGTCATGGGGCACGCCCAGCACCACTTCGCCCTCAAACGCCTGATCAGTGAGTTTCGAAATCACCTCATCATTCAACGCAATCATCCGTCGGGCATAGGCCAGCAATTGCTCGCCCGAGGCCGTCAACGCAATGGTCCGTCCGCTGCGGTCCAGCAGTTCAAGGCCCAGAAGCTCCTCCAACCGTTTCAACTGCATTGAAACTGCGGATTGGGTCAGGTGAAGGAATCCGGCTGCGCGGGTTACACCACCCTGATCTGCCACGGCCACGAAAGAGCGCAGGGTTGTAATGTCCAGATTTCGCATCTTCACGATTCCTTATGGGTTACATCATAAATATTCGTTTTCAAAATATGACATGCTTTGCCATATCAATCAAGGAAGTTGATCGATGGCGACAAATCCATCGAAAATCGCAGAAAGGACAATTGCTATGACCCAAATTGCAATCCATCACAGCTGCAAACCCGCCAAACGCTCGTTCGTTTCCTTGGTGCTTCAGGCGCTTTCGGTGAAGCGTCAGCGTCGCAAACTGGCACAACTGGACGATGCCGCGCTGAAAGACATTGGCATTACCCGCGCCGAAGCCTCGGCAGAAGCGGATCGGTTTTTCTGGGACGCGCCGCAAATCTGGAAAAGATGACCTGGATAGTCATGTTTTCCCGAGCGATTGGTGACGCAGTGTCGCCTGTCGCTCGTTTTGTTGGGTGTTTTCGTCGGTTTTCCGCCGGAAAGTCTTGAAACACAGCCATTAGTTGCCGATATTTGAGGGGAAAACCGCCCCGCCCTGTCGGGGCGTTCTAACAGGACGATAAGGGAGACCCTTTGATGGCACAATTCGACACGATCCGGACGGTATCCGGCGCGCGCGCCGCCGAGATTGATCAGGGCCTGCGCGCCCATATGAACAAAGTCTACGGCACAATGTCCGTCGGCATGCTGATCACGGCGCTGGCCGCGTGGGCAATTGCCGGTCTTGCCGTAACCAGCGATCCGACCAATGCGGTCGCCCAGATCGGCGCTGATCGCTATCTGACCAGCCTCGGTGGCACCCTGTTCCTGACGCCGCTGAAATGGGTTGTCATGTTTGCCCCGCTGGGCTTCCTGCTGTTTGGCTGGGGCGCTTTGATGCGGCGCGGTTCGGCTGCGGCTGTGCAACTGGGCTTTTTCATCTTCGCGGCCGTTATGGGCGTTTCGATGAGCTCGATCTTCATGGTCTTTACGCCCTACTCGATCACGCAGACCTTCCTGGTGACAGCAATCGCATTCGCCGGCCTCAGCCTGTACGGTTACACCACCAAGCGTAACCTCAGCGGCATGGGCACCTTCCTGATGATGGGCGTGATCGGTCTGCTGGTTGCCATGATCATCAACCTGTTCCTGCAGTCGGGCGTGATGATGCTGGCCATCTCGGCCATCGGCATCCTGATCTTTGCCGGTCTGACCGCGTTCTATACGCAGGACATCAAGAACACCTATGTGGCACACGCCGCACATGGCGATCAGGAATGGCTGGACAAAGCTGCCTTTGATGGCGCGCTGAGCCTGTATATCTCGTTCCTGAACATGTTCCAGTTCCTGCTGATGTTCATGGGGCAACAGGAATAACGACTGCAAGGCAAGACAAATACGATGGGCCGGTCAGTGACCGGCCCTTTTCTTTTGCCCTCTGTCCAACAAACAAAAACCCCCGCTGCGGAAGCGGGGGCTGTAATTCCAAATCGTCTAAGTCGTCAGCTGCAGTTCAATGGCACCGCAAACCCGCTGCTCCGCTCGGACGAGCCTTTGCGGAACACGTCCCCCGCAGGAAGGCATCCGGTAAAGCGCTCAGTTTCGCTGCCGAAGGTTGCACCGATCGAGTTATCGACGCGGGTGCTGTTGTTGGATGTGCGCAGCACTCCGAAAAGCGTGCCATTCACGTTGACCGTGCTCAGGTACAGGTTGGTATCGCTGCCCGACAATTGTACGGCGGTGTCCGGGTTCCGGCCACCATTGTCGATGGCAACACGGGCCACCTTGTTCGGATCGACCTGATCCGAGAGAACTGTAACGGTTGGCAGTTCGGCCAGTTCAGCCGGGATATTCGTTGCGGGCGGGACAAAGGCCACCGCGCCCGGAACGTCGGAAATGGTGCGGGGTTCGCCATCAATTCCAGTAAACCCAACACCTTGGCGGTTGAACGGGTCTTCACAAGCCGTAAGGGTCAGAACGGCAATTGTGGATAACAAGATTTTTTTCATGGCGGTCAACATTTTGTGGCGGTTTGCTCAACCGTAAGTGCAGCGGGTTGCAAAAAGCAAGCCGCCGCCCAAACGATTGCCCCTTGCCCTGATGCGCGGCTGCAACGGACTGTGCGATTTAGCAGCCGTTGAATGACCCCAATGCCAGCACGAAAAAAGGCCCTGCCGCAGCAGAGCCTTTCCCGAAAGTCAGTTCAGAACGGCAGATTACTTGATCTTGCCTTCCTTGTACTCGACATGCTTCCGAACGACCGGATCGTATTTACGAATGGTCATTTTCTCGGTCATGGTGCGTGCGTTCTTCTTGGTCACGTAGAAGTGGCCCGTGCCCGCGGTCGAGTTCAGACGGATCTTGATTGTCGTCGGCTTCGCCATGGTTGATCTCCTGCGTCCGAAAAGGCAGGGGCCTTTCGGTTGAATTCCTATGAGCGTGCGCTTTTACGCGCTGCACCGCCCATGTCAAGGCCAATCGGCCTCGTGTCGTTCAGGATTCGACCCCGCTCCTCAGGCGGATAAGGTCGGGGCGCCCATATAGGCGTGAATCTGGTCCCGTTCGGCGTCGGACAAGCCCAACGCCGTGGCCAGTTGCAGCAGATACGCCGCCTCACGCTCGTTATCCAGCCGAATCGCCGCCAGGGATGTGGCATAGATCTGAGTTTTGAGCGGCCCGCCCGAAGCCGCCGCCAGCCCGATGACATCGACCGGGGATTCGAGCTGTTCCAGAACAAAGGCGCGTTCTTCGTCGCTGATGTCGTCGCCCAACTCTCCGATGATGGTCTGTTTCTCCTGCTCGTCCAGCTCTCCGTCGGATTTCGCGGCCTGGATCATGGCGCGCAGCATCAGTTTGGCTTGCTCTTCCATCGCGGCCCCGGCGGGCGTGCCGCTGAACACCGTCTCCATCATGTCGGCCGTTTGCTGGCTGCCGGTCTTGGCAGCACCCTGCATGGCGTTCAGAAGGCCACCCAGACCAGCAGCACCGGCGGCCCCACCGCCCAGCCCCATCTTGCCGATCATGTCCTGCAAACCCGACGCACCGCCCGGCATTCCGAACTGCTCGGCCATTTTGCCAAGCTGGTCCATGCCCAAGCCACCGCCGGACCCTTGCATCATTTTCTGCAGCCCGGCCATGCCGCCCATTTCCTTGTATTTTTCCATTCCCTTGGCCGCCGCAAAACCTACGGCAACCGATGCCAATGCCTTCATGAAACTCATAACAATCCTCCCGGGTTCACTAATCCCTGTTTACAAGCGTAGCAGCGGAACAGGGATGAGAACACCATTTGCGAGGTTCTGGGCGGATCGCCACTTATGGGTTGGCCGGATTTTGGATACGCGCGGAGGGCCTGTAAGCCGGATCTTGTTCCGGGGTTGCCCCCTTCGATGACCATTCCTCTAGGCCGTGCATTGCTGCGCGGCTCAAGCTGCCAACCCGGTCCCTCTCGGCCAAGACGCGCTTAGCGGCGGTATCGACTGACGCCGACCGGCCCGCGCGGGGACCCTATTTGGCATTGCTCCCGGTGGGGCTTGCCGTGCCGCCCCTGTTGCCAGGGGCGCGGTGGGCTCTTACCCCACCGTTTCACCCTTACCTTCGACCGAAGTCGCAGGCGGTCTGATTTCTGTGGCGCTTTCCGTCGGGTTGCCCCGCCCGGGCGTTACCCGGCACCGTTGTCTTGTGGAGTCCGGACTTTCCTCTCGGGTCTTGCGACCCCAGCGGCCATCCGGCCCTCCGCGCGTGGGTTGGGTATGCGGAGTGATTGGCGGCGTCAAGGGTGGATGGGATGCTGAAGGGGCCAGCCCCTTCTTGGCCTGCGGCCAATTCATCCCCGAGATATTTTTGGCCAGATGAAGGGCGGATCAGGTCTGTTGGCCAGACCGGATGAGCGGGGTGAAGTCAGCGGGCCTTAGAGGGCCTTTGGCCCAAGGTCGGTATCGCAGGCGGACCGCGGCGAGGAGGGTCTCGTCGTCCACATTTGCCGTAAAACCTGCGTCTTGGGCCAGGGTGCGGAATGCCTGTGGGGTTGGTAAGGCTGCGCCCTTACCGCGCTTACCGGCCAGACATTGTTTTTCGAGGCGCTGCCAATCGAATCGGGGGCCGGGGTCGATCTTCCGGCCCGGAGCCATATCGGAATGGCCGATGACATTCTCAGGTCGAAGGGACCAACGTGCCATGATGCCCTCTATCAGCCTTTCCAACGTGGTTATCTGGGGGTCGGAAAACGGGTGCGCGCCCGTGTTGTCCAGCTCGACCCCGATGGAGCGCGAGTTGATGTCGTCCTGACCGCGCCATTCACCCGCTCCGGCGTGCCAGGCGCGATCCTGTTCGCGCACCATCTGCCAGAGGGTTCCGTCATTGCCGATAAGGTAATGCGCCGAGACCTCGGCCTGTGGATCGCAGAGCCGGTCCAGCGCAGCCCTTGCGCTGTCCATTGCGGTATAGTGCAGGACGATAATGGCTGGCGTCAGCCCATCCCGGCGCGGGCCGAAATTGGGTGAAGGATGCCAGATGGCAGATGGGTGATCAGTTGCTGACGGCACTGCGGAACGGGCTGGGATCCCAGCCGCAGGCATAGCCATCGCCATCGGGGTCCAGCCCCTTGCGGTCGCGCTGCGGGCCGCCATTGGACAGGAACTCGATCTGAGCCTGATCTGCCGACGGGAAACGCGCACAGTTGCGTTGGGCCTTGGCCTGCAGGTTGAACCCCGCGCGGCTGTAAAGCTGGGTGCCGACAGGGTTCGACGTGCTGAGCGCATATTGCACGATGTTGGGCTGACCGTCCGCGCCACGCTCGGGCACGGCGGTCGGGGCGACCAGTTCGTAGGTCTGGCGGTTCTGCTCAATCCGAGCGGCGTCGGATTCGATGCTGCGACGCTCGGACACCGCGGCAAAGTCCTGTTCATCGGAGATCGCGGGGTTGCCGGGCGCAGGTACCGTTGCTTGCCCCGAAGTGCTGGCCAGCGCCGCCGCAGCCTGGTTCGCGATATCTGCGTTTTCGCCCGTCGCCACGGCGGTGCCGGGCGCGCCCAATGGCTGCTGCGATACGTCGACCGGGGCCAGCAACGGGTTGCCTGCAATGCCCTGTCCGGCCAGTTGCGCCTCACGCTGGGCCTGGTATTCCGGCGTGTTGAACCCTGTGCCCTGAACCGGTGCAACCGTGTTACAGGCCGCCACCAGGGCAACAAAAGGGATCACTGGCAAAAGACGCATATAACCGCTCCGATACTGGTGAACTGGCAGCCCGAGGCTTACCACCATTTCGCTGGTTTTGCCACAAACCCGGCGGCGTTTTCCAGCGCGTAGGCGGTGTTGAGCAGATCGCCTTCGTCCCACGGGCGTCCGATCAGTTGCAGACCCAGCGGCAGCCCTTGTTTATCAAGCCCAGCGGGCACCGAGATACCCGGCAAACCGGCAAGGTTCACGGTCACTGTAAAGACGTCGTTCAAGTACATTTGAACAGGATCGGCCTCGGTCATCTCGCCCAGACCAAAGGATGCCGAGGGCGTGGCCGGGGTCAGGATCGCGTCGACGCCTGCGGCGAAGACATCCTCGAAGTCTTTCTTGATCAGGGTGCGGACGCGGCGGGCACGGTTGTAATAGGCGTCGTAGAAGCCAGCCGACAGCACATAGGTGCCAATCATGACACGGCGCTGTACCTCGTGACCAAAGCCCTCGGCGCGGGTTTTCTCGTACATCTCGGTGATGCCGTCACCCTGCGCCAGCGTCGCGCGGCGGCCATAGCGGACACCGTCATAGCGCGCGAGGTTCGAGGACGCTTCGGCAGGCGCAATCACGTAATAGGCTGGCAGCGCGTATTTGGTATGCGGCAGCGAGATATCGACGATCTCGGCACCAGCGTCTTTCAGCATCGCCGCACCGTCGGCCCAGAGCTTTTCGATCTCGGCGGGCATACCGTCCATGCGGTATTCCTTGGGGATACCGATCTTTTTGCCCTTGATGTCGCCTGTCAGCATCGCCTCGAAATTAGGGACGGCGAGTTCGGTGCTGGTCGAATCCTTGGGGTCGTGACCGCACATCGCTTCGAGCATGATGGCCGCATCGCGGACGTTCTTGGTCATCGGCCCGGCCTGATCCAGCGAAGAGGCAAAGGCCACGATGCCCCAGCGCGAGCAGCGGCCATAGGTCGGCTTGATGCCGGTGATACCAGTGAAGGCGGCGGGCTGGCGGATCGAGCCGCCGGTATCGGTGCCGGTTGCGGCCAGACACAGGTCGGCGGACACAGCCGAGGCCGAGCCACCGGACGACCCGCCCGGTGTCAGTTGCGCGTCGTCATTGCCGCGCCGCCACGGGCTGACCGCGTTGCCGTAAACGGATGTTTCGTTGGACGACCCCATCGCGAACTCGTCCATGTTCAGCTTGCCCAGCATCACGGCACCCGCATCGGCCAGTTGCTGCGACACGGTGGATTCGTATTCCGGCTTGAAGCCTTCCAGAATCTTCGAGGCCGCCTGCGAGGGCACGCCCTTGGTGCAGAACAGATCCTTGATGCCGATCGGCAGACCGCACATCGACGGCGCGTCGCCGCCCTTGATCCGCTCATCAGCCGCCTTGGCACGGTCCAGCGCGATTTCGGGGGTCTTGTGGACAAAAGCGTTCAGCGCGTCGGCCTCGTCGATGGCCTTGAGGCAGGATTCGGTCAGTTCAACCGAGGTCACGTCACCTTTGCGCAGCGCGTCGCGGGCCTCGGCCAGGCCCAGTTTGTTCAGATCGCTCATGTCTTACTCCACCACTTTGGGGACCGCGAAGAACCCTTCGCGCGCGTCGGGGGCGTTGGCCAGAACCTTGTCCTGCTGGCTTCCGTCGGTGACCACATCCTCACGACGCTTCAGGCGCATCGGCTCGACTGAAACCATCGGCTCGACACCTTCGACATCCACTTCGTTCAGTTGTTCGATGAACCCCAGGATAGTGTTGAACTCGGATGCCAGCGCCGGCAGGGCGTCATCCTCGACCTTGATCCGGGCCAGTTTGGCCACCTTGGCGGCGGTGCTTTGGTCAATCGACATCGGAAAACCTCATATACGCTCAGGGGGCATTTACCCGTCTGTTGCAGCAGTCGCAAGACCGGCAGGCCCCTGCACAGCATATGATTCACACCCCCGCAAATCGCTTGCCATTCAATCTTGCATACCCGTTATGCAAAAAAGTAAACCGTTTAGTTCATTTTATGACTTGAAAAACTGAACTGTACTGTTCATTTTACATCTCACAAGACAACACAAACCGGAGACTGAAAATGAAAAGCCTCATCGCAGCCGTCACTTTGTCCGCCACTCTTCTGGCCGCGCCGGCCATGGCTTTGGGCATCGACTCCACCAACCTGACCCGCAACCTGAGCTTCCCCTCCCCTGTCTCGGAACCGGTCACGCAGGATCAGGTCAAGCCGGGCAAGTAACCAGCCCGCCTCGGCCGGGTCAGAGGCCCCCCCGTCTGACCCGGCCCTGATGCATTTGGGTGCTGCACCTTCTGCGGCATCACGCTACGGTGGCTTTGAAAATCAATCGGATGATCAACGCAAAACGCGCATCCGCAAAGCCAACGGAGCAAGACATGAGCGCGCGCAAGCAAGCGGTTCTGGACGCAATTGATGCGGCCAATGCAAAAGATCCCAATCTCGACGATGGCCAACCCGAAGCGCTGCTGTATGGCACGCGCATGAGCGCCGAGTTGGAGCGGCTGTTCCCCGATGCCTCGGACGCGCTGCAAATCGCGGCGCGCGGTCAACATGTCGAACGTTGGAAGCTGGCGCGCACGGAATACCCCGAAGGACGGGCCGGGTATCTGGCCTGGCGCAAAGCGCAGGGCGAACATCATGCAGATGTGGTGATGTCCCTGATGACCGAGGGTGGGTATAGCGAAGAAGAGGCCGAAGCCGCCGGACGGATGCTGCGCAAGCAGGGTATAAAACGTGACTCCGAGGTTCAGGCGCTGGAGGACGTGATCTGCTTTGTGTTCCTCAAGTGGTATTTCCAACCCTTCGCCGGCAAGCATTCAGCTGAGAAAATCCAGAGCATTGTCGAGAAAACGGCCCGCAAGATGTCCGCAGACGCGCGCGCGCGGGTGTTGGCAGAGTTCGACCTGCCCGAGTATCTGGCCGCCGCATTCCGGGCCTGACGCAAACCTGTTCGTGTTTTTGATGCGGTTAATCGGGCATTAACCATTTAACGCTCACTCTGAGACCCGTAGAATCTCCGGAGTCTCAGCCGTGTTCAAAAAACTGTATCTCGCCGCCGGGTTGCTGTGCCTGTTGCTGGGCTGTCAGGAACTGCCGTCAAGCAAGCCGGATGCAAAGGTTATTGCGGTTGGCGATTCGCTGATGGCGTGGAATTCGCCCTCCGGGTCGTCGATTCCGGATGTGATCGAAGAAAACATCGGCGCTCCGGTGGTGGATCGCACGGTATCTGCGGCGTGGTTGCAAACGCAGTTTGACGACAAGGGCGCGCCCCAAAGTGGGGTGCAGGCCCAGTTTGTCAAAGGCGACTGGTCCTGGGCGGTGGTCAATGGCGGCGGCAATGATCTGATGCTGGGCTGCGGGTGTTCGCGTTGCGATGCGGTGCTGGACAACATGATCTCGGAAGTCGGTCAAAGCGGTCAGATACCCCGCTTTGTGCGCCAGATTCGCGAAACCGGTACGCGGGTTATCTATGTGGGTTACCTGCGCAGCCCCGACCTGTTCACACCCATCGAACACTGCAAGGCCGAAGGCGATGAATTCGAGGCGCGGATCGCAAGGCTCGCGCAATTGGATGAGGGGATCACCTTTGTCTCAAGCCAGGATGTTGCGCGGCCCGGCGATGCCTCGTATTTCTCATTCGATCTGATCCATCCGTCGCGCAAATCCAGCCGGATCATCGGCGAGCGGATCGCCAGCGTGATCAAGGATCAGGGGTTGTAGCGGCGCGCGTCCGGATGATCACCCGGCGGTAGGCCTCGATCATCCAGCCCAGCATGGTGGCGTTCAGGATGTGCCACAGGAAATGCGTGCCGGTAGGAAACTGCTGACAGATCGGCGCGTCCAGTGCGCGGAAGGTAATCGACAACATCAAAAGAGCTGCACCAATCGCCATGTTCTTTGCGAACGCTGGCTCTCGATGCCGCAACAGGAATGCATAAATCAAGATCAGCAAAGGCACCGGGGCATAGGCGGCAGAGCCACCCAATCCCGGCACAAGCTGAAACACGGGCGTCGTCACCGCGGCATAGGGGATGAACAAGATCGTCGCGCTCAGCGCATAGCCCGTGGAGATGCCCAAGACATTTTTGTTCGCCGCGAAAATATAGATCAGGATAAACAGCAGGATCGGCGTCACGTCGGCAATCGCGGCCCAGACCTGCGCGTGGGTGTGAAACAGATAGCTGCCAACGCCAATCGCCGCCAACACCGTGACCAACGCCATCGCAAGCGGCATATCCTGCCCCCGCACCCGCCGCCACATGATGAAGGCCGAGATCAGAAAGGCCGCGTTGGTGACCGCATTGATGGGCTCGGCCCAATAGGCGGCGGACAATCGCTCACAATAGCCGTCGATTTGCTGCATCCAGTCCATGGAATTTTACATAGCGAATGCTAGGCTGGAGCCAATAGGCATCGCAGGAGGAATTTCGGCATGAACATCATTTGGTTGGGCCATGGCAGTTTTCGCATCGAAACCGAGGGGCAGGTGCTGTTGGTCGATCCATGGCTGACAGGCAACCCCGTTCTGCCTGAAGACCAGCACGATGCAGCCGTGGACGGCGCGACGCATATCCTGCTGACCCACACCCATTTCGATCATGTGGTGGATGTTCTGCCTTTGGCAAAACACCTGAACATACCGGTCGTCGGGCAGTACGACCTGATGGGCTATTGGGCCGAGGCCGAGGGGATCGAGACCATCGGTTTCAACAAAGGCGGCACGGTCAATCTGAACGGGGTCAAGGTGACGATGGTGCCTGCCTCGCACAGCTCGACCTTTTCAACGCCCGACGGCTTGCGAACCGGGGGCAGCGAGGTCGGCTTCATGATCGCAGCCGAAGGGCGGATGCTGTATGTCTCGGGCGATACCGACATCATGGCGGATATGGAGTGGATGGGGGATTACTACAAACCCGATATCGGCATCCTGTCTGCGGGCGGGCATTTCACAATGGACATGAAAGCGACCGCCTATGCGGCCAAGCGCTACTTCAATTTCAAGACGGTGATTCCCTGCCATTACAAGACCTTCCCCATCCTCGAACAATCGGCGCAGACGCTGATCGACGGATTGCCCGGAGTGGACGTGATCGAACCCGAAGTGATGCAGCCGATCAAACTGTAAGCCGGGCTTCAGCCCGGCACATCCTTGCGGCGTGCCTCGAAGAAATCCTTCAAAAGTGCCGCCGCCTCGTCAGCAGCGATACCATCATAAACCTCGGGCGCATGATGCGCCTGAGGGTGCGAAAACACCCGCGCACCATGGGAAACACCGCCTGATTTCGGGTCGGATGCGCCATAATACACCCGACGGATACGCGCAGCGGCCAACGCGGCGGCGCACATCGCGCAAGGTTCCAGCGTCACATAAAGATCGTGATCCGGCAGACGTTCGGAGCCGGCCTCGGCACAGGCGGCGCGCAAGGCCAGGATCTCGGCATGAGCGGTCGGATCGTTCAACTCGCGCGTTCGGTTGCCAGCCGCAGCAACGACCCGGCCATCGGACGAGACGATAACGGCCCCCACCGGAACCTCACCCCGATTAGCCGCCGCGCGGGCCTCGGCCAGCGCCTTGTCCATATGCGATTTGAACACCATGCCCCTGACTGCATCAGAAACCTGCCTTTCGCAAGCGGGCGGGATGGGTTAAGGCCGGGGGCATGAGCAATACCCCTCCTCCCGGCGACCGGATCGCCAAAGTGCTGGCCCGTGCAGGCGTCGCCTCGCGGCGCGAGGCTGAACGCATGATCGAAGCAGGCCGCGTCAGCGTGAACGGCAAGGCGATCGACAGCCCCGCGCTGAACGTGACCGCCAAAGACAGGATCGCCGTGGACGGCAAACCGGTCTCGGAACCCGAACCCTCGCGCCTGTGGCTCTATCACAAGCCGACCGGGCTGGTGACCACGACCAAGGACGAAAAGGGCCGCGCGACGATTTTCGACGAATTGCCCGAGGATATGCCGCGCGTGATGTCCGTTGGACGGCTGGACCTGAATTCCGAAGGCTTGCTGCTGCTGACCAATGACGGCGGCATCAAGCGCAAGCTGGAACTGCCCTCGACCGGCTGGCTGCGCAAATACCGCGTGCGGGTCAACGGGCGGCCCAAGGAAGAGGATTTCGCCCCGCTGCGCAAAGGGCTTGTGATTGATGGTGAGCGGTTCCAGCCGATGACCGTATCGCTGGATCGCCAGCAAGGTGCGAATGCGTGGCTGACCATCGGACTGCGCGAAGGCAAAAACCGCGAGATCAGGCGCGCGATGGAAGATATCGGCTTCACCGTGAACCGGTTGCTGCGTGTCTCTTACGGCCCGTTCCAGCTGGGCGATTTGAAACCCGGTCAGGTGGAAGAGGTGCGCCGCCGCGTGATGCGCGATCAGTTAGGCCTGGATGGTGATGCAAAACCCGAAGGCACGGCCAAACGCGCCACCCGCCCGCAAAGAAAACGACCGCCGATCGGCAGGAAACCCCGCAAGTGACGCGGGTTTGGCAACCTTCCCCCTAGCGCCAAGCCTGCGCATCCCTTAAATTTTCTGGGAATGCTGCTATTTTGGGGGGCGCAATGTCCGGAAGCGGAGTGCAAAAACTGGCCTATGTGGTCCTGCTGGTCCTGATGTTGGGCGTGTGCACCGGCTTGCTGGGGGGACTTTGAGCATGGCCAAGCGGTTTGGCGGCAAATACAGCCCTCAGGGTGAGTCTCCTTCCGACGCGCCGCTGCCGCGCGGCCAGTTTGATGGCGCACGGGTCGAACCTGCGGGCGCGCGGGCGAATATCCTGTTTTTACCTGCGATCCCATTGGTTTTCCTGTCTCTGAACGATGGCGCGATTGGCATGACCATCGGCCTGGTCGCGGCGAGCCTGCTGACCGCTGCCGCGTTTCTGCTGCGCGAAGGGTTGCGGGCCGAGGCCGCGTATCATTCACGCAAAACCGCCCGCCGCCCGGCCTTTCCACGCAAGATTTTTGCCAGTGTTCTGACCGGACTTGGCACCGCATTGGCCGCGTACCGGACCGAGTATCTGGATGCCGAAACCGCCGGACAGGTCAGCCTGCTGGCCCCCGTCTTGTTCGGAGTTGCCGCAACCGTTTTGCATTCCGTGTCATTCGGGCTGGACCCGATGAAGGACAAAGGCATGGAAGGCGTCGATACATTCCAGCAGGATCGGGTGGCCCGTGTGGTCGATGATGCCGAAAAACACCTGTCCGAGATGACGGATGCGATCAAACGCGCCGGTGATCGCCGGGTCGAGGCGCGGGTTGAACGGTTTCAGGATACCGCCCGCGATCTGTTCCGCACGGTCGAAGAGGACCCCCGCGATCTGGCCGGGGCGCGCAAATATCTGACCGTATACCTGCAGGGCGCGCGCGATGCGACGGTCAAGTTCGCAGACGTTTACGCCCGCACCCGCGACGGGCAGGCGCTGGCCGATTATTCCGCCTTGCTGGACGATCTTGAACAGAATTTCGCCGCGCGCACGCGCAAGATGCTATTGGATGACCGCAGTGATCTGACGGTCGAAATTGACGTGTTGCGCGACAGGCTGCAACGCGAAGGCGTCCGGTTGGACTGACCGGCTAAAAATTGAGCGAGGAACATCCCCATGTCCGATGAGATCAAGAACAAGGCGGTCGAGGCCGAAACTCTGGTGCAGGAAGTCACCGCCGTGGCGCTGCCCGAACCGATGGCCGAGGTTGTCTCGCTTGAGGAAGCCGACGAACCGGTCAGCGCCGAGATTCGCAAGCGCATGGATGAGATCGATATGGCCAACACCAACTCGATCGTGTCCTTTGGGTCGTCTGCGCAAGCCGAGTTGCAGGAAATCAGCCAGGCCATGCTGGCCGATGTGCGCAACAAGGATGTAGGCCCCGCGGGCGATAGCCTGCGCAACATCGTGACCACGATCCGGGGCTTCTCGGTCAGTGAACTGGACGTACGGCGCGAGCGTAGCTGGTGGGAAAAACTGCTGGGCAAGGCCGCGCCTTTTGCCAAGTTCACCGCCCAATACGAAGAGGTTCAGGGCCAGATCGACCGCATCACAGACGATCTGCTGAGCCATGAGCATACGCTGCTGAAAGACATCAAATCGCTCGACCTGCTCTATGAAAAAACGCTGGGGTTCTATGATGAACTGGCGCTTTATATCGCGGCGGGTGAGGAAAAGCTGACCGAGTTGGACAGCCACGATATTCCGGAAAAAGAGACCGAAGTTCAGGCCGCGCCCGAAGATCAACAGGTTATGAAAGCGCAGGAATTGCGCGACATGCGCGCGGCGCGCGACGATCTGGAACGCCGGGTGCATGATCTGAAACTGACCCGTCAAGTGACGATGCAGTCGCTGCCCTCGATCCGGTTGGTGCAGGAGAATGACAAGTCGCTGGTGACCAAGATCAACTCGACCCTCGTCAACACGGTGCCGCTGTGGGAAACCCAACTGGCGCAGGCCGTCACCATCCAGCGCAGCGCCGAGGCGGCAGCCGCCGTGCGCGACGCCAACGACCTGACCAACGAATTGCTGACCTCGAACGCGGCCAATCTGCGCGACTCCAACAAGATGATCCGTGAGGAAATGGAACGCGGCGTCTTCGACATCGAGGCTGTCAAACAGGCCAACGCCGACCTGATCGGCACGATCAACGAAAGCCTCGCCATTGCCGACGAAGGCAAGGCCAAGCGCGCCGCCGCCGAGCAGGAGTTGCAGAAGATGGAAACCGAACTGCGCGATACGCTTGCCGCCGCCAAGGCGCGGCGCGACGGGACCGGCGACAATGCAGGAACGGCTGTTCCGGGATAAGGTGGACTGGGCGTGCGGCCTTTGAACTCTGTCAAACTGGCCCTTGGGGGTATCGCGCTGCTGGCGCTAGTCGGCTGTGAGGAAGCCCTGACATCCGCCGTCGTGCCGCCGCCGCGCCCCGCAGCCCCGCCGCCTGCGGCCAACGCTTATGTACCGCCCTCAGCCGCCAGTCAGGACCTGGCCCGGTTCTATCAGCGCGTCGAACGCGATCTGCTGACGCGCGGCCTGTTGCGGACAGATGGCGGCGGCCCTGACGCGCCGTATGACGCCGACGATCTGACCCGGAATTTCGAGACGATTGCGTTTTACAGCGAATACCCGAACCACAGCGTCTCACTGGGGTCGCGCCAGACCGATGGCCAGCTGAGCCGCTGGGACGGGCCTGTGCGCATCCAGACCGAATTTGGCCCTTCGGTCCTGCCCGCCACGCGGGAAAAGGATGCAGCGGATGTGCAGTCATATGCCGCCCGTCTGGCGCGGCTGACCGGGCACCCGGTTTCGACTGTAAGCCGCAAGGCCAACTTTCACGTGTTCTTTGCCGGTAAGGATGACAGCGCCTATGTGGTGTCTCGCCTCAGGCAGTTGATCCCGAATATCAGTCAGGCCTCGCTGGAACTGGTCGCCAACCCGCGCGCGAATTTCGACTGTTTTGTCTTTGCCTCGGCCACCACATCCTCGCCCAACAAATACGTGCGCGCGGTCACTTTGATCCGCGCGGAACTGCCCGATCTGGTACGGTTAAGCTGTATCCACGAAGAGATTGCGCAAGGCCTTGGCCTGTCCAATGACAGCCCCGCCGCGCGGCCTTCGATCTTCAACGATGATGACGAGTTTGCCCTGCTGACCAGTCATGATGAGAAACTGCTGCAAATGCTCTACGATCCACGGCTTCGGCCCGGCGTATCGGTCGATCAGGCCCGCCCTGTTGTCAGGATCATTGCACGCGAATTGATGGGTCAGCCGCTCTGACCCCAAGGACAGGAGAACCCAGATGGGAATTTTCGATTTTCTGACAGGCGAGTTCATTGATGTCATCCATTGGGTGGACGACACCCGTGACACGATGGTCTGGCGGTTCGAACGCGAAGGGCACGAGATCAAATACGGCGCCAAGCTGACCGTGCGCGAGGGTCAGTCGGCAGTGTTTGTGCATGAAGGGCAGTTGGCGGATGTGTTCACGCCGGGGCTCTATATTCTTGAGACCAACAACATGCCGATCCTGACGACCCTTCAGCATTGGGATCACGGCTTTCAGTCCCCATTCAAGTCCGAGGTGTATTTCGTCAACACCACCCGGTTCAACGACCTGAAATGGGGCACGAAGAACCCGATCATGCTGCGCGACCCGGAATTTGGCCCAACGCGCATCCGGGCCTATGGCACCTATACAGTGCGGGTGAAGGACCCGGCCAAGTTTCTGGTCGAGATCGTCGGCACCGATGGTGAATTCACCATGGACGAAATCAGCTTTCAGATCCGCAACATCATCGTGCAGGAATTCAGCCGCGTGATCGCGGGATCCGGCATCCCGGTTCTGGACATGGCCGCCAACACCGCCGATCTGGGCAAGCTGATCGCGGCAGAGGTGTCTCCGGTACTGGACAGCTATGGGCTGGACATGCCTGAGTTCTACATCGAGAACATCTCACTGCCGCCAGCGGTCGAGGCCGCTTTGGACAAGCGTACCTCGATGGGGCTGGCGGGAGATCTGGGCAAATTCACCCAGTATTCGGCGGCCGAGGCGATGACAGCGGCGGCCAACAATCCCGGTCAGGGTGGCGGCATGGGTGCTGGTCTGGGCATGGGAATGGGAATGGCCATGGCGCAGCAGATGGCGAACATGGCAGCGGGTCAGCCGCGCGGCCCGTGGGGATCGCCCGCCCCCGCTGCCCCGCAACCGGCAGCACACGCGGCGCCGCCGCCCCCACCACCGGTTGAACATGTCTGGCACATTGCGGTGGACGGACAGACCAGCGGTCCGTTTTCAAAGGCCAAAATGGGACGCATGGCCAGCGAAGGGCAGTTGACCCGTGAGACCCATGTCTGGACCGCCGGTCAGGACGGCTGGAAGAAAGCGGGTGAGGTGCAGGAACTGGCGCAGTTGTTTACCATTCTGCCGCCCCCACCGCCGGGTGCGTGACCAGAACGGGCGGACGAGTCAAATGTGCAAGGCTCTGACATGAACGAAGAACACCGCTTTCCCTGCGAACAATGTGGCGCGGATTATCGGTTCAATCCCGGTGATGGCACGCTGACCTGTGACCATTGCGGACATGCCCAGCCCATCGGCGCGGGCCCCTGGGGCGGTGCGAAACTGCGCGAGCTGGACTTTGACGCCGCCATTGCCGATCGTCTGCCCGACAGCGAAATCGAAGAAACGCGGGTTCTGTCCTGCCCCAACTGCGCGGCTCAGGTCGAGTTCGACCCGAACACCCACGCCGCCGAATGCCCGTTCTGCGCCACCCCCGTGGTGACGGATACCGGCGTGAACCGTCATATCAAGCCCAAGGGTGTTCTGCCGTTTGCGCTGGACGAACGGACCGCCCACACCGCCATGAACGATTGGCTGGGTCGGTTGTGGTTCGCCCCCAACGGGTTGCAGGACTATGCGCGCAAGGGCCGTAAGATGCAGGGAATCTATGTCCCTTACTGGACGTTCGACGCCGACACCAAATCCAGCTATCGCGGCGAGCGTGGTGTGGTCTATTACGAAACCCGAACTGTGATGCGCGACGGGAAGCGCGTGCAGCAACAGGTTCCCAAAGTGCGCTGGACCCCCAAATCCGGCCGGGTCGCGCGGTTTTTTGACGATGTGCTGGTGCTGGCCTCGCAGTCCTTGCCCAAGGCGTATACTGACGCGCTGGAGCCATGGGACCTGCCTGCGCTGGAACCCTATCAGCCGCAATATCTGGCCGGGTTCCGGGCCGAGGCCTACACGGTGGACCTGCAAGACGGGTACGCCGAAGCGCGTCAGCACATGGCACGGGTGATCGAACGGGATGTGCGGTTTGATATCGGCGGCGACCGTCAGCGCATTCATTCGGTCGAAACCGACGTGCGCGATGTCACGTTCAAGCACATTCTGCTGCCCGTCTGGATGGCGGCCTATAAATACCGGGGCGAGACCTATCGCTTTGTCGTCAATGGGCGCACCGGGCGCGTTCAGGGCGAACGCCCCTGGTCGGCGATCAAGATCACGATTGCCGTGGTTCTGGGCCTGCTGGTGGCAGCTGTTGCTGGCTACCTGATGGCGACCGGTCAGCAGTAACGGCGCAAAACCAGCCCCTTGCACATCCTGATGGCGGCGGTCATCTTCGGCGCGATTGCCGGGAAGGAGAAGATCGCCGTGACACTATCCGCGTTGAACACATTGTTGACGGATCGATATTCGTGCCGGGCATTTCGCCCGGACCCGGTGCCACAACAGGATATCGAGCAAATCGTTGCCAGTGCCTCACAAGTGCCCAGCTGGTGCAATGCGCAGCCCTGGCAGTTGGTGATCACAAGCGGAGAGGAAACGGATCGGTTCCGCCGCGCGCTGCGCGATGAAGTCGAAACCGGAACGCCTGCTCCGGACCTTGCTTTCCCCAGTTCTTATTCCGGCGTCTATCAGGATCGACGGCGCGCCTGCGGCTGGGCGTTGTACGCAGCCGTTGGCGTCGAACATGGCGACCGGGCGGGGTCGGCGCGCCAGATGATGGAAAACTATGCCCTGTTCGGTGCCCCCCATTGCGCGATCCTGTCCAGCCCGGCCGAACTTGGGCCTTATGGCGCAATGGACAGCGGCGGGTTCGTCACCGCGTTCACGCTGGCCGCGCAGGCGCTTGGGGTTGCAAGCATCCCGCAAGCCGCTGTCGCAGCCTACGGCCCCTTCCTGCACAAGTATTTCGATATTCCTGATGATCGGTTGATCCTGTGCGCAATCTCGTTCGGCTATGCCGATGCCGATCACCCGGCGAACAGTTTTCGCACCGACCGGGCCGCATTGGGTGACATTATCGACTGGCGCGGCTAAACCGGCAGGTAAAAATACCGAAGGGGGGAGCTTTGCGCGCAGTCATACAACGTATCTCACATGCCAGAGTCTCGGTGGATGGGTCTGTTATCGGGCAGTCCGGCCCCGGCCTGATGATCCTTGTCTGCGCCATGCAGGGAGATGACGAAGGTCAGGCCGCGAAACTGGCCGCAAAGATAGCCCGGCTGCGTATCTTCAAGGATGAAGCGGGCAAGATGAACCGCTCGGTGGTCGATAGTGGCGGATCGGCCCTGGTGGTCAGCCAATTCACGCTGGCGGCTGATACTTCAAGCGGCAACCGCCCCGGCTTTTCCGCGGCGGCCCCGCCGGATGTCGGGGAACGCCTGTATGAAGCCTTTGCCAAAGACCTCGCCGCGCATGGTATCCCGGTAGAAACAGGGCAATTCGGGGCGGATATGGCAGTTGAACTGGTCAATGACGGGCCGGTGACGATCTGGATGGAAAACTGATGACGCACACCGAACAAGCAATCGAGTTCTGGCGGGCTGGCGTGGCGGCGGTTGATGGGTATACGGCGACAAAAGCGGCCCTGCACGGTGTTCCCCGACCCGACCGCATTCTGGCTGTGGGCAAACCTGCCGCTGCCATGGCGCGGGCAGCCTTGGATCAGTTCGGGGATGTCCCGACCCTTGTGGTGACCAAGGACGATCACGGGCGCGATCTGCCGGATGGGGTTGAGGTGATCGAGGCCTCTCATCCCGTGCCCGATCAACGCAGCCTGAACGGGGGCCGCGCCCTGCGTGAAGCCGTGGAGCAGATGGCAGCGGGATCGCATCTGTTGCTTTTGGTGTCAGGCGGCGCCTCCTCGCTGGCCGAGGATCTTGTGCCCGGTAAATCCTTGCAGGACCTTGCCGCCCTGAACCGACAGTTGCTGGCCGAAGGGCTGGACATCACCACGATGAATGCAGAACGGCGCAAGCTGTCGCGGGTCAAAGGCGGTGGGCTGTTGTCGCATTTCAAAGGCGGCAAGGCGACGGTATTGGCGATCTCGGACGTGCCGGGGGACGACCTGAACGTCATCGGATCCGGTATCGGCTCCCTTCCCCAGACATATGACTTTGATGCCAGCACCCGGATCATCGCCTCAAACGCGCATGCCCGCGACGCCGCAGCCAAGGGCGCGCAGGCTGCCGGTCTGCAAGTTCACGCCAATGAAGAAGCGCTTCACGATGACTATCTGGCGGTTGCGGCTTATGTCGGGCAACGCCTACGCGATATGGGACCCGGCGCAATGGTCTTTGGTGGCGAGCCGACGGTTGTTCTGCCGGACTCTCCGGGTCGTGGCGGGCGCAATCAGGCCCTTGCGCTTGCGCTGGCCAAAGAGATCTCGGGCCTCGAAGATCTGGTGGTTGTCGTGGGCGGAACGGACGGAACCGATGGCCCGACGAACGCCGCCGGGGGTGTCATCACAGGCGCAACCTGGGCAGAGGGGGCCGAGCAGGCGCTGAATGCCGCAGACAGCGGCACATTCCTTGAACAGGCAGACGCTTTGCTGGTGACAGGGCCGACGGGTACCAATGTGATGGACCTGATTGTCGCAATCCGAGGCTGATCTGACGCTTTGTATGCTACCTTCCGGGCTCAGCCCGTCACTTTTGTTTCATGAACTACGGATAGCACCGCCGAAACGAAACTCTGCCAGCCCGCGGTCAGGAAATATGATTGCGTCTGACATCAATGCACGCGGAACAATAAAACTTGCCCGGTCGCCGGAAATACGCCAACGTTGACTCATGCGTCAATAATAAGCCCCTCAAGGGCACACATCACTCAACAGGGAGATACACCAAATGAACGAACAACTCACGCACATGGCCAGCCAGGTCACTGCGGGCAAACTCACGCGCCGCGAATTCATGGGGAAAGCTGCGGCCTTGGGTGTGTCGGCGGCAATGGCCAGCACAATGTTCGCGGATGCCGCACGGGCGGCAGGCCCGAAAAAGGGCGGCGATCTGAAACTGGGTCTTCAGGGCGGTGAGTCCACCAACTCGCTGGACCCTGCGACCTATGCCAGCTCGGTTCCCTATATGAACGGACGCCACTTTGGGGATACGCTGGTCGAGGTCGCACCGGACGGCACGATCGAGCCGCGTCTGGCCGAAAGCGTCGAGGGCAGCGCGGATGCCAAGGTCTGGACATTCAAGCTGCGTCAGGGGGTCGAGTTCCACAACGGCAAGACCATGACCAGCGAAGACGTTCTGAAAACCATGGAACGTCACTCGAACGAAGATTCGAAATCCGGTGCCCTCGGCATCATGAAGGGCATCGAATCGATGAAGGCCGATGGCGACAATTTTCAGGTTACTCTGACCGAAGCAAACGCCGACCTTCCCTATCTGTTGTCGGACTATCACCTTGTGATTCAGCCCGATGGAGGCATGGACAACCCAGCCGCCGGTATCGGCACAGGTCCATACCAGGTTGAAGTCGACGAACCCGGCGTGCGCCACCTGTTCACCAAGTTTGCCAACTACTGGAATGACGACGCCCATTTTGACAGCGTCGAAAACGTTGTGATCAATGATGCGACTGCACGGACTGCTGCGCTTCAGGGTGGACAGGTTCAGCTTGCAAACCGGATCGAGCCGAAGGTTGCCGACTTGCTGGGCCGCGCGCCAAACATCACGGTCCAGTCGACACCGGGCCGCGGTCATTATGTGTTCATCATGCACTGCGACACGGCCCCGTTTGACAGCAACGAGTTGCGCACCGCGCTGAAATACGCGATCAACCGTGAAGAACTGGTCGACAAGGTTCTGCGTGGCTATGGCTCTGTCGGGAACGACATGCCGGTCAATGCGGCGTATCCTTTGTTCGATGAAACAATCGCCCAGCGCGAGTTCAGCGTCGAGAAAGCGGCAGAGCACTATAAGAAGTCCGGCCATGACGGCTCACCCATTGTTCTGCGCGTTGCGGATGGGGCCTTCCCCGGTGCCGTGGACGCCGCATCGCTGTTCCAGCAAACCGCTGCACAGGCCGGTATCCCGCTTGAGATCAAGCGTGAACCCAATGACGGCTACTGGTCCGAGGTCTGGAACGTGCAGCCCTTCTGCGCCTCGTACTGGGGTGGTCGTCCGGTTCAGGACCAGATGTATGCCACCGCGTATCTGTCGACCGCAGACTGGAACGACACGCGCTTCAAGGTGCAGGCATTCGACGATCTGCTGTTTGCTGCCCGGGCCGAACTGGACGCGGACAAGCGTAAGGGCCTCTACAGCCAGATGGGCATGATGGTGCGCGACGAGGGCGGATTGATCTGCCCGATGTTCAACAACTTTGTCGATGCTTCCAGCAATGTGCTGGATGGATGGGAAACCGACCCGAACGGCGAGCTGATGAACGGTCAGGTTTCGCGCAAATTGTGGTTCGCATAAAACGGACCCCGGATAATGCATCCTATCATCAAACTGGTTTCCCAGCGCCTTGCGCTGGGACTCCTGCTTCTCTTCGGTGCATCGGCTCTGATCTTCGGCCTCACTGAAGCCCTTCCCGGGGACGCTGCGCAAGCGGTTCTCGGCCAATCCGCAACCCCCGAGGCGCTGGCGAACCTGCGCGAGGAAATGGGCCTCAACCGTCCGGCCCTGACCCGTTATTTCGAATGGCTGGGTGGCATCGTACAAGGTGACCTGGGCCAATCCCTGACAAACAAGCTTGATATTGCCGAATCCGTCGGCAGCCGGTTGAGCAACACTCTGTTCCTGGCGTTCTGGGCCGCGATTATCTCGGTGCCGCTTGCCATTTTCCTGGGCCTTCTGGCTGTTCGTTACCGGAACCGCTGGCCCGACAAGATGATTTCGGCCGTCACCCTGACGACGATTTCGATCCCCGAGTTCCTGATCGGCTATGTGCTGGTCTATTTCGTGGCCGTGAAACTGGGTATGTTCTCGCCACTGGCAATGATCAACGACAGCATGTCCCTTGGGCAAAAGCTGAACTCGATCGCGTTGCCGGTCATCGTTCTGACCCTCGTGGTGCTGGCGCATATGATGCGCATGACCCGCGCCGCCATCCTGAACGTGATGCAGTCGGCCTACGTGGAAACCGCCGAACTGAAAGGCCTGAGCAACTTTCAGGTCATCTACCGTCACGCTTTCCCCAACGCCGTTGCACCGATTGTGAACGTGGTGATGCTGAACCTGGCCTATCTGGTCGTTGGCGTCGTCGTGGTCGAGGTGGTGTTCGTCTATCCCGGCATGGGCCAGTATCTGGTGGACCATGTGACCAAGCGTGACGTGCCGGTTGTTCTGGCCTGCGGGGTGATCTTTGCGGCCATCTATATCGGACTGAACATGATTGCAGACATCGTTGCCATTCTGGCCAACCCAAGGCTGAGGCATCCGAAATGAAGAACATCCCTATCTCTGCAATGATCGGGCTGGGTTTCACAGTCCTGTATTTCATCATCGCCCTGTTCGCGCCCCTGCTGGCCCCCTACGGCATGGCCGAAGTGGTCGGCGACGTGTGGGAGCCGTCCAGCAAAGAGTTCTGGCTGGGCACCGACAACATTGGCCGCGATCTTCTCAGCCGTATGATCTATGGCGGGCGCACGACGATCTTTATCGCCACGGCGGCAACGATGCTAAGCTTCGTGACCGGCTCGGTTCTGGGCTTTCTGGCCGCTGTGCTGGGGGGCTGGGCCGATCAGGTCATGTCGCGGACCGTTGACCTGATCATGTCGATCCCGTCGCTGATCTTCGCGCTGGTTGTTCTGGCCATGGTGCCGGTGACCATTCCTGTTCTGATCATCGTCATGGGCCTGCTGGATGCGACCCGCGTCTATCGTCTGGCACGCGCCGTCGCGGTGGACATCGCCGTCATGGATTATGTCGAAGCCGCGCGCCTGCGTGGTGAAGGCCAGGTCTGGGTCATCTTCCGGGAGATCCTGCCCAACGCATTGTCTCCGCTGGTGGCTGAACTGGGCCTGCGTTTCATCTTCATGGTATTGTTTGTCTCGACCCTGTCCTTCCTGGGGCTGGGCGTCCAGCCGCCGCTGGCGGATTGGGGCGGCATCGTGAAGGAAAACAAGGACGGCATCGTCTATGGCATTGGCGCGGCGCTTTATCCCGCTGTCGCTATTGCGACGCTGGCAATCTCGGTCAACCTTGTGGCTGACTGGGTCCTGAACCGCACCACATCGCTGAAAGGAGGCCGGGGATGAGTGAACCGCTTCTCAAAGTCCGCGGGCTGAAGATTGGCGCGACGGTGTATCCGCCGGGCGAAAAGCCTCATGACATCGAAATCGTGCACGGGGTCGATTTCGACCTCGAACGCGGCAAGGTGCTGGGGTTGATCGGCGAATCCGGGGCCGGTAAATCCACCATCGGTCTTGCCTCGATGGCCTATGGCCGGGGTGGCGTGAAGATCACCGGCGGTGAAGTCTGGGTCAACGGACGTGACATTCTGAAAACGTCCCATGGCGACATCCGCAAGCTGCGCGGGGGTGAGGTCACATATGTGTCCCAATCCGCCGCTGCGTCCTTCAACCCGGCCAAAAAGATCATGGATCAGGTGGTCGAAGCGGCTGTGGAACAGAAAAAGTTCAGCCGCAAAGTTGCCGAAGGCCGGGCGCGTGAACTGTTCGCCAAGCTGGGCCTGCCCGATCCGGATAATATCGGTGACCGGTATCCGCACCAGGTCTCAGGCGGTCAGCTACAGCGTTGCATGACCGCGCTGGCGCTGTGCCCCGAGCCTGATCTGGTGGTGTTCGACGAGCCCACCACCGCGCTGGACGTGACCACCCAGATCGACGTTCTGATGGCCATCAAGGAAGCCATTGCCGATACCGGCGTTGCCGCGCTGTATATCACGCACGATCTGGCGGTCGTGGCGCAGGTCAGCGATGACATCATGGTTTTGCGGATGGGCAATACGGTCGAATACGGCGACACCGACCAGATCATCAACAACCCGAAGGAAGAGTACACGCAGGCTCTGGTCTCGGTCCGTTCGATTGAGCATGAAGAGAAACAGCCCACGCCGGATCCGGTGCTGACCGTCGACGGCATCACCGCGCGCTACAAGGGGCTGAATTTCGACGTGCTGCACAACGTCAACGTCGAGCTTCATCCGGGGCAGACGCTGGCGGTTGTGGGCGAATCCGGTTCGGGCAAGTCCACACTGGCGCGGGTGATCACCGGCCTGCTGCCGCCACGCGATGGCGAGATCACCTTTGCCGGTCGCAAGCTTTCGTCCGACCTCAAGGGCCGCACCCGCGAGGATCTGCGCGAGTTGCAGATGATCTATCAGATGGCCGACGTGGCGATGAACCCGCGTCAGACCGTTGGCACGATCATTGGCCGCCCGCTGGAGTTCTACTTTGGCATGCGTGGCGCGGAAAAGCGCAAACGGATCATCGAGTTGCTGGACGAGATCGAACTGGGCGAAAAGTTCATCGACCGCTATCCGGCAGAACTGTCCGGTGGTCAGAAACAGCGTGTCTGTATTGCGCGGTCGCTGGCGGCCAAACCCAAGATGATCATCTGTGATGAGGTCACCTCGGCGCTGGATCCGCTGGTGGCGGATGGCATTCTCAAACTGCTGCTCGACCTGCAGAAGATCGAGAACGTGGCCTATCTGTTCATCACCCACGATCTGGCAACGGTCCGTGCGATCAGCGACAGCATTGCGGTGATGTATCAGGGGCGCGTGGTCCGCTATGGCCCGAAATCACAGGTGCTGAGCCCGCCGTTCGACGACTATACCGACCTTCTGCTCAGCTCGGTGCCCGAGATGCATCTGGGCTGGCTGGAAGAGGTCGTCGCCCATCGCAAGATGCAAAGCGCCGGGAACTGATCCGGGGCTTCAAAAAGAACCCGGCGGGTCGATGGCCCGCCGGTTTTCCTTTGGGCTATGCCTTCTGGCCGTAGCGTTGATGGTGTCGGGTCAGAACCTGCCTCAGTTCATCCCGGTAACGCATCCCCTGCAAGGTTTGGCGCAGCCCGCCTTCGGCATCGAACAGCAACAGGGTCACATGGGGCACGCCGTATTGATTTGCAAATCTGGCCCCGTCCTGCTGGCTGATATCCGCGACCAGATAGATCAGATCGCATTCCCCGAACTGCTTCATCGCCTTGCGGGTTTCCCGCTGTAGCGCGGTACAGGTCGAACATTGCGGGTCGTGCACCTGCACCACGACCGGTTTGCCCTGCCCGACCCGCGTCAGGTCATGCTCGGCCTGCATTGCCCGGACGGATCGTATCGTGAAAAACCCACCGCCGCCCACAACTGCCGCAGCGATTGCACCATTGCGCGCCAGCCTCAGAACATCGCGACGCGACGCGCCCTGTGCCGAAGTGGCTTTCGCCTTCTCGATCTGCGCCTTTTTTCGTTTTGAGACTTTAGCCATGGTTCGTCCCGAGTGTTTTCGCCTGGTCAGAAGCATATGCGTTCGCGCGGTCAGGCGACCTCACAATCGCGGCATCGGCTTCAACGCGCCTTCGACCGGCAACATGTCGTTTTTCGCATTGCCCGGCGCGGCCCGGCGCGTCAAACAGGCATCAGCAGTAGCAAAGGACGCCTGACATGGACCGCAAACTCCTTCTCATCATTCTGGACGGTGTTCCCTGGCGCAACTTCCGTCGCCTGTTCGGCAATCTGGAAGGCTGGGTCGACAGTGGCGAGGCAAAGGTCTGGAAACTGCGCGCCGTGCTGCCTTCGACCTCGGCCAGTTGCTATGCCTCGATCCACACCGGTGTGACGCCGCAGGAACATGGCTGTACCGGCAACGGCAACGTCTTTCGCCTGAGCCATAAGGACGTGTTCAGTCAGGTCCGCGAAGCCGGTGGCGTGACCGGAGCCGTGACCCACAGCTATTGGTCGCAATTCTTCAACCGCCACCCGTTCGATTATGTCCGCGATGTTGAATATGACGAGCCGGACAGCATGACCATCAACCACGGTCGGTTCCACACCATGACCGGCTATGGCAGCGCCAATCAGATGACCCCGTCAGATGTCGATCTGTATGCGACCCTGACCAACCTGTGCCTGCGCTTTGGGTTGGATTACGGCATTCTGCACACCTGCACGCTGGACAGTATGGGCCACCGCTTCTTCCATGATTGCGAGGAAATGGACCACGCCTGCTTTGTCGCGGATGAAATGCTTGCCCCCTTCATCCCGCGTTGGCGGCAATTGGGCTATGACGTCATCGTAACCGCCGATCATGGTCAGGATGAACGCGGCCACCACGGCGGGCGCGGGCCATTACAGCAGGAAACTGCGCTGTATTATTTCGGGGATGCAACCGGACCCGACGCGGACGCGGTAATTGAACAGGTGCAACTGGCGCCCACGATCCTGAACCGCATGGGTGCTCCGATTGCGGACACCATGAAGGGGAAACCGTTCCTGACGTGATCTTGGGCTTTAGTCGTAGGACCAGATGCCCTGACCCAAAGCCTCGATCGCGACAGAGATTCGCTCAAAACTGTCCGCCGCGCGTTTGACCGAGGTTCGGGCACGCAGGTATCCGTGGACCAGGCCCGCCTCGTTGATCCAGTGCGCCTGCCCGCCGGCGGCAGAAATACGTTCGCAATAGGTCGAGCCGTCGTCGCGCAGCGGGTCGCAATCTGCAGTGACAACAACGGTCGGTGGCAGGCCCGAGAAATCACTGTCGTGAAGCGGCGCGTAGGTCGGATCGTCGTGCGGGGCGGGGCCGCCACAGCGGACATTCTCGTAAAACAGGATCTCGTCGCGCGTCAAAAGCGGCGCGTGGGTGTGTTCGACATACGAACCCTTCGAGTTATCCCCGCCCAATCCCGGATAGATCAGTACCTGGCCGAGTATTTCCGCCCCCTGCCCCCGAAGCTGATGGGCGACCGCAGCGGCCAGATTGCCGCCTGCACTGTCACCGGCCAGAACCATAGGGTCACCGAATTCCGACACGACCCAGTTCACCGCAGTCAGGCAATCCTGAAACTGCGCCGGGTGCACATGTTCGGGGCAAAGCCGATAATCCACCGCCACGATTCGATACCCAGTCTGTGCGCAGATCTCGGCGCAGACGTCGTCATGACTGTCCAGCCCGCCAACAACAAATCCGCCGCCGTGGAAATAGACCACAGTCCGGGTGGGATCTCCGGCCGTATAAATGCGAACAGGCACGCCATCGGCGCGCCTGTCCTGTGTTTCTACACCCTTTGGGCGGGGCTGGCGAAAGTCCTGACACATCGTGTCATAAACCCGGCGCTGATCCTCAATCGACAGATCCACCGCGTCGTCAGGATAGCTTTCCGCCGTGCGTCTTATGAACGCCCAAGTTTCCTCATCGATCAGACGTTCATAATCCATGTTCCCTCCCGGTCAGGCAGCCCACTCCCATGGCCGGGTGAACGACCCCAGCACTTTGCTGACATCGTCCTCTGACGCGCCGTTCGCGTCAAGCTGCGCGACTAGGCCGCGTTTCTTATCGTCAATGACCGAGACTACGCGCGCATCGACGCCTGCCGTTTCCAACGCACCGTTGTAGATCCGGGTAATGGCATGTTTGCGCAGATCAGGCTTGAACACCTTGCCGACGGCGGTTTTGGGCAGTTCCGAAAGGATGGTCATATGCTTGGGCTGCGCCGCGCGTTCGTGGACATGCACCTTGCAGAACTCCATCAAGGCCTCTTCGGTGACCGAGGCCCCCTCGACCAGTTCGACAAAGGCGCAAGGCACTTCGCCCGCATGCGCATCGGGTTGGCCAATGGCACCGGCAAAGGCAACGGCTTCGTGACCCAACAGCGCCTCTTCGATCTCGGCCGGGTCGATATTGTGACCGCCACGGATGATCAGATCCTTGGCACGACCGGTAATCCACAGATAGCCGTCCTCGTCAAAACGACCCAGATCGCCTGTACGCAGGTATTTGTCATAGTGGTACAGGTTCACGTTCTTATCGGCTTCGGTATAGGTGTTGCCCGCAAAGACGCCCGGGTTTGAAATACAGATTTCTCCGATCTCATCCGCTGCGCAATCCTTGGGTCCATCGGGGCCGTCCTGCAGGATTTTGACATCCGTGTACGGGAACGGGATACCGATCGAGCCGATCTTTTTCTCGCCATCCACGGGGTTACAGGACACCAGACAGGTGGCTTCGGTCAGGCCATAGCCTTCGACGATGGTAACGCCGGTGGCTTCCTCGAACCGGCGGAACAGTTCAACCGGCAGCGGCGCCGAACCCGAGAAGGCGGTTTTGACCGAGGAAATATCCGCATCCACTGGGCGCTGCATCTTGGCCGAGATTGCCGTCGGCACCGTGATGATGAAGCTGACCTTCCAACGTTCGATCAGTTTCCAGAAATTGTCGAATACGCCATCGCCACGATACCCTTGCGGTGTCGGGAAGATCACATGGGCACCAGATGACACCGCCGCCATCATGATGACGTGGACAGCAAAGACGTGGAACATGGGCAGAGGGCACATGATGACGTCAGTTTCATCGAACAGCAGCGTATGACCCAACCAGCCATTGTAGACGAGGCCGGAATACTTGTGCTGTGCCACCTTGGGCATGCCTGTCGTGCCACCGGTGTGGAAGTAACAAGCGACGCGGTCTTCTTTGCTGTCTTCGAAGGTCAGCGTCTTCGGTTGTTTGGCCAGCTCTTTGTTGAAGTTCTTGTAATCCGCATGGGCCAGCTTTTCCTTGTCGCCCATTTTCGGACGCAACAGAGGAACAATCCACGATTTGGGCGGAGTCAGATAGCGGTTCAGGTCGATTTCCAGGATGGTATTGACCTTGGGCGCGTGTCGAACGGCCTCTTCCACCTTTTGCGCCACATCCGTTTTCGGGAATGACTTCAGCGTCACGACGACCTTGGCGCCCGTCTCACGCAGAATCGCTGCGATTTGTTCGGGCTCCAGCAGTGGGTTGATCGGGTTCACGATCCCCGCTACGGCACCGCCCATCATGGTCACAAGGGTCTCGTTACAGTTGGGCAGCACATAAGCCACCACATCCTTTTCCCCAACTCCAAGCGAGCGGAACAGGTTCGCCGCCTGATTGACTTGTCCCAGAAGGTCCGACCACGTCAGCGTTTCGGCCTTGTCATTGGGGCCTGAAAATATTTGGAAACTGACTGCGTTGTGATTTGGAAATTTCCCGGCTGTCCGTGACAGCAATTGATGAAACGTAACCGGCAGGTCACGATCCTCCCACGGCATTTCCTGTTCAACACGCGTTTTGTCTTCCAGCCCAACAAAGGCCATGTGGCTCCTCCCGTCTTATAATCTCCCGCGCGCCACACGCGGTTATGATCCGTCCTAAGATGGGATCACAACCTTGCCGACGCAAGCAAGCGCTTAGCGACGAAAATGCTCAAAATGTAGAATGACGCTGCGGCGGAACCGGGAATTTCGGTACGTCACTTCATTCCGCAGCGACCCCGTCGGTGAATTGCAGCCGCGCCAGACGGGCATACAGGCCATCCTGTGCCACCAGATCGTCATGGGTGCCCTGCGCAACGATACGCCCGGCCTCCAACACAACAATCCGGTCTGCCTTTTTCACGGTTGCCAGACGGTGCGCCACGATCAGCGTCGTGCGCCCCGCCCGCATCTGATCCACCGCACCTTGCACCGCGCGTTCGCTTTCCGCATCCAGGGCCGAGGTCGCCTCGTCCAGCAGCAGAACCGGTGCGTCGCGCAGGATGGCGCGGGCGATGGCGATGCGCTGTTTCTGACCGCCCGACAGCATCACGCCGCGCTCGCCTACAAAACTGTCATAGCCTTCGGGCAAAGCCGCAATGAACTCATGCGCGGCAGCGGCCCGCGCGGCAGCCTCGACCTCGGCATCCGAGGCGTCCAGACGGCCGAACCGAATGTTTTCGCGCGCCGAGGCGGCGAAGATCACCGGATCCTGCGGCACCAGCGCCATATGCGTCCGAAACTCTGCCCGATCCAGATCCTGCAGGTCTGCGCCATCGATCAGAACACGCCCTGCATTTGGATCGTAGAACCGCTGGATCAACTGGATCACGGTGGTCTTGCCCGCGCCTGAGGGGCCCACAAAAGCAACCGTCTCCCCCGGTTTCACCTGCAAGGACAGATTGTCCAGCGCAACCACATCCGGCCTTGCGGGATAGCGGAAGCTTACGTCCTCAAACCGGATCTCACCGCGAACAGGCAAAGGCAGCGACTTGGACTGCGCCGGGTCAGTCACCGTGTCTTCGGCATGCAGCAATTCGACCAGACGCTCGGTCGCGCCAGCGGCGCGCTGCAGTTCGCTCCAGATTTCGGACAGGGCGGCGACCGAGCCTGCCATGATGATCGAGTAGATCACGAACTGGATCAGAACGCCCTCGGTCATGACCCCGTTTCGCACGTCGTTGGCCCCCATCCACAGCACCCCGACGATGCCCGAGAAGACCAGAAAGATGACGATGACCGTCAGAACCGCGCGGGTCTGAATGCGTCGCAGCGAGACGACATAGGATGTCTCGGTCATCTGATCGAACTGTGCGCGGCTGGCCTGTTCGTGGGTGAAGGCCTGAACTGTCTGGACCGCGCCCAAGGCCTCACCCGCATTGCCCGAGGACGCGGCAATCCAGTCCTGATTCTCGCGGCTGATTGCCCGTAAGCGGCGGCCCAGAACCAGGATTGGAACAATGACCACCGGGATCAGCAACAAAACCAGCCCGGTCAGCTTGGCCGAGGTCAATAGCATCAGCACTAGACCACCGACAAACATCAGCAAGTTGCGCAGGGCAATCGAGACGGACGAGCCCAGCACCGACTGAATCAGAGTCGTGTCGGTGGTGATCCGGCTGAGCACTTCGCCGGTCATGATGCGTTCGTAAAACTCGGGGCTCATGCCGATGACACGGTCAAAGACGGCCTTGCGGATGTCGGCCACGACCCTTTCACCCAAGCGTGTGACCAGCGCGTAGCGGATACCTGTTCCAACAGCCAGAATGCCCGCGATAACCAGTGCTGCCAGAAAATACCAATCCAGCAGTTCGCCATCCTGAATGCGGAAATTGTCCACCACGCGGCGCACCGCCAACGGCAGGGTCAGCGTCATGCTCGCCGTCAGAATCAAGGCCAGGGTCGCACCGAGCATCAACAGCTTGTAAGGCCGCATAAACGGCCAGAGCGCCCGCAGCACGCCGATTTTCTTAGAGGTCGCGCGTTCCTCGCTGGCCCCGGGTGCCGGTGCGGTCGGTTGACTGGTTTCAGTCCGTCTTGCCATGTGGGGCCCTTGTTTCCTGAACTTTGCTGGGTCCATGCTTCTTGGCGGCAGCGGCATCCGGGGTCAAGCAGGACCCAGTTGATTGCTGGTCCGACAGGGCCATTTGACGCAGAAATTTAAGGGGAAACAACTGGAGCGGGTAGACGGAATCGAACCGACATAGCCTGCTTGGAAGGCTATTACGATGATCGCGGTTTTATAAATCTTCTCAACAGCTTTGCCGATATGCTAGCACGGTTTTATAGGTAAAGTGTCGGAGATTAATTCTTGGAGCGGGTAGACGGAATCGAACCGACATAGCCTGCTTGGAAGGCAGGGGCTTTACCATTAAGCTATACCCGCTCAAGGTTTCGCCTTCCTATGTGATGGCCAAGTGGGCGTCAAGGGTGAACTATCAGCGGGTCAATTTGACCTCAATAAAAGCTGTTTTGGATTGTGCGAGGCTGGTATGGCGCGCGGCGTTTTGCTCGATATCGCTGGAGTTCTGTATCAGGGTGACCAACCGCTGCCGAGTGCTGCCGAAGCGGTCTCGAGCCTGCGAAACACGGGTCTACCGATCCGGTTCCTAACGAACTCAACCCGCCGACCAAAGCGTGCGATTTTGGACAAGCTTCGCGGGTTTGGAATAGACGCATCATCAGGCGAGGTCATGACACCGGCGGCCGCCGCATGTTCCTGGCTTGAAAAGAACGGATACGCGCCGCATCTGCTAATCCATCCAGATTTGGAGGAAGACTTTGCGACCTGCCGGAGGTCAGGTCCTTGCGCGGTCATAGTTGGAGATGCCGGTCCCTACTTCACCTATGAAAGGCTGAACGCTGCCTTTCATCTAAACAAAGATGGCGCGCCTTTTCTTGCTTTAGCGTCCAACAGGATCTTTCGTGATGCAGATGACGACTCAGCATGGATGCGGGCGCATTTGCTCGGGCGCTCGAGTATTCGAGCGGGACAAAGGCACTTCTGTTCGGCAAACCCGCACCTGCCTTTTTCCACGCCGCCGCCAACAGTATGAAACGAGACCCTGCGGAGGTCACAATGGTCGGCGATGATGCCGAAAACGATATCGCGGGCGCTTTGAAAGCAGGATTGGGAGCCGCCATTCTTCTCCGAACGGGAAAGTATCAAGCTGGAGATGAGGCGCAACATCAGCCGCGGCCGTCATCAACAGAAGACTCCATACTCTCCGCTGCTAGGCAGATTTTAGACAGAACCGTTTAACCGACGACAAGAAGATCATTTTGCAGCAACGATACCGCATTCAGAAAGTGCGCAGGCATCATAGTTCGGCATCCATATTCATTGCAATCGCCGTTGAATCTTCCAATGCTGCGGCGATGCGAATGAGTCATAGAACACTGCAAACAGGGCCGCAATGGCCACCAAGCTGCCGTTCGCTGCGCTACCAGCACTGTGTCTCACGACCGGCAGCTATGTGCAGAAAGCGGACTTTGCAATCTTCGGCGGACGATCATGGCAAACGTTTGCCAAGACCATTTGGAGCAGCCGCTATTAGGAACTGGCTGAACATGCCATTGATCATGATTTGATGCTCTGCCGTATTCTCGCGTCCGTTGCTGGTCGCTTTGATTGCAAAGTCAGGCAATGGTCACTGTCCCGAATTGGTTTTCGCGATACTGCAAAGCAGATCGACATGTCTGTCCAACCATTCTTCGTCCAGTGCCTCGTAACGTATGAGCTTGCGGAAGTAGGGTGCAGCGATTGCTAGTTCTATGAGCTGGTCAACCGGTGCATCCGCGGCTATCTCACCGCGGTCTATTGCGGCTGCAAGTACTGCTTCAACACTTGCGAACCTGTCTTTCATGAATTCAGTGATTACCAACCGCGCTTCTGCATCGGTGGACGCAGCAGCGACCACCTGAGGCGCGATTTGGCCCCACGGTGTGTCATTTAAGGCTCCCATCAGTACACCGAGTAACCAGCGCAGGTCAGATCGTAGCGGGCCATCGGTTTTGGGCGGTATGTTTGGCGGTGTTGCGATGCGCCGGAATGCTGCATCACGCAGACTGCGCGCATCTGGCCAGTGCCTGTAAAGTGTACTGCGCGAAATGCCAGTTGCCTTCGAAACTGCGCCATGAGTTACGTGCAGCACGCCCTCATCCATCAGTATCCTTTGCGCCGCATCAAGCGCGGCCTGCCGTGTGGCGATCAGCCTAGGATCTTCTTTCAATCACCCCTCCTATCGAACATCTTGTTGCACAGTAGAACATTTTGTTCTAAAAGTACTGCCAGCCAAAAACTAAAGCTCAATACTCAATTCCGCGAACACGTCTTGTCAAAATGGGAGCGTATCAATGTTCAAAGTGGCAGCAACCCCGCTAGCGGTACTCTTATCGATGGTCGCGACAACCGCATTGTCCGAGAGTGGTACGTACGAGCTGGACCCCGGGCACAGCCAGGTACTGTTCAGCTACGACCACATCGGATTTTCAGAAACGTTTGGAATGTTCTCAGGGTTTAGCGGTGAGATTGAGTTCAATGAAGATGATCCGTCTGCGTCATCTGTCACAGTGTCTATGCCTATAAAATCCATGATCACGGGCTGGGATGCCCGTTTGCAACACTTCATGTCCGATGACTTTTTTAGCGCGAGTGACGATGACGTGGTCACTTTCGCCTCAACCAGCATTGAAGTGACCGGGGACAATTCCGCGAATATTTCTGGCGACCTGACCATGAATGGCGTCACCAAACCTGTTGTTCTGGAAACAACGCTTAACAAATCAGCGCCATTCCCTTTTGGCGAAAAGGAGGGCACGCCGACCTTGGGGCTGGCAGCCACGGCGACTATCGTGCGGTCTGAGTTCGGACTTGGGGCGTTTGCACCTGCGGTGAGCGACGAAATAGCAGTCTTGATCAATGTCGAAGCGTTAAAGGCTGAATGATGTGTGCAAGGGAACTGATATGGCACCGAGCGCTCATTCTTAACTTTTGACCGGCTGACAACAAATGAATGTGTTCCTGAAACTACTGGCGGCTGCCGCGACAGCGGTGGCATTGATGTGCCCGATGGTATCCGCACAAGAGCGCTCCTTGCCCGAGCGCACCTCGCCTCGTCCCGAAACGACAAGCGGCGTACCACATACTCAGATCGGTGTCGAAATTAATGCCGAATTGGCCCAGCTATTGCTGGAGCGTGTTGCGCAATTCCCGGGGGTCACACTTGGCCCGACACGCATATCATTGCCTGGTGCGATTGGTTTTCAGCTTGATCACGACATGTTGTTGTCCCAACCGAACTCTATCGTCGGTGGGTTTGAGTTTGCGCATATGCATCCTGATGGCAGCTTGCACGCTTCGCTGCACCCCGCAATGGCCCGACGGGCAATTGAGGCTGGCTGGGCCGTAGGACACCCTTGGGCCAATCAACGTCCCGGATGGAGTGGCTTTGTCATGATCTATACTCCGACCACACCAGAAGAGTTGGATGTCGTCATCGGCCTGGTCGAAAGTTCGTACACCTTCATCACCGGAAACACCTTAGGCTAAACGCCTATCTGCTGACCTTGCAGTTGCTGACTAATACGCAGATCAGTCAAAATTCAGTTGTACCGGACTTTCAGGTGATCCATGTTCCGCTGTTCCGGACGGACATGATCCAGAGATGTGGCGCACCCATAATGGGTGCAACTAGGATCGTTTGCGTCGACCCATCCTCGTAACTTGTCAAAACCACGTGCCCCCAGTAGGTATTTGGTATGTTTCGCCTGGTCCTGTCGATACTTCTTGTTGTTGCATTCTCTGGCGCATCCGCAGCGTCCGTGAAGCATGGCTTGACCCATGGATCGGATCATTCTGGTCATCATGCTCAAATGGCGGACGACGATCCGTTGGCTAATGCCGAGAAAGCTGTTGCGGATTGTTGCGACACCACCAGCGGCATGGGTTCAACATCCTGTTTTGGTGATCTCGTCGCCACGGCGGGGATTTCGCCTATTGCTCCATTGGTGATCTCAGTGGGTGGTGTGACGCACGCTGGAGCCGATTTTTCGGGCCTCGCACTGGGTGTTCCCACCGGTCCTCCGAAAGCCTGAATGGCAACGGGCGCTCGCCCGCATTCCGTTCAAATTTCACATCAAAGGACCGACAGACATGATCACACGTCGTCAATTCACCACAATGTCTGCAACTGCTCTCATCGCGACAGCTCTTCCCGTCCGTGCAGGCACCCCAATGCACGTGCTCAGTTCACCAGGTTGCGGATGTTGTCACGCGTGGGCCGACTTGGCTCGCGCACGTGGCTACGCCGTAACCGTTGAGGAACTGACCGACCCCGAGGCACAGAAGTCAGCGCGGGGTATCCCGCTGAACCTCGCATCCTGTCACACCATTGAAGCCGATGGTTATGTCTTTGAAGGCCATGTGCCGTTCGAAGCACTGGAAGCCGTGTTGAAGGATCGGCCTGACATTACAGGGCTTGCCGTTCCTGGCATGCCAATGGGCTCCCCTGGTATGGGCGACGATCCGTCCGCCCGTTACGACGTCATTGCATTTGGGGGAGAGGCTGGAGCCGGTACGGTATACTACCGCGCTGGCAACGCACAGCCGTTCCACACCTGATGCTAGGGCGCACAACACTCTTGGTCACCGGTGGGCTTGCGCTCGCCGGTTTCGCCCTAGCTTTCGTTCTGGCCCAGCCCTCTAAGGCCGTCGGTCTATTGAGGCCGGATGACGCCGAACTGGTCGCAACTGGCCAAGATATCTACGCGGACCAATGTGCTGCCTGCCACGGAGCACGCCTGGAAGGACAGCCAAACTGGCAGATACGCGGCGAGGATGGTTTGCTACCGGCACCGCCGCACGACGCCACAGGGCATACGTGGCACCACGATGATGAAACGCTCTTCACCTTGACCAAATTTGGCCTGGCCGGACTAATGGAAAATGCGTCCCCAACCGGTATGCCGGTCTATGAAAGTGTGCTCGGCGATGACGAAATCCTAGCGGTTCTTTCTTTTATCAAGTCAACCTGGCCCAATGACCTTCGTGAGTACCACGACGAGCTGAATGCCCAATCCGAATAGAGGAAAACTCAGATGATCAAACAAACTCTTCTCGGCTTGGTCGTAGCAATGGCTCCAATACTTGCGGCAGCGCATTCCAAGTCCGAAGATACGACGCCGGCAGACGGCGCGACTGTCACTGACGTGCCAGAGCTTTCCATGCGGTTCGATGATCCGATGCGCATCATCTCGGTCACGCTGACCTCACCCGATGGCGACGTCGAAATTGAACGCGAAACGGGTATGGACCCCAACACGGAATTCCGGGCTATGCCTTTGGAGGAGCTTGCTCCCGGAAGCTACCGCTTCGACTGGCGAGGTATGGCTTCAGACGGTCACCCGATGCAGGGCAGCTTTTCTTTCACGGTCGCTGAGTGATCGGACTGGCCCCTATAGATGGTGTCGTCGTCTTGGCCATTTTGGCGAAGGCACTTGGCTACGGTGCGGCGCTGTTGGCGATGGGTAGCGTCCTATTCACGGTCCTCTTTGCCAAGCGCGCCGAGGCATCTGTTTTGCGCCTTGCACGTCAACTCGCGGTCGGTGCGGCGCTTCTCGGTCTCGCCGTGCTCGCTCTACGTTTCGGCATCAGAGCGGCGCGGATATCCGGGATGAGCTTTGATGGCGCGACGGACCCAATAATGCTTGGCTTTGTTTGGGACAGTCCGCTTGGCACCGCCGCGATTTGGCGAGCGGTGGGTGAATTCGCGATGTTGGCAATCCTACTCCCCCGTGCCGGGCAATGGATTGCTTTGGCGGGCAGCCTTGCCATAGCGATTTCCTTTGCTCAGGTGGGACACTCGCTCGGACAGCCCAGGGCGGCTCTCGCAATCTTGCTGGTTTTGCATCTACTGGCTGCCGCGTTTTGGGTCGGTGCTCTCCTGCCTTTGCGCAAAGCGGCGCTCACTCCTAATGGGGCCGATCTATTGCGCCACTTTGGCAATGTCGCTGCTTATGGAGTTGCCGTCCTGATTGTTGCGGGTGCAGCGCTCGCGTGGCTGCTTTCGGGCACTGTGGCCGACTTGTTCGGAACGGCCTATGGATTGGTACTTTTGGCCAAGGTCGTGATCGTTTCTGCCCTTCTTGGCCTCGCGGCGCTGAACAAGCTGAGATTTGTTCCGGCTCTCAGGGCCAAAGAACCTAGTGCCACGACTTCACTCAGGCGGTCGATTTCAATGGAGATGTTGGCCGTTGTCCTTATCCTGTTTGCAACGGCGACGCTGACCAGTGTGACGACACCTCCTATCAACTTCTGACGGCTTATAGTTTGATGCCGGAACTGCAAAGCCTTGCTACGAAGGTCCGCTTAGCGCTGCGACCAGCCAATCATGCAAGCCGCAGAGAATGGCCGCATCGAGCCCAAATTGCCTGATGCTGCGCGAAGCTCCAATGACAGCAATGCGCAGAAAGCGGACTTTGCAAAGTTTAACGAACGACCCAAAACGTGGTAGGCCTGTTACGTTGCGAACCACCGAAAAGAACCCCTTAGCAGACTCTAGAAGAGTCATTGCAATAGTGTGCTTACTGCCCACTACGCCGACATTTGCTGCATTCTTTTTTTGCAAGGCTGGCCCTACTTGAATTCACAGTTTGCGCGGTGGAAGGGGCGGTCAACTCCTCTTGTCCGATACCCGCTGAATTGGGTGACATGGAGTGGTAATGTAAGGTGGATTTCCTCACTGAATGTGTGCGAATAGATGGGTCATGCTCAAAAATGCCAAACCGATTCAGAAAGAGAAATTTCACGATCAGGTCTATGATCAATTGTGCACTCTTTTGCGCGAAGGTGAATTTACACCTGGTCAGGCGGTGCATGTCGCTCGGGTCGCCGAAGCGTTTGGCGTGAGCGCCATGCCTGTTCGCGAGGCGCTCACGCGTCTCCAGGCGATTGGAGTGGTGGCAAATGTATCGGGGCGTTCGCTGGGCGTTCCCAGCCTCGGATATGACGAACTGACTGACCTGCGCGATGTGCGCCTGGAAGTTGAAACGTTGGCTGTCAAATGGGCGCTGGCCAATCGTGACGATGCGTTTTTGACCGAGCTCGAGATACTGCTGAAGCAGTTGGAGGCAGCAGAGCAATCCGACGATGTACAGGGATATATCAAGGCCAACTACGAGTTTCATCTAAGGATATATCAACAGTCGCACTCTCCGGTTTTGATCGACATCATCAACACCCTTTGGTTACGGGTCAGCCCGCATCTGTATCAACTGGAGCGAAAAAATCAGTACAAAGTGTCCAACAATCATCACCGGAAAATTGTGCAAGCCATTCGCGACGGCGACGAACCAACCGCCACGCAGGAACTGTTTCTCGACATTTCGGATGCTTATGACGTGCTGGTGAAAACTTTGTTTGATGATGGCACGCCTGCCTGAAGCATGCAGCAAGAACGCGTTGTCGATTTTGCAGAGTGTCGAATGTCCAAGATGCACATCGTGATAGGCGATGTTCAGGAATTTCATTTTCGGCCTCGATTCTTAGAATCGTAGTGTTAGGTGAGGTCCCCAAGTCAGCCTAAACCTATCCAACCAATTGGAATCATGCGCAACAATGGGCAATTATTATTAAGTTGATTTTTGATCAATAATCAAAATATCATGCACCAGCCTTACGAACTGGCCGCTATGGATGTTCGTGTCGGGCATAGTTACGGGAGGAATACAGTGAAATATTCGAAAATTGCCGCGAGCCTTGTTGCCGGCTCCATGGCTTATGGCGCGACTTCGGCATCCGCAGATATTCTGGACGTCCACATGAGCATTCCAAAGGATCTGACGTTCCTGGCGGACAGTGCTAAGATCATGGATGAAACCTTGCGCAACATGAGCGACGGCGATGTTGGTCTGCAACTCTATGGATCAGGCGAACTGGTTCCCGCAGGTGAGATTCTTGATAACGTTAGCTCCGGGGCGATCCCGGCGGGATGGAGCTTCCTTGGTCAATGGGGCGGCAAAATCCCAGTGGCTCAGATCGGGGCAACCCCCTTTGGGGCCGGACCAGATGCGTTGGCGGCTTGGCTGCATGTGGGCGGTGGTCTCGAAATCGTTCAGCGCGGGTTTGACGATCTGAACATTAAGGTACTGGCCTGCCACATCACCGCGCCCGAACCGGGCGGCTGGTTCAACAAAGAGATCAATTCAGTCGAAGATTTTAATGGTCTGAAGATGCGTATGGGTGGCGTTGGTGCACGTGTTCTCAACGAATTTGGCGCATCAGCTCAGTTCATGCCCGCAGGCGAAATCTATCTTGCGTTGGAACGTGGCCGCATCGATGCGACCGAATTTTCCTTGCCAATTATCGACAAGGATTTTGGCTTCAACCAGATCGCAAAATATCAATACTATCCGGGATGGCACCAGCCGGGCAGCGTCGATGTGCTGATGATCAATATGGATGTCTGGAATGGCATGAGCGCGGCTGAACAGGCGATGTATGAAGCGGCCTGTCAGGTCAGTATGGCCTGGACGTTGCAATATGCCCCTGCGGCCCAAACGCCGCAGATCGAAGTGTTCGAGGGGGGTGGCACCATTGTCAAATCCTTCCCAGACGAAGTTCTTGCGGAACTGCGGATTGCTACAGAACGTGTGCTAAGTGCCGAAGCCGAGAAAGATGCGCTTTATGGCGAGGCCTACCACTCGATGAAGGACTTCGTGGCGTCGTCGGGACGCTGGACCGGCCTGCAAACTCTCCCCGCCGAGTAAGCCAAAATGGCACACGATATGGACGCTCCACCGAGTGATCCAAATCGTGGTATCGGCCCTGTCCATACGGTTCTTCGCGGGATCGTATGGATAGGTCGGGCCGCGGCTTGGCTCATTATTCCCATCCTCATTCTGGTTCTTATTGGCGTGACGCTGTCAGCAGCCAAGGTCGGTACAATCCTTCGGTGGGAAAATGACATTTTCCTGTTTGGGTCCAAGCTGACACTTTCTAGTATCGGCGATTTGCAATGGCACCTCTTTGGAATCATGCTGATGCTCACAATGGCCGGAGCAATCGTCAGCGACCGTCACGTGCGCGTCGATTTCCTACGTCAGCATTTTAGTAAAAAAACGAAGGACATCATTGAGGTGATAGGCCATCTGGCTCTGTTGATGCCTCTTAGCGTCATCGTAGTTTTCCACGGTTATGACTTCACATTGCGGTCATTCAACATGGGTGAAGGTTCGGATTATGACGGTATGTATGACCGGTTTTTTCTGAAGGCGTTTCTTCCCATCGGCTTTGGTTTGATGCTGATTGCCGGTCTCGGCCTGACTATCCAAAAACTCAAAAGCCTGTTCGGGAAGGGGGATTCCCATGATTGAACACATCATTCCCCTATCCATGGTCATTTGTTTGCTTTTGGGAATTTTCAGTGGCTATCCGGTTGCCTTTGTTCTCGGCGGCATCGGAATTCTGTTTTCTTTTATCGGCGGTTTGCCATTTGCATTCCTCAAAATTGGCGTCTCGCGCATCTACGCAGGCGTTATTGAAAACTGGCTTTTGCTTGCGGTGCCCCTGTTCGTCTTCATGGGTGCGATGCTCGACAAATCCGGTTTAGCTCAAAACCTTCTCTATTCGCTTGAGCGCGCATTGGGTCGGAGACGAGGCGGGCTGGCCATTTCCGTGGCCTTGTTGGGCATCATCATGGCGGCCAGCACTGGCATCGTTGGTGCTTCGGTGGTCATGCTGAGCACACTGGCTCTGCCCATTATGTTGCGCGAGAAATACAAGCCGGAGCTGGCTGTTGGCACCATTGCGGCCTCGGGCACTCTGGGAATTCTGATTCCGCCTTCGATCATGCTGGTTCTGGTGGGCGATATTCTTCAGATTTCCGTTGGCGAGCTGTTCCTGGGGGCCGTAGTTCCTGGCCTGCTGTTGGGTGGCCTGTACATCGGCTATATTGTATTCGTTGCGTTGACGAAGCCAACCGATGCCCCTGTATCAACACAGGTTCCAGCCGAAGGATCCCTAGCACTGGCGCTGCTGCGCGACTTGTTTGCACCGCTTGTTCTTATCCTGACTGTTCTTGGGTCGATTGCCACGGGTACGGCCACCCCGACCGAAGCCGCAGGTCTAGGCGCGATTTGTGCGATGATCCTCGCGGCCATCAATCGCAAATTGACCTTTAAAACCCTGTCCGGCTGCGTCCGAGAAACAGGCAATACTTCTGCGATGATACTAGGCGTATTAGTTGGCGCCACGATCTTTGGCATGGTCTTCAAGGGCCTCAAGGGTGACAAGATGATCGAGAACGCAATCCTGTTCTTCGATCTTGGTGCTTACGGCACACTGGGCATCCTGCTTCTGCTGATCTTCATCATGGGGTTCTTCCTGGAATGGGTCGAGATCAGCTTTATCGTCCTTCCACTTTTTGCGCCTATCGTAGCGGGATTGGACTTTGGGCTAGGGATATCCCGTGAACAACAACTTTTGTGGTTCGCCATGCTTGTGGCGGTCAATCTGCAAACCAGTTTCCTGACGCCACCCTTCGGCTATTCACTATTCTACGTCAAAGGCGTCGCCCCACCCGAAATCTCTATCCGCATCATCTATCGCGGCATCATCCCTTTTGTAGCGCTGCAACTGGCTGGTCTTGCCCTTCTTATCATTTGGCCAAGCCTTGTGCTCTGGGTCCCGGATGCGGTCTTCGGCAAGTAGAGGCGGTGACATGACCACTAACTCATCTAGTAACCAGACAGAGGCAAGGCAGATGTCCCTGCCGGGGTTGGAGGGCAAGAAAGTCGTGATCACAGCCGGTGCCAGCGGAATCGGGTTCAGCATAGCAAGGATGCTCAATTCACAAGGTGCCCAGATCGCGATTTGTGATGTCGATACAGACGCGCTGCGTCGATCTTGCGTTGAGCTTGAGGGATGCATCGCGGTTGAGGCGGACGTCTCGAACGAAAAAGCGATAGATGGCTTTTTTGACGAGGTTCAGGAAGCTTTTGGCGGGCTGGACGCGTTGGTGAACAATGCTGGAATTGCCGGGCCAACCGGCAATCTCGAAGACCTTTCGCCCGCAGACTGGCGTCGGTGCATCGACATCTGCCTGACCGGTCAGTTCCTGGCCGCTCGAAGGGCGATACCCATGATCAAAGCAAGGGGCGGCGGCGCGCTTGTCAACATGGCCTCTGCTGCTGCCAAGCATGGTTACGCCAGACGCTCCCCGTACTCAGCAGCCAAATTCGGCGTCATCGGCCTAACCCAAAGCCTCGCCAAAGAGTTAGGCCCCTCCAATATTCGCGTGAACGCCATTCTGCCCGGGTTCGTCGAAGGGCCGAGGATGGAAAAGGTGATCCACGATCAGGCTGTCGCCACGGGTGTCAGCGATGCGGTCATGAAGGACGAATATCTCAACAAGATTTCCATGCGTCGCATGGTGAGCCCCGATGATGTCGCGGCAACTGTCGCATTCCTCATCTCGGACGCTGGCGTGAACTTGTCAGGGCAATCTCTTGCCGTAGACGGAAATGTGGTAACACTATGACAATCAATGTAAAATCAACAGAAAATAGAAACAACGGCGCAGGCAAAGTCATCATCACATGTGCCGTAACCGGCGCGATTCACACGCCGTCCATGTCGCCCCACTTGCCGGTGACGCCGGAAGAAATCATCGATGATTCCCTCGCCGCCGCCGAAGCCGGAGCCGCGATACTTCACCTGCACGCGCGCCATCCTGACGGGCGGCCTGACCAAAGCCCCGAGGGGTTCGCCGCGTTCCTGCCTCAAATCAAGCAAAGCTCAGGCGCTGTGGTCAACATCACAACCGGTGGCAGCCCGTATATGAGCGTCAAAGAACGCGCCGCACCCGCTGCGACATATCAACCCGAGCTGGCCTCGTTAAACATGGGGTCTATGAACTTTGGCCTCTATCCTATGCTGAACCGGTTCAAGACCTTCGAACATGCATGGGAACGCGAGCATCTGGAGGGTTCCCGCGATCTCGTCTTCCGTAATTCGTTCAAGGACATCGAGTATGTTCTGGAAACCTGCTATGGCAACGGTACGCGGTTCGAGTTCGAATGCTACGATACCTCCCACCTCTACAACCTTGCGCATTTTGCGGATCGCGGCTTGGTCAAAGCGCCGTTTTTTGTTCAGTCAGTCTTTGGCTTGCTGGGGGGCATCGGTCCCCACCACGAAGACGTCCTTCACATGAAACGCACAGCTGATCGTCTGTTCGGAGACGACTATCGCTGGTCCGTTCTGGGCGCTGGCGCGAACCAGTTCCGCATCGCGACGCAAGCGGCAACCTTGGGCGGCAATGTTCGCGTTGGGCTAGAGGACAGCCTTTGGGCTGGCCGCGGCGAATTTGCCCAATCCAACGCGGTGCAGGTTCGCAAGATCCGGACCATCGTTGAAGGGCTTGGCCTTCAAGTCGCCACACCCGATGAAGCCCGTGAAATTCTGGGCCTCAAAGGCGGCGACCAGGTGTCCTTCTAAGCAATTCCTGACACCGATATTCCTCACACCATGGACGAAAACTTATGAGCAAAATCGCTATTATAGGCGCAGGGTTGATTGGGCAGGGTTGGGCAGCGGTATTTGCACAGGCCGGGTACGATGTTGCGATGTATGATCTGTCGCCTGAGGCCGCGCAAAACGCTTTAAAGGCAATGGAAAAGCGTATCGCGGATCTGGCCGAATTCGAACTCATAGATGCCTCTGATGCCCCGACAATCCTGCGGCGCATCTCCGTTGCCTCTGAGCTTGAGAACGCTGTGCAGGGCGCGATCTACGTGCAGGAGAACGGCCCCGAAAACGTCGAGATCAAACGAGAGATCACGCTGGCAATCGACGCCATCGCAGGCGCAGATGTGCCCATCGGAAGCTCAACCTCGGGCATTTCCGCGTCGCGTTATTGCGAACACATCCCGGGCAGACAGCGGTGTCTGGTCGCACACCCCATAAACCCGCCCCATTTGCATCCTGCTGTCGAACTTGTTCCGTCGCCATGGACTGATCTGCGCGCTGTTGAAACAGTGAACGAGTTGATGATCAAATGTCAGCGCGAAACCATCGTGCTGAGTCAGGAGATCGACGGTTTCGTTGTGAACCGCCTGCAAGGCGCGCTTTTGGAAGAGGCGTTCAGTCTGGTCAGCAACGGCATCGTAACTGCCACCGATCTCGACAAGGCAATCTGCGACGGGCTTGGACTGCGCTGGTCAATCATGGGCCCAATGCAGACCATTCATCTGAACGCTCCCGGCGGCGTAACCGACTATGTTGCGCGCTATGGGGCAATGTACCGGGGCTTTGGCATCGGTTCGTACGAGAACATCGACTGGACCAGCGTGGCAAATGACAAGCTGGCCACCGAACTGTCAGCGCGAACGCCGGTTGAAGATATCCCTGCCGCACAGGTCAGTCGTGACCGCAAACTGATGTCCCTGCTACGCCACAAGAAACACACTCAGGAATGCTAACTCCGTCGTTCCAGCAAGACCACATTCTCAACGCCAAAACTTAGTGGAATCCCCATGACGCAACAGCGCATTCTCACCCTGAGCGACCACGACAACATCGCGGTTGCGCTGCAAGACATCGAATCTGGCACCGCACTTTCGTCCATCGACCTGGTCACCCCATCAGCAATCCCTTCGGGCCACAAAATTGCCCTCTCAGACATCACGCGCGGTGAAGAGATCATCAAATACGGGCGTGTCATTGGTCTTGCCACCCACGACATCCTGCGCGGTGAACATGTACACGTCCACAACGTTGAAATGGCGCAATTTCACCGCTCCCAATCTTTCGGAGCCAAAGCGAGTGAAACAGATTTTGTCCCGCTGTCTCAACGCGCAACCTTTCAAGGTTTTCGTAGAGAAGACGGCAAGGTCGGAACCCGCAACTACGTCGGCATTGTTACCTCGGTCAACTGTTCCGCCTCGGCCGCCAAACACTTGGCCCGCGAAGCCGAGCGTTCAGGCCTCTTGGATCAGTATCCCGGCGTTGACGGCATCGTTCCGATTGTGCACGGAGCCGGCTGCTGCATCGGCACAGATGACGAAGCATTTCGGAAGCTGCAATGCGCGATCTGGGGCTACGCCACACATCCGAATTTTGCTTCCGTTCTGATGCTGGGCCTTGGATGTGAGGCCAACCAGATCCCGCTTATGCTGGAAGCCTATGGCAGGCCTCAGAGCAAGAACTTTCAATACTACACGCTGCAAAGCGCGGGCGGTACACGCAAATCGGTTGAAAAAGGCTTGCTGTGGCTTGAGAGCGCATTGGAACAAGCCGCCAAGGCCAAACGCGAAACCGTTGACGCCTCCCACCTCAGCGTGGCGCTGCAATGTGGTGGATCAGACGGATACTCCGGGATCACGGCCAATCCGGCCCTTGGCCACGCTGTTGACCTGCTAGTCAGGCATGGTGGCACCGCGGCCCTGGCGGAAACCCCCGAGATTTACGGTGCCGAGCACCTGCTGACAGATCGGGCGGCATCCCCGGCAATTGGCCAAAAACTGGTCGATCTTCTTGAGTGGTGGGAAGACTACGCCGCCAAACATGGGTCCGAAATGAACAATAATCCGACACCGGGCAACAAGACTGGCGGACTGACCACGATTCTGGAAAAGTCGCTGGGGGCCGTGGCAAAGGCAGGCAGCACCAATTTGAACGGTGTCTATAAATACGGGGAAAAGATCACCGCCAATGGTTTGGTTTTCGTCGACAGCCCCGGTTACGATCCCGTCTCGATTACTGGACAAGTCGCTTCGGGTTGCAACATGGTCTGTTTCACGACCGGTCGCGGTTCTTGTTACGGAAACAAGCCAGCGCCATCGATCAAGATCGCGTCCAACTCAGCGATGTACGACCGTATGCAAGACGATATGGATTTGAACTGCGGGACAATTGCCCAAGGTGACGAATCCGTGGCTGAGGCCGGTCAGCGGATCTTCGAAACCATCCTCGAAACAGCCTCCGGGACCAAGACCCGTTCCGAAGAATTGGACGTTGGTGAAGCAGAATTTGCACCGTGGCAGACCTACGCCCAAATGTAGCGGGCAATTCGGGCGGGGCCTGTCCGCAAGCGCTCCACCCAAGCTCTCGACGGTCAAAGAAAAGGAAATACTATGATTCATTCTTTGGACGGCTTGGAGCCGAACATAGCGGAGGGCGTTTTTGTCGCCCCGGGGTCTCATGTCATCGGCAATGTCGAAATTGCAGCAAAGGCCAGCGTCTGGTTCGGCGTTGTCATCCGTGCTGATAATGACCCGATGTACATTGGCGAAGGAAGCAATATTCAGGACAACAGCGTTTTACATTCCGACCCCGGATACCCGCTGGTCATCGGACGGAATTGTACAATCGGACATGGTGCAATTGTCCATGGTTGCAAGATCGGTGACGGCTCGTTGATCGGAATGGGGGCCACCATTCTAAACGGTGCAACGATTGGCCGAAACTGTTTGATCGGCGCAGGCGCTTTGGTCACAGAAAACACGATAATTCCTGACAATTCTCTGGTTGTCGGGACACCTGCAAAGATCAAACGGGAACTGAGTGAAGAACAGATCGAGGGCCTTCGCCAAAACGCGCGGCATTATCAGGCCAACGCGATACGGTTTGGCAGAGGTCTTTCCCGTTAATTCTCTGATCCAAAAATAACATGACAGACAGCCACAGAAACACGCTTTTGACTCTATTTAAGGCAGCCGTGTCGTCCGTTAAGGGAGACATTTGCGTGCGTAGGTGGGCGTCAAAGCCCGATGTCAAACGCCCTACGCATATTGTTGCCGTTGGCAAAGCAGCCGCCGCTATGTTTGACGGTCTGCCGGGCGATTGGCGAAACACGACACCTACATATCTAGTCACCAAGATCGACCATCTAGAGAACAGGGTTTTTACAAATAACGTCAAGACTTTCGAAACCAGTCACCGTGTACCGGATCAGTCATCTTTGAAGGCCGGCAAGGGCCTTCGGAACTTTGTGGAGAACTGCCCGGTTGGCAGCCATCTTTTGATGCTCGTTTCAGGCGGCGCATCGTCGCTTGTTGAACATCTGAGACAAGGAGTTAGCCTCACCGATCTTGTGACCCTGACAGAAGTCGCGCTGGCCGAAGGTGCTAACATCAATGAAGTGAACAAGCGCCGAAGAGCCATCTCTGAAATCAAGGGAGGCAGCTTACTCGCAACGTTCAAAGGGCAACAAGTTGACGTACTCGCAATTTCGGATGTCGCTGGAGACAGTATTTCAGTTATCGGTTCCGGGATCGGTGCCCCGGGCGGGCGCGCCAGTTTTACCTATGAATGCAACATTGTCGCTTCGAACGCCGTGGCGCGTGATGCAGTGGAGCAAGCTGGAAAATCAGCCGGTATCTTGTCGATCACCAACCAAGAAAACATGTACGCGGACGTGGCCGATGTCGCGTCGCGGATCGCGCAAGAGATTACAGATGGGCCGGAAGGTTTGTACATTTTCGGCGGAGAGCCAACTGTCGTTCTCCCCCGAAACCACGGCTTGGGCGGCCGCAATCAGGCACTTGCACTGGAGCTGGCGCGACACTTCCTGGGCCATAGAGATATCGTTGGACTGGTCGCAGGAACTGATGGAACGGACGGCGACACGTGTGCTGCTGGATCGTTTGTGGACGGCAACACATACACAAAAATGCCCGGCGCTTTGGAGGCACAAAAGAACTTCGATTCAAATAGCTACCTTTCCCGATCCGGAGACGCGCTTATCACAGGGCCAACCGGCACAAACGTAATGGACTTGGCAATTTTCCTGAAACAGAGCAGTTGAACATTGTTGTCACAGGAACGTCAGGACTATCCGTACCAGCTGGTATCCTTCCGAATGGCGGTGCCAGATATTGCGCGCGGTTTTTCCATGCTGGTCACGTTCGCGCTTGCAATCCAACACTTCCCAAGCCGGTTCGTTACTGCCAAGCGATGGAGACGAGAACATCATGCTTTCGAGAGTGCCTGAAACTGGCTTTCAGCATAGTGGGTTGACAGCTTCGCGCTCCCAAAAATTCCCGTTTCCCGCCCGCTCCTATAGCCGTGAAGGCCTGCAAGGTTTCATCCAGCTCGGCATCGAATCCTAGAAGCACAAGGTCGCTGGTTTGTGTTGGACCGACTTCGCGGGGGTTCGCTGACGCATAGTGACTGTGCGTTCTCGTTAGTGGCGAGCAGTTGCCCGACCTCCCATCTTTGGCCTGAAAGGAGACAACC
>NZ_JBQFLT010000008.1:0-197384 GCF_056531425.1 Ruegeria sp. N4
CTGCGGTCAGCGTGGTCTTGCCGTGGTCAACGTGGCCAATCGTGCCGATGTTGACGTGCGGTTTTGTACGCTCAAACTTTTCCTTTGCCATGATGGCCTCCTTTTTCGGTAATGAAGGGAGCCCCTGACCGGAGCTCCCTCAAATCTTCGCTTATGCGTATTTCGCCTGGATCTCGTCCGAGATGTTCTGCGGAACCGGATCGTAGTGATCGAACTGCATGGTGAACTGGGCACGGCCCGACGACATCGAACGCAGGGTGTTGATGTAGCCGAACATGTTCGCCAGCGGAACGAACGCGTCGATCGCGATCGCGTTGCCGCGCGGTTCCTGACCAGACACCTGGCCACGACGCGAGGTCAGGTCGCCGATGATACCGCCGGTATATTCTTCCGGGGTAATCACTTCGACCTTCATGATCGGTTCCAGCAGTTTCGCGCCAGCTTTGCGCATACCTTCACGCATACACATACGGGCCGCGATTTCGAACGCCAGAACGCTCGAGTCAACGTCGTGGAACTTACCGTCCAGCAGGGCAACCTTGAAGTCGATCACGGGGAAGCCAGCCAGCGGGCCGCTATCCATGACCGAGTTGATGCCTTTTTCAACACCCGGGATGTATTCCTTCGGAACGGCACCACCAACGATGCGGCTTTCGAACGAATAGCCTTCGCCCGGCTCGGTCGGCTGGATTTCCAGCTTAACTTCGCCGAACTGACCCGAACCACCCGACTGTTTCTTGTGGGTGTAGGTGTGCTCGACCGGCATCGAGATGGTTTCACGATAGGCCACCTGCGGTGCACCAATGTTCGCTTCAACCTTGAACTCGCGCTTCAGACGGTCAACCAGGATGTCCAGGTGAAGTTCGCCCATGCCCTTCATGATGGTCTGACCCGATTCCAGGTCGGTTTCCACACGGAAGGACGGGTCTTCGGCGGCCAGACGGGCCAGACCCTGGGACATTTTCTCCTGGTCGCCCTTGGTTTTGGGCTCGACCGCGATCTCGATCACCGGATCTGGGAAGGTCATGGTTTCCAGAACCACCGGATCCTTCGCATCACACAGGGTGTCACCGGTGGTGGTGTCTTTCAGACCCGCCAGCGCGATGATGTCGCCTGCAAACGCTTCTTCGATCTCTTCCCGGTTGTTCGAGTGCATCATCATCATGCGACCGATGCGCTCTTTCTTACCTTTGGTCGAGTTCAGGATCGAGTCACCCTTGTTCATGGTGCCCGAGTAGATCCGGGTGAAGGTCAGCGAGCCAACGAAGGGGTCGTTCATGATTTTGAACGCCAGACCCGAGAAGGCCATCTCGTCATCGGCACGACGGGCGATGTCACGAACTTCTTCCTCGTCGCCGGGTTTGAAGCCCATGTAATCGACAACGTCCAGCGGGCTGGGCAGATAGTCGATCACAGCGTTGAGCAGCGGCTGAACGCCTTTGTTCTTGAACGCCGAACCACCCAGAACCGGAACGAACGCGATGTCCAGAGTACCCTTGCGCAGCAGGGCGCGCAGGGTCTCAACGTCGGGCTCATTGCCTTCCAGGTATTCCATCATCGCGTCGTCGTCCATTTCGACGGCCGCTTCGATCATCTTGCCGCGCCATTCGTCAGCCATGTCTTTCAGGCTGTCGCGGATCGGAGCTTTGATCCAGCTTGCGCCCAGATCTTCACCCTGCCACAGCCACTCTTCCATGGTGACCAGGTCGATCAGACCTTCCAGCTCGGACTCGGCGCCGATCGGAATACCAACCGGAACAGCGCGTGCGCCGGTGCGGTCTTCGATCATGCGAACGCAGTTGAAGAAGTCTGCGCCGATCTTGTCCATCTTGTTGACGAAAACCATACGCGGAACCTTGTAGCGGTCAGCCTGACGCCACACGGTTTCGGTCTGGGGCTCAACACCGGCGTTTGCGTCCAGAACGCAGACGGCACCGTCGAGAACCGCCAGCGAACGCTCAACTTCGATGGTGAAGTCAACGTGACCGGGGGTGTCGATGATGTTCAGGCGGTGCTTGGGGGTATCGGCGGTCTGACCGTCCTCGGTGCGTTCCCAGAACGTGGTGGTCGCAGCCGAAGTGATGGTGATGCCGCGTTCCTGCTCCTGCTCCATCCAGTCCATGGTGGCTGCACCATCGTGCACCTCACCGATGTTGTGGGATTTACCAGTGTAATACAGGATACGCTCCGAGCAGGTGGTCTTACCTGCGTCGATGTGCGCCATGATACCGAAGTTACGGTACAGTTCGAGCGGATATTCGCGTGCCATTTTTGATAAGCCTCTGAATTACCAACGGTAGTGGCTGAAGGCTTTGTTCGCCTCGGCCATCTTGTGGGTGTCTTCGCGCTTCTTCACGGCGGTACCGCGGGACTGTACAGCGTCCAGCAGCTCACCGGCGAGGCGTTCTTCCATGGTGTTTTCGTTGCGGCCGCGCGCTGCAGTGATCAGCCAGCGGATGGCCAGTGCTTCGCGGCGCTCGGGGCGGACTTCGACCGGAACCTGATAAGTTGCACCACCAACCCGGCGCGAGCGAACCTCGACCGACGGTTTGATGTTGTCGAGCGCTTCGTGGAACACTTCGACAGGTGCGCGCTTGATCTTGTTCTCAACGCGGTCAAAGGCGTTGTAGACGATGCGCTCTGCGACCGACTTCTTGCCGTCGATCATCAGGTTGTTCATGAATTTGGTCAGAACCTTGTCGCCAAATTTGGCGTCAGGCAGGACTTCGCGTTTTTCGGCGGCGTGACGACGTGACATATCAGCCTCTCCTTCTTACTTGGGACGCTTCGCGCCGTATTTCGAACGACGTTGCTTACGATCTTTGACGCCCTGAGTATCCAGAACACCGCGCAGGATGTGGTAACGCACACCGGGAAGGTCTTTCACACGGCCGCCACGGATCAGAACAACCGAGTGTTCCTGCAGGTTGTGGCTTTCACCGGGGATGTACGAGATCACCTCGAACCCGTTGGTCAGGCGCACCTTGGCAACCTTACGCATAGCCGAGTTCGGCTTTTTCGGTGTGGTGGTGTACACGCGGGTGCAGACGCCGCGTTTCTGCGGGCACTGCTCCAGGTGCATGGACTTCGAGCGTTTTACTTTGGGCTGCCGCGGTTTGCGGATCAGCTGTTGAATAGTTGGCATTCCGGTTTCTTCCCCGTTTTGCAACACACATGACATGCACGCGGGTTGCGTGCGGTTAAATTTGCTGCACTCATGCGTCCACAAGCGCAAAATCCGCGAGCGTTCCCATTCCGAGGTGAACGTCGCGGTTGGTTATCAGAGGGCGCGAACGGCAAAATTGTCCGGGCCTTGACCAGTTCATTACTGAAATCGGTTATGGGGCGGCCCCCGGTACCGAGATGTCGCGCGTATTAAGGGGAGTCGGCCCAAGTGTCAACAGCACACCCGGTCCGCAGGTCAACTGGCCGTGTTGGGGCGATTTATCAGGGCGTGCTCCGGTTTGGCAATCGTTCCATTCGTTGCAGCCCATCGGATGCGCGGGCATAGTCGCCGCATCGGATGTCCCAGCGGGTGAATCATGCAAATCCTCGGCCTGTGCCGTTTTTCCTTTCCCGCCACTGACGGCTTTCAGATCCTGCATGACACGGTCGAGGACCGGCGGGCCTACCTATACAGCCCCGCCCGGCTGGAAGAACGGTTCCGCCTTTTCGAAACCACCACCCTGCCCTGCTTTCGCGAACAGACCGATCCGGATTTCGATCTGATCCTGCTGACCGGAACCTGTTTGCCCAAACCCTTTCTTGAGCGACTGCAAGACGTCACGTCCGACGTGCGCCAGATCCGCATTTTCCAGAAGGACGCCGCGCCTCACAAAGCTGTGGTTCGCGACGTTCTGAACACCGCACGCCAGACGCCGGATCAACCCTGCATACAGTTCCGAAATGATGACGACGACGCGGTCTCGGTGGATTTTGTCGAACGGCTGCGCCGGACGGCAAACGACAACGCAGGCCTGATGCAACGGTATGAGAGTGTCGGGATCGACTTCAACTCAGGCTATCTGGCGCGGTTCGGGCCGGGTGGGATTCAGGCCACCGCCGTCATGCGCTCGCTGTTGGCCGTCGGCCTTGGGATGTTTGTTCAGGGCGGCAGCAGCAGAACCATATTCGACCGATTGCACAACCGATTGGCCCGGTTCATGCCAGTGATCAGCCAACCTGATGCGCCGATGTGGGTGCGCGGGCTGAACGGGTTCAACGACTCGCCCCATGCGCGGACGGACAAAACCGAGCTTCGCCCGCTGACGCCGCAGCAAGCCGGGGAATTCATCGCCCGCTTTGCCATCGACTCCGATGCCGTGCAGGCAGCCCACAGCAAAAAACCGGACGACCGGCCATGATGCAGGTTATCGGTCTGTGTCGGTTTTCATACCCTGCCGTTGGCGGCTTTCAAGTCATGCATGACACGATCGAGGATCGGCGGCGTTTTCTCTATGACCCGGTCAGGTTGGAGCAGCGTTTCCACCTTTTCGAAACGCTGACCCTGCCCTGCCTGCGGCACCAGACGGATGAGCGCTTCCAGTTTCTGATCGTTGTCGGCGAGTGTCTGCCCGAACCGGCCCTGCACCGGCTACGCGACATCACGCGGGACCTGCCGCAGGTGCAGATCATCCCCAAACCGCCAAAGCGGCACCGCAAAGTCATGCAAGAGGTGCTGAACGCAGCGCGCAAGGACCCGGACCAGCCCTGCCTGCAATTCCGCCACGACGATGACGATGCCATTGCCATCGATTTTGTCCAACGCTTGCGAGCGGCGGCGCAGGATTGCGGCGGAACCCTGAAACAGCACGACACAGTGGGCATCGATTTCAATAGCGGCTATCTGTTGCATTCCGGGGATGCGGGCGTCTTTACGGCGCAGATTCACCGGCCTTTGGTCACGGCCGGTTTGGGCATGTATGTCGCGGCAGGCAACCCAAAATCCATCATGAACTTCACCCACAACAAGATCAGCCGGGTCATGCCGGTCGTCACCCTGCCGGACAGCCCGATGTGGGTGCGCGCACTGCATGCGCATAACGACTCGCCTCAGGCCCGGAAAAACCTGAATGACCTGACGCCTGTCCGACCCGCCGATGAACAGATCCTGCGCCAGCGTTTTGCGATTGATCCGGATGCTCTGCGGCAGGTTCAGTCGTCCGATTGAAGCGACCGCTCGCGCAGGAGCGTGAACAGCCCCGCCACGACAACCAAGGCCGCACCCATCAGCGTGACGCTGTCCGGCCAATCCCCAAAGACAAGCCAGCCCAGACCCAGCGCCCATAACAGGCTGGAATAGCGGAACGGGGCGACAAATCCGACCTCGCCCACCCGCATGACCATCACGCTGAACGTATAACCCATCAGAACAAACACGGCCGCAGCCGCCACCAACCCACCGGTTACATGCGCAACCGGCACCCAGCCTTCGAACACCGAGATGATCGCCGCCGTCACCGTGATTGACAAGGACGTCGCCAGAGTGACCACCATCGAAGGCACCTGTGCCGACATGCGCCGCGTGATCAGATCGCGCACAGTAACCGACAGCATCGCAATCAGCGCGTAGACCGCATACAGGTTGAACCCCTCGGGCCCCGGTCGGACGATCAGCAGCATTCCGGCGAACCCAATCGCAATGGCGATCATCCGCCGCCAACCGATGCTTTCATTGAAAAACAGCGCCGCCCCCAGCGTCACGGTCAGCGGCAACGCCTGCAAAACCGCCGTCACATTCGCCAGCGGCATGTTTTTCAAGGCCACCAGAAAGAAGAACGTGGCCGACAATTCCGTCAGACACCGCAGGGCAACCAGGATTTTGTCATGCCGCGGAAAGTTCAGATGCAGCGCCCCAAGATGCCGGGCCAGCAGATAGATCAGCACCGTCGCCAGCACACCTCGCATCGCGATCAACTGGAACAAAGGCAGGTCCTGCAGCGCAACCTTCACCAGTGTGTCGTTGACGGTAAAGGCCATCATGCTACCCATCATCAACAGCGCGCCTCTGACATTGGGGGTCATTCTAGTCTGATCCAAATACAAATGCTTTTGGGCATTGGTCTTTCAGGTCGCTGAAATGTCAACTCATCAATCAATGATCTCGCCCAGCATGACGGTGGTGTGGGGAGACACCTGTCCAGGCCAAAAGGGCCTATCCAAAACCCGCAGCACCTGTAAACTGATTGGCACCCGATACAGCCGCAGGCTGCACCGGGCACGGTGTATTTGCCCACACTCGACGCAAATCGCCCGCTTTTCTCAAAAAAAATCCCAAAAATGTGAGGTCATTTTGATTACAGCCGAATATTGCCGTCTATTCGCCCGTTACAACAGCTGGCAGAACTGTTCGCTTATTGCGGCAGCCGGAGCCGTACCTGATCCAACCGACCTTCCAAGAATGCCGTTGCTATAGGTGTCGGCGCACTGAACAAAAAAAGGCCCCGCGCAATCGCGGGGCCTTTTTCAATTGTCTTAAGCGAAACTTACTCGCGGCTTTCCGGGGTTTCCACCAGAACGTCCAGCTCATCCCCCACCATGTCGTCGTCGAATGCCGGGGCGGCCAGAGCAGCGGCGGCTTCGGCTTCTTCCCGACGGGCTTCGATGACCACGTTGTCACGCGACTGCGCGATGTGGCGGACGGCCTGGGTCGCACCACCGGTACCGGCGGGGATCAGACGTCCGACGATGACGTTCTCTTTCAGGCCAACCAGCTTGTCCTTCTTGCCCTGAACCGAAGCCTCGGTCAGAACGCGGGTGGTTTCCTGGAACGAGGCCGCCGAGATGAACGAACGCGTCTGCAGCGAGGCTTTGGTGATCCCCAGAAGGATCGGCTCGCCCTGCGCCGGACGACCACCACGGGCGATGGTCTTCTCGTTGGCTGCGTCGAACTCCTGCTTGTCGACATGCTCGCCTTTCAGAAGGGTGGTGTCGCCTGAATCCAGGATCTCCCACTTCTGCAGCATCTGGCGCACGATGACCTCGATGTGCTTGTCGTTGATCTTCACGCCCTGCAGACGATAGACGTCCTGCACCTCGTCGATCATGTAATCCGCCAGCGCTTCGACACCCATGATGGACAGGATGTCATGCGGAGCCGGGTTACCGTCCATCAGGTATTCACCCTTCTGGATGAAGTCCCCTTCGGCGACCGGGATGTGCTTGCCCTTGGGCACCATGTACTCGATGGTCTCCATGGACTCGTCAGCCGGTTCGATGCTGATGCGGCGCTTGTTCTTGTAGTCGCGGCCAAAGCGCACGTAACCATCGGCTTCTGCGATGATCGCGTGATCCTTGGGACGACGGGCTTCGAACAGTTCAGCCACACGCGGCAGACCACCGGTGATGTCCTTGGTCTTGGCGCCTTCACGCGGGATACGCGCGACAACGTCACCGGCTTCGACCTGCTGACCGTCTTCGACCGACAGGATCGCATCCACCGACATCGGATAGTGAACCGGGTTGCCCGCATCGTTGCGGACCGGCTCGCCATCTTCACCGACCAGAATGATCTCGGGCTTCAGGTCGCTGCCTTTGGGGGCCGCGCGCCAGTCGATCACGATCTTCTGGGTCATGCCGGTTGCTTCGTCGGTCTCGTCGCGGACGGCAAGGCCCGAAACCAGATCGACATATTTCGCGGTACCGGCTTTCTCGGCGATGATCGGCAGGGTGTACGGGTCCCATTCGAACAGCTTGTCGCCACGGGCCACTTTGGTGCCGTCCTTGACGAACAGCTTGGAACCGTAGCCCAGCTTGAAGCTGGCACGCTCTTCGCCGTGCTCGTCGTTGATCACCAGCTTCATGTTCCGGCCCATGACCAGGCTTTCACCTGCGGCATTGACCAGAATCTGCGGGTTCTCGAACGCGACAACGCCTTCCTGGTTGGCTTCCTGGAACGACTGCTGACCACCTTGGGCAACACCACCGATGTGGAAGGTCCGCATCGTCAGCTGCGTACCGGGTTCACCGATGGACTGGGCGGCGATGATGCCGACAGCTTCACCCGTGTTCACCATGGTACCGCGGGCCAGGTCACGACCGTAGCAAGTTGCGCAGACGCCTTCCTCGGACTCACAGGTCAGAGGCGAGCGGATGCGCATCGAGGCAACACCGGCTTCGTCGATGGTGTCCGCCATGCGTTCGTCGATCAACTGACCGGCTGCGACGATCACCTCGTCCGTGCCCGGGCGCAGAACATCGTCAGCAGCGACACGGCCCAGCACACGTTCGGCCAGCGAGGCAACAACCTCACCGTCGTTCACAGCGGCTTCGGCAGTGATCGCACGCTCAGTGCCACAGTCGATCTCACGAACGATGCAGTCCTGCGCCACGTCCACCAGACGACGGGTCAGGTAGCCCGAGTTCGCCGTCTTCAGAGCGGTATCCGACAGACCCTTACGGGCACCGTGGGTCGAGTTGAAGTACTCGAGAACGGTCAGACCTTCTTTAAAGTTCGAGATGATCGGCGTCTCGATGATGTCACCGTTCGGCTTGGCCATCAGGCCGCGCATACCGCCCAGCTGTTTCATCTGAGTGACCGAGCCACGCGCACCCGAGTGGGCCATCATGTAGACCGAGTTCGGTTCCTGCTCGGACCCGTCCTCTGCCCGATCCGACGACGAGATCGTCGACATCATGGCTTCGGTGACGCGGTCGTTACACTTCGACCAGGCATCGACAACCTTGTTATACTTTTCGCCCTGAGTGATCAGACCGTCCATGTACTGCTGTTCAAAGTCCTTCACCTGACCGCGGGTGTCATCAACGATGCCCCACTTGTCGTCCGGAATGACCATGTCGTCCTTGCCGAACGAAATGCCCGCCTTGAACGCTTCTTTGAAGCCCATCGACATGATCTGGTCACAGAAGATGACCGACTCTTTCTGACCGCAGTAACGGTAGACGGTGTCGATCACCTGCTGCACTTCTTTCTTCCGCAGCAGGCGGTTGACCAGTTCGAACGGCGCCTTGTTGTTCATCGGCAACAACGCACCCAGGCGCAAACGGCCCGGTGTGGTTTCATAGCGCTTCTGAACTTCGTTGCCTTCGTCGTCGATCTGCGTGATCCGCGCGGTGATTTTGGTGTGCAGATGCACTTCACCGGCGTCCAGCGCGTGCTGAACTTCTTCGATCGAACCAAAGACCTTGCCTTCGCCCGGCATACCTTCGCGTTCCAGGGTCACATAGTAGAGACCCAGGATCATATCCTGCGACGGAACGATAATGGGCGCGCCGTTTGCAGGCGACAGAACGTTGTTCGTCGACATCATCAGAACACGGGCTTCCAGCTGCGCCTCAAGGCTGAGGGGCACGTGAACCGCCATCTGGTCACCGTCGAAGTCGGCGTTAAAGGCAGAACAGACCAGCGGGTGCAGCTGAATGGCTTTACCTTCGATCAGGACCGGCTCGAACGCCTGGATGCCAAGACGGTGCAGCGTCGGCGCACGGTTCAACATGACTGGGTGTTCGCGGATCACCTCGTCGAGGATATCCCACACTTCGGGACGCTCTTTCTCGACCAGTTTCTTCGCCTGTTTCACGGTCGAAGACAGACCCTTGGCTTCAAGGCGCGAATAGATGAACGGCTTGAACAGCTCCAGCGCCATCTTCTTGGGCAGACCACACTGATGCAGCTTCAACTCCGGACCGGTCACAATGACCGAACGGCCCGAGAAGTCGACGCGCTTACCCAGAAGGTTCTGACGGAAACGACCCTGCTTACCTTTCAGCATGTCGGACAACGATTTCAGCGGACGCTTGTTGGCGCCGGTGATCACGCGGCCACGGCGGCCGTTGTCGAACAGAGCGTCAACGGATTCCTGCAGCATCCGCTTTTCGTTGCGGACGATGATGTCAGGCGCGCGCAGCTCGATCAGACGCTTCAGACGGTTGTTCCGGTTGATGACGCGGCGATACAGATCGTTCAGATCCGAGGTCGCAAAACGGCCACCATCCAGCGGAACCAGCGGACGCAGTTCCGGTGGAATGACCGGGATCACAGTCATCACCATCCACTCGGGCCGGTTGCCCGACTCGAGGAAGGATTCAACAACCTTCAGACGCTTGATGATCTTCTTGGGCTTCAGTTCGCCGGTTGCTTCGGCCAGATCAGCGCGCAGCTGCTCGGCTTCGGCTTCCAGATCGATCTGGGCCAGCATCTCACGGATGGCTTCAGCACCGATATTGGCGGTGAACGCGTCCATGCCATAGGCATCCTGCGCGTCCATGTACTCTTCTTCGGTCAGCATCTGGCCGTAGGTCAGGTCGGTCAGACCGGGCTCGATGACGACATAGTTTTCAAAGTACAGAACGCGTTCCAGATCGCGCAGCGTCATGTCCAGCATCAGACCGATGCGGGACGGCAGCGATTTCAGGAACCAGATATGCGCAACGGGCGCGGCCAGTTCGATGTGGCCCATACGCTCACGGCGGACTTTCTGCAGGGTGACTTCCACACCGCATTTCTCGCAGACAACGCCGCGATATTTCATCCGCTTATATTTGCCGCACAGACATTCGTAATCTTTGATCGGGCCAAAGATACGCGCGCAGAACAGGCCGTCACGCTCGGGCTTGAACGTCCGGTAGTTGATGGTTTCGGGTTTCTTGATCTCGCCATAGGACCAAGACAGGATCCGCTCGGGCGACGCCAACGAGACCTTGATCTCGTCAAAGACCTTCGGGGGCGTCAGCGGGTTGAACGGGTTGTTGGTGATTTCCTGGTTCATTTGTTACCTCAAATCTTGCGGAAGGGGGGACGGGAGAAAGGGCCGCGCCCTTACTCCTCAACCTCCGCATCCAGGAGTTCCATATTCAGGCCGAGGCCACGGACTTCTTTAACCAGAACGTTGAACGATTCCGGTACGCCCGCTTCAAAGTTATCCTCGCCCTTGACGATCGACTCATAGACCTTGGTCCGGCCGGCGACGTCATCCGATTTCACGGTCAGCATCTCCTGCAGGGTGTAGGCGGCGCCGTAAGCTTCCAGAGCCCAGACTTCCATCTCACCAAAGCGCTGACCACCGAACTGCGCCTTACCACCCAGCGGCTGCTGAGTAACTAGGCTGTACGGCCCGGTCGAACGCGCGTGGATCTTGTCGTCCACAAGGTGGTGCAGTTTCAGCAGGTACTTGATGCCCACGGTCACCGGACGCGCGAATTGCTCACCGGTACGCCCGTCGAACAGAACCGACTGACCGCTTTCCGAGAAGCCCGCGCGCACCAGCGCGTCGTTGACGTCAGCCTCTTTGGCGCCGTCGAAGACCGGGGTTGCGATCGGAACACCGCGGGTCACGTTGCCCGCCGCCTCGATCAGGCCATCCTCGTCCAGACCGGTGATGCCTTCTTCGTAGACATCCTCGCCATAGGCCAGCTTCATCGCTTCGCGCACCGGGGTCAGATCGCCGGAACGGCGGTATTCACCCAAGGCGTCGTCGATGTTCAGACCCAGACCGCGCGCGGCCCAACCCATGTGGGTTTCAAGGATCTGACCAACGTTCATACGCGAAGGCACACCCAGCGGGTTCAGACAGAAGTCAACCGGCGTACCATCGGCCAGGAACGGCATGTCTTCCATCGGAACAACCTTGGAGATCACACCTTTGTTCCCGTGACGACCGGCCATCTTGTCGCCCGGCTGCAGCTTGCGCTTCACGGCGATGAAGACTTTGACCATCTTCATCACACCCGGCGGCAGGTCGTCGCCACGGCGGACTTTCTCGACCTTGTCTTCAAAACGGGCGTCCAGAGCACGTTTCTGCACTTCGTACTGCTCGTTCAGAGCTTCGACGATCTGCGCGTCCTGTTCGCCTTCCAGCGCCAGCTGCCACCACTGACCGCGGGTCAGGGTTTCCAGCAGCTCCTCGGTGATCACCGAGCCTGCCTTGACGCCCTTCGGGCCTTTGACAGCGGTTTTACCCAGGATCAGGCCCTGCAGACGCGCATAGATGTTGCGGTCAAGGATCGCCAGTTCGTCGTCCCGGTCACGGGCCAGACGTTCAACTTCCTCACGCTCGATCTGCAGCGCACGCTCGTCTTTTTCGACGCCGTGACGGTTGAAGACGCGGACCTCGACGACCGTACCGTAATCGCCCGGCTTCACGCGCAGCGAGGTGTCGCGCACGTCAGATGCTTTTTCACCAAAGATGGCGCGCAGCAGCTTTTCTTCCGGGGTCATCGGGCTTTCGCCCTTCGGGGTGATCTTACCGACCAGAATATCGCCCGGCTCAACATCCGCACCGATGTAAACAATGCCCGCCTCGTCGAGGTTGCGCAGCGCTTCTTCACCGACGTTCGGGATGTCGCGGGTGATCTCTTCCGGACCCAGCTTGGTGTCACGGGCGGCGACTTCGAATTCCTCGATATGGACCGAGGTAAAGACGTCATCACGCGCGATACGTTCCGAGATCAGGATCGAGTCTTCGTAGTTGTAACCGTTCCACGGCATGAACGCGACAACCACGTTCTTACCAAGGGCCAGTTCACCCATATCGGTCGACGGACCATCGGCAATGACCTCGCCCTTCTGGACGGTATCACCCACCTTGATCAGCGGACGCTGGTTGATGCAGGTGTTCTGGTTCGAACGCTGGAACTTGCGCAGACGGTAGATGTCAACGCCAGCGTCGCCCAGTTCCAGATCTTCAGTGGCGCGGATAACGATACGCTGGGCATCGACCTGGTCGATGATACCGGCGCGTTTCGCCTGAATCGCAGCGCCCGAGTCGATCGCAACCTTTTCCTCGATGCCCGTCCCGACCAGCGGTGCCTCGGCCCGCAGCAGCGGAACCGCCTGACGTTGCATGTTCGAGCCCATCAGAGCGCGGTTGGCGTCGTCATTTTCAAGGAATGGAATCAGCGATGCAGCGACCGATACCAGCTGTTTCGGAGATACGTCGATCAGGTCCACATTCTCGCGCGGGGCAAGCGTGTAGTCACCGGCCTGACGGGTCGAAACCAGATCGTTGATGAACTTGCCATCCGCATCCAGCGTCGCGTTCGCCTGCGCCACGGTGTGACGCATTTCTTCGGTCGCGGACATATAATGGACCTCATCGGTCACCTCGGCGTCTTTGACGACGCGGTACGGTGTTTCGATGAAGCCATACTTGTTCACGCGGGCGAAGGTGGCCAGCGAGTTGATCAGACCGATGTTCGGACCTTCGGGCGTTTCAATCGGGCACATCCGGCCATAGTGGGTCGGGTGCACGTCGCGCACCTCAAAGCCCGCACGCTCACGTGTCAGACCACCCGGGCCAAGCGCCGAGAGACGGCGTTTGTGGGTGACTTCCGACAGCGGGTTGGTCTGGTCCATGAACTGCGACAGCTGCGACGAGCCGAAGAATTCGCGAACCGCAGCCGCAGCCGGTTTCGCGTTGATCAGGTCCTGCGGCATGACGGTGTCAATCTCGACCGACGACATACGCTCCTTGATCGCGCGCTCCATGCGCAGCAGGCCAACGCGGTACTGGTTTTCCATCAACTCGCCGACCGAACGGACACGACGGTTGCCGAGGTGGTCGATATCGTCCACGTCGCCTTTGCCGTCACGCAGTTCAACCAGCGCCTTGACGCAGGCCACGATGTCTTCGCGGCGCAGGGTACGCAGGGTGTCCGGCGCGTCCAGAGCCAGACGCATGTTCATCTTCACGCGGCCAACAGCGGACAGGTCATAACGCTCACTGTCGAAGAACAGAGTGTCGAACAGAGCGGACGCAGCCTCGACGGTGGGCGGCTCGCCCGGACGCATGACGCGGTAAATGTCCATGAGCGCGCTTTCGCGGTTCATGTTCTTGTCCTGCGCCATAGTGTTGCGCATGTACGGACCAACATTGACGTTGTCGATGTCCAGAACCGGAATGTCGGTGATGCCTGCGTCGATCAGCTCTTTCGCGGTGCCACCGATCAGGTCGCCGTCCTTGTCATATTCCAGCGTCAGCTCGTCACCGGCTTCGACATAAATCGCACCGGTTTCTTCGTTGATGATGTCCTTGGCAACATATTTGCCTACGATGTGATCAAACGGAACCAGCAGGTCGGTAACGGTGCCTTCGTCGATCAGCTTCTTGACCGCGCGCGGGGTGACCTTCTTGCCTGCTTCGGCAATCACTTCACCGGATTTGGCGTCAACCAGATCATAGGTCGGACGGGTGCCGCGTACACGCTCAGGGAAGAACGGCGTGACCCAACCCTTCTTCTTGTCCAGCTTGTAGGACACGGTGTTGTAATACGCGTCCATGATCGCTTCCTGATCCAGACCCAGCGCATAGAGCAGGGTTGTCACAGGCAGCTTACGGCGACGGTCGATACGGGCGAAGACGATGTCCTTGGCGTCGAACTCAAAGTCCAGCCAGCTGCCGCGATACGGGATGATGCGGCAGGCAAACAGCAGCTTGCCCGAGGAATGGGTCTTGCCCTTGTCGTGGTCAAAGAACACACCGGGCGAGCGATGCATCTGGGACACGATCACACGCTCGGTACCGTTCACGATGAACGTCCCGTTCGGTGTCATCAGGGGCATATCGCCCATGAACACGTCCTGTTCCTTGATGTCTTTGACCGATTTCGCGCCGGTGTCCTCATCGACATCAAACACGATCAGACGCAGAGTAACCTTCAGCGGCGCGCTGTAGGTCATGTCGCGCTGCATGCACTCTTCGACATCGTATTTGGGTTTTTCCAGATCGTATTTCACGAACTCCAGAACGGAGGTTTCGTTGAAATCCTTGATCGGGAAAACCGATTGGAACACGCCTTTGATGCCTTCGCCGTCGGTGGGCTGCTCTGCATCGCCGGAGCGCAGGAAAAGATCATAAGAAGATTTCTGGACCTCAATGAGGTTCGGCATTTCCAGCACTTCGCGGATTTTGCCGTAATATTTACGAAGACGTTTCTGGCCAAGGAACGTTTGAGCCATGTCAGATGTCACCTTTCGATGTTCTCAGCGGGCAAAGACACCGTCGGGCCCCGGCATCTTGCACAATCGAGACAACACGTCCGGATCAATTCATGGCCACCGTCCCGAAGGCGGCCTCCCGATCCGAAAACCGTGTCTTAGAAAACGCCCCCATGATTGAGGCCCTTTCTAAGACAGGTTCGGCTGGACCCGGATTTCTCCGGACCCAGCCAAAATTTCAGGCGCATCAGCGATGCACCGGTAAGCAGGCTTAGGCCAGCTCGACCTCGGCGCCAGCTGCTTCCAGCTTGGCTTTAACTTCTTCGGCTTCTGCCTTGTCAACGCCTTCTTTGATCTTGCCGCCAGCTTCGACCAGTTCCTTGGCTTCTTTCAGGCCCAGACCGGTGATGCCGCGAACTTCTTTGATCACGTTGATTTTCGAAGCGCCGGCGTTCTTCAGAACGACGTCGAATTCGGTTTTCTCTTCCTCAGCTGCGCCACCGGCGTCGCCACCGGCTGCCATGACAACTGCGCCGCCAGCTGCGGGCTCGATGCCATATTCGTCTTTGAGGATGGTTTTCAGTTCTTGTGCTTCCAGCAGGGTCAGACCCACGATGCTTTCTGCGAGTGCTTTCAGATCAGCCATTTTATCAGCTCTTTCCGTTTACAGTGTGTGTTCCAACGTCAGGGGGTTTCCCCTACGCAGATCATTCAGTGCCAACCGCTTACGCAGCTTCCGCCTTCTCTTCGATGGTGGAAAGGATGCTTGCGATGTTGCTTGCAGGTGCGCCAATCGCGCCGGCGATGTTCGAAGCAGGTGCGCCAATGCAGCCCACGATCGAAGCAATAAGCTCCTCGCGAGACGGCATTTTCGAAACTGTTTCGACGCCTTTGCGGTCCAGAGCGTTCTCACCCATTGCACCACCAAGAATCTCAAAATTCTTGTTATCCTTGGCGAAGTCCTCGGCCACCTTGGCTGCTGCCACGGGGTCCTCGGAATAGGTCAGAACGGTCATCCCTGTCAGCAGGTCGGCCATGCTTGCACACGGCTTACCCTCAAGGGCGATTTTGGCGAGCCTGTTCTTGGCAACACGCACGGAGCCACCCGCGTCACGAGCACGTGCGCGAAGGTCCTGCATCTCGGCAACTGTCAGACCGGCGTAGTGAGCAACCACTACGACGCCAGAGCTTTCGAAGATTTGGCCGAGTTCCTCGACCACTTTCTCTTTCTGGGCTCTATCCACAGTTCTCTCCAAGTTAGGGGCGATACCTCACCCCGGCTCATATTTGCCGCAGCTTTCGCTCCGGCGTTCAGGTCCGTTATTACGGGATTGGCCAAAATGCGCCCGAGGGTGGGACCCTCAGAATTCTTTGGTCTTACCCGTCTCAGGCAGGGAATTAAGGGGCCGGATGGCACCACCCACCGTCTTGGACGAAACGAAAGAAAGCGCACGACGAATCGCACGCTTTATTCCGCAGGTCTACTTAGGGCAGACAGGTCCGGTTTCCAAGGGGTAAATTGCACGTACCAGCGATCTATCGCCCGTATGTCCGGTTCAGGCGGACCATTGACACGATTGCACCGCTCTTGTCTTGTCAGACCCGCCGCCGGGGCGCAGAAATTCAGACGCAGATTTGCGAGACCATGCCGACACTTACGATTTCCGAATACGACATGGCCCGCGAGTTTGCCAACGAATTTGCGCGCGATCACCTGCGCGACCACATCACCGGGCTTCATTGCGTCTACCGATCACATGGCTTCCCCGGTTCGCGCTTTGTGATGAAGGTCGAAACCCCGTCGCAGAACTATGCACTGAAGATCGACACCATCTCACCCGAATCCGGACGGCTGCCCAACGAATTCCAAGTGCTGACCCGCGTGCACGATCATTTCCGACGGCACGAGACCGCCCGCGTCGTCCGCCCGGTATTCCTGTCGCCCGGCGGCGCGTTCATGGTCACCGAATATATCGACCGCCCCACCGCCGTTGACGTGATCTACAACAGCACCGACGATAAACAGGTTGCCCAGATCTATCGCCGTGCCGGGTCGTGGCTGCATCACCTGCACAGCATCCAGAAGCCGACAAATTACGCGTTCCGACCGCGCTGGATGACCGAGAACATCCGCGAACTGTCAACACTCGTTCCCCCCGATATCGCCCGAGTCAGCCAGCCCATGGTCGAGATTTTTCTAGCCGAAGCCGCGCGTCTGAGAAACCGTCCCGACTTGCGCGTCTTCTCTCACGGTGATTTTCACGGCCTGAATCTGATCATGGGTCAGGGCACAACCATCGGTCTGGATTTCACCGAAGCGAGGGACAAACTGGCCGTTTATGACATCGTCGATTTTCTCAAAGCAGACATTTTCCGCGACAGCACAAACTCCGAAGTGGATCGCAGCGGCGTCCTGAAATCCAACAAACAAATGTTCTTCAAGCTCTACCGCCACCCCATCGACATGGAGATCCTGGATTGCTGCCTGCGCGGTCGCCTGCTGAAAGACTGGCTGCGCCTGTGGCGGCCGGATTTTATTTGCAGCCAGTTTGAGGAGCGCAAACGCGACCGCCTGGAAACCCGCTTGCGGCAAATCTTTCTGTAACGCCTGAGGCAAAGAAAAACCCGGGCCGTTCGCACGACCCGGGTCCATTTTCTATGACTGAAAGCCGGGGCTTATTCGCCAGCAGCAGCCGCCACATCCAGAGTCACGCCCGGGCCCATGGTCGAGCTCAGCGCGATTTTCTTCATGTAGGTGCCTTTGGCACCCGACGGCTTGGCCTTGGCCACAGCCGAGATGAAGGCACGGACGTTTTCGACCAGCTTGGCTTCGTCAAACGACGCTTTGCCAACACCGGCGTGCACAACGCCGCCTTTTTCCGCTTTGAACTGAACTTCGCCACCTTTGGCTGCTTCCACGGCTGCTTTCACGTCCATGGTCACGGTGCCGACCTTGGGGTTCGGCATCAGGTTGCGGGGGCCCAGAACTTTACCCAGACGACCGACGATCGGCATCATGTCCGGGGTGGCAATGCAGCGATCGAATTCGATGGTGCCGCCCTGAATGGTTTCCATCAGGTCCTCTGCGCCAACGATATCTGCGCCAGCTTCTTTTGCTTCGTCAGCTTTCGGGCCGCGCGCAAAAACAGCAACGCGCATCGCTTTGCCGGTGCCGTTCGGCAGGCCGACAACGCCACGAACCATCTGGTCCGCGTGACGGGTGTCAACGCCCAGGTTCATCGCGATTTCGATGGTCTCGTCGAATTTCGAGGTTGCATTGCCCTTGACCAGAGCAACCGCATCTTCAACCGACAGGTTTTCCTTGCCGGCGACAGCTTCGCGCGCAGCGCGGGTACGTTTACCGAGTTTTGCCATCTTACTTCACCTCGATGCCCATAGAGCGGGCCGAGCCCAGGATGATCTGCATTGCGCCTTCGACGTCGTTGGCGTTCAGATCTTTCATTTTGGCTTCGGCGATTTCACGCACCTGCTTCGAGGTCACGGTTGCCACGGTCTCACGACCGGGGTTTTCCGCGCCACGGGGGCGGTTACGCTTGCCAACCGGCTTCAGACCAGCCGCTTTTTTCAGGTAGTAAGACGCGGGCGGCGTCTTGATGTCCATGGTGAAGGACTTGTCCTGATAATAGGTGATCACGGTCGGGCACGGAGCGCCGGGCTCCATGTCTGCGGTCTTGGCGTTGAACGCCTTGCAGAATTCCATGATGTTGATGCCGCGCTGACCCAGCGCCGGACCAACCGGCGGCGACGGGTTCGCCTGACCTGCAGGAACCTGCAGCTTCATTGTACCAGCAAGCTTCTTGGCCATTTGGTTTTCCTTTCAACTAAGGTGAAACGCGTTCCACCCAGATTATGTTGCGTGGTCCGATCCGGGATCGCGATCCCAGCAACCTCCCACGAGAGAATCTCGCCCGAAGACGATAGAGGCGGCGTTTATAGGGGAATGGTGGGGTTGGCAAGAGCATTGCTTCGCAGCGTACTGGAATTACAGTGAGTAAAAGTCGAATTTAAAAAATCATCCAAATGAACATTGCGCAGCGCATTCTAAAACTCATAGGCGGGCTTTTCTTGCTGTGGCTTGTCCTGTTTGGGGCAAGCATACATTTCGGCCTTAAAGCAAGGTCAGAACAGGAGGAAGCTGCGAAAGAACAGAGAATTCAGAAACTCCGACGTGAATGGCAAGAGCTATGCGCCGTCGAAGACTGCGCTCAATTTCCTGTTGGTTACATTACCTACAAATTCGGGCCGGATCTGTACTATTTCCCGACAATTGGCTTGATGACCGAAAAACCACCCACTTTCACCGGTGGACTTTTGCCAGGCAGGTATGTCGAACTGGACGAAGAGAACAACACCAGACGCTCTTTCTCAGACGGCGGCAGGTTCAAAGTCTCCAACTGCTGTCACTATCTTCTGGCGTTCTATGGACTTGCCGCAGGCATTCCAGAAATTCTTCGCGATAGTCGGGGCCATCGAATGCTTTCAACCATAGCAAATTTCAATTCTCATGATCACCCTTACGGCCACAACAAGATCGGCCGCTGGCTTGATTTTGAGGTCGACGAAACACCTTCAATCCAAGCGGTCATCCGCGCTGATCAACCGTCTTTCAACGACGATTTTTGGCTTCTCTATTCTGGTGAGCCAAATGAGAAAGGAGGAAGAGATTTACGACTGTTGTCAAAACGCCCATTGATCAATGATAGGCATATTCTAGGTATGTGTGACTCATTGTGCACATTTGCAACAGTTTCATTGAAGGAAGCGACTGGTGGGACACAGCCGCACATCACTCTCAAATGGATGACAATACCCAGAGTGGAATCTTGTAATCCGGGCGGCTCTCCGTATGGATGCCCACTGTCTACGGAAGCATTCGAAGAAGTGCCGCGATTGTTAGCAGTGATTGACGAAATGTTCGAGGCTGCAAAGAAGAAACCCTCGATAGAGAACTGACTTGCACCCAAAGCACTTTTGCTACTCACTCGGCACCAAAGCAAATGCTGCGGTACCCACCTGACGCGCCATTCCGGGCACCTGAGAACAATAAACAACGGACACGTGGTCATGGACTTTCAATACCTGATCGGCGTGGTCGGCATGGCGGCCTTTGCAATCACCGCCGTGCTGGCGGTCGCCCCGCGGGGCATCGACATACACAGCGCCTGCGTTTTGGGGATCGTGACCGCAATTGGCGGCGGCACCATTCGCGACATGGTGCTGGATGCGCCGGTGTTCTGGTCGATGGATCCGAACTATATCTGGGTGGCGCTCATCGCCAGTCTTGTGACCGTCTATGCCTACAGATTTGCCCGGCAGGAGTCTGTTTACCGCCTCATGCTATATACCGATGGCCTCGGCGTGGCGCTGTTTGCAATTCAGGGCGCAAACAAGGCCTGGGGGTTGGGGTTCGGATTGCCGGTCGGGCCGGTGATCCTCGGGGTGGTTACGGCGGTTGGCGGCGGCATCATACGCGACGTGCTGGCCGGGCAACCCACATTGCTCATGAGCCGGGATATCTATGCGTTTCCGGTATCCGTCGGATGCGCCCTTTATGTCCTGCTGCTGTCTCTGGTTCCGGAACACTCGACCGTGTCAGGCGTCGTCTGCGCAACCTTGATATTCGCCATGCGGGCCGCCGTCATTCGCTGGGATCTGAGATTGCCCGACTGGGTGATGGTTCAGACCAAACGCAGCTAAAGACCGCTTGGTTCACAAACAAAAACGCCGCGAACCCAAGCGTCGCGGCGTTTTACAATTCGTTGAGAGCCAGCTTAGCTCTGCTTTGTAACCTGCGTGAAATCCAGTTCCACCGGCGTTTCCCGACCGAAGATCGAAACCGAGACCTTCAGTTTCTGTGCTTCGTCGTCCACGCCTTCGACCATGCCGTCGAAATCCTCGAACGGGCCGTCGTTGACCTTGACCTTTTCACCCACCTCAAAGCTGATCATCAGCTTGGGCGCTTCTTCGCCTTCCTGAACGCGGTTGAGGATCTGGTTCACCTCGGCGTCGCGCATGGGCATTGGGCGGCCCTGCGGGCCCAGGAAACCGGTGACGCGGTTGATCGAGTTGATCAGGTGATAGCCCTGATCGGACATTTCCATATGCACCAAAACGTAGCCGGGCATGAAACGGCGTTCGGTCGTGACTTTCTTGCCCCGGCGCACCTCGATCACCTCTTCGGTGGGCACCAGAACCTCGTCGATATCGTCCTCAAGGCCCTGTTCAGCCACCGACGTGCGGATCTGCTCTGCGATCTTCTTTTCGAAATTCGAAAGAACGCTGACCGAGTACCACCGTTTCGCCATGAACCTGTCGTCCTTGTTTGCCGTCAGGGCGGTGCAAGCGCCCTTCATTGAAATTCTATCGCGTGACCCGGAATAAAAAGCGGCGCGCAACCTGATTCGCCGCACGCCCATTCCGAATAGTCATGTCACCTACTCTGACACGCCGTGCTGTGCAAGGGGGCAGTGGCGTTTCCGCCCGCCCGGACCGGCTTAGCTGAACGCGCCCAGGATCAGTTGCAAGCCGCCGCGAATACCCAGATCGACCAGAGCGAAAAACACAGCCGTCAGCGCCGCCATGATGAACACCATGACCGTGGTCAACAGCACCTCACGCCGGGTCGGCCAGACGACCTTGGAGACTTCGGCACGGACTTGCTGAATGAACTGGATCGGGTTGGTGGTGGCCATGTGGCTTGATCTCTCTGCTAGCGGATAGGCCGGACATAGCCGGGCATTGCGGCAATTTCAAGGGCGGTTCGGATCAACTCTGCCTGGGCGATGCGACCCGGTTACGGCTTGGGCTTATCGTCCCATTCATCGCTGAGAATTCGACGGGCGTCGCCTTCGGGATCTTCATACTGGTTCGAACGGACGGTGTAGACAAACGCGACCAGGCCAACACCCCCCAGAAACAGGGAAATCGGGATCAGATAGGCCAGTACTTCCATTCTTGGGTTACCTCAGCCGAAGGGCGTTCAGGGACACGGTAATGGACGAGGTCGACATCGCCAAGGCCGCGATCAGGGGCGTTGCCAGCCCGATCACCGCCAGCGGGACGGCGATCACGTTATACACGGTGGCAATGCGAAAGTTTTCGCGAATCCGTTTGGTGGCTTTGACGGCGGTGTCACAAGCATCGGCGATGGGCGACAGATCGGTGCCCAACAGAACGATATCGGACGCCACCCGCGCGGCGTCCAAAGCAGAGGCCGGAGAGATCGAGACATGCGCCGCAGCCAGCGCCGCCGTGTCATTCAGACCATCGCCCACCATCAGGACATGCCGCCCCTGATCGCTGAGCTCCTGAATGCGCCGCGCTTTGTCCTGAGGCAGCGCCTCGGCAATCCAGTTTTCGATACCCAGCTTGTCGGCCAAGGCCTGAACGGCGCCTTTGGAATCGCCCGAGATCAGGATGATCTGCTTGCCCGACCGCGCAAACGCCTCGACCGCTTCAGCTGCGCCGGGGCGCAGGGCCTCCGAGAATGTGAAGGGCACGGGCGGGTTTGATCCGACGGAAAGCCAGGCCGAGGTCTGAGCCCCGTGCGCCCCTCCGACCCAGGCCGCGCGGCCCAGTCGGACACGCTGATCGCGATACAGGCCTTCTGTGCCATATCCGGGTACTTCGACGATTTCTTTCACTGCGGCAGGTTTGACCCCGGCGGCACGTGCTGCCTGCGCCAATGCGACCGAAAGCGGGTGGGCTGATGCCTCGGCCAAGGCCAACGCAATTTCCAGGTCAGCGCGGGAATGATCGCCCAGATTGGTCAGTTCCGGCGCGCCGGAGGTCAGCGTGCCGGTCTTGTCGAACACGACCGTATCGACCTCGGCCAGACGTTCCAGAGCGGTGGCGTGTTTGATCAGCATCCCCTTGCGGAACAACCGCCCCGAGGCGGCTGTCGTCACCGCAGGCACAGCCAGCCCCAAGGCGCAGGGGCAGGTGATGATCAACACCGCCGCCGCGATGTTCAACGCGGTGCGCAGATCGCCGGAATAGATGTACCAACCAACGAAGCTGAGTGCCGACAGGATGTGAACGCCCGGCGCGTAAAGCTTGGCTGCCTTGTCCGCCAGCGACGTGTACCGGGACCGCCCGGATTCCGCGATAGCAACCAGATCGGCCATCCGGTGGAGTGAGGTATCTTCACCCACCGCCGTGGCCCGGATGGTCAGCGGGCCGGTCAGGTTGACCTCACCCGCGCTGACGCTCTGGCCTGCTTCGGCAATGACCGGCAGGGTTTCTCCGGTCAGCAAAGACCGGTCCAGTTCGGACCGCCCCGAGACTATCTGGCCGTCCACGGGCATGCGCCCACCGGGCCGCACGAGGATCAGATCGCCCACGGTCAGGGCTGACACGGCAACCTCTTCCTCGACCCCGTCGATCACGCGGATGGCGCGCGGCACCTCAAGCGCCGTGAGTTCCTCGGCCGCGGACCGTGCGGCTGCGCGGGTCCGGTAATCCAGATACCGCCCGGCCAACAGGAAGAAAGTCAGGGTCAGGGCGGCGTCGAAATAGGCATGTTCACCGCTCAGGGCCGTTTCCCAAAGGGACGTCATCAAAGCCAACAGGATGGCCAGCACAATCGGCACGTCCATATTCAAGCGCCGAACCCGCAAGGCTGACCAGGCATTGGTAAAGAACGGCTGCGCCGAAAAGGCAATGGCAGGCAAGGCAATGGCGGCTGAAATCCAATGGAACATGTCGCGCGTCGCGTCCGCCGCCCCTGACCAGACCGAAACCGACAACAACATCACGTTCATCGAGGCGAAACCGGCCACCGCCAGCCGCATCAGCAAATCCCGGCCCGCCTTATCCGCACTGGTTGCCGACAGCGCGCCCGGATCCAGCTCATGCGCCTCATACCCGGCGCGTTCCAGCACCGGGATCAGGTCCGCTGCCCGCGTCTCGGGCGCGGCTTTGATCATGGCGCGTTTCAGGGTCAGGTTGACCCGCGCATCCTCGACACCGGGATGCGCGTTCAATGCGCGTTCGACATTCGCAATACAGGCCGAGCAGTGGATGCCCGGCAAGGACAGCGCAATCTGCACATCCTCGGGGATCGGACGCGCCGGTTCCGCCGGGGTCGCAATGCACCCCGGGCAAGCCGCCGTCCCGGATGTGATTTGCGCCGTCACTCCGTTAGCCTTTCACATACAGCGGTACGCGCTGCGTGAACTCGGCCCCTGCATGATCGCGTGCCACAAGGCGGATATTCCAGTTCCCCTTGCCCAGCGTCGCAGGCGTCGCATAGGCGATACCGTCAAAAGTAAAATCCGGCGAGAAATCATCCTTTACATGGGTCGCGCGACCCACGACCGCCTGCAATTCGGCCACCTGAACCGGGGCACCCGTGGCATCGGTAATGTGCAGGATCAGCAGGCCACCCTTGGTCTCGGCCCGGACCTCCCAGCCCAGCGCCTGTTGTTCCTTCAACCGCTCATTGAATTCCTGGCTGGCGACGTAAGAGTTCTTAACCTCGAGCCCCGGAAATGTTTTCACCGCGTTATAGGCCAGCAGCAGGTTTACGGCGATAATCACCCCAAAGGCGCCGACGAAAATCGCCAAAGCGTGCTTCCCGGTGAATTTGCGTTCTGTCATGATCCGTTCCCTCGGCCATTGAACGTGGTGTCTTTGTAGGCGCGCTCGCCGCTGGTGATGTCTTCGACCCAAATCCGAACCGGCGTCGTTTCCGCCCCCGCTGGGCCAGCATCGCGAGAGGCGGTGATGTACACGCGCACCAACTGTGCTGTGTCGGCCGTGACATTCACAGTATGCAGGTTTGTGCCCTCAATCTCCAACCGCATCGACGGATCACCGGCAAGCGACAGGCTGAACAGGCGGTCTTCGCCGTGTTTGTTACGCAGACGCACATCATAGGTGTTGCGAATGGTGCCGTCGGACAAGGTCACGAAGGTCGGGTTGCGAACAGGTGCCACCGTCAGATCAATATCGGACCGGATGAACAGCGCGAACAGCAGCGCGAACCCAACCAGTGACCACAGCGCCGTATACATGATCGTCCGGAACCGCAGGATGTGCTTCCACACATTCTTGGGCGGCTTACCCGAGCGTTCGTTGGCCTCATCGCTCAGCGCCATATAGTCGATCAACCCACGCGGTTTGCCGATCTTGGCCATCATGTCATCGCAGGCGTCTATGCACAGCGCACAGGTGATGCATTCCAACTGCTGGCCATCCCGAATGTCGATCCCCACGGGGCAGACATTCACGCAGGCCATGCAGTCGATGCAATCGCCCAACTCGGAATCGGCAGTGCGTTTGCCTTTACCGCGCGGCTCACCCCGCCATTCGCGGTAGCCGACAACCAGAGTGTCTTCGTCCATCATCGCGGCCTGAATGCGCGGCCAGGGGCAGGCATAGATACAGATTTGTTCACGGGCAAAACCGCCAAACAGGAAGGTCGTACCAGTCAGGATCAAAACGGTCGTGTAGGCCACGGGGTGCGCATTGCCGGTGACCAGATCGCGCAGCAATGTGGGCGCGTCGGCGAAGTAGAACACCCAGGCCCCGCCGGTTGCGAGGCCGATCAGGAACCAGGCCGTCCACTTCGTCAGCCGCAACCGCGCCTTGCGAAAGTCCATCTTCTCTTGCCGGTGCAGGCGCAATCGCGCGTTTCGATCGCCTTCGATCCAGCGCTCGACCAGAATGAACAAGTCGGTCCAGACCGTTTGCGGGCAGGCATAACCGCACCAGACGCGACCAAGGGCCGAGGTGAACAGGAACAACCCAAGACCGGCCATGATCAAAAGCCCGGCCACAAAGTAAAACTCATGCGGCCAGATCTCGATCCAGAAGAAATAAAACCGCCGGTTGGCCAGATCCAGCAGCACCGCCTGATCCGGCAGGCTGGGCCCGCGATCCCATCTGATCCACGGGGTCACATAGTAGATACCCAGCGTGACAATCAGGATGATCCATTTCAGGTTCCGAAACGGGCCGGATACGCGTCTTGGGAAAATCGGCTCGCGCGCGGCATACAAGCTGGGGGCGGGATCGGAATCGCTCACTGGCTGGCTCCAAATGGGTCTTCTGCTAGCGTCTTCTTCCAGATCATGTCCGCGCAAACTTTGACATGGGTCAAAACGCGCATCGAACAAACATCTTTTATCACATGCTACCAGATTGCCGCTTCAACCAGGTCACAAATGTCTTCACAGCCGGCCTAAGCGGCGTTTTTGCAGTTAAAACATGGTATCCGCTGGGGTCCGGCTCGGCATACAGCTCGATCAGACGCCCGGCGCGGATGTCGTTTTCGACGAAATGTCGCACCGTTGCGGTGACACCCTGACCGGCACGCAGCCCATCCAGCAGCAGGTTTCCGGGCAAAGACATACGCCCGGCCAAAGGCGGATGAGCCACACCACGCTTGGCAAGCCATGTGGATGCCTCGGTTGTGCCCAACTCCTCCAGCCAGGGCAAATGGGCCAGCTCTTCGGGCGTCCAGCTGGTTTTGCCCCCCAACAGGCCAGGGGCGGCGACGACGACAAAGGGTGTTTCCAGCAACATCTCGGACTCGACACCCGACCATCCGCCCGCCCCGTAGCGGATCGCGACATCGACCCCGCCGGGCGTCAAAGCGACCAGATGCGGCGATGGGTCAATCGCCAGGTTGATCTGAGGGTATTCGGCCTGAAACGCCGGCAAACGCGGCATCAGCCACGACGCCGCAAAACTTGAGGTCAGCGATACGTGCACCGGACGCGCCTCGCCCGATTTCATAAGCTCTTCCACAACGGTGCCGATGGATTCAAAACCCAGATGCAGGGCGCGGGCCAGCTGTCCGCCTTCGGCGGTCAAGGTCAGGGATTTGCCGTCACGCTGAACCAACGCGACGCCCATGTGTTTCTCAAGCGCGCGTAATTGCTGACTTATGGCAGCATGGCTAACATTCAATGCCTCGCCAGCCTGAACGACGCCGCCCCTCTCTGCAAAGGCAGAAAAGGCCCTTAGCGAGGCCAGCGGGGGTAGCTTCAGCCAATTCACGTGTAACCCCTGCTTACATTTTAGAACGCTAATTGGTTCGCATTTTTTGCCGAAGAACACAATCTTGTTGTTATCCGCAACACCGCGACAGGAGGGAACCCATGCTCTCGATTTATGCCAAAGCGATATTGAACGCGACCAGACTGCACCGACCGGCAACCACCCATGCCGCGCACTCAGAGGCAAAACCAAAGCTGATCGCCTTGCCGCCGGTGGGTCATCCCTTGTCGAAACACGCGCCCAGATCGGTTCAGAAAGACACAAGCAGAGTTCTGACACATCTACCCTCGGGGCAGTCCTGCCCTCAGACCTGAAATAGGCACCGGCTGTTCAGGAAACGCGCGAACAGATGGAACAGCCGGTGCCGGGACCTGTGGGCAGCGAACCGCCCGCAGGTATTCTTTTGCGCTTACTGACCGCCGCCCAACTGGTGGACATATGCGGATACGGCGCGGATCTGCGCCTCGGTCAGGCGGGTATCCCAGTTCGGCATTACGCCAAAGCGGCTATAGGTCACGGTCTCGGTCAGCGCCTCTTCGCTGCCGCCGTACAGCCAGATCGCATCCGTCAGGTTCGGAGCGCCCTGGAACATGTCACCTTGACCGTTTTCGCCGTGACAGGCCGAACAGTTGTCTTCGAACACAACTTTGCCCGCCTGTGCAGCCGCATCGTCGGTCTGCGCGTTGGTCAGCGACATGACGTACTGAACCACCTGGGTGATCTCTTCCTTCTCGAGGATCTCACCAAAGGCGGGCATCTCGGAATAGCGCGCATCGTCGCTTTCTTCGTTCCGGATGCCATAGCTGACGGTGAAATGGATATCCTCCATCGTGCCGCCCCACAGCCATGCGTCATCCAGCAGGTTCGGGAAGCCCGGCGCGCCCTGCGCACCCGAGCCATGGCACTGCGCGCACCAGGTGCGGAACACGGCGCTGCCCGCGTTGACGGCATATTGCTGAAGCTCAGCGTCCTTCGCGATATCGTCGAGCGGCGTATCCACCAATTGAGCGTTCAAAGGCGCGTTGGCCTCTTCAAACGCGACCAGTTCCTTTTGCACCTCAGCGCGTGAGGACCAGCCCGTCACACCCGCCGTTGCCGATTGCACAAGCGGCCAGGCCGGATACATGATGGTGTAGATCACGCCCCAGAAGATCGTGGCGTAGAAGGTCCACAACCACCAGCGGGGCATCGGGTTGTCGAATTCCTCGATCCCGTCCCAGCTGTGACCGGTTGTATTCGGATCGCCCGGCTGTTTTTCAGGTGTCTTGCTCATGGCCGCGCCTCCTTGGGTGTGGCGGGTTTGTCTTGCTGGGCGGGGGCATCGGTGTGCCGGAACGGGATGTTGGCGGTGTCCTTGTATTCCTTGCTGGCACCGGGGCGGAAAACCCAAACCACGATGCCAAGAAAGAAGGTGAACAGCAGCAGCAGCATCCAGCTATCCGCGAATTGCCGTAAGAGTGTATATTCTTCCATCATACCCTCCTGTTATCGGCTGGCTGCCGGGGTGAAGGTCGAGAAATCGACCAGCGTGCCCAGCATCTGCAGATAGGCAATCAGCGCATCGGCCTCGGTCAGATCGGACTGACCGTCGAAGTTGCGCACATTGACCTTGTCGCCATAACGCTCCAGCAGCCCGTCATAGTCGCTGTCCGGATCGGCCTGCGCGCGGAAGTCGGCCACGGCGTTTTCCAGCATTTCTTCGGTGTAGGGCGTGCCGACCACGGCGTTTGCCGCCATGATGTCGCCGATATATTCACCGTCGATCTTGCGACGTTCCAGGAAGCCATATTTCGGCATCACCGATTCCGGCACCACCGATTGCGCATCGCGCAGGTGGCGCACATGCCAGTCGTCCGAGTAACGGCCACCGACGCGAGCCAGATCAGGCCCGGTACGCTTGGACCCCCACTGGAACGGGTGGTCATACATCGATTCAGCCGCCAGCGAGTAATGGCCATAACGTTCGACCTCGTCCCGCATCGGGCGGATCATCTGGCTGTGGCAGACATAGCAGCCTTCGCGCAGATAAATCTCGCGACCCGCCATTTCGAGTGGGGTGTAAGGGCGCATGCCCTCCACCTTCTCGATGGTGTTCTCAAGATAGAACAGAGGTGCAATCTGTACGATTCCACCGATGGTCACGACCAGAAAGCTGAAGATCAGCAGGAGGGTCGCGTTGGTCTCGAGGATCTTATGTTTGTCGAGAATTGCCATTGCTCCGGCCCTCCTTATTCAGCCGGGACCGCGACGGTCAGGCTGGCCTCACGGGCCGGCGCTTTCCGCACAGTCATCCACAGGTTGTAGCACATGATCACCGACCCAGCGAGGAACATGACCCCGCCCAGACCGCGCACCACATACATCGGGAACTTGGCCGCCACAGTGTCGGCGAACGAGTTCACCAGGAAGCCGTTGGCATCCACTTCGCGCCACATCAGGCCTTCCATGATACCGGTCACCCACATCGACGCGGCGTAGAGCACGATGCCGATGGTGGCGAGCCAGAAGTGCCAGCTGACCATTTGCAGCGAGTAGAGACGCTCGCGCTTCCACAGGACAGGCACCAGGAAGTACAGCGCACCGAATGTGATCATGCCGTTCCAGCCCAGCGCACCCGAATGCACGTGACCAATGGTCCAGTCGGTGTAGTGAGACAGGCTGTTCACAGCGCGGATCGACATCATCGGACCTTCAAAGGTGGACATGCCGTAGAAGCCGACCGAGATCACCATCATCCGGATCACCGGGTCGGTGCGCAGTTTGTCCCACGCGCCCGACAGGGTCATCAGGCCGTTGATCATGCCACCCCAGGACGGCATCCACAGGATCACCGAGAACACCATGCCCAGCGTCGAAGCCCAATCCGGCAGCGCGGTATAGTGCAGGTGGTGCGGACCGGCCCAGATATACAGGAAGATCAGCGCCCAGAAGTGGATGATCGACAGCTTGTAGCTGAACACCGGACGTTCGGCCTGTTTCGGGATGAAGTAATACATCATGCCCAAGAAACCGGCGGTCAGGAAGAAGCCCACGGCGTTGTGGCCGTACCACCACTGGATCATGGCATCTTGCACACCAGACCAGACGATGACCGATTTCGAACCCCAGATGCTGACCGGGATGGTCATGTTGTTGACCAGGTGCAGCATGGCGACGGTGACGATGAAGGCCAGGTAGAACCAGTTTGCCACGTAGATATGGGGCTCTTTCCGCTTGATGATCGTGCCCAGATAGACCGCCAGATAGGCGACCCAGACGACGGTCAGCCACAGGTCAACATACCATTCCGGCTCGGCATATTCCTTGGACTGGGTTCCGCCCAGAACGTATCCGGTAGCAGCCAGCACGATGAACAGCTGATAGCCCCAGAACACGAACCACGCGAGATTTCCACCCCACAACCGCGCGGCGCTGGTACGCTGAACCACATAGAACGAGGTTGCGATCAAGGCGTTGCCGCCAAAGGCAAAAATCACCGCCGAGGTGTGCAGCGGACGCAGCCGCCCGAAGTTCAGGTATCCCTGCGCCCATTCGAAATTGAGAGTCGGAAAGGCCAGCTGGAACGCAATAAAGGTCCCTGCAAGGAACCCGACCACCCCCCAAAAGGCGGTTGCGATCACGCCGTAGCGGATCACGTCATCCATGTACTCGCCCGAGCGATCAGTGAGAATATCTGGCTCATCCGTGTTTCGAAGCGTCCAGATGAACAGACCGCCGGCGATGACCATCACCAGTATCGCATGCACCTGATACGCCAAATCGCGTGCATAATTGGACCCGATCGCGGCAAATACCACGACCAGACCAAGCACGATCAGCTTGATGTAATTCGACATATTGCGTCCCTTTACCGTGCCCCGCGCAATTTGCGTGCCGCGCAGAACCTTTTTGACTGTTTGCTGTATTGAAGAAATGCAGCCTGGGCTGCTTTGATCTGAGTCAAGACAGACACCCGTTTTCTATGACACGCATACGTCTATGAATGGGTTATCTGGTCGCAGGGGACCGTTGACCCCAAGTCAAGAGGTCGACATGGCGTATAAATCTCTTCTCACAATCATGACCGAAACACAGGGCGCACAGGCCACGCTTGCCCAGTTGGCGGCCCTGGCCGAAGCGCAGGATGGTCATGCCGAGGCCCTGTGTCTGGGCGTCGATCGCAGTCAGACAGGCTATTACTATGCCGGGGCAAATGCGTTGATCCTTCAGGAAACGCTCAGCCGGGCCAATGCCGAAGCGGATGAGCTGCTGGCCTTCGCTAAGGAGTATCTGCGAAAAACCGGGGCGCGCTGGTCAGCCGAAAGCGGTGTCGCCCAGATCGCGGATATTGGCCGCCATGTGGCACATCGGGCGCGGTTTTCGGATCTGGTCGTGCTGCCGCATCCCTACGGTGAGGATCGCGGCGCCGAGGCCGAACCGATCATCGAAGCCGCCATGTTCGAAGGCCACGCGCCTGTGCTGGTCGTCCCGAATACCGCCCGTCCGATGTCGGTGCCCAAACGCATCATGATCGCGTGGAACGAAAGCATCGAGGCGATGCGCGCCGTGCGCCGCGCCCTGCCCTTTCTCAAGGCGGCTGATGTGGCCCGTATCGTGGTCATCGACCCGCCGCGGCACGGGCCTGACCGGTCCGATCCCGGCGGGATGCTGTCCCAGATGCTGGCGCGGCACGGCGTCAAATGCGAGATCGAGGTGCTGAGCAAGACAATGACCCGCGTCTCGGACATTCTGAACCGGCACGCGATGGATACGGAATCCGACATGATCGTCATGGGGGCATATGGCCATTCCCGCTTTCGCGAAGCGATCCTTGGCGGTGCAACACGCAACATGCTGGAACAATCCGCCGTCCCGGTTTTTCTGGCCCACTGAACCCCGCTGAGGGGCTGGAGCTTTGAAAGCGGCGTCAAGTACGACCGGATGAGAGTTCGGGCGCGCATGAACGTGCAACCGTTTCGCGGCACCTTCTGCCACCCGGGCTGCCGCATCTTCACATGCCCGCTAGTGCGGTGAAACGATGCTGGCGTGGTGCGCGGACACTCCCTACCTCGGTTTCAAATCGACGGAGGCACAATGCGCACCTTTATCCCAACCCTTGCCGCTGCGGTCATGCTGGCCATTCTTATCGGCGCAGATGTCGCCAAGCCTCTGGGTGCCCACCCATGGTGGTCGCAGAAAACGCTGCTGTTTGGCGCGCTAATCGGGCTGATCCTTGCAACCCTGCTTGCACGCGTGTCGGTTCCGGTAGCAAGGCTGGCTGTTGCCGTGGTGCTCACAGCGTTCGCTTTTGGTGTTGCAAAATACGGTCAGACCCAATTCGCCGCCTCATATGCCGAAGATGCCTTGGCGGGTAAGCTGTGGTACTTCGGATGGATTGCGGTCGGAGCCACTGCGGCATCCCTGTTGACCTTCCTGATGCAGATGATCCTGCCCGGAACCGCTGGTCGAACACCATCAGGCTCGGGCAGCAAGATCAGCTAGGCCAAAGCGAACCCAATCAGGTTTAGCCAACGCGGGTGACTGATCTGGTCAGACCAGGAACCCACCATCCGAATCGTCACCGGCCTCATCCATCAATCGGCCCATGTCGGGAATGGTCACGTGGCGTTTGCCTTCCAGCGCAATCACCCCGTCCTTTTTCAGGGCCGAAATCTGACGGCTGACCGTCTCAAGCGTCAGGCCGAGGTAGTCGGCCATCGCCTCGCGGGTCAGAGGCAGGTCAAAGACAATCGCCCCCGACAGCCCCTTTTGCGTGATCGAGGCATCGCGACGCGCAATGATCGACAAAAGACTGGCGATCTTTTCCCGCGCGGTTTTGCGCCCCAGAACCAGCATCCACTCGCGCGCGGCGTCCAGCTCGTCCAATGTCATCTGCAACAGGCGATGCGCGATATGCGGCGTCGCGTTCATCAAATCCTCGAACGGTTTCTTGCGAAAGCAGCACATCACCACGTCCGTGGTGGCCTGAACGTCATAGGCCGCGGCGTCACGCCCCGGTCGTCCCACAAAGTCACTGGGCAGCAAAAGACCCACCATCTGGGTCCGGCCATCCTCCATCGTTTGGGTCAAAGAGGCGATTCCCGACACGACCGAACCGACAAAGTTCATCTGATCGCCTGACCAAATGATCGTCTGACCCGCCTCGAAACTGCGGTAATACTTAATCTCTTCAAGGGCTTCCAACTCATCCGTATCACAGCGTGCACAGACGGCCCGGTGACGAATCGGGCAGTCTTCGCAATTGGCGTGATCGAACTGTGCTTTAATTGTCATGCGCGTTCCCACTTGATCTCTGTCAAAGCAGCCAAGTCGTTGGCCTCATAAGGTTATCGTCATGATAGATAAATCACAATTGGCAAGGCTTGGACTATTTGACGCGAAAGTGCCGCGTTACACGAGCTACCCAACCGCCCCCCACTTCAGCAATGACGTGGGGGCTGACCTTTATGGCGACTGGATTTCCGCAATAAAACCCGGAAGCGCCGTCTCGCTATATATCCACGTCCCCTTCTGTCGCCGGCTGTGCTGGTTCTGCGCCTGCCGCACGCAAGGCACGCAGACGGACAACCCGGTCATTGCCTATGTGGATGTTCTGAAGGCCGAGCTGGACTTGCTGGCCGCGCGCCTGCCAGACGGCGTCGTGCTGTCGCGCCTGCATTGGGGCGGTGGAACGCCGACCTTGCTGAACCCGGACCTGATGCGCGAACTGGCGCAGCATATCCTGGGCATTGTGCCGATGGGCCCGGATGCCGAGTTCTCGGTCGAAATCGACCCGAACGAGATTGACGATGCGCGTCTGGATGCCCTGGCCGAGGCAGGCATGAACCGCGCCTCGATCGGTGTGCAGGATTTCGATGATGAGATTCAAAAGACCATCGGGCGCATTCAAAGCTATGACACCACCCGCGAAGCGGTCGACATGATCCGCGCGCGCGGCATCACCAGTCTGAATGCCGATATTCTGTACGGTCTGCCCCATCAGACCAAGGCCCGCATGACCGAAAGCGTGCAGAAGCTTTTGTCGCTCAGCCCGGACCGCGTGGCGCTTTATGGCTATGCCCACGTGCCGTGGATGGCCAAGCGGCAGCAGCTGATTCCATCAGACGCGCTGCCGACGCCCGAACAACGGCTGGACCTGTTCGACACGGCCCGCCGCCTGTTCATGTGGGACAATTACGCCGAGATCGGGATCGACCACTTCGCAACACAGGAAGATGGCCTGACCCGGGCTTTGAACGCGGGGCAGCTAAAGCGCAACTTCCAGGGCTATACCGACGATCAGGCCGAGGTTTTGATTGGGGTCGGTGCCAGTTCGATCTCGCGCTTCCCGCAGGGCTACGCGCAGAACAATCCGGCGACCTCGGCGCATACCAAGGCGGTTCGCGACGGGCGGTTTTCAACCTCGCGGGGGCATCTGTTCAAAGCTCAGGATGTACTGCGCGCCCGGCTGATCGAAGCGCTGATGTGCGATTTCAAGATCAACTCGGCCGAGATTCTGCGCGATTACGACGTCACCGCCCAAGAGTTGCGCGACATGTACAGCGCGGCGAATATAGCCTTTGACGGGTTGCTGCGCATCACCGAGGACGGGCTGTTCATCCCGCCCGAAGCCCGCGCCCTGACCCGGATGATCGCGCGGACCTTCGATGCCTACGACCTCAGCAAGGCCGGGCATAGTTCCGCCATCTGACCCAAAGACCGCGGGCGGCTTTTCCGCCCGCCTCGCGAGATTTCGAACAGGGGCTTGACGCAAGGCTTCTGTTTTCTCCACACTTGGGGTGTGGCCCGTTAAACTGGTCCGCAATTCGAGGCAGGTAAATTCGCAGACATCCCGTGCCGACGCTTTTGCGTTCGACATCCTCATTCGTGCAGCCACTCTGCAACCTGAAAGAGGGACAGCACATATGCGCGTTTTCACCGTCCTGGGCCCCAGTCAATCGGGCAAATCCACTCTGGTCGAGGCCATCAGCCGCCTCGACGGGCGCCCCACAACATTCGACGTATCCGGAACCGTGCATTTGCACGGTTTTTCTTACTTGGACGAACCATGGTGTGCGGTTGACGTTGATGGCGGCGGCGATGCGCTGGCTTATGTCGGTCCGGCCATGGCAATCTCGGACGCGGCAGTCGTCGTCGTGCCACCCGATCCAGACGCCGCTGTGCTGTGTGCGCCGTATCTGAGATTGGTCGAAGAGGCCGGCATCCCCTGCTTTCTGTTCATCAACCGGATGGACAACCCCAACGGCCGCATCCGCGACATTATCGCGGCGCTGCAAACCTATTGCACCAACCACATCGCATTGCGCCAGGTTCCGATCCGCGAAGGGGAAACGATCATCGGCGCGGTCGATCTGATTTCTGAACGCGCGTGGAAATATCAGGAAGGCCAACCCTCGGCCCTGATCGAATTGCCGCAATCGGTCGAGGATCGCGAGCAGGAGGCCCGCACCGAATTGCTGGAAACCCTGTCCGATTTCGATGACAACCTGTTAGAACAACTGATCGAGGACAAGCAGCCCCCCAGCGCCGAGGTCTATGACCTCGCCGCGCAGGTCCTGCAAAACCACCAGTTGATCCCGGCCTGTCTGGGGGCCGCAAGCCATGGCAATGGCCTGACCCGGTTGATGAAAGCCCTGCGGCACGAGGCGCCTGAGTTTGATATCGCCGCCGGGCGTGACGAAGCGGCAGACAATGCCCGCGCAATCGCAGGCTTTGCCGATGTGAAGAAACATATCGGCAAGATCACCGTGCTGCGTGGCCTGGGCGACGGCGTCAAAGCGCATGAGGCGTTGGGCGGCGAAACCGTGGGCAACCTGACCACGCTGGACGCAAAAACCCAGATCAATGCGTTGGAGGCCGGGCAGATCGGTCTGGCGGTCAAATCCGATCACCTGAATCCCGGTTTTATCTATGACAGCCGTGCGGCAACACCGTTGCCGGATTGGGCCGCGTCGCACCCTGTTGCGCACCGGCAGGTCGTCTCGCCCGCGCATGAACGCGACGACGTGCGCCTGTCCAACGCTCTGACCCGGCTGGTCGAGATCGATCCGGGGCTTCAGATGGAGCAGGATGAACTCAGCGGTCATTCTGTTCTGGGCTCGCAAGGGCCACAGCATATGCGACGGGTGACGGCGAAGCTGTTAGAGGATTTCGGCATCGAAATCGAAACCAGCGCGGTCGAAACCGCCTATCGTGAAACCATCCGCACATCGGTCGAACACCGGCATCGGCATCGCAAGCAATCCGGCGGGGCCGGGCAGTTTGCTGATGTGGTCATCTCGGTCGCGCCGCTGCCGCGCGGTTCTGGCTTTCAGTTCGAGGAAATCGTCAAGGGCGGGGCCGTGCCGAAGAACTATATCCCGTCGGTCGAACACGGGGCCAAGGACGCGCTGGTACAGGGCCCCGAAGGCTTTCCGGTGGTGGATGTCAAAGTCACACTCAGCGACGGAAAGCACCACAATGTCGACAGTTCGGACTATGCCTTCCGCACCGCAGGCAAAAACGCCGTCCGCGAGGCCCTGCCCGAAGCCAAACCCGTGGTGCTGCAACCGATCCTGACCGCCGAGATCCATCTGCCATCAGATTTCGTAGGCGATCTGGTGCCGACGATCAGCACGCTGCAAGGGCAGGTTCTGGGCTTCGAGGGCAATCCAAACGCGTCGGGCTGGGAGATCTTCAATGCGCAGCTTCCGGCCGTGGCGCAGGACGAGTTACACCGAACCCTCGCCAGCGCCACGCGCGGGACCGGTTGGGTCAAGCTGAGCTTCGATCACTATGAGGAGCTGCGCGGGCCGGTTCCAAAACCCGCCGACCGGGAAAAGGCCAACGCCTGAGAAACGTGTCGGGCGGGCGTCAGCCCGCCGCCGCAATCAGTTCCCGCGTATAGTCTGTTTGCGCGTTTTCAAACAGGTCCTCTGCCGCACCCATCTCGATCACATCCCCGTTGCGCATGACGACGACGTTATGAGACATGGCGCGCACGACCTTCAGATCGTGGCTGATGAACAGATAGGCCAGCCCGTATTTCCGCTGCAGATCGCGCAGCAGATCGACGATCTGAACCTGCACCGTCATGTCCAGCGCGCTGGTCGGTTCGTCCAGAACCAGCAGTTTCGGGCGCAAAACCATGGCCCGCGCGATCGCGATGCGCTGACGTTGCCCACCCGAGAACTCATGCGGGTAACGATCCATCGACGCCGGGTCCAGGCCCACTTCGGTCATCACCTCGGCCACCAATTCGCGCGGGGCACGGTGTGGATCGACCTTATGGATGGCCAGCCCCTCGGCGATGATCTGCTGGCAGGTCATGCGCGGGCTGAGGCTGCCGAATGGGTCCTGAAACACGATCTGCATATCCTTGCGAAGTCGCCGCAACTGCCGCGTGGACCAGCGGCGGACGTTCTGGTCGCGGAAGGTAATGCCGCCTTCTGACGCAATCAGTCGCATAATGGCCAGCGCCAATGTGGTCTTGCCCGAGCCACTTTCGCCGACGATCCCCAATGTCTCGCCCGCCCTTACGCTGAGCGTGGCGTCATTGACCGCCTTCACATGACCCACGGTGCGTTTCAGGAAACCCCGCTGGATCGGGAACCAGACCTTCAGATGGTCCGTGCGCGCGACCTCTTCTGCGTCATGTGCAACAGGGTCAGGGTGGCCCGAAGGCTCAGCCGCCAGCAGCTTGCGCGTATAGGGGTGCTGCGGGTTGTCGAAAATCTCAGCCGTGACGCCGGTTTCGACAATTTCGCCATCCTTCATCACGCAAACCCGGTCAGCGATCCGACGGACGATCCCCAGATCATGGGTGATGAACAGCATCCCCATATTCTCGGATTTCTGCAACTCGGCCAGCAGTTCGAGGATCTGCGCCTGAATGGTCACATCCAGCGCTGTTGTCGGCTCATCTGCGATCAGGATGTCCGGCTTGTTGGCCAGCGCCATCGCGATCATCACACGCTGCCGCTGTCCGCCGGACAGTTGATGCGGATAGCTGTCCAGACGTTCTTCGGGGTCACGGATACCCACCTTGGTCAGTAGCTCGACAATCCGATCCCGCGCCGCGTCGCCCGATATCCCCTGATGCAGCGCAAGCGATTCCGCCATCTGTTTCTGGATCGTGTGCAGCGGGTTGAGCGACGTCATCGGCTCTTGAAAGATAAAGCTGATGTCATTGCCGCGCACGCTCATCAGCGTGTCCTCGGACGCGCCGATCATCTCCTGCCCGTCATACTGCACCGAGCCTTCGACAATCGCGCTGTCGCCCAGCAAGGACACCGTGGACAGGGCCGTCACGGATTTGCCCGACCCGGATTCACCCACCAAGGCGACCGTTTCGCCCCGATCCACGGTGAAGGACACGCCTTTGACAGCCGCTGATACCTGACCGTCCTGCCGGAACGAGACTTTCAGGTCCTGCACATTCAACAGCGACGTTTTCATATGCTGATCCCCTCAAGCGCTGCGTGCATGAAACCAACCCAGACCGCGCCGAGCATCGCACCGACCTGTAGCCATGTCGGGAAAGACCGTTTCGTTGCAAAGATGACAGCGCTGGCGATCAGAACGGCTGTACCCGGCCCGAACAGCACCAGGAAAAACAGGCCAAAGACGTCGAATTGAAACGGGCCGTGAGGATGCGTTGTGAAGAAATCCCAGCCAAGCCCACCAATCACCAGAATGATGTATCCCAATGCGGCAAGCCCCGCGACAAGGATGAGACGTTCCACCGATCTGTTGATCACCTTTTCAGTCATGAGAACGTCTTTCTGGGATCAAACGCATCGCGGACGCCTTCGAAAATGAAGACCAGCAGCGACAGCATGATGGCAAAGGTGAAGAACGCGGTGAAGGCCAGCCACGGGGCCTGCAGGTTCTGTTTCGCCTGCAAGGTCAGCTCGCCCAGTGACGGGGCCGAAGATGGCAGGCCGAAGCCCAGAAAATCCAGCGACGCCAGACCACCGATGGTGCCGGTGACGATGAACGGCATGAAAGTCAGCGTGGCGACCATTGCGTTGGGCAGCATGTGGCGGAACATGATGGTCATGTTGCCCACACCCAGCGCGCGTGCGGCACGAACATATTCCAGATTGCGCGCCCGCAGGAATTCGGCTCGCACAACGCCCACAAGCCCGGTCCAACTGAACAGGATCATCAACGCCACTAGCAGCCAGAAACTTCGCCCCAGAATGGCGAACATGATGATGATCACATAAAGCGACGGGGTCGCCGACCAGATCTCGATAATCCGTTGGAAGATCAGATCCAGCCAACCGCCGAAAAAGCCCTGAATGGCCCCGGCGAATATCCCGATCAGGCTGGCGGCGCCGGTGACGATCAGGGTGAACAGGATCGACAGGCGGAAGCCGTAGATGACGCGGGCCAGAACGTCCCGTTTCGTGTCGTCCGTACCCAGCAGGTTCTGCCCGTTGGGCGGCAATGGGGCCGCGCCGGGGCGATCGACGCTGGTATTGTAGGAATAGGGGATCAGGGGCCAGATGGCCCAGCCGCGCTCGAACCCATCGGCCTGAAAGGTTCCGGCATCGATCTGTTCGATGATGCCTTCGGGGTCGTCAAAGCACGCGTCCAGACCACCGCTGTCGATCAGGCACATAACCTCGGGGTCGCGATAGATCGCTTCGGTCTGGAAATCGCCGCCGAACTCGGTTTCGGCGTAGAAATTGAAGACCGGCGTGTAGAACTCACCCCGGTATTTCACCAGAATCGGTTTGTCATTGGCAATGAACTCGGCAAACAGCGAAAGGCCAAACAGCACAGAAAAGATGATCAGCGACCAGAAGGCCCGGCCATTGCGCCGGAAATTGCGCCAGCGGCGCTGGTTGAGGGGGGAAAGCGCCATCTACCCCTCCCGCTTTTCAAAATCGATGCGCGGGTCGACCAGTACATACATCAGATCGCTGATGATGCCGACGACCAAACCCATCAGACCAAAGATGAACAGCGTGCCAAAGATCACCGGATAGTCGCGCGCCACGGCGGCCTCAAAACCCAGACGGCCCAGACCGTCCAGCGAGAAGATCGTTTCGATAATGATCGAGCCACCGAAGAACACGCCGATAAAAACGGCGGGAAACCCGGCGATCACGATCAGCATCGCGTTGCGGAAGACGTGGCCATACAGAACCTTCCGCTCACCCAAACCCTTGGCGCGGGCTGTCATGACGTATTGTTTCTTGATCTCATCCAGAAACGAGTTTTTCGTCAGCAGCGTCAGCGTTGCAAAGGCCGAGATCGTCAGGGCGATAATCGGCAGGGCGATATGCCAGAAATAATCTCCGATCTTGCCCATCAGGCTGAGGCTGTCCCAATTGTCCGAGGTCAGCCCCCGCAGCGGGAAGATCTGCCAGTATGAGCCACCGGCAAACAGCACCAGCAGCAGAATGGCGAACAGGAACCCGGGGATCGCATAAGCCACGATGATCGCGCCGCTGGTCCATGTATCGAAGGTTGATCCGTCCTTGACCGCCTTGCGAATACCCAGCGGAATCGACACCAGATAAGCGATCAGTGTGGACCACAGGCCCAGCGAGATCGAAACCGGCATCTTTTCCAGCACCAGATCAATCACGCTGATCGAACGAAAATAGCTCTCGCCGAAGTCCAGCGTCATGTAGTTGCCCATCATGCTCAGAAACCGTTCGAGCGGGGGCTTGTCGAAGCCGAATTCTTTTTCCAGTTCGGCGATGAATTCGGGCGGCAGGCCACGAGCGCCGACATACTTGTCGTCGAATACCCCGCCGCCTGCGGGCTCGGCCCCGGCGCCCGCATCGCCGCCGCCTGCGAACCCGGCGAACACATCCCCCTGCCCTTCGATCTGAGCAATGATCTGTTCGACCGGCCCGCCGGGCACGAACTGCACCAGCGTGAAGTTGACCACCATGATGCCCAGCAAGGTCGGGATGACCAAAAGCAGGCGTCTTAGAATATAGGCGCCCATCTTAACGCAGCGCGCCTTTCGCTTTCAGCGCGGCTTCTTTCTCGGGGTTGATCCACCACAAATCCAGATGGCCAAGCGAGTAAGGTGGCAGGTTTTCCGGGTATTCATACATGTCGTAATAGGCCGTCCAGTAGTCCGCGATATATCCCACGGGGATTACGAAGAACTCATACCGCAGTGCCCGATCCAGCGCCATAAGGGCTGTGTCCTGATCTGCCTGATTGTCCGTCTCGAATGACGCGTTGATGATTGCATCAACCAGCGGGCTTGCCAGTCCCGCGGGGTTGAACAAGCTAAAGGCGGCTTCCTCAGACCCGTACATCTGAAGCAGGCCACCGCCGGTCGAGAGGAACGTGCCGTACCGCGTCGAATACACCATGTCATAGTCGCGTTCCCGGCTGCGCAGGGTGTATTGGGCCGGATCGACCTTTTCTGCCGACGCATCAACGCCCAGCGCCTGAAGGTTCTGCACATAGGTTTCGATCATGGTGGCGGTCGATGTGGGCAAATTCGATGGGTAAGGGATATTCACCTTCAGGGTCTGCCCCTCGGCGTTTCGGCGCAGGTTGCCATCGCCAACCGGCCATCCCGCTTCGTCCAGCATCTTGGACGCCTTGCGCAGATTGCGACGGTCGTTCAGCCGCGCCGAATTGGATTCGTGCGCCATGATCGCCGGTTCGGACAGAAAGTCCGCAGGTACGACATCCCCCAGCGTTTCCAGAAACGCCAGTTCATCCCCTGTGGGAACATCCTGCGCCTCCAACGGCGTGCCTTGGACAAAAGAACTGCGAGGTGAATTCAGACCGAACAGCAGGGATTCGTTTGCCCATTCGAAATTGAACGCCAGCGCCAGCGCCTTGCGCACGTTTTTGTCTGCAAACTGAGGTTTGCCCAGATTGAACACAAAACCAGACGGGGTCGGCGGGCTGCCATCCGCGATCTCATCCTGCACAACCGAACCTTCGGTCAGTTTGGGGAAATCATAGCTTGTCGCCCAGAGCTTGGGATCGCTCTCGATCCGGATCGTGTATTCACCGGCCTTGAAGCCTTCGAAGGCTGCGGTCTGGTCAGCAAAATATTCGACACGGATGGTGTCGAAGTTGTTTCGCCCAATATTGAACGGCAGATCCTTGCCCCAGTAATCGTCACGCCGTTTGTACACGATCCGACGATTAATGTCGTAGCTGTCCAGTTTATACGGGCCCGACCCCACGGCCACTTCCAGGCGGGGTTCGTCCAAACGGCGCGAGTCGTCCGCCTCGAACCAGGCTTTCGAAAACACCGGCGTGGCCCCAACGGTTTCGATCAGGCTGCGTCGCGTCACCTCGGGGTTAAACGTGAATTTGACCGTGTGGTCATCCAACGCCTCGGCCCCCGTGACCATGCGCCCTACCGCTTGCGCGTATGACGGCAACCCCTGTTCGATGAACAGACGGTGGCTGTAAACCACATCCTCGGCCGTAACCGGGGTGCCATCCCAGAACATCGCCTCGGGCCGAAGGTGGAAAATGACGTAGTTTCGGCCTTCGTCATATTCCAGGCTTTCCGCAAGGACGCCATAATACTGACCCACGCTGTCATCTGCACTTTCGAACAGGCGGTCATATTGAATGGTGGTCAAGGCTCCGCTGCGGCCTTTGCGCGAATAAGGGTTCAGCGAGTCGAATGTTCCAGACGCCGCCAATGACAACTCTCCACCTTTCGGCGCATCCGGATTGACGTAGTTCAGATGCGGATAATCGGCCGGATAATCCAGATTTCCAAAGTAGGAATACCCGTGGCTGCGCGTGATGTTTTCGTCATTCGCCTGCGCAATTCCCACCGATCCAAAAGCGGTGGCTGCCATCATTCCCAGAACCGCCCCCCAATGCCGAACGGTCATCTCGCGCGAAGCAGGCAGGAGGGGTTTCATATGGCTCGTCCTCTGGATCGTTGTCATCTTCTATGTCGGTCCGGCTAGCTAAATCGCCAGCCTTGGATGATTCAAGTTTAGAATGCGTGAACGCTTTGTGAAGATTTTCGGCACAAAAAAAGCCGCTGCACAAGGCAACGGCTTTGGGATTTTCACATTCGTGAGGGCAATCAGTTGCCGATGGTCTGCAGGTAAGCAATCACATCCGCGCGCTCTTGCGGCTTTTTCAGGCCCGCAAAGCTCATGGTCGTGCCCGAGATATAGTCGCTGGGGCGTGTCAGGAACGCGTCCAGGGCTTCGGGGGTCCAGTTGCCGCCATGCGCAAGCATGCCTGCCGAATAGCCGCCAAAGCCCTCGGCCGTGCCCAGCGGACGGTCCACTACGCCGTACAGGTACGGGCCGGTGCCGTTTGCGCCATCTTCCAGCTTGTGGCACGCGGTGCACTTGCGGAAGACTTTTGCGCCTTTTTCGACGTCGGCGGCGGCCAGCAGATCCTCGAATACCACCTCTTCGCCGTCGGCGCTTTCGCCCGAACTTTCGGTTTCGATGATATATGCGGCCTGCGCATCACCGTGGCCACCATGCGAATGGTAAAGGATGTCGCCACCCCATTTGGCAAGAAGCAGCACCAGGAAAGTGCCGAACAGGCCTGCTGCGGCCTTGGTAACTGTCATCGTGTCGAACATTGATCGCGTGTCCATTTCAGCTGTCTGTGCAGGTGTCTAAGGCTTCCCCTGACGAGAGGCAAGGTATAGACACCGCGACGAAACGCCCAATTCTGGAACTTGTTGCACGGAATCGACCAAATGACCAATCGCATTGCTTTTCAAGGCGAACCCGGCGCCTACAGTCACGAGGCCTGCCGCAACGCGCGCCCGGAAATGGAGGCCCTGCCCTGCCGCACCTTCGAGGATGTGATCGAATCGGTCCGCTCGGGCGAGGCTGATCTGGCGATGCTGCCGGTGGAAAACACGACCTACGGGCGGGTGGCCGATATTCACCGGCTGTTGCCGCACAGCGGTCTGCATATCATCGAAGAGGCGTTTGTTCGGGTGCATATCAACCTGCTCGCTGTGCCAGGTGCAAAACTGGAAGACATCACCGAGGCGCACTCGCATCTTGTGCTGCTGCCCCAATGTGCAGGGTTCCTGCGCGAACACGACATTCGCGGACGCGTCAGCCCCGATAACGCACGTGCTGCGCGCGAAGTGTCCGAGGCCGGTGACATTCATTCCGCCGCGCTGGCCAGCGAACTGGCCGGAGAGATTTACGGCCTGAACGTCTTGGCCCGCCATATCGAGGATCACGGCGACAACACCACGCGCTTTTTGCTGATGTCCCGCCAGGCCGACCTGTCGCGCCGGGGCGCGCATGAGATGATCACCAGCTTCGTGTTTCAGGTGCGCAACATCCCGGCCGCGCTGTACAAGGCCATGGGCGGCTTTGCCACCAACGGCATCAACATGACCAAGCTGGAAAGCTACATGCTGGATGGCTCGTTCACGGCGACGCAGTTCTACGCAGACATCGTCGGGCACCCGGACGACCGGAACGTGCAACTGGCCATGGACGAGCTTGAGCACTTTACAACCAATGTCGAGATCCTGGGCGTCTACCCGGCAGCGCAACCGCGCGGTTGATGCAGGGCGGTCCCGTTCGGGTTGGGTGGCACACGGGCCGCCTGAGCCGCGCCCTAAGCCCCGTGTTTATGGCGCTGCTCCAACTCTCGGGCAAACTCGCCCAAGCGGATTTGGAACTGCTTGCGGAAACGGGCCTGCCCCAGCTTCATTGATTGCAGAAGCAGGCGGGCAGGCAGGGATTTCGCGCTTAGGGACATTTCGACGCTCAGGCGGGTTCTGCGTTGTGACAGGGCCAGAAAATCTACGGTGGTAATGCCGCTCATGCCTTTGCTGTTGGCTTCGAACCGCATCTGCGCAGGACGGTCGCAATCGGTCATCACAACCGACATCTGACGTGGTTTGCCCCGCAGCTTGAACTCAGTCTCCCAAGTGGTGCCGGCCTCGACCGGGACGCCTTGGGTTGTGCGCCGAACATCGATGCCGCGCCGCATGGCCATACGCTCGAACCGTTCGAAATCGGCAACCATTTCGAATACCGAATTGATCGGGGCTTCGATATCTTCGCGCGCTGAAAACTGCATGTCTGCCTTTGCTGCCTTTTGTCCAGTTTTTCCTTAGTCCAGCGTGTCCGCAAGCCAGTTTTGCAACAGAAAATGCGCGATGGCCCCTTTTCGAGCGGGCAGCAGGGTCGGATGCTCGCCTGCGAAAGCCTGCATCATTTCCGTTTTGCTGACCCACATCGCGTCTTCAATCTCGACCGGATCGATCACAATATCACGCGACAGCGCCTCGCCCGCGCAGCCGAACATCAGCGAGGCCGGGAACGGCCAGGGTTGGCTGGACAGGTACGAGACCGCGCCAACCGGCACACCTGCCTCTTCCATCACCTCGCGCCGTACGGCGGCCTCAAGCGTTTCGCCCGGTTCGACAAACCCGGCCAGCAGTGAATACATCCCCTCGGGCCAGCCGGGCGAGCGGCCCATCAGCACCGCGTCGCCATGGGTGATCAGCATGATGACGACCGGGTCCGTACGCGGAAAATGCTGCGCGCCGCAGGTCGGGCAACTGCGCTGCCACCCGGCCTGCGAGATTTCACTGGGCGCGCCGCATTTGGCGCAGAATTTATGCGTTTCATGCCAGCCGATTACCGCTTTGGCCGTCGCCGCCAGTTCGGCATCAAGGGGCGACAGGCGGGTCATGATCCGGCGCAGCTCGGCAAAGACATGGCCTTCGGGCAGGTCGGGATGTTGCTGTTCGGTCTTATCGACAAACGCGCCAACACCGGTCAGGTCCAGCCCTTCGGCGGCCCAGTTCGAAATATCCAGCGCAAACAAAGGGGCATCTGAAGCATCCAGCCCCAGAAAGATTGGCGCGGAAACAATCCCTCTGGGTCCGCGTGTAATCAGGGGATGAGACATGGGCTGCAAAGCCAACCGATCCAGCCTGTCACCCTGCACCAGCAATTTACCGCGCCACAACAGAACACATCTGGCTGCCGGATTGCCTTGTGCTTGTGACAACTTCTCGGCGTCGCCCCGAATATGAGCTGCACGGTTCAGACCCGCGCCACCGAAAGTCACCTGTTCTGCATTTATCATCACCTGCCCCTTCGGCTTTGCTGACAGGGCTGCCATGACTGCCCCGGCGTTGCAATGGCCTTTCGCGGTGCCGGGCCATGCGCGGCCAGAGGCAATGCTTGCACAGGCCTGGAAACATTGGCATTAAGTCTACCAATTGTTGATTTTGATTTAGCACCAGCATCCAATAGTAAAATTCAAGAGTGAAAACTGGACCTTTTAGACCGGGTCAAACTGAAAGTTCGGATGTGCATATTCGTATCCTCGCGACAACTGATCTGCACATGAATCTGACCGGTTTCGACTATTACTCGGATCAGCCGGACCCCACGATTGGATTCACGCGAACCGCCAGTCTGATCCGCACGGCGAGAGCAGAAGCAGACGGCGCGCTTGTTTTGCTGTTCGACAATGGCGATGCGCTTCAGGGCACGCCGCTGGGCGATCAGGCGGCACAGGACCCTGACGGCCATCCAATGATGCAAGGGTTTGCGGCCCTGCATTATGACGCCGTCGGGCTTGGAAATCACGATTTCGGCTTTGGGCTGGCGGTGCTGGACACTGTGCTTGATCAGGCTCCATGTCCCGTCCTGTGCAGCAATATGCGCCGCCGGTCGGGGGTTTCGCAACGCTGGCAGGACCATGCGGTGCTTGACCGATCGATTTCGCTGAACGGGCAGGGCATTCCCATCCGCGTGGGCGTGTTGTCGGTTCTGCCCCCTCAGACCGCGCAATGGGAAGCGCATCATCTGGGCGATGACATCACGGTCGAGGATTGCCTGAGCGCGGCGCGACGCTCCGTGCAGACCCTGAAATCGGCGGGGTGTGATCTGGTCATCGCGCTGGCTCATTCCGGCCTCGGTCAGGATCAGGATGTACCGGGGCTGGAGAATGCCGTGATCCCGTTGGCCGCTATTGACGGCATTGACGCCCTTGTAGCCGGGCACACGCATCTGACCTTTCCCGGAAACGACCATCAGGGGTTGGCCCATGTCGACCCCGAGGCCGGGCTGGTCCATGGCAAACCGGTTGTCATGCCCGGGTCCGCAGGAAGTCATCTGGGCGTGATTGATCTGAACCTGTCCCACTCTGCCGATCTCGGGTGGCAAGTCACCGACCTGCAGGTCGCGTTGAGACCGCTTCGCCAGACCAAACCCGCCCCTGAAACGCCAGAGGATCCCGTCATGGTCCGGCTTTTTGCACCCGTGCACGCCCGAACCCGCACCAAGATGGCCGAGCCGGTGGCGCGAATCGCACAACCGATGCACACCTATTTCAGCTTTTGCGCCGTTGATCGGGGGTTGGCATTGGTGGCCTCGGCGCAAGCTGCTGCATTACGCCCCTATCTGTCCGGCACCGCACTGGCCAATATGCCCATGTTGTCCGCCGTTTCGCCCTATAAATGCGGCGGTCGGTCCGGGCCGCGATATTATACCGATGTCCCGGCGGGCGAGGTGTGCCTGCGCCACATCGCGGACCTTTACGTCTTTCCGAACGAACTGAGGGCGGTGAAGGTCAGCGGCGCTCAGGTGCTGGACTGGCTTGAGATGTCGGCGGGTCTTTTCAACACCCTGCGTCGCGACGACGAGACCGATCTGATCGACTCCGGTCGGGTTGGGTACAATTTCGACCTTCTCTTTGGCCTGACCTACCAGATCGACCCGTCCTACCCGGCCCGGTTTGACGCTCAGGGGCAGTTGATCGACAATTCTCACCGCCGCATCCGGCAGGCCAGAATTGACGGGTCTACGCTTGACCCCAATCAGGATTTTGTGGTCGCGCTCAACAATTACCGCGCCAATGGTGGCGGGCATTTCCCGTTTGTGGAAACGGCAGAGCCGATCAACCTGCCTGCAATAGATATCAAGCGAATCCTACGCGATTATCTGACCGGGTACCTGCCCGCCGACCCGCTGTCTCAGGCGGTTTATCCGTTTTCGTTCGCGCCGCAGGCCGGGGTTCAGTCAATCCTCAGTACAGGGCCCGGCGCGCTGAAATACCTGTCAGAGTTGCAGAACTACGACCCTATCGTTCTGGACCCGGACCCGCAGGGGTTCGAACGCATCCGGCTGACACTCTGACGGGTTGTCATTTTCCCCAGGCTTCCCTATATCAAGCGCTGAGAGGTTGGCGCGGGCGAGCGCCTCGCCAACCTGGTCAGGTCCGGAAGGAAGCAGCCACAACGAGCCCCGCTTGGGTCGATGTCCAACCTCTCACCTTTCCCCCATGTATCCGCTCATCAGCACAATCAGGCAACCAACTGGGGCCAGATTGCCGAATTCCGGCGGGCAAATGCGCCGATATGGCCGATCTCTTTCACTCCGAATTCCTTGGGCGACAACAGGTGCCGCCGCGCGCCCGGCCCATACAGATCCGCCAGACGCCATACGGCTTTTGGCGGGACGGTCTGATCGTCGTCGCTGGTGAACAGATCCACCGGAACACCCAGATCCGCCCAGCGCGCCGGTGGCAAATCCTTTCCGATCTCTGGCACATAATTCAAAGGTGCGGTGCACCACCTGCGCCATTGCCAATAGACAGAGCCCGGCAGATCGGCACCGAACCCAATGGCTTTGCCGGGCAGATACCCCAGGGCTTTCACAAGCAGCGGAACATGCCCGTGCCAGAACGCCCAGGCCAACCCCCGATAGGGCCATGGGTGATCGGACAGCGTCACCAGCCCCGAGCAGACACAGATCATCCGGTCGATCTGGTCGATATCCGGCTGAATCGGCCCCAGCATTCCGCCGACGGAATGACCAATGCTCCATTGCCGGGCGTCGGGAAACCTTCGGCGCATCTCGGCCCGTGCTGCGGGCATGTCGATCAGGGCCCAGTCCGACATCGTGACCTGCGATTTGCGCATGGGGCCGGAAACAGAGTGACCGAAATCACGATAGTCATACGTCAGGCAGGCCATGCCACGCTCGGCAGCCAACCACCGGGCAAAGTGCTGGTAGTAGTCGCGCGGCACACCGGTCGCCCCGTTCAGTACCACCACCGTTTCGGGATCAGTAAAAGGCCGATACAGCCGCGCCGACAGCTGCGCCGGGCCAGCGGGAAACTGAAAATCCTCGATCTTCACGTGCAGTTGCGTGTCCAACATCGAACCTGCGGGCCTTTCTGAACCAATCGGTTTACCTGCCCAAGAGGCACAACAACCCGCAGCCGAGTCAACCCCGCTGCCACTTGACCACACGTCGCCCGAAACAAGGCATGTGTACGCGACACCCAAAACCCCGCTTGACTCAGAACGCGAACAGACGCTAGCGGTTGTGTGATGGTTTCCGATCCACACAATAGGTCGGGATGAAAAGGGAACACGGTGCGGTTCTGCCCGGTCAAACCGGAACGAACCAAAGCCGCGACTGCCCCCGCAACTGTAAGCGGTAAGCGATGCCGGAATGCCACTGGCCGAAAGGCTGGGAAGGTCGGCAAAGCAACGACCCGCAAGTCAGGAGACCTGCCATCATCAACGTAACCGAAACTCGGGCGGGGTGTCCGGGCAGGTCCTGACAGCGCATAGCTGAACCGCCTGCCAACGTCCCCGTCCACCGCGCGGAGGGCGCAGGATGATCTGGAAGACAAAAACCCACGAATACGTGGCGACCATTTGCCAACGCACAGGCGGGCCCTGCCCCGCAATGGCGCGCATGGCACGCGCGCTGGCCGAGGCAATGAACAAGGCCGACCACGTCACCAGCGAAGGATTCGAAATCGAAGGCAGCAGCGACCTGACGCATTGCGCGCAAGGGTGCATGGCCCGCTTTCGCGCCGGACCAGAACAGATACGCATCTTCTGCGGCACCGAGGCGGACACGCCGATCCAAACGCTGGATACCTATGCCGACCTGATTTTTGACGAGACATGCGCGGCCCTTCCGTCCGGGGCCTTGCCAAGAACGCCTTGCGCCATGCTTGAGGTCTTAGCCCTGAGACCTTCAAGACCAGTGCAGGAACCGGCGCGGGTATCAGCCTGAGCGCGCATCCAAAGGTGCGTGGTTCGCTTTCGTGGCCCATGCCATCTGCTCGTCGGTTTCCACCGCGCAGGGGCGCAGGGCCCGCAACCGGGCCAGCGCCTTGTCTGCCGGTTCCCCGCATTCCAGCATCAGGCGCAAGACCACCATACCGGATCGCCCGCACCCACCCCGGCAATGCACCAGCACCCGGCCACCGCCGGACAAAGCCTGCCGCGCCGATGCGCTGACCGACCCCCACCGATCGTGAACGGCGCGCGGCGGGGCGCCAAAATCCTCGACCGGCAAATGAACCCATCGGCTGGCGCGGCCCTGAATGTCACTGCCAAAGGTCCGGGCCCCGTCCTGCAGCATCTCAACTTCCGTGGTCATCGAGATCACAAGACCGGGTTTCCAATCCGCGATTGTATCCAGATCGCCCGCATAATCTCCGCCGCGTCCCGGCATCGAGGTCAGCGCAAGTGTTCCGCCTCCGACTTGCAGCGCGTAGACGACCAGTTGCGACATCAAAGATTTCCTCCCAAACCCAAGCCTGCTTGTAAAATGTGCTTCAAAAATACTGAGATTCCAGTTTACGCCGATCTCGGGTCTTTCCAAACCAAATTTCCCCGACCGCGCGGTGGACGCGGGCGGCAGCGGCCACTACGCTGCGACGACGTCCCGAATCCGCCAGAGCAGACATGACCGACACAGACAGCCCCGCCTATCAGGTTCTCGCCCGCAAATACCGTCCGGAAACCTTTGCTGATCTGGTGGGTCAGGACGCGATGGTGCGCACGCTGAAGAATGCGTTCGAAGCCGACCGGATCGCCCAAGCCTTTGTCATGACCGGCATTCGCGGCACCGGCAAGACAACCACGGCGCGGATCATCGCCAAGGGCATGAACTGCATCGGCCCCGATGGCACTGGTGGCCCGACAACCGAACCCTGTGGCGTCTGCGAACATTGCACCGCGATCATGGAGGGCCGCCATGTCGACGTGATGGAAATGGACGCCGCCAGCCGCACCGGCGTCAACGACATCCGCGAAATCATCGACAGCGTCCGCTATCGCGCCGCCTCGGCCCGCTACAAGATTTACATCATCGACGAGGTTCACATGCTCTCGACCAGCGCCTTCAACGCGCTGCTCAAGACGCTGGAGGAGCCGCCCGAACATGTGAAGTTCATCTTCGCCACCACCGAGATTCGCAAGGTCCCGGTCACGGTCCTGTCCCGCTGCCAACGCTTCGACCTGCGCCGGATCGAGCCCGAGGATATGATCGGTCTGCTGCAAAAGATCGCCAGCGCCGAAGGGGCCGAGATTGCCGAGGACGCGCTGGCCTTGATCACCCGCGCGGCCGAGGGGTCTGCCCGCGACGCAACCTCACTGTTGGATCAGGCGATTTCTCACGGCGCAGGCGAAACCACCGCCGACCAGGTGCGCGCCATGCTGGGGCTGGCCGACCGTGGCCGGGTGCTGGACCTGATGGATATGATCCTGCGCGGCGATGCCGCCGGGGCCCTGACCGAGCTTAGCGCGCAATATGCCGAAGGGGCCGACCCGCTGGCGGTGCTGCGCGATCTGGCCGAGATCACCCATTGGGTCTCGGTCGTCAAAATCACGCCGGACGCAGCCGAGGATCCGACAGTATCCCCTGACGAGCGCGCCCGTGGCCAGCAGATGGCCGACGCCCTGCCCATGCGTGTGCTGACCCGCATGTGGCAAATGCTGTTGAAGGCGCTGGAGGAGGTCTCGGCCGCCCCCAACGCCATGATGGCCGCCGAAATGGCAGTGATCCGTCTGACCCATGTGGCCGACCTGCCCAGTCCGGAAGAACTGATCAAACGTCTGCAGGATACACCTGCGCCACCAAATGGCGGACCGGGCGGCGGTATGCCGATCCACGGCAACGGCACTGCACCGGTTGAAGCGCGCGCAGCACCGACCTATACGCCTGCGCCTCGCGGGGCAGCGGGTGCTCCGGTCGCGGCGCTGGCCCAGGACACGCAGGCCGCTTTGGCGCGCTATCCCAGTTTCGATCACGTGGTCGAACTGATCCGCGTCAACCGTGATGTGAAACTGTTGGTCGAGGTCGAAAACGGCGTGCGGCTGGTTTCCTATCAGCCGGGACGCATCGAGTTTACGCCTGCGCCGCAAGCCCCGACGGATCTGGCCCCACGGTTGGGCTCGGCCCTGCAGCGGTGGACAGGCAATCGCTGGGCCGTGTCGATTGTGTCCGATGGCGACGCGCCGACGATTGCCGAAATTCGCGACAGGGCGGAACTGGCGCTGAAAGAAGAAGCCTCGGAACACCCGCTGGTTCAGGCCGTGCTGGCACATTTCCCAAAGGCCAAGATCACCAGAATAGAAACTCCCGAACAACGCGCGGCACAGGTCGAAACCGAAGCCTTGCCAGAGGTCGAGGATGAATGGGACCCGTTCGAAGAGGATTAACTCGACCCCCGCCCCATGACCGAGGAGCCTGATGCGCACAACCCCGCTGCACCCCAAATTCGGCCTGATTGTTCATGACGTCGACCTGCGCGAGGTCACGCAGGATTATCTCTACCCCCAGATCCGGCATGCGTTTGAAACGCATTCCGCTCTGCTTTTTCCGGGGCAGAGCATCTCGGATGACGATCACATGCGTCTGGGTGAACTGTTTGGTCCGCTGGAAAATCGCGAACAAATGGCGGCGGGGCGCGATGTGGAGTTTCAGGTGTCGGAACTGTCCAATCAGACAGAGGACGGCTTGCGCGCCCGCGATGATCTGCGCCTGCTGGATTTGCAGGCCAATATGCTGTGGCACACGGACAGCACGTTCCTGCCTACCCCTGCTCTGATCAATATTCTGACCGCCCTCGTGGTCCCACCCAGCGGCGGCGAGACGGAACTTGCCTCGACACGCGCCGCCTGGGCCGAGATGCCCGGCCACCTGAAAGAACCGCTGCAAGACGCCATCATCTGGCACAGGCTGTCGCATTCCCGCATGAAAATCGATGCCGATCTGGCAGCCCTGCCCCGGATGACCCGTTGGCCCGATCGGCCCTGGCGGGCAATCTGGCCAAATCCTGTCACGGGGGAAGAGGCCCTGTTCATAGCATCCCACGCCTTCGCCATCGAAGGGCTGGGGCACAAGGAAAGCCAGGCCATTCTGGACGAGGCCATCGCCTTTTGCACCCGGCCCGAATATGTCTATTCGCATCAATGGACCGCGGGCGACGTCCTGATCTGGGACGAGCGGGCGACGCTGCACCGTGGACGACCATGGGACTACAACCACCCACGCACATTGCGGTCGATCTGCTGTTCCGTAACCGAAGCGGACGGACTGGACCGCGTCCGCGTGGTGTAATGCGAACCCTGGAACACTCCCGCGCCCGCCACGGGCCATCGGCTGACGCCGATACCCCTGAGCGGCGTTGGGCCGGGCAGCGCGCGGGCAAAGCCCGCGCGCTGCCGGGCCCAAAGGAAGGAAAGGTCTTGCCAAAGACCTTGACGACGGGCGGGAGCTTTTCTGACCCCTTGTGCCATGCCTTTGCGGTCCGTATTTAGGCATCAAGCAAAGATACAGGAGAATTCGGATGCTCAAAGGACTCGGCGGTCTGGGCGATATGGCCAAGATGATGAAATCCGCGCAGGATTTGCAGACCAAAATGACCGACATGCAGGAAGAACTGAACACCATCATGGTGGTCGGTGAGTCAGGCGCAGGTCTGGTCAAGGCAACCGCCACCGCAAAAGGCGAACTCAAAGGCCTGGACATCGACCCGTCGATCTTCAACGGCGACGATAAGGAAGTGGTCGAGGACCTGATTCTGGCCGCAATCAAGGACGCACAGACCAAAGCAGCCGAGCGTTCGCAGGCAGAGATGGCCAAGCTGACCGAGAGCATGGGCCTGCCCGCAGATATCAAGCTGCCGTTCTGAGCTTCATCTTTTCCCAAATACTCCCGCCGGAGGCCTCCTCCGGCGTCACACAGGACAGGCCGTGAGTTCGAACAGCGACATTGACAACCTGATCGACCTGATGGCCAAGCTGCCCGGCCTCGGCCCCCGCTCGGCCCGCCGCGCGGTGCTGCACCTGATCCGCAAACGCGCCCTGCTGCTGACGCCGCTGTCGGACGCCATGCAGCAGGTCGCCATCACCGCCCGCGAATGCCTGAATTGCGGCAATGTGGGTACCAACGACATCTGCGACATCTGCAATGACAAGGCCCGCGCGACCGGAGAGCTGTGCGTGGTCGAGGACGTTGCCGACCTCTGGGCAATGGAACGCGCCGGGGTCTTCAAAGGTCGCTACCACGTTTTGGGCGGCACGCTGTCTGCGCTGGACGGGGTCGGGCCGGACGAATTGCGCATTCCCCGTCTCAAGGACCGGGTGCTGGCCGAGGGGATCACCGAGGTCATTCTGGCCCTGAATGCCACGGTCGATGGCCAAACAACCGCCCACTACATCGCGGACCAGTTTGAGGGGCAGGTGCGCCTCACCTCATTGGCGCAGGGTGTGCCGATTGGGGGCGAGTTGGACTATCTGGATGACGGGACGATTACGGCAGCGTTGAGGGCGCGGAAGGAGTTGTAACCGGACATGAGAGGCAAGCGTCAATACATGCCGCCCGTTTCGTCAATTAAGATTGGTGGTCCAAAATAATCCGCCCTAAAGCTGATCCTCATACCGCCTAGGTTTTCTATCCTTAACGTCAAACCAAGCGTTTCATTTCTGAACGAACCTTTTAGGGACCCTTCAAAACCGTCAATACTACCGACCCACCCGTTTGCTTCGGACAACCTGTGCTCAACCCACTTCTTTAGTTCCTCAACGCGCGTCCCGTCCAATAACAGCTCGGGCCAACTTGTGTTCTCGCAGTTGTAAACACCGTAGCCCGCATATGGGCTACCCTCAGTTGCATAGGGCCAGTCAAAAACGTGCAATCGAGCTGCGAAATCACCTAAAACAAGATAGAACCCGTGGTGGTCTCCTTCCTTGCCGTCAGGTGTCCCGCCATTCCAAGCACTTTCACTTTTGGTCAGGAAGTAACCCAAGCAGACATCTGCTCCCCAAACTGCAAGATCCGAACTTTCAAACGGCTGCCATTCTTGGTCCCAGATAGGTGGATCAAACAGAGATGGCCCCTTTCGGCATTCGTAGGTTTCGCAATACTCATGGGGTTCTAAAAAATACTTTTTGTAATCGTTGGAATCTGCGGAGACCGACGAAACCGCTGCTGCGGAAAAAGTACAAAGCACAAAAAGAAACCTGCTTGCTAGCATTCGGTAATACCTGTTTTGAAGATCAAACTGCTTTTGCCGGTGCAAAAAACCGGCGTTCAGTAAAAACTCACATCCGAATTAGGTTCGGTCAATCCAATGATCCGGCACAGCAACTAGATAACATCTTTGTTCAGCTTTGCGTGTCAAATAGAGTTCTGACTGAGCTAAAATTGATTCTGGATAAAACATAATGACCCGCCTTCTCGCCCTCACCCTCGCCGCCTTCACCGCAACCGCCACCCTCGCCCAACAACTCGTCGACAAAGGCTTTGTCGAAGGCTGGAACATCATGATGGACCCGGCCCTTGGAAACGGGTGTCTGATTCAGACGGTGTATCAAGACCTCTCGGTCGTCAGGCTGGGCTATGACGCGCTGGACAATCGCGGGTATTTCACCGTGTTCAACAAGGCCTGGGGCGAGATTGAACCCGGCCAAAGCTATCCGATCCGGTTCGAGCTCGACGGCAAAAGCTTTGATGCCGCCGCAATCGGCTTCAAACAGGATCGCGTCCCCGGCGCGACGGTGTTTTTCACCGACCGGGATTTTGTCGCGGCGATTGCGCAAAACAAGACGATGACTGTCTATAACCCCGCAGGCGAAACCGTGATGGCAATTGATCTGAAAGGCACCGCGAAAGCGCTGGAATACGCGCGGGAGTGTCAGAACAAAACGCTCTAACGTACCGGATCGAACAGCGCGTCCTTGGCGGTGCAGTCCCGGATCACATCCCGCCCGCAGGGAACCGGGTCCAGATCGCGGGACAGGCACAGGCGGACCTCTTCGATATAGCCTTGCTTGCAGGTGATGGTGATCATGTCGCGTTCCAGCCCCGGATTGGCCTTCAAGAACGCCTCTTCCACCACCGACGCGGGCAGTTTGACCGTTGCATCCAGCTTCCGGAACACTTCGGGCCGCTGAACACGGTCGTATGCCTCTCGCGACAGGGCGAAATAGGCAGGCGCGGACAGGCCCGAGCAGGTTCCGTGTTTCTTCCACTGGTGCCATGCAAGACCAGCGCTGCCCTGTATATCCTCCATCCCGCGGGTCATGGAGCGGGACGGCTGAGCCTCGGGCGTGCGGCAATAAGACGGCCAGCCCTGATGGAATTGCGGCCATAGCCCATGCAGAATCCATCCATGATCATGCCGCGCATCGCATTGGTCGGACCCACGCGCATCCCCTTCGCGGGCGCACCAGTTCGGCGACCAGCTGAGCGACAGGACATAGTAGTCAAATTCTCCGGCAGGTTCGCCATCTGCTCTCAGAACTGTGGGGGTTACCACTGTGGCGGCAAATGCCAATGCGGCTGCAAGAAAGGCCAGAAATGACTGCATGAGGGGTATCGCGCCTGTAGTCTTGGGTATCGGCCAATTTAGCCGTCAAACCAGCGCGTAAGGCAAGGGCCATTCTGGCCACAGAATCGGCGCGCCGAATGTCCGGCGCGCCAACAGGGGTTCAGAACTCATAGGCCAGCAGCGCGCCCAGTGTCTGGCTTTGCACACCCTCCTCATCGCCATAGCGATAGGCCAGCGACACACCCAGATTATCGGCCAGCGGCCACTCGGCAGATACCGTCGCCAGTGTATCTGTCCAAGCATTCTCGACATCGCGCACCGCAAAAACGCCGGACAGAATAACGGGGCCAACCGGAACAGCAGCGCCCAGCGTTGCGTAAGTGGCCGAGTCCGGGCTGCCGTCGAATTCGTCGAAATAGGCAACCTCGCCTAACAACTCGACCTCGGTGCCGCCTGCGTCCAGCAGATGAACCAGCCCGAAGACAACACCGGACTGGTCGGCCTGATCGCCTTCACCGGCGGCCTGTTCCTGCAGCGCCAGCGTGTAGGCCGTGTTGCCGATCTCACCCGCCAGCGACAGGGTGAAGGACTCGATATCGTCGGTGTTTGACACACCGCCATCCTCCAGGCGCGCTTGCCCGCGTTCGGTGAACAAAGAGTTGCTGAGGAATGTGCGATCCGTGGTAAAGGCAGCCAGCGTCAGCGCATGCTCTCCGCCCAGCCCCGAGAATGGCACGCTGACCGAGGCACCAACCCGTTCGGTGATCTCGTAATCTTCTGCAAAATCAACGCCAAAGACGCCCGGTGCCAGATCCCAGGCAAAGCCGAAGCTGGGGTTGAATTTGCCGACTGCAACTGCGGCGGATCCGAAGTCATAGCCAAAATACAACTCTTCTGAGTAAAGGCCCTGATCTTCGAAAAAGCGGTCATTGGTGGCGTCTTCGACCGGCTCGAACACCAGTGTTGATTGCAGCGAGAACCGGTCGGTGAACTGATAGCCGAACGCGCCCTCGATGGTGGCGAAGGTATCGGTTAGCTCGGCATCTGGATCGTCGGCGTCAAAGGTAAAGTCGCTTTCCAGTTCGACGCTGATCTCGGATGAAAACCGGCTGTCCTGAGCAAATCCGGCGGTGGCAAGAACGAAGAACGGCAAGCTGAGCAGGCTGCTTGTGCGTGTCATGTGAGGTATCCTTTTTGGGTTCCTGTTCAGGTGGTCTCCAAAGGACCCAGCCGGATCGCATGCGGGCACGCGCAACCAGGCCGCAGTCTTGTGCGGCACCTAGGTGTTGGTCAGGGACGATTTGGAAATCCTGGCTGAACAGAACGAACCTGTTTGGCGCGGTCCCGCCATATGATCCCGGCCCTGCGGCATGTCAAATTGCGGTGCTCGTGACAGAAACCTTGTTAAGCGACTGTAATAAATCAATATTAGCCAATACCTCACGGCCCGCTGCACAAGATCACACCGCGACGTGATGGGACGTGACAGGCTTTGCATCGGGTGGCGTTGTGCCCGGTAAACGGTCAGGCGCATTCGGCCCTTCCCTTCTGGCCGTTGCGCGACTATATACGGGCCAAGTTCCCCGACAACGGAAACCTGCCCCAAGACCTCGGGGCCGCCGAATTCCGGCGACGGGACAGATGTATGTATAGGAGACGGGCTGATGGCAAAACCGCTTATGGCCAAGGCTACCGCCGTATGGCTGGTGGACAACACCACGATCAGCTTCAAGCAGATCGCGGATTTCGTAGGAATGCACGAGCTGGAAGTACAGGGCATCGCCGATGGCGACGTGGCTGCTGGCGTGAAGGGATTTGACCCGATTGCCAACAACCAGCTGACGCAGGAAGAGATCGACGCCGCGCAGAACAACCCGCTGCACAAGCTGAAGCTCAAGTTCAACCCGTCTGCGGCTGGCGAGGAAAAGCGCCGCGGCCCGCGTTATACACCGCTGTCGAAACGGCAGGACCGTCCGAACTCGATCCTGTGGCTGGTCAAGTTCCACCCGGAACTGAGCGACGGTCAGATCGCCAAACTGGTGGGCACCACCAAGCCGACCATCCAGTCGATCCGCGAACGCACCCATTGGAACATTGCCAACATGCAGCCCATCGACCCGGTTGCGTTGGGCCTGTGCAAACAGTCCGAACTGGATGCCGTGGTGCAGAAGGCCGCCGCGAAGAAAGCCGCCGAAGGCGGCGTCATGAGCGATGATGAGCGCCGCAAGCTGGTCTCGACCGAGCAGTCGCTTGAGATGGACGCGGCTCCGAAGATTCCGACGGCCATTGAAGGGCTCGAAACCTTCTCGCTGTCTGATGACCCGGAAGACGAGAAAGAAGACAGTGATCCGATCGTGGACGCCGACAGCTTCTTCAACCTGCCCAAAGGCGGCGGGGATGAGGAAGACGAGGATGATCTGCGCCCCTGATCCTGCCAGCCCCGGTCCGATCCGGCCGGGGCACTGTCCTGAGGGAACCTCATGCTGAGCGTATTGTCTGCAGTTTTCGGCCCGCATCGCGCCGTGTCGATCTATGCCTTTCTGAAAACATGGGGTCTGGGTCTGGCAGCGGCTGTGGTGATGGTGATCATCGTCAGCGGTCTTTACCTGCTGGGGGATGATGGCAAGCACGAACATCACTCGTTCATGACCGTACCGGTGCTGTCCGCAACCGCGATCAATGGTGATCTGAAGAACGGCGTCATCGCCTCGGTCCGGTTGCCGGACGGAACGGCTGCGTCGATCACCTCGACCGAAGCGCCGGTGTCCCAGACGGTTGGCACCAGCGCCTGTGTCGAAAAACGGGTTTACGTCGAAAGCGGCGAGCCCAGATACCGGTTCAAACTTCCCAAGTTCTGCGAACCCGGCTGATCCGGGTCGCACCCAACAAAAAACCGCCCGGACCATGCGCCGGGCGGTTTTTTCGTTCAGATCATCTGGAACAGGATCCCGGCGACGATTGCCCCGCCGACCCCAAGGCCAAGATAGGTGGCGAAGACGCGCGGTTTCACCAGCGACCAGACTGCCGCCATAGCCGGGATCGAACTGACCGCACCGGCAACCATAAAGGACATCGCGGCCCCTGCAGTCATCCCCTGTTCCATCAACCCCGCCAGAAGCGGCGGTGCCACGTAAGAGTTCAGGTAGGCCGGCATCCCGACCAGCGCCGCGACCACGATGGGCAGCACGCCTTCACCGCCCACAACGCGGGCAATCAGGTCGGCAGGCACGTAGCTGACCAGCAGTGCTTCGAGAACATAGGCCAGTGCCAGCCATTTCAGCAGGAAGACGCCATTATGCACGAACTCAGAGCGAAATCGCTGACGGCGCTCGGGTTCCTGCCAGAATTTCCAGACTGGCTTGTCGTCCAGTTTGGGGCCGCAGCCGCAGCATCCGGCGGGCTTGTATTCCCGCAAGGGCTGGGCAAATGCGCCGCTGCGCATCAGCAGGCGGACGGCGAACCCGCCGAACAGGCCCAGCGCAACGGCGGCTACCGCCTTACCGATAGCAAAGGGCCAGCCCAGCGCGCCAGCGGTGATCAGCAAAGTAGGCGGATCAATCAGCGGTGAGCTGAGCCAGAACGCCATCACGGCGGACAGTGGTGCGCCCAGCGCCAGCAGCCCCGCGATGAAAGGAATGACCTCGCAGGAACAAAACGGCGCAAGCCCGCCAAACAGGGCCGCCAGCAAGATCATCCGGGTTTCACGCCCCTCAAACGCGCGCGCCACCATGACCTCGGCCCCCGTGGCCTTGAGGTAGGACAGCAGCAAAACGGCAAACAGGATATACTGGCCCGTATGCGCCAGCGCCTTGGCCGCGAAGGTCACAACCTCAACCCAGTTGCCCGGATCCAGCAGCGCCACCAGCGCCAGAATCGCAACGATCAGCGCCCAGGGTGTCCTGATCAGATCCAACATGGCCTTGGCCGAGACTTTCGGGCTTTGCGTCAATTCAGCCATCGTTCGCGGCCTTCCCTACCTCATCGGCGCAGCATTCGCTGAGAATGAACTGCGCCAGATTTCGCAACTCGTCAAAGCAGGCGCGGTTGATCGTGCTGCGCCCGATTTTCTCCTGCTCGACCACACCGCCAGCGGCCAGAAACCGCAGATGATGCGCCAGAGTCGATGGCGCGATTCCCGTGCGGTTCTGGATTTCACCCACTGTCAGACCGGCCTCACCGGCGCGGACAAGCGTTTTTAGAACCTTCAGCCGCGCCTCGGACCCCATGGCCGAAAACCCTGCGGCAGCTGTTTCCCACATCTGAACCTTCCATTAAACTAGATTTCTAGTTAATTAGGTTGATTCCCTGCGCCCGTCAATCCGCACTGCAAATTTTAGGGAAAACCGTAAGTCCAGATTGCCCCGCCAGTAAGTCCAATCTATAAGCGCCTATGGCAATCTCAATCGACACCTTCTTTCTGGAACTCAACGGGCAAGGCACGCTGCAGGCGCAGATCCAGCAGATGATCGCCGAGGGCATCCTGTCCGGGCGGTTTCACGTGGGAGAAAAGCTGCCCTCATCCCGCAAATTGGCGGCGCATCTGGGTGTCAGCCGGATCACGGTCACGCTGGCCTATACCGAGCTTCTGGCAAATGACTACCTGACCGCAAAGGGGCGATCCGGCTATTACGTGTCCGAGAATGCGCCCGTGCCGCCGAAATACACGCCGGTTCAGCGCAGCCAGGAAAATGTTGATTGGGACAATGCGCTGGCGCGCCGGTTTTCCGGCGGTGACATGCTGGCCAAACCCAGCGACTGGCGCACATATCGCTATCCTTTCATCTACGGGCAGGCCGACCGGACGCTGTTCGATCACGCCAACTGGCGGCTCTGCGCGGTGCGGGCACTGGGGCACAAGGATTTTGATTCCCTGACCGCCGACTATGCCGATCAGGACGACCCGCTGCTGGTCGAATTCATTGCCCGCCACACTCTGCCACGCCGGGGCATCACTGCCCGACCCGAAGAGATTCTGATCACGCTGGGGGCCCAGAATGCGCTGTGGCTGGCGTCGCGCATCCTGCTGGACCGCGGGCGCACGGCTGCGATTGAAGACCCGTGCTATTACGCGCTGCGGGAATTGCTGACCCATTCGGGCTGCACTATCGAGCCGATCCGCGTGGACAGCGACGGGCTGCCGCCTGCGGCACTGCCCGAAAGCACCGATGTGATTTTCACCACCCCCAGCCATCAAAGCCCGACAACCGCAACCATGCCCGTCAGCCGCCGGACCGAACTGCTGGAACGCGCCCGTGCCCTGAACGCGATGATTGTCGAAGATGATTACGAGTTCGAGATGGCCTACCTGAGCGCGCCGTCCCCTGCGCTGAAGTCGATGGATCGCGACGGGCGCGTGATCTATGTCGGCAGCTTTTCGAAATCGCTGTTTCCGGGGCTTCGGCTTGGCTACATGGTCGGGTCCGAGTCTTTTATCCGCGAAGCGCGCGCGCTAAGGTCGCTGGTGCTGCGCCACCCGCCGGGGCATGTGCAGCGTACAGCGGCCTATTTCCTGTCGCTTGGGCATTACGATGCCCAGATCAGGCGCATGTCCAACGCGCTGGCAAAACGGCGGGCCGCGCTGGATGACGCCGTGCAGACTCATAAGCTGGGCGTGGCCGGGCGCGGGCTGCTCGGCGGGTCGTCCATCTGGATGAAAGCCCCCGAACATATCGATACCACGCAGCTTGCCCGCAGGTTGCAGGATCAGGGTGTGCATATCGAACCGGGCGAGCCCTTCTTTTCGGGCGCGGACCGCCCCAAGAACTACTACCGACTGGGTTATTCCTCGATTGCGCCCGAACGCATCGCCCCCGGGATCAAGCAAATTGCCGATTCAATCCGGTCCGGCTAGGTCCAGACTGGATATATTCCGCTTTCCCGTCTGGCCCTAACGCCGACTGCACCCATGCGCCAAAACCATATCAAAGGCTGGGCAATGCACCCGGCCCAATTCACTCATGATTGGAGAGCGCACCGATGAAAATGACCACGGAAGAAGCCTTTGTTAAGGTTCTGCAAATGCACGGGATCGAACATGCGTTCGGGATCATTGGCTCGGCGATGATGCCGATCTCGGACCTGTTCCCGAAAGCCGGGATCATGTTCTGGGACTGCGCCCACGAGGGTTCGGGCGGTATGATGGCCGACGGTTACACCCGCGCCACCGGCAAAATGTCGATGATGATCGCGCAGAACGGCCCCGGCATCACCAACTTCGTGACCGCCGTAAAGACCGCTTACTGGAACCACACCCCGGTTCTGCTGGTCACTCCGCAGGCGGCCAACAAGACCATCGGTCAGGGCGGCTTCCAGGAGATGGAGCAGATGCGCATGTTCGCAGACTGCGTTGCCTATCAGGAAGAGGTACGTGACCCGTCGCGCGTGGCCGAGGTTCTGAACCGCGTGATCATGAACGCCAAGCGCGCCAGCGCCCCGGCGCAGCTGAACATCCCGCGCGATATGTGGACCCAGGTGATCGACATCGAACTGCCCAAGATCGTCGACTTTGAACGTCCTTCGGGCGGTGAAGATGCGGTTGCTGCGGCGGCCGAAATGCTGTCGAACGCAAAGAACCCGGTCATTCTGAACGGTGCCGGTGTTGTTCTGGCCGACGGCGGTATCGAAGCGTCGAAAGCCCTGGCCGAGCGTCTGGACGCCCCGGTTTGCGTTGGCTACCAGCACAACGACGCCTTCCCCGGCTCGCACCCGCTGTTTGCTGGCCCGCTGGGCTATAACGGCTCGAAAGCCGGTATGGAGCTGATCAGCGAAGCTGACGTGGTTCTGGCCCTCGGCACCCGTCTGAACCCGTTCTCGACCCTGCCCGGTTATGGCATCAACTACTGGCCGACAAACGCCAAGATCATTCAGGTCGATATCAACCCTGACCGCATTGGCCTGACCAAAGACGTCAGCGTTGGCATTATCGGTGACGCGGCCAAAGTCGCCAACGGCATCCTGTCCCGCCTGAGCGACACCGCAGGCGACGAAGGCCGTCAGGAGCGTAAGGACCGCATCGCCCAGAAGAAATCCGCATGGGCGCAGGAACTGACCTCGATGACCCACGAGGATGACGATCCGGGCACCACCTGGAACGAGCGTGCCCGTGCAGCCAAGCCTGACTGGATGAGCCCCCGCATGGCGTGGCGCGCCATTCAGGCCGCGCTGCCGAAAGAGGCGATCATCTCGTCCGATATCGGCAACAACTGCGCCATCGGCAACGCGTACCCTGCGTTCGAAGAAGGCCGTAAATACCTGGCCCCCGGCCTGTTCGGTCCCTGCGGTTACGGCCTGCCCGCCATCGTCGGCGCAAAAATCGGCCAGCCGGACGTTCCAGTTGTGGGCTTTGCCGGTGACGGTGCATTCGGTATCGCGGTGAACGAACTGACCGCAATCGGCCGCGAAGAATGGCCCGCCGTGACTCAGATCGTCTTCCGCAACTACCAGTGGGGTGCGGAAAAGCGGAACTCGACCCTGTGGTTTGACGACAACTTCGTCGGCACCGAGCTGGACACCAAAGTCTCTTATGCCGGTATCGCGCAGGCCTGTGGTCTGAAAGGCGTCGTTGCACGCACTCAGGACGAGCTGACCGCAGCGCTGAACCAGGCGATTGAGGATCAGAAGAACGGCATCACCACCCTGATCGAAGCCATGATCAACCAGGAATTGGGTGAGCCCTTCCGCCGTGACGCGATGAAGAAGCCGGTTGCTGTTGCAGGCATCGACGGCGCAGACATGACGCCGCAAGCCGAGGCCTGATCGCAGTGAAGCCCCTGCGTCAAATTCTTGGGGCTGCGACCAGTTCCAAAAAGATCATCGCCCTTGCCGAGGGCGATGATCCACGTGTTGTAGAAGGTGCGCTGAAAGCGCGTGCCGAAAACGCCGCCGACATCATCCTTGTGGGCGATCAGGCCAAAGTGACCTCTCTGCTGTCGGAAATGGGCGGCGCCGATGTTGACGGGATCGACATCCACGACCCGGCCACATCCCCCCACACGGATCGGTTCGCTGCGGCCTACTATGAGCTGCGCAAACACAAGGGCATGACGCCCGAAAAAGCGCAGGACTTGATCAAAAGTCGCCTGAACTATGCCGCGATGCTGGTCCATCTCGGGCTGGCCGACGGCACCGTCGGCGGCGCGGTTGAAACCACCTCGGACACCGTGCGCGCAGCTTTGCAGATCATCGGCAAGGCCCCGAATGCCCATATGGTGTCCAGCTTCTTTCTGATGATCTATGACCGCGACCACCACGCGGTTCAGGGCGTTCACCTCTTTGCCGATTGTGGTCTGGTCGTTGATCCCGATGAACGGGAACTGGCCGAGATCGCACAGGCGTCAGCCGCGTCCTACCATGTACTGACTGGAGACGCGCCGCGCGTTGCCATGCTGTCCTTCTCGACCAGCGGCAGCGCCAGTCACCCACGCGTGTCAAAGGTCGTCGAAGCCACCCGCATCGCCAAGGCCGCCAGCCCGCATCTTCTGATCGACGGAGAGTTGCAGTTCGACGCCGCGTATGTGCCCGAAGTGGCCAGCAAAAAGGCCAAGGATTCCCCTCTGGAGGGGCAGGCGAATGTGTTTGTCTTCCCCAACCTCGATGCCGGCAATCTGGGCTACAAGATCGCGCAGCGCATCGGCGGGGCCGAGGCCATCGGGCCGGTTCTGCAAGGCCTGGCCAAACCGGCGAACGACCTGTCTCGGGGTTGCTCTGCCGACGATGTGCTGCACATGATCGCAGTGACGGCGGTGCAGGCGCAACAGCCTGAAACCTAGAACCAGCCCGGGCAAAAACCGGGCGACACAACGACTTTGACCTGACCGGAATGCCAGGAGGGTCTGATAACCAGCAAAAGGGACGTACATGAACCAGCCCGTTATCGACACATCGCCCAAGGTCTCGGATGAGGTCCGTAAAACCACATGCTACATGTGCGCCTGTCGCTGCGGCATCAACGTTCACATGAAAGACGGAAAGGTCGCCTATATCGAAGGCAACCGCGATCACCCGGTCAACAAGGGCGTGTTGTGCGCCAAGGGCAGTGCCGGGATCATGCAGGTCAACGCACCCTCGCGCCTGCGCAAACCGCTGCGTCGGGTCGGCCCACGCGGATCGGGCGAGTTTCGCGAGATCGAGTGGGACGAGGCGATCAGCACCGCCGTCGGCTGGCTGAACGAGCTGCACGAAACAGCCCCGCAAAAGCTGGCCTTCTTTACCGGTCGGGATCAGAGCCAAAGCTTCACCTCATTCTGGGCGCAGAATTTCGGCACCCCGAACTATGCGGCGCATGGCGGGTTCTGCTCGGTCAACATGGCGGCGGGCGGCATCTATACGATGGGCGGCGCGTTTTGGGAATTCGGCCAGCCCGATTGGGACCACACCAAGCTGTTCATGCTGTTCGGCGTGGCCGAAGACCATGACAGCAACCCGATCAAGATGGGCATCGGCAAGATCAAGAAACGTGGCGCACGGGTCATCGGGGTGAACCCGATCCGCTCGGGCTATAACGCTGTGGCGGATGACTGGGTCGGGATCACACCGGGCACCGATGGGCTGTTCATCCTGTCGCTGATCCATGTGCTGATGAAGGCGGGCAAGATCGATCTCGATTACCTCAGCCGCTATACCAATGCTCCGGTTCTGGTAAATGCCGCAGAAGGGCCTGAAAAAGGCCTGTTCCTGCGCGATGCCGATGGCAAACCGCTGGTGATCGACCGGGCAACGGGCGAACCGACAGCCTTTGACAAACCGGGCGTCCGCCCCGACCTGTCGGCCACCTACGAAAAGGATGGCGTGACCCACCGGCCTGTTTTCCACCTGATGGCCGAAAAATACCTGTCCGACGATCACGCCCCCGAGGCCGTGGCCGAGCGCTGTGGCATCCCGGCCAGCCGCATCCGCGCCATCGCCGCCGAAATCGCCCGCGTCGCCTTTGACGAGGCGATCGAGCTGGACCATGAATGGACCGATTTCCGAGGTGAAACCCATTCGAAAATGATCGGTCGCCCGGTCAGCTTCCACTCGATGCGCGGGATTTCGGCCCATGCCAACGGCTTCCAGACCTGTCGTGCGCTGCATGTGCTGCAAATCCTGTTGGGCACGGTCGAGGTTCCCGGCGGCTTCCGCTTCAAACCGCCCTATCCGAAACCGGTCGAGGCGCACCCGACCCCCCATGGCGACCGCCGTCCCGGCCGTCCCCTGAACGGGCCGCATCTGGGCTTTCCGCGCGGCCCCGACGATCTGCTGCTGGATGACAACGACAACCCCATCCGCATCGACAAGGCCTTCACCTGGGAAAACCCGATGTCGGCCCACGGGCTGATGCATATGGTGATCTCGAACGCCGCTGCGGGCGATCCTTACAAGATCGATACGCTGTTCATGTATATGGCGAATATGTCATGGAACTCGTCCATGAACACCAAGGGCGTGATGGAGATGCTGACCGCCAAGGATGATGACGGCAATTACGTCATTCCGAACATCATCTACTCGGATGCCTATTCGTCCGAGATGGTGGCCTATGCCGACCTGATCCTGCCGGATACCACCTATCTGGAACGGCACGACTGTATCTCACTGCTGGACCGCCCGATCTGCGAGGCCGACGCCGCTGCCGACGCAATCCGCTGGCCGGTGATCGAACCCGACCGCGACGTGCGCGGCTTCCAGTCGGTGCTGATCGAGCTTGCCAACCGCATGAACCTGCCCGGCTTCACCAACGAGGATGGCAGCGCCAAGTGGAAGGACTATGCCGACTATATCGTCAACCACGAACGCCGCCCGAATATCGGCCCGCTGGCCGGATTCCGCGGTGAAACCGGCGACAAGGAAGGGCGAGGCGAGGTCAATCCCGACCAGCTGAACCGCTATATCGAAAATGGCGGCTTTTATGTGGCCCACATCCCCGAAGGTGCCGATTACTACAAGCCGTGGAACACGGCCTATCAGGACTGGGCCGTGGGCATGGGCCTCTACGACAGCCCGCAACCCTATCTGTTCCAACTCTACTCGGAACCCATGCGCAAGTTCCAGCTTGCTGCCGAAGGTCACGGCGACCAACAGCCGCCCGAACATCTGCGCCAGCGCATCAAAGACAAGATGGACCCGCTGCCGATCTGGTACGAAACCGACCAGCAGGGCAACGAGGGCTTCACCGTCAACGCCCTGACCCAGCGACCGATGGCGATGTATCACAGCTGGGGCACCCAGAACGCGTGGCTGCGGCAGTTGCACGGGCGCAACCCGCTTTATGTGCCGACCAAACTGATGCGCGAACACGGGCTGAAGGACGGCGACTGGGCCAAGGTCAGCTCTCCGCATGGCGAGATCACCGTGCCGGTTATGGAAATGGCGGCGCTGAACGAAAACACCGTCTGGACATGGAACGCCATCGGCAAACGCAAAGGTGCCTGGGCCCTGCAAGAAGACGCGCCTGAGGCGACCAAGGGCTTCCTGCTGAACCACCTGATCCACGAGTTGCTGCCGGCAAAAGGCGATGGCATGCGATGGGCCAATTCCGACCCGGTGACAGGTCAGGCCGCCTGGTTCGACTTGAAGGTGAAAATCGAAAAGGCCAGCCCGCCGCCAGATACCGAAAGCCAGCCTGAATTTGACGCAATCAAGTCACCCGTCGGCACTGGCCCGAAGGATATTGCATGGAAGGTTGGAAAATGACCCAACTCCATTCTTCTTCTGTTCAAAAATACCTCGGGGGTGAATTGAGCCGCAGGCTCAAGAGGGGACTGGCCCCCTCCCCCACCCTCACAAGCAGAGGTTCACTGACATGACCCAGCTCCCTCAATCCACTGACCGCAAAATGGGTCTGGTCATCGACCTGGACACCTGCGTCGGCTGCCACGCCTGCGTGATTTCCTGCAAGGGCTGGAACACCGAAAACTACGGCGCGCCCCTGTCTGATCAGGACGCTTATGGCGCAAACCCGTCAGGCACCTTCCTGAACCGCGTGCATTCATACGAGGTGCAACCCGCCGAAGGTCATGCCCAACTGATTCACTTCCCCAAATCCTGCCTGCATTGCGAAGACGCCCCCTGCGTCACCGTCTGCCCCACCGGGGCCAGCTACAAGCGGGTCGAGGATGGGATCGTTCTGGTCAACGAAAGCGACTGTATCGGTTGTGGCCTGTGCGCTTGGTCCTGCCCCTATGGCGCACGCGAACTGGACATGGCCGAAGGTGTGATGAAGAAATGCACCCTCTGCGTCGACCGGATCTACAATGAAAACCTGCCCGAGGTGGACCGCGTGCCTTCCTGCGTGCGCACTTGCCCGGCCGGAGCCCGCCATTTCGGTGATCTCGGCGATCCCGACAGCGATGTCAGCAAACTGGTGGCCGAGCGTGACGGCATGGACCTGATGCCCGAGATGGGCACCAAACCCGTCAACAAATACCTGCCGCCACGGCCCAAGGATACAGTCGAGGATCAGATCGATATTCTGGCCCCGCTTCTGGCCCCCGTGGCCGAAGAACCCAAAGGCTTCATGGGCTGGCTCGACAAAGCCCTCGACAAATTGCCCGGAGGGACAAGCTGATGCATCCCGCACCATCCGTCATCATCTTTACCACCCTGTCCGGTCTGGGCTTTGGTCTGTTGTTCTTTCTGGGGCTCGGCCTGCCTGACGTCTCGGGCGTGGTGGCCTTTGTCTTCTTTGCCATCGCCTATGCGCTGGCGGTCGGCGGGCTGATGGCCTCGACCTTTCACCTTGGCCACCCGGAACGTGCGTGGAAAGCCTTTACCCAATGGCGCTCAAGCTGGCTTAGCCGAGAGGGCTGGTGTGCCGTTCTGGCGCTGGTCGTCATGGGGCTTTACGCGATAGGCGCGGTGTTTCTGGGGCAACGCTGGGGCTTGCTTGGACTGCTGGGCTCGCTGTTCTCGCTTGCGACCGTGTTCACCACGTCGATGATCTACACCCAGCTCAAGACCATCCCGCGCTGGAACATGAAACTGACCCCTGCAATGTTTCTGAGTTTCAGCCTGGCCGGTGGGGCCTTGCTGGCCGGGCAAACCTCAATCGCCTGGCCGCTGCTTCTGATCGCGGCGCTGATCCAGATTCTGTACTGGCAGCAAGGCGACAGCGCCTTTGCACGGTCCGGAACAAACCTTGGAACCGCAACCGGGTTGGGCACGCGCGGAGATGTCCGGGCCTTTGAACCACCCCATACCGGCACCAACTACCTTCTGCGCGAGTTCGTGCATGTGGTGGGGCGCAAACATGCGCAGAAGCTGCGTGTGATGTCGTTCGGTCTGGGGTTTGTCCTACCGCTTCTCTTGATCGTCCTGCCGGTCGAGGGCGTCATCGTGAAACATTTGTTTGCGCTGCTGGCGGTGGCCTCTCATCTGGCGGGCGTTGCAATGTCGCGCTGGTTGTTCTTTGCGCAGGCCGAACATGTGGTCGGGCTTTATTATGGCAAGCGATAGGTAGGGGGGCCAGCCCCCCTCTTGAGCCTGCGGCTCAATTCACCCCCCGAGATATTTCTGGCCAGATGAAGTTTGGATCCGGGCTGAAATAGAAAGGGCGGCGCTCGGGGATCGAGGCCGCCCTTTTTGCTTGGATTTGTTTTGGTTCAGATCAGACCGGCATGGGCCATGGCTGCGTCAATGGCCGCTTTGGTGCTGTCTTCCAGCGTGGTCAGCGGCAAGCGGACCTCTTCGCTGCAGCGCTCCAGTTTGCCGAGCGCGTATTTTGCGCCCGCCAGTCCGGGTTCGATAAAGATCGCCTCGTGCAGTGGCATCAGGCGGTCCTGATAGGTCAGTGCTGTCGCATAATTGCCCGACAAGGTGGCCTGCTGGAATTCGGCGCAGAGTTTCGGGGCTACGTTGGCGGTCACGGAAATACAGCCGACACCGCCATGGGCATTGAAGCCAAGCGCTGTCGCATCCTCACCCGACAGCTGGCAGAACTCAGCGCCGCAGCTGGCGCGTTGCTGGCTGACCCGCGCCAGATCGCCGGTGGCGTCTTTGACGCCGACGATACGCGGCAACTTGGCCAGCTCACCCATGGTGGCGGGCGACATGTCAATGACCGAGCGGCCGGGGATGTTGTAGATGATGATCGGAATGTCCGCACACTCGTGCAGGGCCGCGAAATGTTCGATCAGGCCGCGCTGGGTTGGCTTGTTGTAGTAGGGCGTCACGACCAAAGCCGCGTCCGCGCCGACCTTCTTGGCAAATTGCACAAAGCGCACGGCCTCGACCGTGTTGTTCGATCCGGCGCCTGCGATGACCGGCACACGGCCTGCCGAGGCTTTGACGACCTCTTCCACAACCGTCTCATGCTCATCATGGCTGAGTGTCGGGCTTTCCCCGGTGGTGCCCACCGGCACCAGCCCGGTCGATCCGCACTCGATCTGCCATTCGACCAGATGTTTGAGCGTATCCAGGTCCAACTCGCCGTTTGTAAACGGGGTGACGAGGGCTGGCATAGAGCCTTTGAACATGACACGCTCCTTAGGGTGCAGTTTTCGTGTTTTTTACATCGCGGGCCATCACGATTTAGGCTTTGTGAGTTGATCCCGGCGGCGCAAGGTTTATCCTCACAGCCTCTATCCTTGGTTGGTTGGGAAATGCAAGGCATGACACGCGTTCTGGGCCTGTTGGTGGCCGTGATTCTGTATTCCACATTGTCAACACACCCAGCGCAGGCAGACGCCGCCGCCGATCTGCGTGCCGGGCTCAGCGAGATGCGCAAAGGGGACTGGAACGAGGCGCTGCGCGTGTCCGGGCAACGCGGGTCTGTTTCGCGCGATATCATTGTCTGGCACTGGTTGCGGCAAGGGTTTGGCAGTTCCGGCGATGTGCTGGTGTTTCTGGATCGCCGCCCGGATTGGCCCGGTCTGGCCTGGCTGCGCCGGAAAAGCGAGCCGTCTTTTACGGGCGCGGACCCCGATCGGGTTCTTAGGTTCTATGCCGACACACCGCCACAGACAGCGGAAGGCGCGTTGAACCATGCCGTGGCACTGATGGCCAAGGGGCAACAGGGCGAGGCGCAGGCCGATATCGTCACCGCATGGCGCACGATGCCGATGGGGTCCGGGTTGCAGAAGGATTACCTTGAGAATTTCGGCAAGCTGTTGAAGCCTCATCATGCGGCGCGGCTGGACCGGATGTTATGGGATGGTCATCTGGTCAGCGCAGCGCAGATGTTGCCCTTGGTCGGCGCAGATGACCGCAAACTGGCCGAGGCTCGGATCGCGTTGCAAAAGCGCGCGCCGGGGGTCGATGCCAAGGTTGCGGCGGTTCCAAAGACGGTCGCGGACGCGCCGGGACTTGCCTTTGATCGTTTTGTCTGGCGCGACCGGAAGGAACTGGACGACAGCGCCATCGATCTGATGCTGGCCCGATCGACCAGCCCCGAAGCCCTGGGTGAGCCGGACAAATGGGCCGAAGGGCGGCGCAGGCTGGCGCGGCTTGAGATGCGGCAGGGCAGCGCCGCGCGGGCCTATCAGATCGCCGCAAACCACCATATGACGCCTGAGATGGGCTATGCCTATGCCGATCTGGAATGGCTGGCCGGATTTCTGGCCCTGCGCAGGCTGGACGACCCGGCAACTGCCGTGCGCCATTTCCAGAATTTCTCGACCGCAGTGCAGTCCCCAATCTCGAAAGGGCGTGGAGGGTATTGGCTGGGCCGCGCCTATGCCGCGCAGGGAAATGCCGAGAAAGCCTATGAAGCCTATGCTGTCGGGGCCGACAATCAGACCTCATTCTACGGACTGCTGGCGGCTGAACAGATCGGGCGCCCGTTTGATCCTGAACTGGCCACCCCGCGCCGTGCACCGCATTGGCGGCAGGCGGGGTTCGCCGATTCCAGCGTTCTTGAGGCGGGGTTGCTGCTGTTGAAAGCGGGCGAGGACAATCTGTCGGAACGGTTTTTGACCCATCTGGTCGAAGGCCTCGACCCGGTTCAGGCCAATCAGCTTGGCGATCTGGCGATTGAGTTGAACGAACCACATCTGGCGGTGATGATCGCCAAGCGGGCGGCCACCACCGGGACGGTTCTGCCAGCGGCTTATTACCCGGTGCATCCCGTCGCCGATATGGGCCTGCCAATGGCCAAGGAAATGACGCTGGCCATTGCCCGTCGCGAAAGTGAGTTTGATCCGGTAGTGATCAGCGGCGCGGGCGCGCGGGGACTGATGCAAGTGATGCCCGCCACAGCGAAACTGGTGGCGCAGGAGTTGGGGATACTCAGCGGGCATCAGACCGGTCGGTTGACCTCGGACTGGCAGTATAACGCCAAGCTGGGGGCCAACTACCTGTCCGGGCTGGCGGCTGATTTCAACGGCAATGTGGTCATGATGGCGGCAGGTTATAACGCCGGGCCAAGGCGACCCATTTCGTGGATGCAGCGCTATGGCGACCCGCGCCGGGGGCAGGTGGATGTGGTGGACTGGATCGAGACGATACCGTTCAGCGAAACCCGCAACTATGTGATGCGTGTGGCCGAAAGCCTACCGGTCTATCGGGCGCGGCTGGGTAAACCGGCCCTGCCGATCCCGTTCTCGCAAGAACTGACCGGGTCAACTCTGGCGGCGTTCGCGCCATAGGGTGAACAGGCCCGCCGCCACGACAAAGGCGGCCCCGACGACAACTTCGGGGCGCAGCACCTCACCAAAGATCGAGATGCCCAGGATCGCGCTCCAGACGAGGTGGAAATAGGCAAAGGGTTGAACTGCACTGGCCTCGGCCATTTCGTAACACTTGATCAGCAGCCAGTGCCCAAGCGCGCCGCTGACGCACAGAACCGCCATCCAGCCCCAGTCGCGCGGGGCCATGGGTTCCCAGAACCACATACCGACAAGCGTCATTGCGACCGCGCCGGACACGCCGGTCCAGAAAAAGCTGGTGGCCGTGCTGTCGCGACGCGCGGCATAGCGCGTCAGAAGGCCATACAGGGCAAACATCAGGGCCGAGATCAGCGGGATGATGGCCCAGGGGTTAAACACGCCGACGCCCGGTTGCAGGATGATCAGGACCCCGATGCAGCCAACACCAATCGCCGCCCATCTGCGCCACCCCACCTTTTCGCCCAACACTGGGCCGCTGAGGGCCGCGACAAGCAGCGGATAGCAGATGAAGACCGCCATACTGTCGATCAGGCCCAAAACGGTGAAGCTGAACACGGCGACGCAAATCTCACCTGCCAGCAGGATGCCGCGAAAGATCTGCAATCCAAGTTGACTGGTTCGTGTGGCCGCGCCCAGCCCACCCGATGACCGCGCGGCCAGAGTGATAACGAAGGCCGCAAAGAACCAGTAGCGGATCATCACAACCATGTAGGTGTTGTATGTCCCGGCCAGATGGCGCGAGATTCCGTCCTGCAAAGCAAAGACAATGGTGGCACCGATCATCAGGGCGATGCCTGCACGGACGTTGTTTTGTTGCGTCATGCTTTGACCGCCCGTGTCATGTGGCGTTTGCGGCCATAGCCGGGGGTTCGGGTCACGTCGAAACCGGCGTCTTGCAGACCCCGCCGCACGAATCCGGCGGCGGTGTAGGTTGCGGCGGTGCCGCCTTTGACCGTGTGGTCGGCAACCTGCTGCATCAGGTCCGCGCCCCAAAGCTCGGGGTTTTTGGCGGGCGAGAAGCCATCCAGAAACCACGCATCCGCATTGTCCTGCCAGTCGCACAAGGTCTGACGCGCATCGCCTACGACAACAGTCAGGTCCAGCGTCTCCAAATGGCATCCACCCCCCGCCCATTGTGCAAGAAATCGATCCGCCCAAGGCGTCAATTCGGGGAATGCCGTCAAAGCCCGCCGCATGTCCTCGGGCTCCATGGGATACGCTTCGAAGCTTGTGAACCTCAGCGGGGTCGTGTGACCCGACTGCTCCCATACCGACCAAGCGGTGAGCATGTTCAGTCCGGTGCCAAAGCCCAGTTCGGCAATATGAAAACCGGGCACAAAGCGCGCAGGCAGGTCGTTGCCCGCAAGGAACACATGGCGCGTCTCTTCAACCCCGTTTTGAAGCGAGTAATATGGGTCGTCGAAACGATCCGAGACGGGTATCTGATCCTCGGTCCATGTGACCTCGGCGCGCTGGTCTGCCATCGGGGAATCCTGTAGCTAAGCGGCGCGACACTGAACAAGGAAAAGGAATTTGGCAATGGTCGATGTGACGGTCCGTGGCGCTGGGATTTTCGGCCTGTCCATCGCCTGGACCTGCGCGCGACGCGGCGCGAAGGTGCAGGTTGTCGAACCCTTTGGCCCGGGCGCGGGCTCCAGCGGCGGTCTGGTCGGGGCGCTGGCTCCGCACGTGCCCGAGAACTGGAACGCCAAGAAGGCCTTTCAGTTCGACAGCCTGATCATGGCCGAACCCTTCTGGACGCAGGTAGAGGCCGTGGGCGGCGTTTCTGCGGGATACGGGCGGCTGGGGCGCATCCAGCCGATTGCAGACCAGCGCAGCCTCGATTTGGCGCGCGCGCGGGAACTCACGGCACAGGAACTGTGGCACGGTCGGGCCGCGTGGAGGGTGATCGACGTGGCCGAGGCCGGATCATGGTGCCCGCCTAGCCCGACCGGTTACGTTATCCATGACACCCTGACCGCCCGCATGCACCCGCGCCGCGCCTGTGCCGCGCTTGTAGCGGCTTTGGCGGTCATGGGGGTCGAGGTTGTCGCCGACGCACCCGATGCAGGCCATGTCGTGCACGCCACCGGGCTGGCCGGTCTGCAAGAGCTGAGCGACGCCTTCGGCAAAACGGTCGGCAATGGCGTGAAAGGACAAGCGGCGCTGTTGCGGTTCGATGCGGGCGTGGTGCCGCAACTGTTTGCGGATGCGATCCATATCGTCCCCCATGCGGACGGAACTCTGGCCATCGGCTCGACCTCGGAACGCGGTTACGACGATCCCACCAGCACCGACAGCGCGCTGGACGATGTGATCGAGCGTGCGATGCAGGCGGTTCCCGTGCTGCACGGGGCCGAAGTGATCGAGCGTTGGGCCGGTGTTCGCCCCCGCAGCAAAAGCCGCGCGCCAATGCTTGGGAAACACCCGTTGCATAAGGGACAATTCATCGCCAACGGAGGGTTCAAGATCGGTTTCGGCATGGCCCCGAAGGTGGCCGAGGTCATGGCCGATCTGATCCTGGACGAACGCGACACGATCCCGGATGATTTCCGGCCCGAAGCCTCGCTGTAACACTGGCACCACCGGCTGGGCGGCGGTGACAGCGCGTTATGCGATCAGGCCACGCAGCTTCTGCATCAGGGTGCCCAGCGACTTTTCATACCGCGCACTGACCAGCCTGCCCTGTTCGTCGAATTCGTTCGAACTGTTGGCCAGATGAATCTCGGGGCCTTGCAGGATCATCGGCTGGAACGGCACCATATAGGCGCGCAAGATCATTTGCGCCCGTTCCCCGCCCGCGCGGCCCGCCGCCGCCGACATCACGGCAACCGGCTTGTCGGCCCATGGGTTGCCCTCGGTCCGGCTGACCCAATCCAGCGCGTTCTTCAAAACGCCCGACGGCCCCTTGTTATATTCCGGGGTCGAGATGATCACCGCATCCGCCTGCTCGATCTGATCCCTGAGCGTTTGGACCATGGCCGGGATGCCCTCACCCTCTTCCAGATCACCATCGTAAAGCGGCAGGTTCAGATCGGCTTCGACAAAGCTGGCGGGGTCAAACAGGCGCGCGGCCTCGCGCAGCAATTTGCGGTTGGTTGCGTTCTGGCGCAGGGACCCGGACAGGCCCAGCAGCGTGGGGTTGGACATCGGGGGAAACTCCGTTTCGTTGTTTCCCCATAGTTAGACCGGGACAGGCCCGATCCAAACCCCGTTTCTTGCACAGGTGCTGCGCGATCAGGCGTTGCCGCTGGGAACGATCACAATCTCGACCCGGCGGTTCTGTGCCTTGCCCGCAGGTGTCAGGTTCGAGGCAACCGGGTTGTTCTCACCCTGCCCGATGGTGCGAATGCGGTTGTAGTTCACACCGTTGGCCTGAAGAATATCGGCCACCGCATTCGCACGACGTACGGACAGGCCCTGGTTATAGGCGGCGTCGCCATCGCTGTCTGTGTGCCCGATGATCTGCACGTTCGAATTCGGGTAGTTCACCAGATTCTGGCCAACGCGCGTCAGATCGGCGCGCAGGGCCGGGCGCACGGTGGCGCTGTCGGTGTCAAAGGTGATGTCATTCGGCACGGTGACGATCAGGCGATCCCCGGCATTGACGATGGTGATCCCGTCATTGGCCAGTTGCTGGCGCAGTTCAGCCGCCTGCTTGTCCAGTTGATTGCCGATCAGGCCACCGCCCGCCGCGCCAATGGCGCCTCCGGCCAATGCACCCAGCAGAGGGTCGGAATCATTGGCAATCGCACCAACACCCGCGCCGACCAGCCCGCCGATAATGGCGCCCTGTCTGGCGTTCTGGTTGGGATCACTGGGCAGGTTCAGCGTGCCCGGATCGGTGCAAGCCGCCAGTGCCATAGCCGAGCACAGCCCACTTGCCACAAAAAACTTGGAAATCGTCATGATGTCACCTTCTGCTCCGGCCCCCGTTTGTTCGGGTTTGCCTTGTTCAGCGCAGTATATCACGGCGTCTGCAGGCAGGCTCAAGCAACAATGCGGTGAGGTCGGCGATTCCCCGCCAAAACGCGTTACTGGGCCGGGTTACTGGGCTGCGGTCACACCCTCCTGCTCATTCCACAGATCGCGCAGGGATGCACCCTGGCCGCTAAAGCTCTGACCCGTAGCCTCGCAGGCCCAGATGCGGTCGGTTCTGAAATGCCGGAAGGCGCTGCGCAGCTCGCACCAACCTGCCAGCATGGTGCATTCGATGTGATAGATCAGGGCCACAGGCCGGATGACACGATCCGACCGCTGACCTTCGCCGTTGACATATGTGATGCGGATCTTCTGCTCGGCCCGGATCGCCTCGCGATACTGCGCCACAGGCACGCAACCCTTGGCGGGATCATCAACCGGTGCGCCCCAGGTCGCGACCTGCAACCAATCCGCCGGACAATGCAGCGCGTCGATCTTCTGACAAATCCGATTGGCCGCCCGTTGCAGGTGGCTGTCACCCGTGCGGGCCAGCATCGACAGACCCACCCACAAGGCCTCAACCTCTTCGGCATCGAAATTCAGCGGCGGCAGGTCATAGCCGCGCCGCATGATATAGCCGATCCCGGCCTCGCCTTCGATCGGCGTGCGCTGGGCCTGCAATTCGGCAATGTCACGATAGACCGTGCGCACCGACACCTCCAGCCGTTCAGCCAGCGCATCCGCCGTGACCGGCACATCCGAGGCACGCAGAATCTGGATGATTTCAAACAATCGGGACGAACGGCGCATGGTGATCTCCGTGACAAGTACTGACACTTTAGCACAGCCCCCTGACAGGGTGGTGTCAGGAGTATTGGGCGAGGCTGGGTCAGCACAAGAAAAGGAGGCAACCATGCCCAGCCGCGACAATTACGTGATGATGACCCTGAAACTGGACCGCTGGTCACAGGACCACAGCCTGCGCGCCTTTGAGATCGAGCGCGAACTGGCATCCGCGCGGTATTGCGAAAAGGCAACGCCGCGCAAACGCACACGGCGCTTTTCTCTCGGCAATCTGAAAATGCTGTGGGGCAGCGCCGTTTAAGATCAGAAATCCGCAGGTGCCCTGAATTTCATCGAGATACCGCCTTCGGGATGTTTCAATCGCAACTCCTCGGAATGCAGCATCAGGCGCGGGTAATCCCGAGCCGCACCTTCGGCATAGAACGGGTCACCCAAAATCGGGTGGCCCAGCGCCTGCATGTGAACCCGCAACTGATGCGACCTGCCGGTTTTGGGAAAGAGACGCACGCGCGTCGTGTCGCCGTCGTATTTCACCACGCGCCAATCTGTGACGGCCGGCTTGCCGGTCTCATGGCACACCATTTGGCGCGGTCGGTTGGGCCAATCGACGATCAGCGGTAAGTTTACCGTCCCCGTCTTGGCCTCAAGGTGCCCCCAAACGCGCGCGACATAGGTTTTTCGGGTCTGGCGCTGCTCGAACTGCATACTCAGATGCCGCTGCGCATGAGGTGTCTGGGCAAACACCATCACGCCCGAGGTATCCCGATCCAGCCGGTGCACCAACAGGGCCTGCGGAAACGCCGCCTGTACCCGGGTCAGCAGGCAATCGGCCAGATGCTCGCCCCGCCCCGGCACGGACAACAGGCCCGAGGGTTTGTTCACCACGATCAGTTGCGCATCTTCGTGCAATATATCCAGCGGTGTCTGGGGGGGATCATAGGTCTCGCTCATGCGGCTGTGCCTATCGCAGAGTGCCCCTTCCCGCAACGTCGTCCTTGCGTGCCGCGCAGTGATCGTAAACCTTTGAGATCAGCAAGGGGAGAGGACATGCATCCAACAATCCAACGTATGCAAGAGGTTGTCGCCAAGGGCGACGAGACGCTGATCCATGAGCTTCTGGCCGAAGACGTCCGGTTCATGCCACCGACCTATTACAGCACGTGGACAGGCCGCGCCCCGGTTGCGGCTGTGCTGGGTCACGTCGGACAGGTTTTTTCCGATTTTCGCTATCGCCGGGTCATGGGCGACGGCAACGATTGGGCGCTGGAGTTCCAATGCAAGATCGGCGATCTGGATGCAGTCGGCGTGGACCTGATCACCCTGAACAACGATGGCCTGATACAGCAATTCGAGGTCGCCATGCGCCCCCACAAGACCATCGGAGCCCTGCGTGAGGCGATGATGGCCCGCGTAATGAGCGACCCGCGCTTTTTGGAATTCAAATCCGCGCTCAGCTGAACATGCCAAACCCGATTGCCGCCGATCAGATTTTGCGCGTGCCTTTGTTGCCGGTTCTGGCGGTGCAAGGGCTGGCCGTGCGCCGCAAGGCCCAGATGCTGCCCGAACCCATCGGGCCACGTGAAGGGCGCACCGGACGCGGGCCGCGCCTGCGCCTGTTAATTACAGGTGACAGTTCTGCCGCCGGGGTGGGTGCCGGCACGCAGGATCAGGCGCTTTCGGGTCAACTGGTGAACCGTCTGTCCCGGCATCACTCGGTCGAATGGCGGTTGGAGGCCACGACGGGGCATACGACTCAGGACACAATCAACCGCCTGCTTAGGGTCGAGGGCGAATTCGACGCTGTCGTTACTGCGCTTGGGGTCAATGACGTGACTCGTGGGGTCACATACCATCGCTTCCTCGACCGGCAGAACCAGTTGGCGAAACTGCTGACGCAGCGGTTTGGCGCGCGCAAGGTTGTGGTGACCGGCGTTCCCCGGATGAGCCGCTTTCCCGCCTTGCCGCATCCCCTGGCCTGGGTTCTGGGCCGCCAATCCGCCCGGCTGGATCGCGGTTTGCAACAGGTCGCAGCGGCCCACCCGCAACTCAAGCACCTGACACTGGACTTACCCGACGATCCGGCACTGGCTGCGCCGGACGGGTACCATCCAAGCCCCAAAGCCTATGCGATCTGGGCCGACCAAGCCGCCCGTCTACTGCTTCAGGCCTGAGCCCGCGCCTGCCGGATCATCGGGATCGAATACACCACCAGAGCCGACCAGATCAGCGGGAACGCGATCATGCGGCCCCGGTCGATCTGTTCTCCGAACACGGTTACAGCCGTGATGAAGATCATGGTGGGCGCGATATATTGCAGAATTCCCATCGTCGACAGGCGCACCAGCTTTGCCCCGTTGGCATAGACCAAAAGCGGCACTGCGGTGACGACCCCAGCGCAGGACAGCAACAGCGTGTCCGACAGCCTCACTCCAAAATGACCCGATCCCTGAACACCCAGCCAGGTCACATAGACCAGTGCAGGGATCAGCAGGATCAGAACCTCAAGCAGAAAACCCTGATTTGGGCCAATCGGTAAGGATCGTTTGAAAAACGCATAAAAGCCCCAGGTCACCATCAGACTCAGCGCAGCCCACGGCAAGCGCCCGGCTTCCAGAACCAGAACCACAACGCCCAATGCCGCAAGACCGATGGCCAGCAATTGTGTACGCGTCAGCGACTCTCGCAACAGCAGGGCACCCAATGCGATACTGAACAGCGGGTTGATATAATACCCCAAAGCGGCATCCAGCGCGTGGCCAGTTGAAATCGCCCAGACATAGATCGCCCAGTTAATGGAAATCAGCGCTGCCGTCACAGCGGCCATGCCCAGCATCTTGGGATTGCCAAGCGCCGCCTTCAAATCCCGCGTGCGTCCAAGAGCAACCAGCAACAATCCCGCCACCGGCACCGACCAGATCACACGATGCGCAACCACCTCGAAGGGACCCAGATGATCCAGCGCCTTCATGTAAAGCGGAAGAAACCCCCACAAAACATAGGCCGTGACAGCCAGAGCAAGCCCCTTGGGCGTGTCCACGTTCTGGGAAGGTACGGGCGTGTCTGCCACGGGGGAACTCCGGATGATACCGGACCGGTTTACGGCAGATCAGCGGCGCTTGAAAACTCTGAAAACCGTGAAGTCCCACATAACGAATTGTGATGGGTCACCCACGAACGTCGCGTAAAAGGCGCTGTTGCGAATGCGAGGCTCTGCCTCGCGCTCCGAGATATTTTTGGCCAGATGAAGTCCGGATCCCCTGCTTCATCTGGCTCTAAATATCCCGGGGGAGTCGCCCGGCACGGGCGGCGGGGGCAGCGCCCCCTGCCCCCTTCGTCACAGTTTCACACGTTCCGATTTTGGATCGTACATCGGCTTGAGCGAGGCTTCTGCCTTGACCTTCACACCACACACGTCGATCTCGTAGGTTGAGGCCAGTACATCCGCTGCTTTCTCGCCCTCGCAGGGCACATAACCCATGCCGATGGCTCCGCCCAGCGTGTGGCCATAGTTGCCCGAACTCAGATAGCCCACATATTCGCCGTCGCGGAGGATCGGTTCATTGTGGAACAACAATGGCTCGGGATCGGTCAGCTTGAACTGCACCAGACGGTTCTTCGGCCCACTTTCCTTGCGCGCGATCACAGCCTCGCGCCCGATAAAATCGCAGCCCTTGTCGACCTTGACGGCAAAGCCAAGGCCCGCATCAACCACATGATCCTCACAGGTGATGTCATGACCGAAATGGCGGAAGCCTTTTTCGATCCGGCAACTGTCCATCATGTGCATACCGCACAGTTTCAGCCCCATGTCCTGACCGGCCTCATGCAGCGTCTCAAAGACATGGCCTGCCATGTCCGATGAGACATATACCTCCCAACCAAGCTCACCCACATAGGTCACGCGATGGGCGCGGGCCAGGCCCATACCGATCTCGATCTCCTGCGCGGTGCCAAACGGGTTGGTCGCGTTCGAGAAATCAGCCGGAGAGACTTTTTCCAGCAGCTTGCGCGCGTTCGGGCCCATGACGGCCAGCACGCCCTCGCCAGCGGTGACGTCTGTGATGACCACGTTGAAACCACCGGCATTGCGCTGCATCCAGCTTTGGTCAGCCAGACGCGTCGCCGCAGGGGTGACCACCAGGTAACAGGTCTCGGCCAGGCGGGTGACGGTCACATCCGCCTCGATCCCGCCCGAGCGGTTCAGGAACTGGGTGTAGACGATCTTGCCATTGGGCACCGCGTAATCACCGCCGCCGATATAATTCATGTACGCCTCGGCATCCGGGCCTTCGACGCGGATTTTGCCGAAGGACGACATATCATACATGCCGACATTCTCGCGCACGGCGCGGTGTTCGGCTGCCGAGTTTTCGAACCAGTTCTGCCGTTTCCAGCTATACTGGTATTCGCGTTCCTGCCCTTCATTGGCAAACCAGTTGGCACGTTCCCAACCCGCGATTTCGCCGAACACGGCCCCGTGCTCGTTCAGGTGGTGATGGAACGGTGTCCGGCGCACACCGCGCGCGGTGGCCTTTTGACGATAGGGATAGTGGTCGGCGTAAAGCAGGCCCAGCGTCTCTTTCGAGCGCTCATACAGGTACTGTTTGTTGCCCTGAAACGGCTGCATCCGGCTGATATCCACGTCACCCAGATCAAACGGTTTCTCGCCGCTGTCCATCCATTCGGCCAGCGCCATGCCAGCGCCACCGGCGGACTGGATACCGATCGAGTTGAACCCGGCGGCGACCCAGACATTGTCCATCTCGGGCGCCAGACCCAGATGATAGGCGTCGTCGGGCGTAAACGATTCCGGGCCGTTGAAGAACGTATGAATCCCCGCCTCGGCCAGCATCGGCATCCGGTTACAGGCGGCTTCGAGGATCGGCTCGAAGTGGTCGAAATCTTCGGGCAGTTGGTCAAATTCAAAGCTGTCGGGGATGCCATCCATCGCCCAGGGCTTGGCGTTGGGCTCGAACGCGCCCAGCATCATCTTGCCCGCGTCTTCCTTGTAATAGGCGCATTCGTCCGGCACGCGCAGCACCGGCAGCGGGGTCAGGCCGTCGATGGGTTCCGAGACAATGTAGAAGTGTTCACACGCGTGCAACGGCACGTTCACGCCGGCCATGCGGCCAACTTCGTGCCCCCACATGCCTGCGCAGTTCACCACCATGTCGCATTCGATGTGGCCCGAGGCGCTGCCATCGTCTGCGACCCAATCCACACCGGTCACTTTGCGGCCCTGTTTGACGATGTCGGTGACTTTCACCCGTTCTTTGACGATGCCGCCGCGCTGCCGCGCGCCCTTGGCCAGTGCCAGCGCAATGTTTGCCGGATCACCCTGCCCGTCCAGCGGCAGGTAGACGGCACCCGTGACACCGTCGAGGTTCAGATGCGGATACATCTCTTGCACGCGTTCGTTCGAGATCTCTTCGACCTCGACGCCAAAGGCGCGGGCCATGGCGGCCTGACGGTAAATCTCTTCCTTGCGTTCTTCGGTCAGGGCGACGGTGATGGAGCCAACCCGCTTGAAGCCGGTGGCAACGCCGGTTTCCTCTTCCAGCGCACCGTAAAGCTCCTGACTGTATTTCGCCAGCTTGGTCATGTTGGCCGTCGCGCGCAGCTGCGCAATCAGGCCCGCCGCGTGCCATGTGGTGCCGCTGGTCAGTTGCTTGCGTTCCAGCAGAACAACATCGTTCCAGCCTTTCTTGGTCAGGTGATACGCGACCGAACATCCGACGACGCCACCGCCGATGATGACCACGCGGGCCTTGTTGGGAAGATCAACCATTCTGACGACTCCGCTTTGTCAGGTTTTCATCTGCATGACACGAAAGATCGACACAGAATCCATCAAAAACGTCACCGCATCCGCAAAAATCATCTTTGTGCGGATTGTCTCTTTTGCCGACGCATCACGAAGGGCGTGACGCCGAAGAAACTTTTGTAGACCGAGGAAAATCCGTTCGGGAACCCGCAGGCCAGTCCGATTTCGCGGACGCTCATGGTGGTGTTCAGCAGCAGGTTGTTGGCCTTGGCCAATCGCATTTCACGGTAGAACCCGTTGGGTGTGGTCCCGAAGAAGGCCTTGAACTTCCGCTCAAGCGATCTGTTCGAAATGCCTAGCGCGTCCACCAGTTCGTGAATGGGCAAAGGGTCCTCGATATTCGCCTGCATCAGCTTGATGCACTGATCCAGCTTGGCGTCGCCTGTTGCCGTGGTTTTCGCGCCCGAGAAGGGCTGCATCGACGCAAAGTCGCGAATGTTCTCGTGCAGCATGATGTCGGCCACGGTCATTTGCGTCGGGCCCGAGATATGGCGACCGATCACAGACAGGGCGATATCGGTGGTCGCGCTCATACCGGCGCAGGTCACCACCCCGCCCCGTTCGGTGGCGATGGACAGTGTGGCCTCGAACCGGGCACCGCGTTCACGCAGGAAAGAGGCATTTTCCCAATGGGTTGCCAGATCCGCAGTGCCCTGTTCATCGATATACCGGCTGGCGGCTTCGGCCAGCAGAAAGACCTGCGCACCGCGATAAGTGTAGTCCGAGACGATCCGCCCCAAAGACAGATCCGGGTGGTCCGGGTTCGAGTTGCCGATAACGAACAGATAAGCCGCGTTGGGGTGCGCCGACACGACCTCGGTCGCGACTGTCGCGTCGCTGCTGCTGGCCACGGCACCGCCGCGCAGGGATCGGTAGCTATACGAGAATGGCGGCGTCGGACTCACCCGGTTGGCAATGCGCAGAACATCCACCAGTGACGCGAGTTCCAGCAGCACAAATCCGGGCGCGACCAGAATGTCAAAATGGATCGGGTCAGCGGTCTGATCCGCCGAAGCTGAATTGTTTTTCTTTTTCATTCAGCCCCCATTCGGTTCAGACGATCTGATGACCGGCAGCCACAAGGCGGTGGGCCAGTGCCTCGATATGGTCCGGGCCGATCTCGCAGCATCCGCCAATAATCGTGGCCCCGTGTTCCACCCAAGCCATCGCGTGATCTGCATAGGCGTCGGGGCCAAGGTCATGGCGCTGCTGAAGGCTGTCAACGGTTGGCGCATCCTGCAAAAACCCATCGGCGATATGGGTGAAACCGTTGGCATAGGCCCCGTAGGGCAACCCCATACCGGACAGGATGTCCAGTGCTGCGGGAACAGCCTCGGGCCGGGTGCAGTTGATCAGCAAAGCCTGCGGTTGGTACTGCGCAACCAAAGGCGCGATCAGCTCCAAAGCCTCACCCGAGCGCAACCGCGTGCCGTCATCATCCATGGCCGACAGGGCCAGCCACACCGGCTTGCCGCAGCCTTCCGTGCCGCGCAGGGTGCCTTCGGCCTCGAGCAGTGAAGACACCGTTTCGATCAAAAACAGATCTACGTCGTCCGCCATCAACGAGACCAGTTCACCGAACTTCCGTGCCGCATCCTCGGGGTCAGGTTTCAGATCAGGCCGGTAGGTTGCCAGAAGCGGGCCGAGCGATCCGGCCACCCGCCCTGCCGTACCCTGCCGTGCGGCGTTTGCCTGCGCGACGGCTGTTTCAACCAGGGTTGCAAGCTGATCCTCGATCCCTTCCCGCACCAGACGCGAGCGATGAACGGCGTAGGTGTTGGTCGTTGCCACGGTCGCGCCGCGCCGGAAATATTCGGCATGAACGTCGTGCACCAGTTCGGGGTGATCGATCATCACCCGTGTCGACCACAACGGCGTCGGGCGTTTCCCGCTGCGTTTCACCAGCTCTTGCCCGATCGAGCCATCCAGAAGGGTGATATCGGCCATGTTTCCAGCTCCTTACGGGATCAGCACCAGTTTTCCAGGCAGCGCCTTGGATTGAAAATCCTCTTGCGCCGTGATGATGTCCTTTAAGGGGTATGTGCGGGAAATCAACGGTTTGATGCGCCCTGCGTTCATCAACTCAACCAAACGCCCAAACACCTCGGGGGACTGATGGGTGCAGCCGTGGATGGTAATGTCGCGCAGATAGATGTCGCGCAGATCGGCCTGAACCATCGGACCGGCAATCGCGCCCGAAACGGCATAATGCCCGCCGGGTTTCAGCGCCAGGATCAGCGCCGCCCAAGCCGGGCCACCGACCACGTCGATCACAACATCGAACATGTCAGCGGGCAAAGCGGCATCCCGGTCATAGGTCTGGACCGCGCCCTGAGCTTTCACCACGTCCGCCTTGGCCGCGCTGGTCACGCCCCAGACCGACGCGCCACGCAGGCGCGCCAGTTGCACGGCAGCCAGTCCGACGCCGCCTGATGCTCCAGTGACCAGGACCTTGTGGCCCGCAGTCACACCCGCCCGGGTTAGCAGGTTCTCGGCGGTGCCGAAAGCGCAGGGAATGGCGGCGATTTCCACATCTGACAGGGGCGAGGCACTGACGTCATAAAGATCATCCGCCTCAACCAGACAATATTGCGCAAACGCGCCATCGATCTCGGACCCCAGGGCGATGAACCCTTGCGGATGACCCGGACGTGGGCGCGGCAGGTTGATCGGACAAGTCACGCGCTGACCCGGCTTGAACCCTGCCCCCGCGCCAACCATTTCGACGATGCCACACAGATCACCGCCCTGAATCCGAGGGAAGTGCAGCGCACCGCCCCAGCCGCCGGCCTCGACATCCTGATCGACCTCCCCGGTGGCGCTTGTGACGTCCGAGGAATACCAGCCAACCCGAGTGTTGATATCGGTGTTGTTGACCCCGGCAGCCGCGACGCGCACCAACACCTGCCCTGGACCGGGTTGAGGAACGGGAATATCCTGCCGCCATTCCAGCGCCTCTGGCCCACCGTGGCGGGTCAGGTAAACGCCGGACATGGTTTCTGGCAAAGTCATCTGTCAGCCCGCATCATCGGGATGCGCTGGAACCGGGCCCATCGGCACAATGTCGTACCGCGCGTTAAGCGCGGCCATTTTGGCTTCATCGGCAAAATCAGCCTCATCCATCACGGCCAGTTCAGCCAGAAAGCCATCGAAGCCCGAGGGTTGGAAGATCATCAGCATTCTGGCGGGGGCCGCATCGGCCACCCGGCAGGCATGGGGCACCCTGGGCGGGACATGCATCGTCGTTCCCGGGGTACATCTATGCCAGTCGCCATCGACGTAGAAATCCACCGCACCTTCCAGAAAATAGAAGGTCTCGGCATGGCTGTCGTGGCGATGAAGGCCAAGCGCGAAGCTGGCCTTCAGATTGTCTTCCATGAGCGTATATGCGCCACTGGTGTCCTGACCGGACACCTTGACGAAGGTGTGGTCATTTTCCCAGTCATAGTTGGGACCCTCTCCGGGTCCCAGTTTGGCATATCGTTTGCTCATGGCGGTCTCCGTGCGGGCTACGCGCGCAGCCGCTCGTTCGCGGGATCCCAGAGCGGCTGGTCCTCTTGTACCACGGCGCGGTGTTTCTGACCGTAGATTTCGACCTCAAGCTCGGTGCCCGGAACCGCCAGATCGGGGCGCACCATACCCAGCGCGACCGAGGCGTTGATGCGATAGCCCCATGCGCCGGACGTGGTTTCACCAACGATCTGACCGTCATGCCAGATGCAGGACATGTAAGGCGCGTCGCAATCGCCAGCCTCGACCAGCAGGGTGACGAACTGTTTCTTAGGACCCTGCTGTTTCTCGTTCTGGATTGCAGCCTTGCCGGGGAAGTCCTGCGGCTTGTCCAGCCTGACGAACCGTTCCAGCCCGCCTTGCAGCAGCGAGTAATCGGTCGACAGATCGCCTTTCCACGCGCGGTACCCCTTTTCGATACGCAAGCTGTTCAGCGCATACATGCCGAACGGTTTGGCCCCAGCGTCGATGATGGCACCATAGATCGCGGGCATATGCTCGTTCAGGGCATGAACCTCCCAGCCCAGTTCACCGGCAAAGGACACGCGGATCAGATAGGCGGGTTGGCCTGCAACGGTGGCCGACTGGTGGGTCAGCCATCCGGTGGACAGGTCCGCATCGGTCAGACCCGACAGGATTTCGCGCGATTTCGGGCCGGTCACGATCAGCGTGTCGCGGGTGGTGGTCACATCCTCGACCGACACCCCGGCAGGCATCGCCTTCAGCAGGATGTCGCGGTCATGCCACTGCGCGGTGGCGGCGGTGATCATCACGAACTCATCTTCGCCCAGACGGATACAGGACATCTCGGTCAGGATGCGGCCCCGGTCGTCCGAGATATAGACAAGGTTCATCCGGCCCGCCTTGGGCAGACCGCCCGTGACCAGACCGCGCAGCGCCTCGGCGGCACCCTCGCCCTTGACCATGAAGCGCGAGAAACCCGGCAGGTCGAGCACGCCGCAATGGTCGCGCACGGCCTCACATTCTTCTTTGATGCGGCTCTCCCACGGACCGGAGCGGCCCCATGTGTGCGTGGCGTCAAGCGAGGTGTCGTCGCCCGGCTGCGCGAACCAGTTGGCGCGTTCCCAGCCGTTATAGGCGCCCATGACACCGCCCAGTTCTTTGACCGTGTCATGCACCGGCGACAGTTTCTTGTCGCGCGCGGCGGGCCATTCGTGGTGGGGGAAATGCATGGCGTATTCGTTGCCGTAAACCTCCATCCCCTTTTTCACGCAGTAATCGTGATCGGTGTAGTCGGTGTAGCGGCGCGGATCGACCGACCACATATCCCATTCGGTGTGGCCATCGACGATCCATTCCGCCAGCACCTTGCCAGCACCGCCGCCCTGCGCGATGCCAAAGGTAAAGACGCAGGCCTCGAACGCGTTTTTCACACCGGGCATCGGGCCGATCAGCGGCAGGCCATCGGGCGCATAGGGGATCGGGCCGTTGATGATGCGCGAGATTCCGGCCTCACCGGACAGCGGCACACGCTCCATCGCGTCGGCGACGATGTCTTCGATCCGGTCCAGATCGTCGGACCAGAGCTGGAAGCTGAAATCGTCCGGCATCGGGTCAGAGTCGGTCTCCCAATGGGCGCGGCAGTTGGGCTCATATGGGCCGATGTTAAAGCCGTGCTTTTCCTGACGCAGGTAATAAGACACATCCACGTCGCGCAGCAGAGGCAGCTTTTTGCCGGTTTCCTTCGACCAAGCCTCAATCTCGGGGATTTCTTCGGTCAGCAAGTACTGGTGGCTCATCACCATCATCGGCACCGTGCGCCCGCCATAAGGCTTGAACCACTCACCAACGCGCTGCGCGTAATACCCGGCGGCGTTGACCACGTAATCGCAGTCGATATCGCCCTTTTCGGTGCTGACGGTCCAGCTGCCATCCTCATGTTGGGTCACACCGGTCGCAGGCGTAAAGCGCAGGATTTTCGCGCCCATATCGCGCGCGCCTTTGGCCAGCGCCTGCGTCAGCTGCGCCGGGTCGATGTCACCATCGCTGGGGTCGAACAGCACGCCTTCCAGATCGTGGGTTTCCAGGAACGGGTATTTCTCCTTGGCCTGCTCGGGCGTCCACATCTCCATCTCGATGCCCTGATAGCGACCCATGGCGCAGGCACGCTCGAACTCCTGCACACGCTCTTTGGTGTGCGCCAGACGGATGGATCCGGTCTGGTGGTAGTTCATCGGATAATCGACTTCCTCGCCCAGACGCGCATACAGCTCGGTCGAATAGCGCTGCATGTTCATGATCGCCCATGAGGTCGAGAATGTGGGCACATTGCCCGCCGCGTGCCATGTAGACCCGGCGGTCAGCTCGTTCTTTTCCAGCAGAACGCAGTCGGTCCAGCCTTTCTTGGCCAGATGATACAGCGAGGAGGTCCCCACCACACCGCCACCGATAACAACCACGCGGGCTTTTGTCGGAAAATCACTCATTCGTCTTGATCCCTGTTACTGTGCCCGTTGGGGCAGATCGTCCGTGATGTCGTAGTAATCGCCCTTGTCGGCGACAAAGATATGCTGCGAGAGCATCAATCCGGTGGGCGCATCAAACGCCCCCATGGAAATCGAAATTGTGTCCTCATCATTGTGCTGCCAGAACAGGAACGAGCCGCATTGGGCACAGAACCCGCGCCGGGCAATGTCCGAGGCACGGAACCAGCGCAGCGTGTCGCTGGCGGTGAAACTCAGGTTGTCCTGATGGGTCGAGGTCGAGGACCAGTGATGGCCCGATTGCTTGCGGCACTGGCTGCAATGGCAGGCCGAAGGTGGCGACAGATCCCCATCGATGGTAAAGGCGACCGCGCCGCACAGGCAGGAACCTTTGTGCATGTGATTACCCCCTTGCAACGGGCGTGGAGCTGGTGCCCAGCAACACGCCGTAGATGATGAAACAGGCGGCCATGATCCGGCGCACCCATATGTTGAACACCGCCCCCAGCGCCGCCTTGCCCATCAGCGCGCCTAGCAGTGTGAAGCCGGTATAGCTGAGCGTGGTGATGACCAGCGCGGTGGGCATGATGACCCCCATTTGCTGCCAGATCGGCACGTCCGGCTGCACGAATTGCGAAAAGGCGGCAAGGTATCCGGCCACACTTTTGGGATTGATCGTCGCCACCGCCAGCGCGTGCAGATAGACATGCCGAGCGGGCCGTTCAGATGCAGGCGCGGGCTTGGTGGCGTTCATCCAGCCACGGATACCGACCCAGATCAGGAACCCAGCCCCCACCAGTTTGGCGATGAAGAACCCGGTAGGTGAGGCCGCGATCAGGGCGGTCACGCCCAACGCAGACAGGACCAGAAACGCGCTGGCCTGAGTCAGGATCGCCAGCACCCCCAGCATCGCCTTGGGAAACGGCAGGCTCATACCGTTCGAGATGCAATTGACCGCATTCGGTCCGGGCGTAGTGACGAAAACCACCCAGAACAGCGCGAATATGGTCCAAGCCTCAAAGCTCATCAATACGCTCTCTTCAATACACCGGCGGGGCGATGACCCAGATCGCCACGGCGGGCTCATCATAGGGGTTCGCCCATTGATAGGGTTCATGCTTGATGCGGAAACTGTCACCCGGTCCCACCGTGAACTGGCGGCTGCCGATGGTCAGGTCCAGATGCCCGGATACCATATACCCGACCTCCTGCGTCGGTCGGTTGGCCGGGGTTTGCATTTGCGACCGAGGCTCGAAGGTGGAATGCACCATCTCGAAATCGTCGGTCAGATCGGGCGAGAGCAGTTCTTCGATCAGACCCTCTTCACCCGATCCCATGGGTCTGCGGGTTCCGGCCCGCACCACGTAGCCTTGTTCGTCGCTGGGAACCGCGGAATGCGCGAACAGCATCGACATTGGCACGCCCAGCGATTCCGCAATCTGGCGCAGGTCGGAAATCGACGGGTCGGATTTGTCGCGTTCAACCTGGCTGAGCCACCCGACAGAGCGATCCAAACGTGCCGCGATCTCGGTCAGCGTCAACCCACGCGCCTTTCGCAGCGCGCGAATATCGGCACCCAATGTGGCACTTTGGGGGGCTTGGCTGTTCACTGGCCGCTCCGAATCTCGTGAAAATTTCTCTCTATTTTTCACGATGCCAGAGGTTCGTGAAATTTCAAAGCATTTTTTCACGCAATCCCATCGAACGCGGTAACAGTATCGTTGGACCTGTCGGGCATCAGATGCCCGACAGGTTTTCACACGTCTTCAGCCACACATCAGACTGTGCGGATCGCGGATATGCCCCCGGTTGGCTTCGACATAAGCAATAATGCCGGCCATACAGGACGGCTGGCCACCAAATCCTGGCCATGGCTTGAAGTGTGGGATGTGCACAAAGGTCGTCGGATCCCGCAGCAGAAGATTGGCAAAGACCGAGGCGACGATCAGACCGCCAACACCGGTGAGTTTACCGTGCCCGTGCTGTTCAGCCTCTTGCAGCGCATAGAACCACAAGGGCGTTTTCTGAAACCCTTTGGCGGCAAGCTCTGGCGGCACGGCAACGGGGGCGGTTCCCAGATGCGCGGCAAAGTGCTGACCGCTGGCAAGTTGATACGTATACCGGTCGCGGATCATGTTGCGCAGCGCCAGGTTCTTGGATTGCGCCTCGGTCAGCGTCTCGCCGATATCCTCCAACGCGATTTGGCCGGTGACGAAGGGCAGCTCCAGCAGCGGCGCGCCCATTTTGGGCCCAACCGGTCGGGCCTTTTGCGACGCGGTCTTGCTGTTCATCGAGAAATACAGGTCCATGTCGATATTGGCTGCCTTGTCCCTTGGGCCAAAGCCTCGCGTTGCGAACAGGCTGACGGGGCTGCCGGACGCGTTCAGCTTGTATTCGAATTGCGTCGTTGCATGGCCGAAACGATAACAAGCACCGGTGAATTCAACCGGCATGACCGGCGCATCCCAGCCAAAGATCGGACGTTTCATCGCTGCCGTCAGGCAGCTGTCTTCTACGAAGGCATGCAGCAACTCGTTCCAGACGATCCACTGGTAATGCAGACGAATGAACCGCCGCACTTCCTGAAAGTTGCTTAATCCGGGGGATACGTGATCCTTCCAGATTTTGGCACTGATCCCTTCATGGGCGCAGGCGTGAATATCCTTGGCTTCGGACCCGCCCTCGCTCAGCTTGCTCATCAGGATGTTGTGCAACTCGATAAAGATGCCCTGCACTTGTGCGACGATGATGTTCTCGTCGTTGCGCGGATCACCGATCAGGGCCTTGCCCGCGCAGGTGCGGGCCAGATCCAGATGGTTTTCCTTGCGCCCGAACATCAGCATGTGATCCTGATCCCCGGCTCCATAGAGATGCGGTGACGCCTCGGGCCCGGCACCATAGACGCAGTCGAGGTCCAGGCTGGGCGTTCTGACATTCGGGATGGTGGCCGGATCGATCCGGGTGCCCAGGGCCGATGTCGCATCCAGTGTGATGTCGTGGTCAACGAACTGACCCAGAAAGGTCATGCCCGCATCCGCCGGACCATCATGGTTTTCCTTGGCTCGCATGGACTGAGACAAGTCGTCCAGCGCATGGATCACATCCGCATGGGTGATCTTGACGATATGAACCGGGTTTGGTGGCTTGAGACGCCCAAGGGTCTGCACAAAGGGTCTGGAGGGGCCCGCGCCGTTGAGACAAACCTTGGTGAGTTGATCAAGCCGCGTAAGGCCGTGATGCATACCTGCCATAACAAAATACTCCTGAAACAAATAAAAAATGCCGGTGAAAATAAAAATCCGACAGGTCGATTCATAGCAGAAACAGGGAAGATTCTCAATTTGACGGCGCGCGAATCCGCCGACGGGAAAGGGTCTTCCAGACCTTTCCGATACTTGGCAGCACAAGCTCAGGTCCAATAAACGCAGGGCGAATTGGCGTCAGGCGGGTCGGGGCAACCGGTGCCGGACGTGGCTATCAGCCAAAGACCCGCGCCAGAATTCCGCCCAGCGCATCCGCGTCCGCATCGTTGAACGCATCAGGCTGATCACTGTCGATATCGAACACCGCAATCACCTCGCCCGCGGCGTCCCGCACGGGCAAGACCAGCTCGGACCGGGTGGAGGAGGCACAGGCTATATGGCCGGGAAACGCATCTACGTCGGGAACCAGCTGAACCTCTCCCGTACGCGCCGCAGCACCGCAGACACCGCGATCGAACGGGATGGTCAAGCAGCCATGTCCGCCCTGATACGGGCCGATCTTCAGCAACCCCGGTTCAGTCACACGGTAAAAGCCCGTCCAGTCAAACCGATCATCGGCGTGATGCACTTCGCAGGCGATGGTCGCCATCAAGGCAACCTGATCGGTCTCGCCTTCGGTCAGCGCGGCGATGGTTTTGGCAAGCGTGTCGTAATCGGCGGTCATGGTTGCGCTTTTATCTATCAGGGGCGGGGGCGCTGCCCCCTCTTGAGCCTTTGGCTCAATTCACCCCCGCCGTATTTGAAACAAGAAGAAGGGTCAAATGCGTTCTATGGCGATGGCCGTTCCTTCGCCGCCGCCGATGCAGATCGCTGCGACGCCGCGTTTGAGGCCCCGCTTCTCCAATGCGTTCAGCAGTGTGACCATGATTCGAGCGCCAGACGCGCCGATGGGGTGGCCCAGCGCGCAGGCCCCGCCGTTCACGTTCACCTTGTCCCGGGGCAGGCCCATTTCATGCATGAAGGCCATCGGGACAACGGCGAAGGCTTCGTTCACCTCCCACAGATCCACATCCTCGACACTCCAACCAATGCGAGCCAGCAGCTTTTGCGCAGCCGGGACCGGTGCTGTGGTGAACAGGCCGGGGGCCTGCGCGTGGCTGGCGTGGCCAAGGATACGCGCACGAACGGACAGATTCTGTGCCTCAGCCGCTGAGGCAGACGCCAGAACCAGCGCCGCCGCGCCATCCGAGATCGATGAGGCATTGGCAGCGGTCACCGTGCCATCCTTGCGGAAGGCCGGCTTCAGGGTTGGGATCTTTTCGGGCCGGGCTGATTTTGGCTGCTCATCCGCCGATTGGATCACCTCTCCTTTCCGGGTGCGTACCGAAACCGGAGCGATCTCGCCGTCGAACGCCCCGCTGTCCTGCGCCGCCAGAGCATTGGATAGGGATTGCAGCGCGTATTCGTCCTGCGCCTCGCGGGTGAATTGGAAGGATTCGGCACAGTCTTCGGCGAAGGTGCCCATCAGGCGGCCTTTGTCATAAGCATCTTCAAGCCCGTCGAGGAACATGTGATCGACGACCTGACCGTGCCCGATACGCGCGCCGCCGCGCATTTTCGGCAGCAGGTAGGGGGCGTTCGTCATGCTTTCCATTCCACCCGCAACCATCAGATCGGCATGGCCCAGTGCGATCTGGTCAAAGGCCATCATGGCCGCCTTCATGCCCGATCCGCACATCTTGTTGAGTGTCGTGGCCGGCACCTCTTGGCCCAGACCGGCGGCGAAACCGGCCTGACGTGCCGGGGCCTGCCCTTGTCCTGCGGGAAGAACGCAGCCCATCAGCACCTCGTCCACGGTCTCGGTGCCTGCCTGTTCCAATGCGGCGCGAATTGCGGCCCCGCCCAGATCCACGGCTGCGACCCCGTCGAACATGCCCTGAAATCCACCCATCGGCGTGCGGGCGGCCCCTGCGATCACAACCTCATTCATCACAGTCTTCCTTTGTTCATTTTCCGGCTTCTGCATACCGAATGGTAAGATTTGCCGTCTAGCGTATTTCTACGAAGCAATTCCAGGAAAGAGGGCGGTCAAACATGGGCCTGACCACTACAACCTCCGGTGAGACTCAGATCATCACGGTCCAGACCGACCGGATCGACGCCGCCATGGCCATTCAGTTCAAGGAAGACATGCGGCGCGCAACCGAAACGGGATGCAACCGGGTGGTGCTGGATCTTGGCGGTGTCGAATTTATCGATTCCAGCGGGCTGGGCGCAATTGTCGCCTCGATGAAGCAGCTTGGGGCCGGGCGCAGGCTGGATCTGGCTGGGCTGCAACCGGTGGTCGAAAAGGTGTTTCGCCTGACCCGCATGGACACGGTGTTCAATCTGTTTGCCACCCTGGATGACGCCCTGGCCGGTTCCATCGACTGATCTGGGCGGAGTGGACTGCGTGAAGCCGATTGGGACCAAAACCTGCCTTGAACTGACCTTCCCGGCCACTGAGGCCGAAGCGAGCGCGGGGATTTCGCAACTTAGCACCGGCCTGTCGCGGCAGGGGCTGCCGGCGCATATGGCGGATGATGTGAAGATCGCACTGGCTGAGGCGATCAACAACGTGGTCGAACATGCCTATGCGGGCATCGCCCCGGCCAAAGTGCAGGTGACTTGCAGGCTTGACCACAACCGGCTGGACATCCTGATTTCCGATACCGGCAATCCCCTGCCCGGCTACAAACTGCCCGACGGGGTTCCTGCTTCGGTCGAGACAGGCGTTCAGGACCTGCCCGAAGGCGGATTTGGCTGGTTTCTGATCCACCAGCTTACCAGCGATATCTGGTATGAAAGGCGGGACGGATGTAATCGCCTGTCGCTGCGGTTCGACTTCGATCCGCAAGACTGACCGGCAAGCAATAGCCATAATAAGGCCTTTTTCGAACCATTGTCGCGCCGCAAACCCCCGTCATACAGTGACTTGTAGCTCAGATAGCTTCCCTCGGCGCCAAGTGTCACAGCCCCCACCCAGTGAACGGCGCCGAGGAACTTCTCTCCCTAATATTACTGGACAAACACAGGCCTCGTCTTAGGTTCGACCCGTCGATGGGGAGGAGGAATACCATGCGGGATCTGCATCTGCCGGGCCGGTCTGAAGTTCTGGCAACCGATGGGATATGTGCAACGTCGCATCCTCTGGCCGCAAAGGCGGCGCTGGATATTCTGGGTCAGGGCGGCAATGCGATGGATGCCGCAATTGCCGGGGCCATCCTGTTGGGCATTTGCGAACCACAGATGACGGGTTTGGGCGGCGATTGCTTTGTGCTGTTCAACCGGGCAGGTGAAGACAGGATTCGCGCTTTGAATGGTTCCGGGCGTGCCCCGGAACTGGCGGATGCCGAGACTTTGCGCGCCAAGGGGCTGGCTGCGGTACCTCTGACCAGCCCTGACGCCGTCACCATTCCCGGCGCGGTGGATGCGTTCTGTCATCTTTCGGAAAACGAAGGTCGTCTGGGACTGGACGCCATTCTGCAACCGGCGATTCATTATGCCGAACTCGGCGTACCGGTTGCGCCCCGGGTCGCTTTTGACTGGCAACGCGGCGCGCGCACTCTGCACGGGGCCGCCAGGCAGCACTATCTGATCAACGGCGGCGTCCCAGAGATCGGTCAGGTCTTCCGGTCTCCGGGTCAGGCCGAGGTTCTGCGCCAGATTGCCAAGCACGGGCGCGACGCCTTCTACACCGGTGAAATTGCCGAGGATATGCTTTCGGCGCTGACCCAACTAGGCGGTGTTCATGGCGCGGATGATTTCGCGAACACGAAATGCACCGTGACCGACCCGATGAACGGCACCTATCAGGGCATCGATCTGGTCGAACATCCGCCCAACGGTCAGGGGGCGACGGCCATCCTGCTGCTGAACATCCTGAAGCATTTTGATCTGGCCAGCATGGACCCATTCGGGGCTGAGCGTGTTCATATCGAGGCCGAAGCCACCAAACTGGCCTATGACGCCCGCAACCGCTTTATCGCGGACCCGGATCATATGGCCCGCGCGGAACGGTTCCTTGATCCCGAAATCGCCGCATCGCTGGCCGCCATGATCGACCCCAAACGCGCGATGCAAGCAGCAGCGCCGCTAACCGAAGCCGTTCACAAGGACACCGTTTATATCACGGTGGTCGATCGCGACCGGATGGCAGTTTCGCTGATCTATTCGATCTTCCACAGTTTCGGATCGGGCATCGCATCCCAGAAATACGGCATTCTGCTGCAGAACCGCGGGGCCGGTTTCACTCTGGACACCGGCCATCCAAATGAATTGGGTGGTGGCAAACGCCCAATGCACACGATCATCCCCGGAATGCTGCAAGAAAACGGCCGCGTGATGATGCCCTTTGGGGTCATGGGCGGCGCGTATCAGCCGACCGGTCATGCCCGCTTCCTGTCAAACCTCACGGATTTCGACATGGGCCTACAGGACAGCATCGATGCCCCCCGCGCCTTTGCCGACGGGGGTGTGTTGAAACTGGAGCGCGGGTTCTCAGAACAAGTAGCGCAACAATTGTCGCAACTTGGCCACACTGTTGAGATTTCGGAAACCCCACTTGGCGGCGCGCAGGCAATCCGAATCCGAAACGACGGCGTGTTAGAGGGCGCAAGCGATCCGCGCAAAGACGGGTGTGCGTTGGGATATTAGGGACATCAGCGTCCGGGCCGGGTTGGCCCGGTGGATCAGTTCAGATGGAAGTGCAGCGGGTAGGACCCGTCCTCGAACGGCCCGAACATATTGGGAATATCGGGATGTTCCACCGGCTCGCCCGATTGGTCGGCGATCAGATTTTGTTCTGAAACATAAGCCACATAGAAGGACTGATCATTCTCGGCCAGCAGATGATAGAACGGCTGATCCTTGATCGGCCGACTGTCTTCAGGGATGGCTTCGTACCATTCCTCAGTGTTGGAAAATTCCGCGTCCACGTCAAAAATCACCCCTCGGAAGGGATGTTTTTTATGTCGCACTACTTGTCCCAAGCCATACTTGGCATGTGTCTTTAGCATTGTTTCAGCCCCCAAAGCAGTTACTACCTCTTTCCGGGCGGAAAATCCAATCATTGATCTGAAATTCAGGGAAACAGTCTGTGAACCTTCTACTGACAGTGTTCGAAATTGTCGCGCCGGTGTTCATTCTGGCGGGCATTGGATTTGCCTGGGTCAAGCTGGGGTTCGAATACCGCCTGCAATTCGTCACCCGTTTCGCCATGATGCTGGCGGTGCCCAGCCTGATCTTCGTGGCGCTGATGCAGACCGAAATACCGGGCGGCGACCTGTCGCGCTTTACCATCGCCACCATCGTCGCCAACCTTGGTCTGGCGGTCGTGTTCTGGGGGATCGTTCGGGTTCTGAGGCTGGAACAGCGCACTTACCTGTCGCCTTTGATCTTTGGCAATACCGGCAATCTGGGCCTGCCGCTATGTATCTTTGCCTTCGGACAGGCGGGGCTGGGCTATGCCGTGATTTTCCTGTCGGTGACGGCCCTGTATTCCTTTACCTACGGCATTTATCTTGTCGCTGGCAAAGGGGCCTTTGGGCAGGTCATCAGGCAACCGATGGTTTGGGCAACGCTGCTTGGGGCATTGTTCCTGTGGCAGGATTGGGAAACCCCGCTGTTTCTGACCAACACATTGGATTTGCTGGGGCAAATGGCGGTTCCGATGATGCTGGTCACTTTGGGCGTTGCCATCGCGCGCCTGACCACCCGCAGTCTGGGACAAGCCATCTGGCTGTCGATCCTGAAAGTGGTGGTGTGCTTTGCCCTCGGTTGGGCCATAGCGTCCGCTTTTGACCTGGAAGCCATCGCCTTTGGCGTGCTGGTATTGCAAATGTGCACCCCCGTCGCGGTCACATCCTACCTGCTGGCAGAGCGGTTTCAGGCCGACGCAGATGCCGTTGCGGGGATGGTCATGGTCTCGACCCTGCTGTCAGTCGCAGCGTTACCCCTTGTTCTGGCGCTCATTCTGTAGCGATTGTGATTTCCTCAGCGCTCAATCTGCGCTAGAATGCCTGAAAAAAGGCACGAGGCACATGAGCAGAATTCTTTTCGTACTCCTAGGGGTGCTGCTTTTGGCATCCTGTGGGGGCGGCTCGAAACAGCCGCCCAGCAGATTGAACGACGCGTGCAGCATTGCGCGCGAAAAGCCCGACTATATCCGGGCTTTCAAAAGCACCGAGCGTAAATGGGGCGTTCCCGTTCACGTCCAGATGGCCACGATCTATCAGGAAAGCCGCTATCGCCACGATGCGCGCACGCCGCACCGCTATGTTCTGGGCGTGATCCCGATGGGCCGCCAAAGCAGCGCCTATGGCTACGGTCAGGCGCTGGACGGCACGTGGGAGCAGTACCAGCGCGAAACCGGCAAACGCCGCGCCAAGCGGGATCGCATTCGCGACGCGTCGGATTTCATTGGCTGGTACATGAACAAAAGCTACGAGCGGAATGGCATCCACCCCGCAGACACGCGCAATCAGTATCTGGCCTATCACGAAGGCCATACGGGCTTTGCCCGCGGCAGCCACAACAAGAAGTCATGGCTGCTGAACGTGGCCAGCGATGTGGACGCGCGCGCGAACCTGTATCAGTCGCAACTGGCAAATTGCCGGTACTGAGGTGAAGGGGTCAGCGGTCAGCTGACCCACTTCTTTTGCTGTTCGAGAACAGATCCTGATTCAGCCTGCCACCCTCGGTCAACGGGCCCAGCAGCACCGTGGTCTGGGTGCCTGCATTGTCATGTATCACCCATTTTCGCAGCTCCACCGGGTTGTCGGTGAACATCAGCTCAATCCGGCCCGAGTCCGGGTTCTTGGGGTCTTGCGCCGTCACTACGGTCGCCGTGCCGTCGAACTCGTGCCCTACCACCATATTGGCCTGACCAAGGTTCACATTCCGCGCCAGAACCAGAGACAGCGGTGTCCGCTTTAGCGGGTATTGTTCGGGCGGTTGGTTCGATTTGGGATCGAAGATCATGACACTGCCGGAACGTGCCAGCACCACCGCACTGTCCGGCGGATCATATTCGAACCGCATTTTACCGGGTCGCTGCATCCACAGTTTACCGGTGCTCAGCGAGCCATCATCGTTGACCTGAGTGAAACTGGTCTGAACCGTTTTCAGCTGGTTCAGGTAATTTGAGATTTCCGACAGCGGCAGCTTATCCGCCGCCCAGGCCGCAGGTGCGGCCAGTGTCAAAGCAAGGGCAAAAGCAATCTGTTTCATGCTTCACAGATATGCGCTCTGCCCTTGTTATTAAATATCCTATTGCTCGGGGACGAGGATTTCGCGTTTGCCGACGTGATTTGCCGCCGAAACAACGCCTTCGTCCTCCATCTGCTCAACCAGCCGCGCGGCTTTGTTGTAGCCGATGGCAAGTTTCCGCTGGATATACGAGGTCGAGCATTTGCGATCCTTGATCACAATCGCCACCGCCTGATCATAAAGCGCGTCCTCGCCATTGGTATTGCCTCCGGTGTTCAGCCCAAGAACGGCGTCGATATTGTCGGCCTTTTCTTCGGCCGGGCCATCGACCACGCCGCTCATGTAATCCGGCGGGCCGAATTGTTTCAGGTGGTTGACGATTTCCTCGACCTCTTCGTCCGAGACAAAGGGCCCATGGCACCGGGTGATCTTGGCACCGCCCGCCATATAAAGCATGTCGCCCTGCCCCAGCAGTTGCTCGGCACCCATCTCGCCCAGAATGGTGCGGCTGTCGACTTTCGAGGTCACCTGGAACGAAATCCGGGTGGGGAAGTTCGCCTTGATCGTACCGGTAATCACGTCGACCGACGGGCGCTGCGTGGCCATGATCAGGTGAATGCCCGAGGCCCGTGCCATCTGTGCCAGGCGCTGGATACAGGCCTCGATCTCTTTGCCTGCAACCATCATCAGGTCGGCCATCTCGTCGACGATGACAACGATATAGGGCATCGCTTCGGGGGCGAATTCTTCGGTCTCGAACATCGGCTCGCCGGTATCATCATCGAACCCGGTCTGCACCGTGCGGCTGAACATCTCGCCCTTGGCCAGCGCGTCCTTTACCCGGCCATTGTAGCCCGCGATGTTGCGGACGCCCATTTTGGACATCTTGCGGTAACGATCCTCCATCTCGCCCACGACCCATTTCAGGGCAACAACCGCCTTTTTCGGGTCGGTCACAACGGGCGACAGCAGGTGCGGGATGCCGTCATAGACCGACAGTTCCAACATCTTGGGGTCGATCATAATCAGGCGGCATTCATCCGGCGTCAGCTTATAGAGCAGCGACAGGATCATCGTGTTGATCGCCACCGACTTACCCGAACCCGTGGTCCCCGCGATCAGCAGGTGAGGCATTTTCGCAAGGTTCGCCACCACAGACTCACCGCCAATGTCCTTACCCAGCGCCAGAGGCAGCGCATGGTTGCCATCGCCGAAATCACGGCTGGCTAGGATTTCGCGCAGCACCACCATCTCGCGGTTTTCATTGGGCAGTTCGATACCGATCACCGAGCGCCCCGGCAAGGTCGAAACCCGCGCCGACAGGGCCGACATCGAGCGTGCGATATCGTCGGCCAAACCGATCACCCGGCTGGCTTTCAAGCCCGGGGCCGGTTCCAGTTCATACATGGTGACAACGGGGCCGGGGCGGACGCTGACGATCTCTCCCTTGACGCCATAGTCATCCAGCACGTTTTCCAGCATCCGCGCGTTTTCCTCCAGCGCTTCATCGCTCAGGTGATGGCGCTGAATGCTGGCCGGGTTCGACAACAGTCCCAGTGGCGGCAATTCGAAATCGGAATGCCGTTCTTCGAAAGACAGGGCCGGCTGCGCCTCGGCCTGCGCGCGGCGGGATTGTTGCGGCGCGCGGCGCACCGGCTGTGCAACGACAGGCTTGCGCGGCTCGGCCACCGGGATTTTCATCGCCGGACGCGTTTGCGGCGCGGGTTCGGGGGCGTCCTCGAACACAGCATCGTCGTCGAAACCCGGCTCAGGCGCAAAGTCCTGATGCAGAGGGTCCTGCCACTCGGGCGCGGCGTCAGCGGTCAGCATCGGTTCCGGTGGCAACTCGGTCGCGGTCATAGGCGGTTCAGGCGGCAGGCCACCTGTTGGCCCTGCGTTCAGGATCAACGGGTCCGGCCCGCGACCACGGCCTTTGGTCAGCGGCAGGTTCGGATCAGGCTCGGGCGTCATCTCACCGGTTGCCACCTTGCGGTTGCGCACAGCGGCGGAGATTTTTGAACGGATGCGATCCTCACCCGGCATTTCATCGAAGCCTTCGACTGGCATGGGTTCAACCAGTTCGGGTTCGGGCATCGGGTCAGGGCGACGGATCAGGGTGGGCATCCGGGCCAGCAGGCCGGTTTTCGGGGCAGGTTCCGGCGCTTCCTCTTCCAGGTCTTCAAAGACGGGATCCCCAAAGGCAATCTCATCGTTCAAAACCGGCTCAACCCGCGCGGCGCGGTGTTCTTTCCACTGCGCCCGGCGATCCCGCGCGGCCTGCGCAGTGGCCGAGGCCCCACGACCCAGCAGGTTCATCAGCAGGTCGTAAGCCATCACCAAACCCAGCAGGAAGGCGCGTGTACCACGGCGCACATCGACCTTTGTAAAGCCCAGCACAAAGACACCCAGCGCGATCATCCCAACGGCCATGGCCAGCGACATCAGCTTGACCAGGAAATGCGAGGAGATCGGCAAAAGCGTCAGCAACGCCCCCATTACGGTGTCGCCAAACAGCCCGCCCAGCCCATAGCTGTGGGTCGCGCGCCATTCGGCACCGGGCACCAGGGTCGCGGCGTAGACCGAGACAATTGCGATCCAGATCGGGGCAAAGATCAGGCGGGCAACGGCACGATCTTCGCCGAAATGGCCGGCAAATCGCACACCCCAACCGATCAGCACCAGCGCAATACCCCAACTGCCCCAGCCAACGATCATGAACAACGGCGCGGCAATCGAGGCACCAATCCGCCCCATCCAGTTCTGCACCGGCGCATCGGTCGAGACCATCCAGTTCGGATCGTCCGGCGTGTAGGACCAGATCATCGCCGCGGCGGCAAAGCCCAGCAGGATCAGGGCGATCCCGATCAATTCCTTGCTGCGCCGCTCGATCGCGGCCTGAGTCGTGCTGTCCAGTAGCGGATCGCGGTTGCGCGCGTTCAATGATGCCATTTTGCCCTCGTACCTCACGAATAGATGCAGTCGCGGAGCGTGATCAGCCCGCGCTGCAACTCTGTTTTTGGGGCCACCATAGCGGCCCGGATAAAGTGCTCGCCCGGGTTTTGCCCCGGATCGCCTTGAGAAAGATATGCGCCCGGCAAGACACGTACTCCGGTCTCCTGCCACAGCTTCAATGCGGTCTCCTCGCCGTTTTTAACGGGCAGCCACAGGAAAAACCCGGCCTCGGGCGGCATATAGCCCTGCACACCGGCAAAGACCTCATCCGCAATGGCGTATTTTTCCTGATAGAGCGCGCGGTTTTCGGCCACATGCGCCTCATCGGCCCAGACCCTGGCCGCAGCAGCCTGCAGCGGCAGCGGCAAGGGCGAACCCGCGTAGTTGCGCAACTGTTTGACACGTTTGATCGTTTCGGGCCCGCCCGCGATCAGACCGGACCGCAGACCCGCCAGATTGGACCGCTTCGACAGTGAGTTGAACAGAGTGATCCGTTCGGGATTTGCCCCCATTTCCTGCGCGACGGTCAGCACGCCTGTGGGGGCTTCATCCCGGTAAATCTCGGAATAGCATTCATCGGCGAAAATGCGGAAATTGTATTTCTCGGCCAGGACGATCAGCTCGGCCCAGTAATCGCGCGATGCCACGGCCCCCTGCGGGTTGGCGGGCGAGCAGATATAGGCAATGGCGGTGCGGTTCAGCACGTCTTGGGGCAGGCCCGCATAGTCGGGCAAATGTCCGGTGGCCGCTGTGGCAGGGACAAAAACAGGCTCGGCTGCGACCGAGATCGAGGCCACCATATAGACCTGATAAAACGGGTTCGGGCACAGAACGACCGGCTTTTGGCCGTTCTTCTGTTCCGGGCACAGGGCCATTGCGGCATTATACAGCCCCTCTCGGGTGCCGTTCAGCGCCATGACGTTGGTGTCGGGATCCATGCTCACGTCATAACGGCGCTTGATCCAATCGGTGATTGCCCCGCGCAACTCGGGCGAGCCTTCATTCGCTGGGTATCCCTGAAATCCAGCCGCATTTTCGGTGATCACATCCGTCACCCAAGCGGGGAAGTCATGCATAGGCGCGCCAATGGTCATGTGAATCACGTCACCCCCCGGCTGGTGATGGTCCAACAGGGTGCGCAGACGCGGGAATGCATATTCCGGTAGGTTCGAAAACCGCTCGGGGAAAATCATAACTACTGCCTCAATATCGGGATCATTTCGCCCCGTCTTTTTTGGCAGATTACAGATCAGACCCCGCCCCGTCCAGACAAAGAGGTGCCGAATCAGGGGATTGTGGCATTCACGCCAATGCGGTTTCCGCCGCTGAGCCCAGCCGCAACAGGGCCTCTTCGGACCCCGGATAACCCAGCATCATCAGCCCGCAACCGGGTGTCTGGGTCGGCAAAGTCAAAGCCGCCAGCCCCATCAGGTTGCCAATGCGGGTGTTGCGCAGGGCCAGCAGATTCTCGGTCACGTAATAGTCGTGATCGCTCAGCAGTCGGTCCAGATTTGGCGGCAGGATCGGTGCGGTCGGGGCCAGAACGGCATCAAATCCGGCAGTGGCCGCATCCCATGCGGCACGGCAGGCTTTGAGTCTGGACCAGGCCGCAACATAGTCGGGGCCTGAAAAAGCCTGACCCATGCGGAACCGTTCCAAAATCTCGGGGTACATTGCCTCGGGGTTGGCCTCGATAACGTCCTTCCACAAGCCATAAGCCTCGGTTGTATAAAGCACTCCGGTCAGGCCCATCGCGTCATTCAGCTCGGGCACGTCCAGCGGGACGATCTCGGCCCCTGCATCGGCCAGACGGGCCAGCGCATCCTCATAGGCCGCGCGCGGGGCGTCTCGCAGATCGTCCTTCGCGACATTCTGCAGATCCGCAAAACGACGACCCGCCAAAGACGCGCCGCGCAAATCGGCGGGGGTACCGCCTTCCAGCAGCGCCAGAACATGGGCCGCATCCTCGACCGACCGGGCCAAGGGGCCGACCGTGTCAAACCGCAGACATAACGGTACGGTGCCTTCAAGGCTGACCCGGCCCGCGGTGGTTTTCAGACCCACAAGATTGTTCCACGCCGACGGGATACGCACCGACCCGCCGGTATCCGACCCAATCCCACAGGCGGCCAAACCCCAGGCAACACTGGCCCCGGCGCCCGAGGATGAGCCGCCCGGCACAGCCTCTTCATCATCGATACAGGGCGGGGTCCCGGTGATCGGGTTCAGGCCAAGACCGGAAAAGGCCAACTCGCTCATATGGGTTTTACCCAGACAAACCGCCCCCATGGACGTGGCGTTGCGCACAACCACGGCGTCCGCATCCGGAACACGGCCTTTCAACAGGGCCGATCCAGCCTCGGTGCCGATACCGGCCGTATCAAAGAGGTCCTTCCAACTGATCGGAACACCATCCAGCAGGGACCGGCGCAGACCCAAAGCAGCCCGGTCTTTTGCGGCCTTCGCCTCGGCCCGCGCGCGGTCATGGGTGACGCGGGCATAGATACGGTCGCGATGAGGGTGGGCGTCAATGGCACTCAGGTAGGTCTCGGTCAGGTCCACAGGGTCGATCTGTCCCATGCCGATGCCCCGACCCAGATCACAGGCCGTCATGGTTAGCCATTCCTGCATCTCACCCCTCCTTCTTTTCTGCCTGAACGGGACGGTAGCGACAGGACCGCACATGGACAATCCCGAAAGGGCGCGCATATTGCAGGGCATGACACGGGCATCGGATATCCTGATCGTTGGCGGCGGCCTGAACGGCCCCGCCCTGGCACTGGCCTTGGCGCAAACCGGACACACGGTCAGCGTGATTGATTCTCTGGCCGAGACGATCCGCACAGACGCAGCCTTTGACGGGCGATCTTATGCGCTGGCCCTGGCCTCGAAACGGTTGCTGGACGCGATTGGTGTATGGAAGCGGGTCGCGGACCACGCCCAGCCGATGCTCCAAATCAAAGTGACCGACGGCCATGCCGGCACCGGCCCGTCGCCGTTTTTCATGCATTTCGACCATGCCGAGATCGAGGAAGGCCCCATGGGCTATATGGTCGAGGATCGCCACCTGCGTCGCGCGTTTCTTGAGGCGATGGCCGAGGAAAAGCGCATCACCCAGATCAGCGGCAAGACCGTTGTGGCACAAGAAACAGGTACATCCGGCGTCACCCTGACATTGGATGACGGCAGCACAGTTAACGGGCAACTGGTCGTCGGCTGCGACGGTCGGCGCAGCGGTACGGCGGCGCGGGCGGGCATCAAGCGCAGCGGGTGGGACTATGGTCAAACCGCCCTTGTCTGCGCCATCGAGCATGACCTGCCCCATCACGGCGTCGCGCATCAGTTCTTCATGCCCCCCGGCCCGCTGGCGATTCTGCCACTGATCGGCCATCGCAGTTCCATCGTCTGGAGCGAACGCACCGACACCGCCCATCGCATCAACGCGCTGCCCGAGGCCGAGTATCTGCAAGTCCTGCGCCCAAGGTTCGGCGATTTTCTGGGTGATATCCGCCTGCAAGGCGACCGCTTCACCTATCCGCTGAACCTGACCATCGCCAATTCCTTTATCTCGGATCACTTGGCTTTGGTTGGGGACGCGGCGCATGGGATGCACCCGATTGCCGGGCAAGGCTTGAATGCCGGTCTGCGCGATGTGGGCGCGCTGGCCGAGGTGCTGACACTGGCCGGACGGCGGGGCGAAGAGATCGGCTCGACCCTTGTGTTACAGCGGTATCAGGAGTGGCGGCGCTTTGATACAGCCTCGCTTGCGATGGCGACGGATGTGTTCAACAAGCTGTTTTCAAACGACAATCCGCTGCTGCGGATCGGTCGCGATATCGGCATGGGGATCGTTGGATCCTTGCCCGGATTGCGGCGCGGATTCGTGCGTGAAGCGGCAGGTCTGACTGGCGATCTGCCGAAACTGCTGCAAGGCCGCCCGATTTAGTCCAGCGGACGCGCCTCATCCACCAGCATCACCGGAATCCCGTTGCGGATCGGAAAGGCCAGACCTGCGGCTTTGGACACAAGTTCCTGCTTTTCCGCGTCATAGTGCAGTGTTGTATGCGTCTGCGGGCAAATCAGCGCCTCAAGCATATGGCGGTCAAACGCGTTAGCTGGATCACTCATTGCAATGTTTCCTCATTTGATCCGCCGCGCAGGGCGAATTCGATCAGTGTCACAAGGGTCTCGCGCCGCGTGCGCAGGCATGGGGCCTCGAGCAGGGCCTGTTTGTCTTCCGGGTCGAAATCCATCAGCATCGACAGGGAATTCACCAAAAGCTCATCATCGGCATCCTTCAGCGAACCCCAGTCGGTGGACAATTGGCGGGATACGAAGAATCGTTCCAACAGGGTCAGGAACCGTGTCCGATTGAACCCATCATCGTTCTCGGATTTTCCCAGATCGCGATCAAACCCGTCCCACGACACCTCGCACCGGCGATACGGGGTGAAGGCGTCCAGTTCGGATTTGATGCGGAACCGGGAAATGCCAGTCAGTGTGATCAGGTACCGGCCATCTTCCGTTTCGGAAAACTGGGTGATGCGCCCGGCGCATCCGATGCGGTGCAACTTGGTGTCATCGTTGACCGAGGGGTTCGGCTGGACCATCGCAATCAGCCGTTCCTTGGTCTTCAGCGCGTCATCCACCATTTGCAGATAGCGCGGCTCGAAAATATGCAGCGGCAGGGGCGAACGGGGCAGCAGCAGCGCCCCGGGCAATGGGAAAACGGATACCGTTTCCGGCAGGTCGGCGGGATGCATCATGTACCCGAGTGTAGCTCTGATCAGGAATTAGGCAAATATCATCGAGCTGAGCTTGCGCCGCCCGTTCAGAACAATCGGATCATTGGGCTTGAGCGCGTCGAAGATCGTGAACAGCTGAGCCTTGGCCGCACCGTCATTCCACTCGCGATCCCGGCGGAACAATTCCAGCAATTGCGCCACGGCGTCTTCCACATCGCCATTGGCGTGCAGCGCCTGCGCCAGATCGAAACGGGCCTGATGGTTGTCGGGCTCGGCCTCGACCGTAGCGGTCAGTTCAGCCACCGGCCCCGCATCTGCCGCCTGTTTCGCAAGTTCCAATTGTGCATGCGCCGCTTCCAGTTCGGGTGCGTTGGAAATCTCGGCCGGGGCACCGTTCAGGATCGCCTCGGCCTGTTCCAGATCGTCGGATGCGATATGCGCGCGCACCAGCCCGCCGTAGGCCGCTGCATGGTTGGGGTCTTCGCCCAGAATGGCGGCAAAGGTCTGCGCCGCATCTACGGCGGCCCCTTCGGCCAGCATTTCTTCGGCGGCCTGAACGGCCTCTTCCAACTGGCCACCGGGGCTTTCGCCGCCTGCGGCTTCGATCACACGGTCCACGAATGCCTTGATTTCGGACCCCGGCAGCGCGCCCTGAAACCCGTCAACCGGCTGACCCTTGAAGAAGGCGTAAACGGTTGGGATCGACTGGATCCGCAACTGAGACGCAATCATCTGCGCCTCGTCCACGTTGATCTTGACCATCTTCACCGCACCCTTGGCGGCGGTCACGGCCTCTTCCAGCAGTGGCCCCAACGTTTTGCACGGGCCGCACCACGGCGCCCAGAAATCCACGATCACCGGGGTGTCCTGCGACGCCTCGACCACATCGGCCATGAACGTGGCCTCAGAGCCGTCCTTGATCAGATCGGTGGCGGGGGTGCTGTCTGACGGGTTCAGAAGGTCCATGGCAAATACTCTTTCGTTCGAACTTGCGCCCTATATGCAACCGCTTGGCGCAGAAACCAAGGGCTGAGTTTCCCGGTTACAGATCGAAACTTGCAAAGACCGGGGCGTGATCGCTGGGTTTCTCCCATCCGCGCGCCTCGCGCAGGATACGGCTGGAATGGCCCGCGTTCGAGATATCCGGCGTTGCCCAGACGTGATCCAGCCGCCGCCCCTTGTCCGCCGCATCCCAGTCGCGGGCGCGATAGGACCACCAGCTATAGAGCTGCCCTTCGGGAATGTCCTGCCGGGTGATATCGACCCAACCGCCCGCATCTTGCGTTTCGGCCAGCGTTTCAACCTCAATCGGCGTGTGTGAAACGACCTTGAGCAGCTGTTTATGCGACCACACATCATCTTCGCGCGGGGCGATGTTCAGATCGCCAACAAGAATGGATTTCTCGGGCTTTTCCGCGTGGAACCAGTCGCGCATGTCGGTGAGGTAATCCAGCTTCTGCCCAAACTTCTCATTCACCTCGCGATCCGGCACATCCCCGCCCGCCGGGACGTAGAAATTGTGGATCGTCACGCCATTTTCCAACCGCCCCGCGATGTGACGCGCATGGCCGAGACCGGCGAAATCCTTGTCGCCCACCTCCTCCATCGGCAGACGCGACAGGATGGCGACGCCGTTATAGCCCTTCTGCCCCCGAGCAACCATGTAGGTATACCCCAGTTCCGCAAAGCCTTCGGTCGGGATCTTTTCGACCGGAGACTTGCATTCCTGCAAACACAGCACATCCGGAGCCTCTTCCTGCAACAATTTCAGCACGATAGGCTCGCGCAGGCGGACCGAGTTGATGTTCCAGGTGGCAAGGGTGAAGGGCATGGGTCGGGATTCCTCTGTCGCGATTGGGCGGAGGTTAGCGTGGTGGGGGATGGGGTGCCATGGGAAAAGATCGTCAGAGGAGTTGGATTACTTTTTTCAACGACGCAGACGACGCCGCCCGACAGATCAGACACTCAAAATTGATGATATTGGGCCCAGTTTTAGTCTGTCAGATCTTCGCTTAGACGAAGTGATGCAGCCTTAGTTTTGTCAAGGTTCCCCGATACGTCCCACACATGAATTGGTTTATCTTTAAAGCGCATAATTCATTACTAAGAATCGCAGTCGCAATCACCACGCTTACGATTGCGTTGTCAGCGTCGTTTCTCGTGCAACAACTTGATCGGAATTCCAGAGTTGAATTGGGCAGCATTCCGTATGTTCCCATTGTTGCTCTTGTAGTTATCCTGGCATTTCTGAGCGTTCCAAGACTGAATAACTTGGTCGTTGCGCCACATGAGGTCAGCCACATCTTCGTTCAGGTTGGAGTAGGCCTGTGCGGCGCAGTTTTTACCATTTGGGCCGGACTAATTGCGTTTAACGCGCCTGTGGTGGTTTGGCTGATTCCGGCGCACTTCGCGCAGTATCTAGCTTTGGGAATTGGAGTTTTTTACGTTTGTCTGGGCATTGTGGGCAGTCTTCGGGCCATCTGGCCGATAGCAGAGCCCCATTTGTTCGAAGATGAGAACGCGTTGCGGAGAATTCACTATTGGTCCCGCGCAGTCGCCGCAGGTGTGGCATTTGCCTTTAGCGGTGTAATTTTGGGGTCAGTTTTGATCTTCAATGGCCCAACCACCACCACAACCGTAAGATGTTCGATCATCTTGTGGGTTATTGCCGTTGTTCTTGGTTCATCGCGCCTTAGTGTGGCCAATTTTGACAAACCCATCAGACTTTGGAATATCGCCGTCCAGTTCTGCATCGCGTTTTTGGCGATTTTTCTCATAAAGATCATGACACGGGCATTTGCTTTTCACACACATCTATTTGATTCCAGAGAAGCGATTGATGCCATGTACCCAAGGCTCGAAAATCTGTTGATGCTGCCGTTTATCGTCTTTGGCCTCACCAGCATCGCCCTCGCGCTAACGCGTCAAAAACCTGCCGCCGAAGACGTAGCCGAAGTTTTCGCCTAATTTCCTTCGTTCTGCTGTCCGGCCTCCAAAAAAAGCCGGGCCATCAGGCCCGGCAGTCCAACAGGGAGGTGCATGTCATAACCCGGACATGCGCGGGTTGGGAGTAACCTAATTATGAGGCCAGAGTATCACTTTGATCCAAATCAATCCACCTCGGATCACGATACCAGGCGATATCCACCCGATTCTGTGACCAAAAGGCGCGCATTCGATGGATCAGGCTCGATCTTCTGACGCAGGCGATAGATGTGGGTTTCCAGTGTGTGGGTGGTGACACCGGCGTTGTAACCCCAGACCTCGTGCAGCAGCACATCCCGCGCCACAACGCCATCGGTCGAACGGTACAGGAACTTGAGAATGTTGGTCTCTTTCTCGGTCAGACGAATCTTGCGGTCCTCCTCGGTGATCAGCATCTTCATGGCTGGCTTGAAGGTGTACGGGCCAAGAACGAATACGGCGTCCTCGGATTGTTCATGCTGGCGCAGTTGCGCGCGGATGCGGGCCAGAAGAACCGGAAATTTGAAGGGCTTAGACACATAGTCATTGGCGCCGGCATCCAGGCCCAGGATCGTATCGGCGTCGCTGTCATGGCCCGTCAGCATCAGGATCGGACTTTTGACGCCCTGTTTGCGCATCAGGCGGCACAGCTCTCGCCCGTCGGTATCGGGCAGTCCCACATCCAGAATGACCAGATCGTAGATCGCCTCGCGGGCCCGCTCCATCGCTGACGAACCATCAGAGGCTTCGAACACGTCAAAATCCTCGGTCATCACCAGTTGCTCGCTGAGCGCTTCGCGCAGGTCTTCGTCGTCATCCACCAGCAGGATTTTCTTGAGCTGAGCCATTTCGCGGTCCTCCTAAGCCTTTTCCATCACTTGCGCGTAGAAGATGCAATCGACAAGCTTTGCTGCACCCGTCTCACGCCATCGTGTCAGACGCGGCGGAAATGTTTCACATTTCTTTTGGAAACCGTTAGAAGTCCGCCGAACGCGATTGGGCATTATCAATGAGTCTGAACCCCGACATCACCGAGCTGCTGGCCCGCGCCCGGGCTGACCTGCGCATGGGCGTGCCTGTGGCCCTGACCGACGACAGCGGCGTCAGTGTGTTGGCGCTTGCGGCCGAGACGCTCAGCCCCCAACGTCTGGCGGATTTGCGCGGCCTTGGCGGGACACCTGTGGTCGCAATCACCGGACGGCGGGCCGAGACGCTGAAAGCGCGCGCCTATGACGGGGATCTGGCGCGGGTTGTGATCCCGGCAGATGTTGAGATTGACTGGGTGCAGGCGGTTGCCGATCCCTCGGATGATCTGAACGCGCCGATGAAGGGCCCCCTGATGACCGAGCGGCAGGGGAACGCAAACCTGCATCGCATTGCCATCGCGCTGACCAAGTCGGCACGCCTGTTGCCGGCAGCTGTTGTGATGCCGGTTGAGGACGGCCTGGCCTTTGCGGCACAGCACGGCCTCACCTGCATCGATCACACGCGTGCGGCCCCTCATCTGGCGGATCGCAGCGCCCTGCATCCGGTTGTTGCCGCGCGTCTGCCGATGGAGGTGTCCGAGGCCGGTCGCCTGCATGTGTTCCGCCCCGAAGACGGTGGCGAGGAGCATTACGCCGTAGAAATCGGCCGTCCGGATCGCGACAAACCGGTTTTGACGCGCCTGCACTCGGCCTGTTTTACCGGCGACCTGATGGGCAGTCTGAAATGCGATTGCGGCCCGCAGTTGCGGGGCGCGCTGGCGCAAATGGGGGCTGAGGGCGCAGGCGTTTTGCTGTACCTGAATCAAGAGGGGCGCGGGATTGGCCTGGCCAATAAAATGCGCGCATATTTCCTTCAGGATCAGGGGTTTGACACTGTCGAGGCCAATCATCGGCTGGGCTTTGAAGACGATGAGCGTGATTTCCGGCTGGGCTCGGACATCCTGAAATCGCTGGGCTTTAGCTCGGTGCGTCTGTTGACCAACAACCCGGCCAAGATGTCGATGATGGAGAAAACAGGGATCGCAGTGACCGAACGCGTGCCGCTGAAAGTGGGCGAGACGGCGCATAACCGCGGCTATCTGGCCACCAAGGCTGCGAAATCCGGGCATTTACTGTGACACCGGGCGATCTGGTCTGGACCCCACGCGGCGTCCGGTTTCTGGGCCGCGTCTTTCCCTGTTCGATTGGGAAAGGGGGTCTGAGCGCCGCGAAACGCGAAGGCGACGGGGCCACCCCAACCGGAACGCACCGCATCGTAGGGATGCTGTATCGCCCGGATCGAATAGTTGCACCCTGTTCCTGGGCGCGGCCCATCGGCCCGACGGATTTGTGGTCCGACGATATGTCCGATGACCAGTATAACAGTTTGGTTTCAGCGCCTTACGCCTTCAGCCATGAAAAGATGCGCCGGGCGGATCCGTTATATGATCTGGTTCTGATAACCGACTGGAACTGGCCAAATGCGGTGCCGGGGGCGGGGTCGGCCATCTTTGTCCATCAATGGCGCAGGCCCGGCTTTCCGACAGAAGGTTGCGTGGCGTTCCGTCGCGATCATCTGCACTGGATCGCCCGGCGGATCGCACCGGGCACGCAGCTGATTATTCCTCAGGCCTGACCCGCTCGCCGAAAATGGCCGAGCCGACCCGCACATGGGTCGCGCCAAGGGCGATGGCTTGCTCGAAATCACCGCTCATGCCCATGGACAGGCCGTTCAATCCGTTGCGTTCAGCGATTTTGGCCAGCAGGGCAAAATGCAGCGCGGGCTCTTCCTCGACCGGAGGGATGCACATCAGCCCCCGTACCGGCAGGTCCAGAGCCTTGCATTCTGCGATGAACCCATCCGCGTCGGTCGGGAGAATCCCGGCCTTTTGTTCCTCTTCCCCTGTATTCACCTGAACGAACAGGTCTGGGCAGAACCCGATCTCCTGCGCCAGCCGCGCCAGGGTTTTGGCAAGTTTCGGACGGTCGACGGAATGGATCGCGTCGCACAACTCCATCGCTTGTCGTGCCTTGTTGGTTTGCAACGGTCCGATCAGGTGCAGGTCAATCCCGTCGAACTGCTCTTTGAACGCGGGCCACTTGCCCGCCGCCTCTTGCACCCGGTTCTCACCGAAACAGCGGTGGCCCTGTTCCAATACGGCCCGAACACGTTCATTCGGCTGAACCTTCGATACGGCGATCAGCTTGACCGAACCGGGGTCCCGGCCTGCTTTGGCTTCGGCCTTTGTGATACGGGCGGTGATGTCTTGCAGGGACATGGCGTTCCTCAAATCTGTCTTTGGCGCGACAGAACACCATGTGCGGGCAAAAGAAAAGGGCGGGTCCAAAGACCCGCCCTAAGAACCGTTCGGTTCAGATCAACTTAGAAGTTGAACTGTGCACCGAAGTCAGCACGCAGCTGGCTGTCGCCGTCGCCACGCTTCTGGTTGCCGATACCACCGCGCAGCGATGCACCGCCACCCAGGTCGTAGATGGCACCAATGCCGTACTGCTGCAGGTCGTCGTCAGCCGAACCGTCACCGTAGGCGAAGGTCAGGGTGGTTGCTGCGTTTACATTGTAAGCAGCCGACAGACCATATGCGGTACCGTTGCGGTCATCGTTTGCAACGTCATCGTCCGCGACGAACAGAGTGCCCGAGAAGTCACCGAATTCTGCACCCAGGGTCAGAACGGTCAGGCTCTGCTTGTCAAGCGCACCAATGTCGCTGGTCTGACCATAGGCCAGAGCGGCAGTGATGTTGTTGAACGTGTAGGTCGCGCTGATGTCCCAACGGTCGGCGTCGGTGGTGCCCGCAGTCGGATCGCCAGCTACGTTACCAAAGGTGCGCTGGTCATACGATGCGCCAAAGGCGAAGTCGCCAACTGCGTACTGGAAGAACACAGCGTTCGAACCATCGCCGGTCGAGTCGTAAGCCAGGAAGCTGTAGTCAACGCCCGAGTACTGGCCGATGAAGTTTTCCAGACCAGGCTCGTTACCGTAGTAGTTTGCCAGGTTGTCGAACGAGCCAGCAACGTTGCCCGCGTCAACACGCAGACCGCCGAAGATGACCGAGAAGCGTGCGCCGTTCAGGCTGGCCGCGTTTGCTTCGCCATTGCCTGCGTCTTCGTCAGCTTGCAGACGAACACGACCTTCAAAGCGTACACCACCGTCGGTTTCGACGATGCCGTCGATGTTCAGACGGAAACGCGAGACCAGGATGGTTTCGTCAGTGTCAACACCTTCCACATTGCCAGTGCCAGTGCCGGTAAGAACGGCAGCGGTGTCCACGGTGCCTGTGCGATCTTCCAGATAGCCCAGACCGAAACGGCCATAACCGCTGAATTTCACTTCAGCTGCTGCAACGCCTGCGGTCGCGATCAGCGCCGTCGTTGCGAAGAGAACTTTTTTCATCTTGTTTCCCTCGGTTTCAAAAGTTTTATCTACTCGACACATACCAAGGCATATGTCTCAGCACGGACACCGTTTCGCTCTTTTTGCCCCCATTGCGCAAGCTTGGCATAAAAGGGGGCGGTTCATTGGGATCAGATTGGTGCAAGGATGCCACAGTCGGTTTTGGTGCCTGTCAGGCGGCAATCACACCGACAATTCATAAAGAATAGGCTTGTTGCACACAGGGACCTTAGTTAGGAGTATCCCCCGACGATATATAGCAAGTGAAAACAGGATCTGCTGACGATGCGCCTGCCGACGATTTTGGGTCTGATTGCAATTGCCGCCGCCGTTTCCGCCTGCGGCCCGAATCGCGGCGCTGCGCCGAACCCGGTTTACAACGATACGGACAGCACCCGATCCGCTGAACGGGAGCTGAACGACCCCAACCGCTCGACCATCTGGGATGTGTTCGACCGCAGCGGTGCTGAACAGACAGCGAATGTGAACCGTTACCTGTGGGCGGCATCGCTGGACGTTCTCAGTTTCCTGCCTGTGCAAGAGGTGGATCCGTTTACCGGCGTAATTGTAACGGGTTACGGCACGCCTCCGGGCGGAGGGCGTTCGTACCGGGCAACCGTGCATATCAGCGACCCGGCGCTTGCGGCGCGGTCCTTGTCGGTTGCGTTGCAGTCCAGCGGCGGTGCACCCGTCAGCGCGGCAACCTCGCGCGCGGTTGAGGATGCGATCCTGTCCCGCGCGCGTCAGCTACGCATCGCAGACAGTAAGTTCTAGCAACCCGTCGAAATTCGCACTAAGACCACGCCGGGCTCTGACCCGGCGTTTTCATTCACGAAGGACCGCATGATGTCGCGCTACTCGGCCAACGAAATCGAAGCAAAATGGCAAGAGGCCTGGGACAAGGCCGGGATCTTCACCGCCAACCACAAGGCGGACAAGCCGAAATACTATGTGCTTGAGATGTTCCCTTACCCGTCGGGGCGCATCCATATGGGGCATGTGCGCAACTACACGATGGGAGACGTGATCGCGCGGCACAAGCTGGCGACCGGGCATAACGTGCTGCATCCGATGGGCTGGGACGCATTTGGAATGCCCGCCGAAAACGCCGCGATGGCAATCGGCGGCCACCCCAAAGACTGGACCTATGGCAATATCGCCGACATGCGCGGACAGATGAAACCTCTGGGCCTGTCGATCGACTGGTCGCGCGAATTCGCCACCTGTGACCCGGAATATTACGGCCAGCAGCAGGCTTTGTTTCTGGACATGCTCGAGGCCGGGCTGGTGTATCGCAAGAACGCCGTGGTGAACTGGGACCCGGTCGATATGACCGTTCTGGCCAATGAGCAGGTGGAAAACGGGCGCGGCTGGCGTTCGGGCGCGCTGGTGGAACGGCGCGAGTTGACGCAGTGGTTCTTCAAGATCTCGGACTACTCCGAAGAACTGCTGGACGCTCTGGACACGCTGGACAACTGGCCCGCCAAAGTGCGTCTGATGCAGGAAAACTGGATCGGCAAGTCACGCGGCCTGCAATTCGGCTTTGAACGCACCGATGGAGGTGAGCCGATCACGGTCTATACGACTCGGCCCGACACGCTGCTGGGTGCATCCTTTGTGGGCATCTCGCCGGATCACCCGATTGCCAAGGCGCTGGAGTCTGAGAACCCTGAAGTTGCTGAATTTGTTGCCGAATGCCGCAAGGGCGGCACCACCGAAGAGGCCATCGAAACGGCAGAAAAGCTGGGCTATGACACCGGCATCCGCGTGCGCCACCCGCTGGATCCGAATTGGGAGCTGCCGGTGTGGATCGCCAATTTCATCCTGATGGATTACGGCACCGGGGCAATCTTTGCCTGCCCGGCGCATGACCAGCGCGACCTCGATTTCTGCCGCAAATACGGCCTGCCCGTGATCGATACCTTCTTTGCGCTGGACGATGACACGCCGGTCGACAAGATCGCCTTTGTGCCGCCGAAGACCGAAAAGGTGCGCTGGGTGAACCATTTCGGGGGCCTGACCGAGGCCACGGGCGAAGAGGCCATCAACACCACCGTCGATTTCGCCGAAAAGGCGGGCTGGGGTGAAGGTGTCACCAAATACCGCCTGCGCGACTGGGGTCTCAGCCGTCAGCGCTATTGGGGTTGCCCGATTCCCGTTGTGCATTGCGATGCCTGCGGCGTGGTGCCCGAGAAGAAAGAGAATCTGCCGGTCCGCCTGCCCGACGATGTCACATTCGACAAACCGGGCAACCCGCTGGACCGCCACCCGACCTGGCGCGACTGCGCCTGCCCGTCCTGTGGTGCCCCGGCCAAGCGTGAAACCGACACGATGGACACATTCGTCGATTCGTCTTGGTATTTCGCCCGTTTCACCGCCCCGCGCGCGGAAACGCCCACCGATCTGGCCGAGGCCGAATACTGGATGAATGTCGATCAATATATCGGCGGCATCGAACATGCGATTCTGCACCTGCTTTATTCCCGTTTCTTCGCACGGGCGATGCAGATCACCGGTCATTTGCCGAAAAAGGCCATCGAACCGTTCAACGCGCTGTTCACGCAAGGCATGGTGACGCATGAGATTTACCAGACCCGCGACGCCAAGGGGCGCCCGGTTTATCACCTGCCCGAGGACGTGACCGACGGTAGACTGGCCGACGGCACCGAGGTCGAGATCATCCCCTCGGCCAAAATGTCGAAATCCAAGAAGAACGTGGTGGACCCGGTCAGCATCATATCGGCCTTTGGCGCAGATACCGCACGCTGGTTTGTGCTGTCCGATTCGCCGCCCGAGCGGGACGTTGAATGGACCGCCGCCGGGGCCGAGGCCGCGTTCAAACATCTGGCCCGTGTGCATCGCATCGCTTCGGAAATCGCCGAGTCGAACAACCCGGCCAATGCCGAGGACGAGGCCCTGCTGCGCGAGATGCACAAAGCCATCCATGATGTGACCGGCGGGGTTGAATCCTTTGGCTTCAACGCCTCGATTGCCAAGCTTTACGCCTTTACCAATACGCTGGCCAAATCCAAAGCGGGCACCGACGCCAAGCGTCAGGCCGCCAAGACACTGGCGCAACTGATGTCGCCGATGACCCCGCACCTTTCAGAGGAACTCTGGGAGTTGCTGGGCGGCGAAGGGCTGGTGGCAACTGCGCCATGGCCGGTGGCCGATGAGGCGATGCTGGTCGATGACACCGTCACCCTGCCGATCCAGATCAACGGCAAGCGCCGCGCCGAAATCAGCGTTCCGAAGGACATGGACAAGAACGAGGTTGAAAAAATCGCGCTTGGCACCGAAGCTGTGCAAAGGGCGCTGGATGGATCGGCCCCGAAGAAAGTGATCGTTGTCCCGGGTCGGATCGTGAATGTCGTCGTTTGACCGAAGAACCTTTCTGTTGATGCCGCTGGCGCTTGCTGCCTGCGGCTTTCAACCGGTTTACGCTCCGGGAGGGGCAGGATCGGCGCTGTTCGGCAAGGTCGAACTGTCTGCGCCAAATAACGAAAACACGTTCCTTCTGGTTCAGAATCTGGAACAACAGCTGGGGCGCAGCGCGACCTCGGGTAAGGATTACAAGCTGAACGTACAGGTCACCACCCAGGTTCAAAGCGCGGCCATCACCACAACCAACGAAACCAACCGCTACACGATCAACGGACGGGCGCAGTATTCGCTGCGCTCCAACGCCTCGGGGCAGATCGTGGCCTCGGGCACCGTCACCGATTTTGTGGGCTATTCGGCGTCTGGTTCAACGGTTTCCACACTCGCCGATGAACGCGACGCGACACGGCGCCTGATGACGATTCTGTCGGATCAGATCGTCAATCGCCTTTACGCCACGCCGGGCCTGACCGCATGAAGCTGAGCCCGCGTGAGGCTGACGGCTATTTCGCCAAACCGGATGCAGACAAGACCGGCCTGCTGATCTACGGCGCGGATGCCATGCGGGTGGCGCTGAAGCGTCAACAGGTGCTGGCGGCCTTGCTGGGCGCAAATGCCGAAGAGGAAATGCGCCTGACCCGGATGCCCGGCAGCGATCTGCGCGGCGATCCGGCCCTGCTGCTGGATGCGGTCAAAGCGGTCGGTTTCTTCCCCGGTCCCCGCGCCGTGTTCGTCGAAGAAGCCACGGATGTCGCCGCCCCTTCGATCCTGGCCGCACTAGAGGATTGGGCACCCGGAGACGCGCAGATCATCGTGACCGCCGGGCAACTGAAACCCAGCTCCAAAATCCGCAAGGCTTTCGAATCGCACCCGGCGGCTTATGCGGTTGGTATCTATGACGACCCACCCTCACGGGCCGAGGTCGAGCGTGTGCTGGCACAGGCCGGATTGCGGAATGTGCCGCGCGACACGATGTCGGCGCTGAATGAACTGGCCGTCAGCCTCAGCCCCGGCGATTTCGCCCAGACGGTTGAAAAACTGTCGCTTTATAAGCGCGGCGATGACAGCGAACTGAGCCTGGAGGACATCGAAGCCTGCGCGCCCCGCTCGACCGAGGCGGCGCTGGACGATGTCCTGAACGTGGTCGCCGAGGGCCGCGCTGGTGAGATCGGGCCGCTGATCCGGCGTCTACAGGCGCAGGGTACCAACGGGGTGACGCTGTGCATCGGCGCGACCCGGCATTTTCGTACGCTTTACGCCTGCGCCTCGGACCCCGGCGGTGCGGCGCAGGGGATCGGCAAGCTGCGCCCGCCGGTCTATGGCAAGCGCCGCGACCGCATTCTGCGGCAAGCGCAGGGGTGGGGTGCACCCAAGCTGCAGACGGCGCTGACCGTTTTGACCGATACCGACCTGTCCTCACGCTCTGCCGGCCAGACAGCCCCCGCAATGGCGCTGGTCGAACGCGCCATGATCCGGCTGGCGATGCTTGCCCGGTCGCGCTGACCCTGCGTTTGTCTTGACCCTTGCCCGTTCCGGGCCACACTCAGTCCAGCAAATGGCAGGAGGTCAGCATGTACAAGATCTATGGACGCGTCCAAAGCCGCGCCTCGCGCGTCATCTGGCTGCTGGAAGAGCTCGGACAGCCGTACGAGGTGGTCAATGTCGGACCACGTGATCCGCAGGTTGCCGCGTTGAACCACAGCGGCAAGATTCCGGTTCTGGTGGACGGCGATCATGTGATCTCGGACAGTTCCGCGATCATGACCTATCTGGCCGACAAACACGGGGCCTTCACCTTCCCGGCGGGCAGCCCTGAACGCGCCGTTCAGGATTCGGTGTTCCACGCGATTCTGGACGAACTGGACGCGGTCCTGTGGGTTGCGGCACGGCACGGGTTCATCCTGCCCGAGGACAAGCGCGTCCCGCAGATTGGCGAGGCCGCCAAATGGGAGTTCGATCAGAATTTCAAGCGGTTAGAGAAACGGTTCCAGGGTCCGTTCCTGATGGGTGATCAAATGACCATCGCCGATATCCTGCTGGTACATTGCATGAGCTGGGCAAAGGGCGCGGGCTTTTCGTTGGATTCGGACGTGTTGAAAGCCTACGGCAAAGAGATGCGGAACCGGCCTGCCCATAAGAAACTGGCCGAACTCAATTAATCAGGGCGGTTCTGCCTCAGCCGCTCCACTGCGGATCGACCGGCCCAGCGCCCTGTGGCCAGACAGGCGGTCAACAGGTAACCACCTGTTGGCGCTTCCCAGTCCAGCATCTCTCCGGCGCAAAAAACGCCTGGCAGGGCCGTCAGCATCAGGCCATCGGTCAGGGCCGCGCGCGAAACGCCGCCTGCGGTTGAGATGGCTTCGTCCATTGGCCGCAGGCCCGCATGATGAACCGGCAGCGATTTGATGAGTTGAGCCAAGGCATTGGGTGCGGATGGGACAGGTCGCCCGAACTCCATGAGCAACGCCGTTCGGGTCGGCCCCAGTTTCAGAACTTTGCGGATGTGATTGGACAGGCTGGCCTTGCCGCGCAGTTTGCTGAGGCGGCGCGCCACGTCTTCCTGCGACACATCAGGCATCAGGTCGAGTGTCAATGGCGCCCCGTCCCGCACCGCTTTGCAGATGGTGTAGATGCCGCCGCCCTCCAGCCCGCGGGCCGAGATCACCGCCTCGCCGCGCGTGTGCAGGGACCCGGCTTGCAGGGCAACACCTTTGATTGGCGCGCCGAAATGCGATGCCATGTGGTCGGACCAGTCGACCAGAAGACCGGCATTGGCGGGGGCAAACGGGGTGATCTGAACACCTTTGTCGGCAAGGGTGATCGCCCAATTGCCGTCCGATCCCAATCGCGCCCAACTGGCCCCGCCAATCGCAAGGATTGTTGCGTCCGCCGTCAGGCTGTGTTCGCCGTCCGGGGTGTCGAATGTCAGCACATCGCCCTGCCACCCGGTCCAGCGCCAGCGCGTCCTGATCTCAACGCCCGCGTCTGACAGGCGGGCCAGCCACGCGCGCAACAGGGGTGAGGCTTTCATGACAGTCGGAAATACCCGGCCCGTTGAGCCGGTGAACAGCTCCTGCCCCAAACCGCGCGCCCAGTCCTGAACCGCCTGCGCGTCGAACTCGGCCAGCGTCGGGCGCAGCCAGTCGGCGGCTTCGTCATAAGACTGGATCAAGGTCTCGAAAGGCTCATCCTTGGTCAGGTTCAGCCCCGATTTTCCCGCCATCAGGAACTTGCGCGCGACCGAGGGTTTGGCCTCGGCCACCAGAACCGCGTGACCGGCCTGGGCAAGCTGTTCCGCCGCCATCAACCCGGCGGGTCCTGCCCCGATCACCACTGCCTGCGCCATTCTCACCCTCTTGCCTTCATCGCCCACAGGCGCATCATTCCCGATCATGACGAACAGCGATCCGATCTGCCCGCTTTGCGACCGCCCGATCCCCGAGGGCGGCGGCAGCCTGCATCATCTGATCCCAAAACTCAAAGGAGGCAAGGGCGGACCCACCGTTCTGCTGCACCAGATCTGCCACAAGGAAATCCACGCCACGCTGAGTGAGGCCGAATTGGCGCGCAGTTTCAACACGGTCGAGGCCCTGCGCGCGCATCCCAGGCTTGAGAAATTCCTGAACTGGGTCCGCAAACGCCCGCCCGGTTTTCGTTCGAAAGTGCCGGGAAAACGGCGCGCTCGGTGATCAGCCGGGCAGGACGGGATCACCGAAGGCATCCAAAATCGGCTGGGCCAGGCCCTCGAACTCCAACCCCTTGAAATCCGGCACCGGTGCGAATTGCGCGCCCTGAATGTGCTGAAATTCCAGCGTTGTGTAGGGGCGCTTCCACAACCATTCGCGGTTTCCGACCGCCCACGGGTCGGGATCAGGCGGGGCGTCCTGCGTGAAGGCGTAGAAATGCAGATCGAACCCGTATGGAGCGACGTCCTGCATTGACAGCAGTTTCATGCCCCGGGCGCGGCAGAACGCGTCCTCGGCGGCTATATCGCCGGTACGCAGGGTGATCTGACCGACCCGCGCCTGCGCGAACGGGTTCGCGGGATCGGCTGCATTTTCGGGCCGGTTGCCTTCGAAATCATGTTGCAGAAGTTCGATCACAAAGCCTTCGGGGTCGCTGAGATGGGCCATGTAGCCGATATCCAGAAACTGGCGCGGGACACTGACAGCATGGCCCTGTTTGCTCAACGCCTCAACCGCCGCGTCCACATCGGGCAGAGTAATCCCGATCTTCCAGTATCGTTGCCCCTGATCATGGGCGTACCCGCCGCCACCTGGCATCAGCAACAGATCCGCATCCTGCCCGTCATAGCCGACGCGGCGGTTTTGCCCTTCGGCCCGCACCGACATGCCAAGCGCGTTCCGGTAAAATCCGGCCAGGCGATCCGGATCGGCGACGCGCAATCGCAGCGCGGACAACCTCATCGGCACAGCTCGGCGATGCCAGCGGCGATGTCGGGCTTTGCAGCGACACTGTCCGCCACCAGCTCGCGCGCTGTGGGCATCAGGTCTTCGGGCGCGACGATGCGGTCCACAAGACCGAAGGCATAGGCTTCCTCTGCCGTGATCTTCTGCCCTGCCATCAGGATCAGTTTGGTCCGCGCCGGGCCAATCAGGGCCGCCATGCGTTTGGGATCGGACGGTTGCGGCAGAAAGCCCAGCTTCATCACCGGATAGAAGAACTTGGCCGAGGGCACCGCGATGCGCAGATCACAGGCCAGCACCATCCCGTTGGCCCCACCGGCCAGCGTACCGTTCAATGCGGCCACCGTCAGACAGGGCAAGGCGGCAATCGCGCCCGACAGGCGCTCCCACACGTCCGAGGTGGCCAGCCCGGCGCGCGCCTCGTCCAGATCGGCCCCGGCGCTGAACACTTTGCCGGTACCTGTCAGGATCAGCGCGCTGGCCTCGGTCGCGGCCTCGGCAATCTCGGCCAGTTCGGTCAGCATCGCACCGGTCAGGGCGTTTGCCTTGCCCGGGTTATTGATCGTGACGGTCCATAGACCGTCGTCCTTCGTCAATTCAATCACGTCAAGCCGATCCTTTGGCGGATGTCATCTTGGCGTAGGGAAATCTCGGAGCCCAAGAACTCATCCGAGTCTGACGAACACATCCACATCAGCGCCCGCGCGGGCCAGTCCGCCGGGATGTGAACATCCCAATCCAACTGGCTAACCGGGTTGATGCCGCTGGCCTTGATGACACGTTGCATATCCGTGGCCACAGTGCCCGGCGACAGGCCCATGGCGCGGATACCGTTATGCGCCTCTTCCAGATGCAGGCATTCGGTCAGCATCTTCGCACCCGCTTTCGAGGAACAATAGTGGCTCCACGCCTCAACCGGGTTCGATGCCGCACCGGACGAGACGGTCAGGACCGTACCACCCCCGGCGGCGCGCATCACCGGCAGGGCGGCGCGCATGCCGTAGAATACGCCTTTGAGGTTAATATCGATGGCCTGGCTCCAGGATGCGACATCGGCGTTGGACAGGTGAAAGATCGGCTCGATCACACCTGCATTGCCGATCAGTACGTCCAGACCGCCAAACCGGGCAACGCAATCGGCCACCGCCTGTTCGACCTGCGCGAAATCACTGACGTCGCAAGCCAGCGCAATCGCGTTATCCCCCAGCGCAGCCGCCAGCGCATCAATCTGATCACGACTGCGTGCAATCAGCGCGACATTGGCCCCGGCTGCGGCAAAAACGCGCCCCGCCTCGGCCCCGATTCCCCGGCTGGCCCCTGTTATGAGTACTGTTTTTCCCTGCATTTCCCCCTCCTCAATCCGTGGGCTGGTCCTTGTCCAAAGCCGTAGCGCGGAAACGGGGAAGGCGTCCAGCCCTTGCCCCTTGACGATACCCGCCGCAACCCCGACCATGCGCCACAAATTGATCAAGAAGGGTTACCTTATGTCTGTTTTCCTTCGCCGCAGCTGCGGCGCAGCCCTGGCTTACGCCGTTGCCACCCAAGGCGCCTGGGCCGACCTGACTGCAAATGATGTCTGGGCCGATTGGCAGAACTATTTCCAGTCGATGGGCTATACAATTACCGGCGATCAAAGCAACGCCGGGGACGTGACCACAATCGCGGACATGACCCTGTCGATGACCTTCCCCGAAGATGACGGTCAGTTCCAGATGGTCATGCCGGAAATGACACTGACCGAAAACGGCGATGGCACCGTCAGCATCGGCTTTCCCGACAGCTTCCCGATGACAATCTCGGGCACGGCCGAAGATGAGGCATTCTCGGTCGACCTGATCTATTCGCAGACCGATCTGGACATGGTTGTTTCCGGCTCGCCCGAAGACATGACCTATGACTATTCCGCATCCACCCTCAGCATCGTTCTGGGCGAGTTGCAGGCTGGCGACGAAGCCCTGCCCGATGATGCTCTGAATGTCAGCTTTGACATGACCGACCTGTCCGGAAGCTCTCGCATGTTGATCGGTGATGAGCGCACAATCGATCAGACGTTCGAAGCCGCCGAACTGTCCTACGACATCCAGTTCGAAGACCCTGAGAACGGCGATTCCGGCCTGTTTGTCGGCAAAATGGACCAGTTGACGTTTGCGGGTGAAAACATCCTGCCGCTGGAATTTGACCTCAGCGATCCTGAGGCGCTGTACGCTGCCGGTTTCGCCTTTGCGGGCGATTTCACCTATGCCTCGGGCAAGACCGATATCAGCGGCGTCAGCGAGGGTGAGCAGTTCAACATGGCCAGCTCATCCGAAGGCGGGCGCTTTGCGGCCAGCATGGATGCCGAGCGGATTGCCTATGATATCGAGCAGAACAATACCAAGCTGGCGGTGACAACGGCGGACCTGCCCTTCCCATTGGAAGCCGCGATGGAGAAAGCCGGTCTGCAACTTGAGATTCCGGTTCAACCTTCGGATGAGGTCAAGCCGTTTGGCTTCTCGATGAACCTGACCGATTTCACCATGTCGGATATCTTGTGGAGCATGTTTGACCCCGCAGGCACTCTGCCCCGCGATCCGGCGACCATCGCGCTGGACACCAGCGGCACCGCCAAAGTTCTGATGAACATCTTCGATCCCGAAGAAGCCGCCGAGTTCGAAGCAACAGGCGAGATTCCGGCCGAGCTGCACTCGCTGAAAATCAACGAGTTTCTGGTCTCGCTGGTTGGGGCAAGACTGACCGGTGACGGCGATTTCACCTTCGACAACGAAAACACCGAGGAATTCGGCATGCCCGCCCCGGCTGGTGTCGCGAACCTTCAACTGGTGGGGGCAAATGCACTTATCGACAAGCTGATCGGTATGGGCCTGATGTCCGACAGCGACGCCTTAGGCGCCCGGATGATGATGGGCATGATGGCGGTGCCGGGGGATGAGCCCGACACGCTGAATTCAACCATCGAATTCACCGAAGACGGCCAGATTCTGGCGAATGGTCAGCGTATTAAGTAAATGTGATCGGGCAAGGGCGTGACCGCGCGCCCTTGCCCTTGACCTACGGTGCAGACGTCACAAAACCATTCGGTCACGGGTCTTGCGAGACGGGCTGTGCAAGGCTAGGTCCATTGCAGTCAAACCGGAGGCCCCATGACGCGCACACCAGAAGAAATCAGCCAATCCCTGCTGGATGCGGCCCGCAAAGCCGGGGCTGAAGCGGCCGATGCGATTGTTATCGACGGCTCGTCGGTCTCGGTCGAAGTGCGCGGCGGGGCCCTGGAACATGCGGAACGTTCGGAAGGGACCGATCTTGGGCTGCGGGTGTTTGTCGGCAAACGGCAGGCCATCGTCTCAAGCTCTGACAATCGTCCCGAAACCCTGAACGCGATGGCCGAACGCGCCGTTGCCATGGCGAAAGAGGCCCCCGAGGATCCCTTTACCGGGTTGGCCGATGCCGCGCAACTGGCCAATGGCTGGGACATCGACGCGCTGGAGCTGTTCGACCCCACCCCTGAACCTGCGGCGGATGCGTTGATGCAGGATGCGCTTACTGCCGAAGCCGCCGCTTTGGCCGTGTCGGGCGTGTCGCAAGTGTCCGACGCCGGTGCAAGCTATGGCACCCACCGCGTCTTTCTGGCTGCCACGAACGGGTTTTCGGGCGGGTATGCGCGCAGCTATCGCTCGACTTCCTGCGTTGCCATCTCGGGCGAAAGTACGGGGATGGAGCGGGACTATGACGGCGACAGCCGCACGTTCCAGTCCGACCTGCGCGACCCGCAGGAGATCGGTCGCAAGGCGGGCGAACGCGCCGTAGCCCTTGTGGGTGCGCGCAAGCCCGAGACCGGCAGCTTTCCGGTTCTGTTTGATGAACGTATCTCATCCTCTTTGATCGGGCATTTGCTGGCCGCCAGCAACGGGGCCGCCATCGCGCGCGGGGCCTCGTGGCTGAAAGACAGCCTTGGGAAGCAGGTTCTGCCCGAACATTTGTCTCTGATCGAAGACCCCAGCCGCCCGCGCATCTCGGGCTCGCGCCCCTTTGATGCCGAAGGGCTGCCGACCCGCCGCCGCGCGATTGTCGAAAACGGCATTCTGACGGGCTGGACGCTGGATCTGTCCAGCGCGCGCAAGCTGGACATGGCCTCGACCGGCAACGCCACACGCGGCGTGTCGGGGCCGCCCTCGCCCAGCAACTGGAACCTGAGCCTGACCCAGGGTGACCAAAGCCGCGCGGACCTGATCCGCGACATGGGCACCGGCCTGTTGGTGACGTCGATGATCGGTTCGACGATCAACCCGAATACCGGCGATTACTCGCGTGGGGCCTCCGGATTCTGGGTCGAAAACGGTGAGATCACGCACCCGGTCAACGAATGCACCATCGCAGGCAATCTGCACGACATGCTGAAACGGATGATCCCGGCCAATGACGCGCGGGCTTATCTGTCGCGGGTCGTCCCCTCGGTGCTGATCGAAGGAATGACGCTTGCCGGCAACTGATCTGCCACTTCTGATCGACGCAGCCCTTGAGGCCGGAAAGATCGCCACCCGCTATTCCGGGGCGCAGGCGCAACGCTGGGACAAGCCCGACGGGGCCGGGCCGGTGACCGAGGCCGACCTGGCGGTAAACGCCATGCTGGAGCAGCACCTGCCCGCAGCCCGCCCCGATTACGGCTGGCTGAGCGAAGAAACCGAGGATACGCCGGATCGGCTGAACCGCGACCGCGTCTTTGTCATCGACCCGATCGACGGCACCCGCAGCTTTGCCGAGGGTGCCCGCACATGGGCGCATTCGCTGGCCATCGCTGAGAAGGGTGAGGTCACGGCAGCGGTGATCTATCTGCCCCTGCGCGACCTGCTGTACGCCGCAGCCAAGGGTCAGGGGGCCACGCTGAACGGCGCCCCCATCCGCATCGCAACAACCGCCACGCTGGACGATTCCGAGCTTTTGGCGGCCAAACCAAACCTAGCGCCCCATCATTGGCGTCTGGGCCAGCCCCCGGCGTTTACGCGGGCCTATCGCCCGTCGCTGGCCTATCGCATGGCTCTGGTTGCGCAGGGCCGGTTCGACGGGATGCTGACCCTGCGCCCCAGTTGGGAATGGGACATCGCGGCAGGCGACCTGATCGTGCGCGAGGCGGGCGGTATCTGTTCCGACCGCGCAGGCCAACCGCTGCGCTTCAACAATGCCCATCCCCGCCTGAACGGGGTGATCGCCGCCGGGAAACCCCTGCACGACCAGCTATCCGAGCAACTGGACCCGAACGGCCCCGGGATCAGCGGATGAGCAAGCCCCGCTCTCTCAGCCTTGCGGCCTATCGGGTTTTGTCGTGGGGGGTTCCCAACGGCAATGGCCAGCCCGACCTGCCACGTCCTGAAGGGGAGTTGTTGTGGATCCACATCGCCGATCAGGACCGGCTGCGGGTGATCAATCACTTCTGCCACCGTCTGCAACAGGCCCGGCCCGGCCTGTCGATCCTGCTGACCGCACCGCCAAAGGCCGACCTGAAACGATGGGCCGAAACGCCCTATCCGCTGATCACCCTGCCGGTCGAGCACACCGGTGCGGCACGCGGATTTCTGAACCACTGGCGTCCGAATATGGGGCTGTGGGTTGGCGGCGGCCTGATGCCCAACATCATTACCCGCGCTCAGGAACGGGGCATACCGCTGATCCTGATCGAGGCGACGCTGGAGATCGAGATCCCAAGAACCGCGCGGTGGCTGCCGGACATTTCCCGGTATACATTTGATTGCTTTGATAGAATCCTGACCAAATCCGAAGACACGTCGCGCCAGATTCGGCGCATGGGTGTTGCGTCGGCCAAGGTCGCCGTGTCTCCGCCCCTGCAGATCAGCCCCAACCCGGAACCCTGGCCCGAAGACGAGCTTATTGAGATCAATCACATCTTTTCGGGTCGGCCCGTCTGGCTGGCGGCATGGGTGCAGGACAAGGAATTCATCTCGGTTCTCAGTGCCCATCGTCAGGCGATGCGGATGCTGCCGCGTCTGGCGCTGGTGCTGCATGTGGCCGACATGCGCGAAGCCGGACCGCTGCACAGGCGGCTTGAATCGATGGATCTGCGCTGTGCCTACTGGGATCAGGGCGACAAGATCGAAGACACGACTCAGGTCATTCTGACATCCGAGCCCGAAGATCTGGGCCTCTGGCAACGTGTCTCGTCCGTCACATTCATGGCCAGTTCGCTTGAACGTGGCGCAGGTGGCAAGGACCCGCTTGAGACGATTGCATTGGGATCGGCCATTGTGCACGGCCCCTTTGTGCACAGCCAGCAAGAGCTTTACGATCAGTTGAAACAGGTCAAGGCGGCACGCATGGTGAAATCCGCCACCGAATTGGGCGATGCGATTGTCGAGCTTCTGGCCCCCGATCAGGCGGCGGGCATGGCCCTTGCAGGATGGCAAATGATCACCGAAGGCGCGCCGCAGGCCGACCAGTTGATCGAGATGGTGCAGGAAGCGCTGGACCAGCGGAGTGCAGATGATGCGAGCACCTGAGTTCTGGAATACCGGCCCCGACAAGCTGGACCTGCGGGCCCGGCTGCTGGCCCCTCTGGGTCGTATCTACGCCTCGGCAACCGCGCGCCGCGTTGCAGCCGATGCCGGGGTCAATCCGGGCGTTCCGGTGATCTGCATCGGCAATCTGAATGCAGGCGGAACCGGCAAGACCCCCACGGCGATCTGGGTTGTCGAACAGTTGCGCAACGCCTGGCACGAACCCCATATCGTGACACGCGGACATGGCGGGTCGCTGGAAGGACCGGTGCGGGTCGATCCAAGCAAACATTCAGCCGCGCAGGTCGGCGACGAACCGCTGCTGCTGGCCATGTTTGCCGAGGTCTGGGTGGCCAAGGATCGCGCCACCGGTGCGCGTGCTGCCGCGCAAGAAGGCGCAAGTGTGATCGTGCTGGATGACGGGTTCCAGAACCCCTCGGTCGCCAAGGATTTCTCGATCATCGTGGTGGACGCGCAACGCGGGTTCGGGAACGGGTTGTGCCTGCCTGCTGGGCCTTTGCGCGAACCCGTCGATGTGGGCCTGAAACGCGCCGATCTGGTTCTGTCCCTTGGCGACGCCCCCGCGCAACAGGTATTTGCCGATCAGTGGGGCGATCAGATTTCAGTGCCGCACGCGACCGGTGTCGTCGAACCTTTGCAAACAGGAATGGACTGGGCCGGGTCGCGCGTGCTGGCCTTTGCAGGCATCGGACATCCCGAGAAGTTCTTCCAGACCCTGCGCCAGCAAGGGGCCGAGCTGCTGCGGGCCGAGGCTTTGGACGATCACCAACCGCTGACGGCAGCCCTTATGACCCGGCTTGAAAACGAAGCCCGGTCTTTGGGTGCCCAGATGGTGACAACGGAGAAAGATGCGGTCCGGTTGCCCGATGCCTTTCGTCGCAAGATCGTGACCCTGCCGGTGCGCCTGCAAGTGGCAGATGCCGATCCTGTGTGCGAGATGCTGTTAAAGGCGGCACCTTCGCCCTGATGGATCCGGCCAGCCCTGAACGGGCTGACCGGGAATGGGTTTAGCTGCCAAGCTCGGCTTCGATCAGCCGCTTGAAATCCTCGTAGGACTGGTTCGACACCTTCTCGCCGTTGACGATAAAGGACGGGGTGGCCTGAATATCGTCACGCTCGGCGTTTTCCTGATACCACGCAACCAGTGTCTGAGCGCGGGTACCGTCCTGCAGACAGGCCTCTAGCTGATCCCCATCGATCCCGGCCAGACGCCCGATCTTGCGCAGTTCATCCACGATTTCCGGCGGGCCGCCCGCGCGGGTCCATTCGGACTGACCCTCATAGATCAGGTCGGTGATGCCAAAGAACTTCTCGGGACCCGCGCAGCGCGCCACCATCGAGGCCCACAGACCATAGCGGTCAAAATACACCTCGCGGTAGATGAACTTGACCTTGCCGGTGTCGATGAAATCCTTCTTGAGCTGCTTATACGCGCCCTGATGGAAATTCGCACAATGCGGGCAGGTATAGGATGCGTATTCGATGATCTCGACCGGCGCGTCCTCGGCCCCTTGCACCATTTCGACGATGGTCGAGGTGTCCAGATCAGCCTCTTGCGCGATAGCACTGCCAACCAGCGGGTTGGCGGGGGTGGAATTCGAGGTTGTCAGCCAATAGCCGCCAGCGGCGACGGCGACAGCCGCACAGATTACGGTTGCAATACGGCTCATTCTCAGCCCTTTCTCAGCGTTTCTGTTTGGATAAAACGTTGCGGCCCAGACGTTCAAGGGCAGCGCGCAAATCACCATCGTGAACATCGCGCGACACTTTGTCTGCCTCGGCTGCAATTTCTGGTTTTATTTCCGGTTTCGCTTGTTTCGGCTTGTGATCGAAACTGGCCTGCCCCTCGGCAAATCCTGTCGGAGCGGTCTGGGTGATGCGAATGCGGCTGATCGCGTTATAGCCGTATACGGCGTTCACTTTGCCGCGCAGCTGTTCCTTCTGCATCTCCAGCATCGGCGCTTGCGGGCCTGTGGTCAAAAGGGTCAGCGTCGCGCCGATCCCGCCCTTGCCATAGCCCACATTCACCGGACGCGCGATCGAGGCGGTGTCCTGCCCCACAATCTCGGCCCAGTGGGTCAACAGACGCGACACGGCAAAGCCCCGGCTTTCCCCGGCGCGCCTGATCTGGTCGTTCAGCAATGTCGCGGTCCGTTTGAACCCGCGGGTCGAAGAACGTCTGCGCTGCATCTGGTTTCCAACTCTTGCGCCGCTATTGTAATGGGCGAAACGGCAGGTGCCAGCGAAACCCGACAGAGAGTTAGATAAATCTTGCGTGACAGCCCTGAATTCGACCTGAGCGCCGCGTTGCTCGAATGGTATGACCGCCACGCGCGGGACATGCCATGGCGCGTGGGGCCTGCGGATCGTGCCGCAGGCGTGCAGCCAGACCCCTATCGCGTCTGGTTGTCCGAAGTAATGCTGCAACAAACAACCGTTGCTGCCGTGCGTGATTACTTCATGCGTTTCACCTCGCGCTGGCCAACCGTTCAGGCCCTCGCCGCCGCGCCGGATGATCAGGTGATGGGCGAATGGGCAGGGCTTGGCTATTACGCCCGCGCCCGCAACCTGCTGAAATGCGCCCGGGTCGTGGCCGATCAGCATGACGGGCGGTTTCCCGACACCTATGACGCCCTGCTGAACCTACCGGGAATCGGCCCCTACACCGCCGCTGCCATCGCATCCATTGCCTTTGACCGGCCCGAGACCGTGCTGGACGGCAATGTCGAGCGTGTCATGGCGCGGCTTTATGACATTCATGATCCACTGCCCGGATCCAAACCCGTTCTGAAGGCCAAGGCCGCCGCGCTGACGCCGGATCAGCGCCCCGGCGACCATGCGCAGGCAGTGATGGATCTGGGTGCAACGATCTGCACCCCGAAATCCCCCGCCTGCGGCATCTGCCCCCTGCGTGACCCATGTCTGGCCCGCGCCGAAGGAACCCAAGCGGAATTGCCCAAGAAAACCCGGAAAAAGCCCAAACCCACCCGCTTCGGGCATATCTACATCGCCCAGCGCCGGGACGGAGCGTTGCTGCTGGAACGTCGTCCCGACAAGGGGCTGTTGGGCGGAATGCTGGGCTGGCCGGGCTCGGACTGGTCGGATGCACCAGCCGAGGCACCTCCGTTCCGTGCCGACTGGAACCTGTTGCCCGGCGAAGTGCGTCACACGTTCACTCATTTCCATCTGGTTCTGCGTATCTGGACAGCGGACCTGCCGGACCACGAAACACCAAACGGCATGACGATACTGCCCAAACACGATTTCAAACCCAGTGACCTGCCAACCGTGATGCGCAAGGCCCACGATCTGTGGCGCGGGCAATTAGCCCGTTGTACCCCATTGGGTCGCCCGGCTAGGCTGCCCATACCGGTTCGGAGCACGAATGATGATCACAACTGAGACGCTGACCCGCTGGCAAACGGCACTGCCCTTCTGGGTGTCCTTTCTGCTGGTTCCCCTGATCTGGATCACAGCTATCGCAGGCGGCTGGTGGGTTCTGCTGATCCCGCTGACGACCTGGTGGGCCTTTGCCGCGCTGGACCGCCTGACCGGCCTTAACCTCGACAATGCCGATCCCGAAACGCCCGACAATGTGCTGCGCTGGTACATCCTGCTGACCAAGCTTTGGGTGCCGGTTCAGTTTGCCACCCTGTTTGGGCTGATCTGGTACGTGACACATACCGATCACCTGTCAGGTTGGTCCAAGGTCGGACTGTTTTTCGGTATGGGCATCCTCTCGGGTACGGTTGGCATCAACTACAGCCACGAGCTGATGCACCAGAAATCCCGGCTGGAACGCTGGCTGGGCGATATCCTGCTTGCCATGGTCCTCTATTCCCATTTCCGGTCCGAGCATCTGTTGGTCCATCACCGCTATGTCGGCACCCCGCGCGACCCGGTGACCGCGCGGTATAATGAAGGCTTCCACCGGTTCTACCCGCGCGTCCTGCTGCAATGCCTGATGTCCGCCTTCAAAGCCGAGCGGGACAAGCTGGCCCGCAAGGATCGCCCCTGGACCGACCCGTCGAACCCGTTCTGGCGGTATTGGGCGCTGCAGGGCGGAATGCTGGCGCTTGCGGCCCTGATCGGCGGATGGTCCGGGTTGGGGCTGTTCCTGCTGCAAGCGGGCGTGGCGATCTGGCAGTTGGAACTGGTGAACTACGTCGAACATTACGGGCTGACCCGGAAACATATCGGCGACGGGAAATACGAACATGTTCTGCCGCGCCATTCCTGGAACGCCTCGCAAAAGGCGTCAAACTGGTTGCTGATCAACCTGCAACGCCATTCGGATCACCACTACAAACCCAACCGGCGCTTTCCGTTGCTGCAAAACCACGCAAAAGAGGACGCGCCGCAATTGCCCCATGGCTACCCGGTCATGACGGTGGCCGCGATGATCCCGCCCTTGTGGCGGCGCGTCATGAACCCCCGTGTGCGGGCCTGGCGGCGGCAATACTACCCCGAGATCACCGATTGGCATCCCTACAACAAGGCGCAGAACCCCCAGCCAAATGCGTGACCGCAGCGCACCCTGCGCGCTGCCCGGCCCAACCGAAGGCGCTGCATCAGTGATGCAGCAACGACGGGCGGGAGCCTCTCAGTACACCCAGATATCCATGGGGTCGGCCACACCGCGCACGGCCTGAGCGCTGCGCCTAGTAAACCCTTCCATCGCGTGTGCGGGGCTTTCCTGCAACGCCTGAGCCCGCAGCGCGTCACTGACCACAACGCGCGCTTTATAGTCGCGCGTCATCGCCTCAAGCTTGGCGGCGACATTCACTGCATCGCCGATCACCGCAAATTCCAAACGGTTGGCCCCGATATCGCCCAACACGACCGAGCCATAGTGGACCCCGATCCCAACATGAATCTCAACCTCACCCGCGCGGCGGCGTTCCAGATTCCAGCGGTCGATCATGTCCACCATCGCCCGCGCACAGCCCAGCGCGTTGGTGGCATCCAGCGGCGTCGGGACCGGCGTGCCAAACGTGGCCATCAACCCGTCGCCCAGATATTTGTCCAGCGTCCCATGATGACGAAACACCTCGGTCTCCATCCGGGCATGGAACCCGCGCAGAACCTCGATCACCTCATACGGATCGCGACCCGCCGCAAACTTGGTGAAGCCCACGATATCGATGAACAGAACCGCGATGTTTTCCTTGCGCACCTGTTTCAACGGCTCGTCATTCTGGCTGAGTTCATCGACCACATTGGGCGAGAAATAGCGCGACAGGTTCGCCCGCTCGCGCTCCAGCCCGGCATTGGTCATCAACAGCCGGTTCAGCCGCCGCATGGACACGCCCAGCGTCACCGCGACCATCACAAACACGATCACCTCCTGGATGCGCAATTCGGCCCGGAAACTGTTTGGATCCAACATTTCGGCCACATCCGGATAGCCCTGTAAAGCATCCGCCACCCGCTCGCTGATCCCGGGGAACGGGGTGGCGATCCACCAGGCAATGATCCACCCCGCAGTCCATACCCCTGCGGTCCAAGACCCGATGGCAATCACCGTGCGCCAGGAATAAGCCAGCGTGCCCGCCGCCAGAATGATGAAGAAATACTGGAAATTGTCGAACCGGTACTGCATCGCCAGCGGTCGGACATCATCGCTGAACGGGTTCGGTACGATCATGCCCAAGGTCATGATCAGCAGATCGACAAAGATCAGCAACAGCTCAGCCCGCGATTGCCCCACCCGGCCCGCGCGGCGGATCAGCCAGCCATTGGCGCAGATCAGCAGCAGGATGAAGTGATACCACAACACCTCCCACTGCGGGTTCAGATAGATCAGCAGCACCCCGGTCAGCCCCATCGCGATCCAGCGGGCGCGAACGGCCAGTTCCAGCCCCTCGCGCTTGTGCTGTTCAAGCGCGGCTTCGGTATATTTGTTGTCCAGATCGAAATTGTCGGGCCGGGTGACAAAGAACCTTTCAAAACGCGAGGGGCTGGCGCTGGTGTCTGTCATGAGGGATCACTCTCGTATCAGGTATCAGAGTGATCCCATGCAACCATTCCTGCGGCCAAAACAAAAGACCCCGCCGGATGATCGGCGGGGCAAGGCGTAGTGCCATGTGTCAGGCCACAGGCACCGGCGGTTTTCGTGAAATCAGTTCATTTCCGCGCGAATCTGCTGGCGCAGCACGTCAATCGGCACAGTCTTGCCGTCGCGTTTGAAACACCAGTACGTCCAGCCATTACAGGATGGCGCGTTTTCCAGATGTGCGCCGACCTGATGGATCGAGCCCTTGACGTTGTCGCCCACCAGCGTCCCGTCGGCACGCACCTTGGCCTTGTGGCGCTGGTTCATGGAATACAGCTCTTCGCCCGGGCGCAGCATGCCGCGCTCGACCAGCTGGCCGAAGGGCACGCGCGGTTCGGCGCGTTTGCTGGCGCTGACTTCCAGCGCCTCACGGTCGAATTTGCGGACCTTGGAAATACGTTTCTCGGCCACTTTGCGATAGCTTTCCTCACGCTCGATACCGATGAACTCGCGTCCCAGCATCTTCGCAACCGCGCCGGTCGTGCCGGTGCCAAAGAACGGGTCCAGAATCACATCCCCCGGATTGGTCGAGCCGATCAGAACCCGGTGCAACAGCGATTCCGGTTTCTGCGTCGGATGTGCCTTGTCGCCGTTTTCATCCTTGAGCCGTTCATGCCCGGTGCAGATCGGCAGCACCCAGTCGCTGCGCATCTGTACGCCTTCGTTCAGGGCTTTCAGCGCCTCATAATTGAACGTGTATTTCGCACCTTCGCGTTTGGACGCCCAGATCATCGTCTCATGCGCGTTGGTGAACCGTTTGCCGCGGAAATTCGGCATCGGGTTCGACTTGCGCCAGACCACGTCATTCAGGATCCAATACCCGGCGTCCTGCAGGGCCGAACCCACGCGGAAGATGTTGTGATAAGACCCGATCACCCAGATCGCGCCATTGGGTTTCAGCAGACGATGCGCCGCTTTTAACCAGTCCCGAGTGAATTGGTCATAGGCGCCAAAGCTGGAAAACTGATCCCAATGGTCGTCAACCGCATCCACCTGAGAGTTATCCGGGCGATGCAATTGCCCCTTGAGCTGCAAATTATACGGAGGATCCGCAAAGATCAGGTCAACCGACGCCTCGGGCAGACTGTTCATCACATCAATGCAGTCCCCGGATAGGATCGTGTTTAAAGGGAGCGCTTTTGCGCCCTTTTTGGTGGTTGTTGTCATTTTACTGCCTCAAGTATCCACGGCGCTTTTGCGCTCATTTGGTTGAGACAAGGATGAGTCAAAGACGATTCGCCGTCAATTTCTTTTTTGAATCAGCGACTTACGATTTACTCTTGATACAAGATATTGTGGACAGGCTTGAACGAACGTCTATGGTGTGGGGTCACACCAAGATTTTGCAGCGCCTCCTTGTGTTGTTTTGACGGATAACCGGCGTTTGTCTCCCACCCATAGCCCGGATGCTGTTGCGCCAAATCCACCATCACCTGATCACGCCAGTTTTTGGCAAGGATCGAGGCCGCCGCGATCGACACCGATCGCGCATCCCCTTTGACCACCGCCTGCGAAGGGATTTTCAGGCCGCGCGGTATCATATTGCCATCGATCAGCAGAAAATCGGGCGCAGGGTCCAGGGCCGCCACCGCCCGCGCCATGGCCAGATGTGAGGCGCGCAGGATGTTGATCTCGTCGATTTCTTCCACCGACGCCTCGGCAACCGCAAATTCGGCGCTGTCCCGCAAGATCGTATCCAAAGCGGCGCGGCGCTTGGCGGTCAGTTTCTTAGAATCGTTCAACCCGCCCGGAATATCGACGGGGTTCAGAATCACCGCAGCCGCCACAACCGGCCCGGCCAGCGGGCCGCGCCCGACCTCATCAACACCTGCGACACGCAGATGCCCCCGGTCCAGCAGGGCCTGCTCTAGTTCAAAATTCGGTACCATCATCCCTTTGGCAAACCGCGTTTCACGACCGACCGCAAGAAAAAAGAGAGGGCAGCTTGTGCCGCCCCCTCTCTTGCGCGGTGCTTCTTGCGGCACCGCTCCTGCTCGTGACCGATTACTGGTAAACCACGCGGTATCCTTGCTGGCGCAGGCACGCGGGTTCATACCCCCGCTTGACCTTTTTGCCGTTCCAGAAACCGACCTTGCATTGGTTGGGCAGGCTATTGGCATGTCTGTAGTGTTTCTTCAGGCATTTTGGCCCAAGCAACTGCCGGTTGGGTCCGTAGCCTTTGATTGTCCGCAGGCACCGGTGCGGCAGGTCATATCGCGCCACACGTTTCGGAACCGGACGAACATGTGGATGCACGATCTTCGGTTCCTTGTACACGTGATGATACTGGCGGCTCGGCCGATCCCTGCGCTTTTCCTTGTTATAGTGATTGACCACCGCGCCGATGATGGCAATTGCGGCCAGCCCGCCAAGAATGTCCCCGGTATCCGCAGCCCGCGCTTGCGAGGCGGAAACGCCGGTAACGGCAATGGCGGTGGCGACGATCAGGGCGATGAATTTGCGGTGCATGATGCATGTCCTTTCGCAACTTGGGGCGGACCCGCTAAGGACCGCGAATGTGATGCCCCGACACTGGGCCCGCCCCCTTCAGACAAGCAATAACGCGCGGTTGTTATCGAATATCAGCCGCGTCTAACCCCTTATGTTATTGAATATCCCGGCCACCCATGCGCAGGATGCGGCCTATGAAACAGATCCTCTCTTCTCTGGTCATTGCGACCCTGTTATCAGTGGGCTCCTCTGCTTTGGCGGCGGATTGCTATGCCGACTACAAGGCCAAACAGGACAATCCGTTGCGCCTGCACTACGGCGTGATGCAGGTGTCTTCGTGCAAAAAAGGGCAGGCAAAGCAGGAGGTCGCGCAGCGCCTGCGCGGGTCCGGCTGGACCTTGCTGAACGTCATGTCGGTATTTGGGCCGGAAGGGTTGGATCAAAGGAAGGCCAATGCCGGAAAATTCTATCTCCGTTTCTGACGCAAGACGCTCCGGGGTTCGACTGGTCGGGCTGGGCATTGCTGCCATCCTGGCCATTCTCGTGACCGCAGCCGCATTTCTGTTCTGGACCCTGCCCGACGCCAACGCCTTCAACGCACGGGTCGAAAGGCTGTTTGTCGAAAGCGACCTGACCACGCAGGCCGAAATCCGGCTGTTGGAGATTCTGGCCCAATCCGGCACCGCCTTTGCCGATACGCTGGCCAGCTATCGGATGGTCATCTATGTGCTGCTTGTCTTTTCCTGCGCGATGCTGATTTCGGCCTTTGTGTTTCTGGTGATGCTGGTGCTGCTGAACCGGCGCATGGCACAGATCGAACGCACCGGGATTCAGGTGACCTCGCTTTTGATCAGCCGCGAGGAAAACACGGTTTACCTCAACAACATGGACTTCAAACTGACCCCTGCCGCGATGGAAACCCTGTCCATTCTGGCCGAATCCCGCCTTGACGACGAGGTCCTGTCAGGTGCCCAGATCGAGGCGATGATCTCGGGCCGTGATGCAGCCGATTGTGACGAGGCAGCCGGGGCCACCCGTATCAAACGCCTTCGCGACGCGTTGGGCACCCAGATGGTCAGCGAATTGTTGGTCAAGAATATCGCCAAAAAGGGCTATATGCTGTCCATCGAAAAGGACGTCATCCAGATGGTGTGACCCGGCGCAGCGGAAAAACTGGGCCGTGCCCCTTGGAATAAAGACCGGAAAACCCCATTATTTTGGGACCCCATGGCAAGGGAGGTCGATCATGAACGTCCACGCCACACCAAGACCCAAAGGTTACGGAATCTCTGTCGAGCCGTTGAAAGGCAGAATTGCCATTTACCGGAACGACATTCTTCTGGCCGAGAGCCACAATGCCAAGGTGATGTATGAGACACGGCTGCCGCCCACCCTCTACATCCCGCGCGCGGATTTGTGCGTGGACCTGAGTTCGGAAACCGAACTGCAGACCTTTTGCCCGTTCAAGGGCACCGCGACCTATCATGACATCAACCTGCCGGGTGAGCATCTGACCAATTCCGTCTGGGCCTATGAAGACGCGCTGCCGGAAAGCATCGCGATTCAGGGCCATATCGGGTTCATGCCCGGCGCCTATACCGAGATCGATCTGGGCCAGAACCAACTGCGCGAACCTGATGACGGGAACATCAGCGGCCCCTTGATTGATTGGCTGATGCGCGGTGCCTCAACCGCCAATACGCCCGAGGCGTTTACAGAAGCGCTGGCCGAGAAAATGCTGGAACACGGGATCGCGATTCAACGCCTCAGCATTCTGGCCTGGTCGCTTCATCCCCTGATCGTGGGCAAGCATTATATCTGGGAAAAGGATCAGGCCGAGATTCTGACCCACGCACCAACCTACGAGATCCATGACCATCCGGCGTTTATCAACAGCCCGCTGCGTCATGTTTCCAACGGGCTGGGTGGCGTGCGGCAACGGCTGAACGACGAGAACCCCCATAACAGTTTCCCGATCATGGAGGATTTGAGGGCCAAGGGCGCAACGGACTATGTCGCCATGCCGCTGCCGTTTTCGGACGGGCGCACCAATGTTCTGACCCTGACCTGCGATCACCCCAACGGCTTCACGACCGAAAATCTTGGGCTGGTTTTTGAATGCTCGGCCGTGATCGCTCGGTATTACGAAGTGTTCATGCAGCGCGAGAACGCGCAGGTTCTGCTGGAAACCTATGTCGGCAAACGATCCGGGGCGCGGGTTCTGGGTGGTGAAATCCGTCGCGGCGACGGGGATGAGATTGATGCGGCGATCATGTTCTGCGATCTGCGCAATTCGACCAGCCTTGAAGAGAAATTGGGACGTGCGGCTTATATCAACCTTCTGAATGAGTTTTTCGAAACCGTATCCGGCATCGTTCACGACAATGGGGGAGAAGTTCTGAAATTCATCGGCGACGCTGTGCTTGCTGTCTTTCCGGCCATCGACGACCCCGCGGTCGCGCGAGAAAGCGCGCAACGTACGGCAATTGGAATTGTCGAACGACTGGGCGAGTTGCGGCAAGCCGGCACCGACACCCATTGCGATTGCTCGATCGGTCTGGCCTATGGGCGTGTGACCTATGGCAATGTCGGCTCGCGCGAAAGGTTGGATTTCACCGTGATCGGTCAGGCTGCCAATGTCGCCGCCCGGTTGGGGGAGTTCGGCAAAACCGTTGGGCACCGCATCGTAGTTTCGGAAGACATCGCGCCGGCCTGCGCAAATGCGCAGCCCTTGGGCGAGGTCGCGTTGCATAATGTGTCCAAACCGGTCAGATCCTATGCATTGCGCACATCTGCAGATGACATCCTGAATTCTTAGCTTGCCTGTGCCTCGATCCGGGTCTTTCGACCAGCGGTGCAATCATAGTCTTCGGCGAACCCGGTTTCGCCAAAGACGGTTCATCCCGTGACTTGTTCGGCCATCATAGGATTACCCGGCCCCCAGCAGGATCAGCGCGGTCTGCGCAGGAGAGATCGTGTTCTGCAACTGCGCAATCTGGCTGCGCGCAAGGTAGGTATCGGTCAGGCGGGACACAGCGCCCTCATCCGTGAATTGCGACAGATCTTCAGAGCCCGTCAGACTGAACAAACGCTCTTTGAACTCGACCAATTGCGTATCAATGTCCAACTGCCCGAAGGACGCAGATAATCCCAATGCCGTTTCCATCATGCTGCGCAGCGGCGGTAACCCCATCAGATCGAACCACTTCGTGTCCGTGCTTGTATCCGCCTCAGCCAGCTCGGTCAGTGCGTGTTGCGCATAAAGGGCGATACGCATGGACTCATCCGAGTCACCTACCGAGATCTCGAAACGGGCGGTCATGTTGTCCTGTGCGACCTGTTCCATAAGCGATGCAAACCCGGTCCGCCGCACCTGACCGGGGCCAAATCCGAAAGCGTCCGAGAACTCGCGATACCGTTTATCTGCCAGCCGGTTGGACAAGGCATCATCGGCGCTGGTTCCATCCTCAAGGATCTTGCGGATGAAAAAGCGGTTATCCAGATCACCCTCAAGCCCGAACGCCCCAAGTGCGACTTGCAATAGCCTCCGATCCGACACCAGTTGTTCGGCTGTTTCGACCTGACCGATGTTTTCCAGAAAATACCGTGTCTCTCGCTCGTTGATGTTCGAGGTCGAAAAGGCCTGAAACTGCGAATCGTACGTGCGTTGCAGAAAACGCCAGCCGACCAGCCCGCCAGTGGGTATGACGGGTTGGAAAGTCATTGCTGATAGGCCATCAAACGCTCTTCCCTCGGCAATAGCGAGCGGAGCGATTTCAGACATTTATAATAATGCTCGGCCACCAGCGCATCGGTTGCTTCCGTCAGAACGCGCCGGCTGTCGGCATCGGTGAAAACCTGACTCAGTTCTTCAACGCGGCGCAGCAGTTGTTGTCTTGCCGAAACAGGATCCATATCCCCGGACAGAACAAGCTGCGCGGCGTAACAGACACGACGGACGGGTGTATTCACCTCATCCGGGTGAATGGCATCCCGCAACCTCAGCACATTGGCCTGCGGCGTCATGATCGAGAACCGGCTGCGTCGATCCCCGTTTTCAATGACAACGCCGTTGATCAGAACCCTCTCTTTCGGGGCCAATTTCAGGACCAGCCCCCCCATCACGCGGCCCCACCTTGACGCAGCCCGCGCAGAACTGCGGTGTTGATTTCCAACAAGGGATCAATGGTTGCGTTGTTGGTCAGAACCTGACTGCTGTGATGTTCGGTAAACTCCGCCAGATAGAAAATGCGGGCCCGCAGATCATTGGGCAGGGCGTTATCCGAGTCAGACACCCCCGTTGCAAGAACCGTCCACAGACGTCGGTTTTCATGCACGGCCTGAACAAATCCGGCAAAATCAGTTGACTTGCGTGCTGCGGCCGCTTTGAGACGGCGCGTGATTTTCGAGATCGCCTCGAATTCAGTATCGCGCGGCGTTCGAATAGGGGCTGCGGTTTGCGCGTAGGCGTTGTGAGCAAGCATTTGCGGGGTCACTTGAAATCCTTCCAATAGGCCGTCTTCATGCGGTCAATGCCGGGGCGCGAAACCCGCGCCCCGACCAGGTTCCGGAATTAACGGAACAGCGACAGGATCGACTGCGGCGCCTGGTTGGCAATCGACAGCGATTGGGTTGCCAGCTGCTGCTGTACCTGCAGGGCCTGCAACCGGGCCGAGGTCTCTTCCATGTCGGCATCAACCAGCGAGCCGATACCGGACTTGAACGAGTCGGTCAGTTTCGAAACGAAATCCTGCTGGGTTTCGATCCGACCCTGCACGGACCCAAAGGCCGCCGCCGCATCGATCGAGGTATCGATCAGCGTTTCGATCGTGCCCAGTGCTGCCGCTGCACCTGCATCGGTCGACACGTCAATCGAGCTCAGCGCACCCAGACCGCCAGAACCCGCGTTGGTGAACTGAGCAGAGACAGAAATATCCTGATCCGCATCAGCACCCGCAGCGGCGGTACCCGTCGCGAAGGACAGGGTGCTCGGCGCACTGGACGCGTCATAATCAACTGCAAGACCCGTGATACCCAGTGCATCGATCTCATTCTTCAGGCCGACCGCGACCAGAGCATCGGTGTAGTTTTCGTCATAGGTTCCGGACGGATCAAGATCGCTGTCCTGGATCGTATATGACACTTCCTGATCGCCAACGCGGATCGACACGCTGTCACCGACTTCGAAGTTGTCTGTCGAACTGTCGATGAGAATGTCGCCAGTGCCCGTGGTGCGGTCCATGGTGAAGCCTGCCACGTCATTGTCGGTTGTTGCACCGTCCGAACCGGCAAGAACGCCCTTGGCCGTATACCCACCAATCGACAGGTCCTGGCTGGCCACTGAAATCGACGCAGAGTTCACGGCACCGGTGCCATCACGGTCAAGCGAGGACAGGATCGAGACGGTGCCCGCAGTCCCATCCACCAGGTTGAGACCGTTGAACTGCGCGGCCCCGACGACCGATGCGATCTGATCGCGCAAGGCAGTCACGTCGTCATTGATCTTGGCGCGGTCAACATTGCCTTCCTGCGCGGCAACGATTTTACCTTTCATCTGGGTCAGCAGGTCGGTCACCGTTTCCGACGCATTCCGCGCAACGGCAACGGTGGATTCGCCCAGTGACAGGCTGTCCTTGATAGCGTTGAAGCCTTTGACGTCCGACTCCATGACTTTGGAGATCGCCCACACGGCCGAATTGTCCTTGGCGGTCGCGACATCCTTACCGGTCGAGATCGCGTTCTGGGTCATTTCAAGGTTCTTGTTGACCGACTTCAGGGTCTGCAGCGCAACCATTGCGCCATTGTTTGTCAGAATGCTGGACATAGCTTTCATCCTTTTCCGTTCGGGCCTTTTGCGCCCAGTTTCACCCCGCAATGCCTGCGGGCTTTGCTGTCGTTCTGACCTGTGCGACGCACCCTGAGGCCGTTCGCGCCACCTGTGTTCATCAAGTGCAGGGACACTCTTGACCGTGATCCCCTAACGGAGTGCTAAAACGCCCAACCCGGAAATTTCGGATTTGAATCAAACCGACGGCTATGCCCGTTTTTCCAGCTTTGCATGGCTTCGCACCTTGTACCCGTTGCGCTGGCCATCTGCGCCATAGGTGCTGAATTCCTGGCGTACCCGGCGCAGTTCGGCCATTCGGGCGGCCACGGCGCGGATGCCGTCTGCTGCGCTGTTCAGCAGGGCCTGATTGCGTTCGACCTTTTGCTGAACGCGAATCAACTCGGCGCTGTCGCGAACCTGAAGATCGTTGATCGCACCGATCAGCTTTTCTTTTTCCGGCACCATCAGGGTCAGGCGATCCAGATCACCGTCAACCAATGCTGCGCGTTCAAGATCCAGAATCTCTTCCAGCGACCTTATCAGAATCGTATCGGAATCAGCTGTCATTGCTGCGCTCCATCATTGATTTGAGTAAAAGTTCCGACAGCCCGACGCCGCCGGACTGGGCCAGTTGTCGTGCTTGATGCTGAACCAGAAAGGACGAGAACTGATCCTCTCCGGCCCCGCCGCCGAACGAGTCGCGCGATTCCCCCAGACCGGCGGATTTCAACATCTCCGCCAGGAATGCGGCCTCAAGCTCAACGGCTGCAGACCTGAGCTTATCCGTGGTTGGAACCGGTGGGGGGAGGGCCGAAACCTTCATTGCTTTCTCCGAAAATTGCATCGAACTTTCTCGATCAAAGAGGAAAGCGGTTAAAATAAATGTAACTTCCTGAGGGCAGATTTCAGGTCACACAAGACGGAGCCGGAGCAAAATGCCCAACCCGCTGACACTGGCGACAAACGCGCCCACATCGACTGCCAAACCCGAGGCTGCGACGCACGAATCGGATGCGTCAAAAAAGACGGCGCAGTTTCAGGATATTCTGGATCAGCAGGACTCTGCGCCGAAACAAGATCCCATACCCGAGGTGACAGAAGAAGGGGTTGATTTACCCGAAGCCAAGATTGCCGCCGACGGGCCCGATATCGAAGCCGAGCCTCCTGCCCCCACGCTCGCTGTGGGCGAGGTCAAGCCGGTGCCGGTTGGCGAACGTGCCATTGAACAGGCGCCGCCCACGGGGAAAACAGTGCAAACACAAGTGACGATTGGCACACAGACGGTGCCGCAAACTTTGGAAGCTGGCCCGGCGGCACAAGCAACGATCCTGCATGACCCCGCCCCGCCCAAAGACGTACAAGCAGCCGTGCCGCAGCCGGACACGCGAAACAACGCCCCGCCCAATGCGTCGCCTGCAGCCACGCAGGTGAACATTGGAACGCCCGTCGAATCGGCTTTCGCGGCACGTTCAACAAACGGGCCGGAGCTGTCATCCAAAGGGCAGGTGACAATGCATCGGGATGCCCCAAAGATCGCGAGCGACCTGCCAAAATCACCGCAGTCGCAGGTGCCAATGGATCGACCTCCCAGCACCGCTCAGATGCAGATTCTGGCGACGGCCACCCCTCGTGAGGTTGAAAAACCGGGACCTGTCGAGAAACCAGAGGCTCTGCCTGTTATGGCCGATGAGCCGGTGTTGCAATCTTCGCGTGAATCGGCCCCGTCACTCAGCGCGCCCGCACAGACGGCGCGTGCCGAGGTCGCACGGGCCATTACCGGACAAATGGCCGCGGCGGTGCAGGCGCGGCCCGGGTCAGGCGCGATCGAGATTGCACTGAACCCCGAAGAATTGGGGCGGGTTTCAATCGTACTGAATGGCCGCGATGACGGGTTTTATGTCACGATTGCCGCCGAGCGTCCTGAAACGCTGGACCTGATGCGCCGACATATTGCCGTGTTGAACGCCGAGTTCCAGAAGCTTGGCTATGGCGATCTGTCCGTCGATCTGGGCACGTCTTCGGACCTTCGGCAGGACGCGCGCGATCCCAACACCTCTGGCTTTGTCGAGATGCCATCCGAAGAAGCGGCGGTCCATACAAATGCAATTCCACAGAAATCGGCCCCGGGCAGGGGCATCGATATGAGGTTATGACAATGATAAACCCAACCCAGCTTGCGCAAAGCACAAGCCAGACTCAGACGGCAGCCAGCACTCAAAGCTCGGCCATTGCATCCGATTTCGAAACCTTTCTGCTGATGATGACCACACAGGCCCAGAATCAGGACCCGTTGGAGCCGATGGATTCCACCGAATACGCCTCGCAGCTTGCGCAGTTTTCGATGGTTGAGCAGCAGGTGCAGACCAATGATCTGCTGTCCTCGCTGACAGCCAGCATGGGGGGTCTGAACCTTGGCGAACTGGCGAATTGGGTTGGAATGGACGTGCGCTCGACCGCGGGATTCCGGTTTGAAAACGCGCCCGTGACCTTGTTCGCCCAGCCCGATGATGCGGCGGACAAAGCGACGATGATCATCCGGGACGAACAAGGCGCGGTTGTCAGCCGGACAGATGTGCCGCTGGATCAGACCGAGTTTATCTGGGCTGGTACCGACGCCGACGGCAATCCGCTGCCCCCCGGAACCTACACGGCCACGCTCCGCAGTTTTCAGGATGGTGACCGGTTGTCGGACACGCCCGCCGCCTCATACAGCCGGGTGGTAGAAGCCCAGATCGGAGACGCGTCGATCCTGCTGACCCTTGAAAGCGGGCAGGTTGTTCCCACCGATCAGGTCACAGCCGTGCGCGCGGGCGCTTGAACTGACGGGCCGGGCGGGCCAAAGCTAGGCCATTCGCGACTCGCTTGAAGAACTGGTTAACGCCCTGCCCGACCTGCCCAAACCTCCGCCCGACCTTGTCCAGCAGCTGATCGACAAAGCGCTGGTTCATGAAGGTGCGCGTTTCGAGACCCTATATGGCGGGCGGACCAATCAGGTCTGGAAGGTGCTTGGCGGCGATTGCGACAGGGTTTTGAAACTCTATAGCTCATCCCTGCGCAACCCTCTGTTTGGCAACGATGCCGAACTGGAAGCCCGCTGCCTGAAAGCGCTGGAACCCACCGGATTTGTGCCTCGGCTGCGCGCCGCAGGGCGGCACCAGCAGGACCGCTGGGTGTTCTACGACCACGCGCGCGGATCACCCTGGGACAAGGAGCCCGAGCCGGTGGCCGAGCTGCTTTGGGATTTGCACCGGCAGCAATTTCCGGTTCCGGCACCAGAAGGGTGCAATGGCAGCGCGGATCTGGAACAGCACGGGCTAAGAATCCTTGATCGGTGTTCGTCCCAAACCCGTCAGACGCTGCTGGACTTGCGGCCCTCACACGCGGTCGAACCGATTTCTGATGTTTGCCTGATCCATGGCGATCCTGTGCCGGGCAACATTCTGGTGGCAGATACCGGCTTGACCCTGATCGACTGGCAATGTCCTGCGTTGGGGGATCCTTGTGAGGATTTGGCGATGTTCCTGTCCCCGGCGATGCAGAAACTATACCGGGGGGCGCCTTTGGCGACCGATCAGACAGAACGGTTCCTGACAGCTTATCGGGATAAGGCGATTACGGCCCGGTACAGACAGTTGCACCCATGGTTCGCCTGGCGCATGGCGGCGTATTGTCTGTGGCGGATGGAAAACGGTGCACCGGATTACCGGCACGGTTTGGAACTTGAGATCGAGGCACTGCGCTGATCCGAACTCACCAATCCGCGATCGACATGGCCGCATAAGCAGGCGGCAGAACCGCGCGTCGCCACCTGCCAAGGGGAAATCGCTGCGGAGGCTGTGTCATCGGACCGGGCAGCCCGGCATCTTGTCCCAGAGCCAATCGCGCCAAGGCCCGACCACAATAGGTGCCCATTGCAACGCCGTTGCCATGAAACGCAAAACCCGCGAACAGGCCGGGTTGCCGGGGCACCGGGCCCGCATAAGGCACCAAACCGTGGGACAGGCACACCATGCCCGACCAGATATGCGTGATCTCGATCCCGGCCCAGGCAGGGAACATTCGCCTGAAATCCCTTTGCACCTTGTGACGAATTGCAGCCTCGGCCCGGTCCGAGGATCGCAGGCCACCGCGCATCCCGAAAAGGAATCGCCCGTCGGGCATCAATCGGAAATAGTGCAGCAAATGCCGCGTGTCATAGCACATCTGATCCGAGGTCCAGCCCTGCGCCATCTTCTCTGCCTCGGTCAGGGGGCGTGTGACCAGAACGGTGGATTGCGCCGGTAGATACCGGCCAGACAACCAGTCCGGCACATCCTCGCTTGAATAGCCATTGGTGCAGATCAGGATCGTGTCGGCCTGTACACAGCCTTTGGGGGTGGTCAGCCGAAACCCCGGCCCGGATTTCTGGACGCGCTGAACCGGGCTTTTCTGATAAAGCTGCACCCCCAGATCCTGCGCAGCCTGCGCGAGGCCAAACAGATATTTGCGCGGGTTCAGGCCAAAGCCGGCGGGAGTCGTGTAGCCACCGTGAAACGGGCCGTTCAGCCCCAACGCGGGCAGGTCGTTGGCCTCGTGCAGGGTGCCGTTCTTGTCTGCATGCCGACGCAGACGGGTCATTGCGCGCTTGGTATGCGCCAGTTGGGTTTCGCCTGCGGAATGTGTGTCGGCATCGATCTCATGCTTGTTCAGCAACCCGGCAACCAGCTGGACCGCATCCTGTTCTGCCTGCCCGTAGGCGTCCGCCTCGTGTTCGCCGAACCGGCGCACCATGGTCCCGTGGTTCAGCTTTGAGCCGCCCAGACAGCAAAACCCGCCGTTGCGACCCGAGGCGCCCCAGCCGGGGGTTTCCGCCTCGAACACCGCGACCGAGGCCCCGCCGTCTGCCAGATACAGCGCGGCAGAGACGCCGGTGAAACCTCCGCCAATTATGGCGACATCGACGCTCTGATCACCTTTCTGCACCGGCCAATCGGGGCTGGGGCAGGTTTCATCCCACCAACACCCCGCGCGCGGGCCGGGACCGTAGGTATAGTCGGGGAAAATGCGCCTCATTCCGTTCGGGCAGCGGCCATTTCATCTTGTCGCTGCCGCATCATCGCGCGTTTTGTCACCAACGAGGCGGTGATCACGCCAAGGGTGACAACCGCGATCATGATAGTCGACAGCGCGTTGATTTCAGGGCTGACCCCCAGACGCACGGCCGAGAATATCCGCATCGGCAAGGTCGTGGCCGACGGGCCCGAGGTAAAGGACGCGATCACCAGATCGTCCAGCGACAGGGTGAAGGCCAGCAACCAGCCCGAGATCACGGCAGGCGCAATAATCGGCAGGGTCACCAGACGAAACGCTTGCGCCGGAGAGCAACCAAGATCTAGCGCGGCCTCTTCCAGCGACTGATCGAACGTCACAAGCCGCGACGAGACGACAACGGACACAAAGCACATCGAGAACGTCGTGTGCGCCAACACAATGGTCAGGATGCCCCGATCCAATCCGATGCCGATGAACAGCAACAGCAGCGACAATCCGGTGATGACTTCGGGCATCACCAGCGGCGCATAGATCATGCCCGAAAACAGGGTACGGCCAAAGAAACGCCCTCCGCGTACCAACACATAGGCGGCAGCAGTGCCCAAAATGGTGGCGATCGTTGATGAGAGCACGGCCACGCGCAACGTCACCCATGCGGCATCCAGGATCTGTTCGTTCTGGAACAGCTCTCCATACCACTTGGTCGAGAAACCCGCCCAGACTGTGACCAGCTTGCTTTCATTGAAGCTGTAGATGATCAGGATCAGCATCGGGATATACAAGAAGGCGAACCCCAGCGTCAGCGAGACCGTGTTGAACCAGCTTAACCTGCTCATTGTTCGGCCTCCGTCTGTTTTTGCTGGTTACGCTGGAACAGCACAATCGGGATCACCAGGATCAACAGCAGGACAACAGCAACGGCACTGGCGACGGGCCAGTCGCGGTTCGAGAAGAACTCTTCCCACAGAACCTTACCGATCATCAGCGTGCCCGAGCCGCCCAGCAGGGACGGGATCACGAACTCACCAATTACAGGGATCATCACAAGGAAGCAGCCCGCGATTATGCCGGGACGCGACAGCGGGATGGTCACCAGCCAGAAGGCTTGCAGCCGCGAACAGCCCAAATCCTCGGCAGCTTCGATCAGGGATTCGTCCATCCGTTCCAGTGCGGAATAAATCGGCAGGATCATGAAGGGCAGATAGGTGTAGACGATGCCGATATAGACCGCCGTGTTGGTGTTCAGGATCGTCAAGGGGGTCGAGATGATGCCCGTCCAGAGCAGCAGTTGGTTCAGGTATCCTTCGTTCGACAGAATGCCCATCCACGCATAGACGCGGATCAGGAACGAGGTCCAGAACGGCAGGATCACCAGCATCATCAGCGTCGGCCGCCATTCCTCGGGCGCGCGCGCCATGCCATAGGCGATCGGATAGCCCACCAGCAATGTGAAAAAGGTCGAGATTAGGGCGATTTTGACGCTGGATAGGTAAGCCTTCCAATACAGGTCATCCTCGGTCAGCCAGACGAAGTTTTCGAAATCCAGCTGGCTGAAGAAGTCCTTGATCCCGGCCCATCCCTGCGAAAGGTCCAGCGTCGGCGTATAGGGCGGGATCGCCAGTTCAGTGTCGGACAGAGAGATCTTCAGTACGATGAAGAACGGCACCATGAACAGCGCCAGCAGCCAGACATAGGGAACGGCAATCAGCAGGGCGCGGCGCATCAGTTCGCCAGCAGAACCGCAGCCGTTGCTGTCCAGGACAGCCAGACCGGGTCTTCCCACGTGAACGACCGGCGCGAGATGCGACGGGTATTGGCGGATTGCGCCTTGATGATCGTGCCGTTTGCCAGTTCGACGTGATAGGTGGACAGATTGCCCAGATAGGCGATGTCATGCACCTTGCCCTGAATGGCATTGATTGCGTCTGTTGGGCGGTCGGCGGAAATTGTCACCTTCTCGGGCCGGATTGCCAGATGGCAGGATTGGCCATTCGAGAACCCGGCGTCCGAGGTTGCGGTCAGCGGGGCCTGCCCCTCGGCCCAGTCGATCTGATAGGTATCCTGACCGTTTGATGTCGCGCGGCCTTCGATAATGTTCACATCGCCAATGAAGTCTGCGACGTAGACCGAATTCGGGGTCTCATAGATGCGATCCGGCGTGGCGACCTGCATCAGCCTGCCCTGATCCATTACGGCAACGCGGCTGGCAACGGTCATCGCCTCTTCCTGATCGTGGGTGACGATCACAAAGGTCGTGCCGGTTTTTTCCTGAATGTCCATCAGTTCGAACTGCGTGTCCTGCCGCAGTTTCTTGTCCAGCGCGCCCAGCGGTTCATCCAGCAAAAGCAACCTTGGCGCCTTGGCCAGTGACCGCGCCAACGCCACCCTTTGCCGTTGCCCACCCGAGATCTGATGCGGCTTGCGGCGGGCAAATTGCTCCAGCCGGGTCAGGCGTAGCATTTCCTCGACCCGGTCTTCAAGATCATGCTTGGGCATGTTGTCCCGGCGCAGACCAAAGGCGATGTTGTCCCAGATGCTGAGATGCGGGAACAGGGCATAGGACTGGAACATCATGTTCACCGCCCGCTTGTTCGGCGGGATCGGGTCAATGTCCTGACCGCCCAGCATGATATGCCCTTCGGTCGGGGTCTCGAACCCTGCCAGCATCCGCATCATCGTGGTCTTGCCGCAACCGGACGGGCCGAGCAGAGCAAAGAATTCCCGTTCGAAAATGTCCAGCGACAGGTTGTCGATGGCGGTAAAACCGCCGAACCTTTTGGTCACATTCTGGAACTGGATAAGTGGTTTCGCCTGTGGGTCATCCCACGGCGCAAAGACTTCGGTGTTCAAAGCGGCCCCCGTCGATCTCTACGGACAAAATGAACACGGGGCGGTCCACCCGCCCCGTGTTGAATGATCAGGTGCCTGACTTGATCTTGGTCCACAGACGGGTCACGACCCGCTGGGTTTTCGACGGGTATGGCGTCGTGATGTAGAGGTTCTGCATCGTGGCCTCATCCGGGTAAATCGCCGGATCGCCGATCACGTCCTCGGCCAGAAATTCCTGCGAGGCCTTGTTGCCGTTGGCGTAGTACACATAGTTCGACGCGGCGGCCATGTTATTGGCGTCCAGGATGAAATCGAGGAACTTATGCGCCCCTTCCGGGTTCGGCGCATCCGCAGGAATGGCCATCTGGTCGAACCACATCAACGAGCCTTCGGCAAACGGGTGGTATTCAATCTCGACCCCGTTATCCGCCTCGGCCGCGCGGTCCCGCGCCTGAAGGATATCGCCCGACCAACCAACGGCGACGCAGATATCCCCGTTTGCCAGCGCGTTGATATATTCCGAGCTGTGGAATTTCTGGATATGCGGGCGCACCGCGGTCAGAACACCTTCGACCTTCTTGATCACATCCGGATCGTGGCTGTCCGGGTCTTCACCCAGATACTGCAACGCCATCGGTATCATTTCAGATGGTGCATCCAGGAAATGCACACCGCATGAGGCAAGCTTTTCCATGTTTTCTGGTTTCAGAACCAGATCCATGCTGTTCAGCGCCACATCGTCACCCAAGGCTTCTTTGACCTTGCCGACATTCACGCCAATTCCAGTCGTCCCCCACATGTAGTTGATGGAATGGGCGTTGTTCGGATCGTAACCCGACGTGCGGTCCTGGATGACATCCCAGAGGTTTCCGGCATTCGAAAGCTTGGCTGTGTCCAGTTCCTGAAAGGCGCCCGCTTGGATCTGGCGCTGAAGGAACGTGCCCGACGGCACCACGACATCATAGCCCGATCCACCGGCCAGCATCTTGGTTTCGAGAACCTCGTTGCTGTCGAACACGTCGTAGATCAGCGTCAGACCTGTTTCTTCCTCGAATTTCTTCAAAAGGTCCTCATCGATATAGTCGGACCAGTTGTAGACACGCACCTCGTCGGCAAAGGCCGCCGAAACCCCCAACGCGATGACCGCTGTCAGTGTCAGCGTTTTGATTGACATTTTCTTCTCCCTGCAAGTGTCCCGATATTTTCCCGGTTTTTTGGATTTGATCAAGTTTTGCGTTTTTCAGCCGCACGCAGTATGCTTTCATGACGGTTCAAACCCGGCAAGCTGTCGGCTTGCAAATTGGAATGAACCACTTGGATTTGATCAAAAATAAGGCATCTACGACAAAGATGGACGGCAAAAAAAGCCCAGTACATGAGCAGGTGTACCAGACCCTCAAATCTCAGATCCTGTTCGGCGATCTGGTTCCGGGTCAGCCCGTAACGATCCAGGGACTGACTGATTCGCTTGGGGTCGGGATGACGCCGGTACGCGAAGCGATCCGTCGTCTGATCTCGGACGGGGCATTGGTGTTTCAGGGCAATCGCAGGGTCAGTGTTCCGCTGGTATCGGACTCGGATATCGCGCAGATGATCTTTGCCAGAAAGTCAATAGAATCAGAACTTTCTCGTCTGGCGACAGCCAATCTGAAACCTTCGGATATCGACGCGCTGGAACGGTTGGACCAGCGCCTTGATCGTATGATCGCGGATGGCGATGTCAGCGGATACCTGCAATTGAACTACGCGTTTCACGAGGCGCTGTATGCCCATGCCAACGCCCCGATTCTGCGCGAACTGGCCGAACGGCTGTGGCTTCGCTTCGGCCCATCGCTGCGGGTTGTCAGTGGGCGTTTCGGAACGCAAAGCCTGCCGGACAGGCATAAAGACATCATTGCCGCCCTACGCAAAGGAGACGCAGAAAAAGCCGCCCTGGCCACCGCGCAGGACATCGAACAAGGGATGGAGCTGATGATCGGCGCGCTGGCCACCGCCTAGGCAACAGCGATTCGATTGACAGCAAAAAATTTGATCATATTCTGAGTACCAACTGCTGCAGGAGGTTTCAGGATGTCCACCATCACCAATCACATGCCCACAGCCGAGTTGCAGGCACTGGACGCGGCGCACCACCTCCACCCGTTTTCCGCCAATGGGGCGCTGGGTCAGGAAGGGGCTCGGGTGATCACGCGCGCCAAAGGTGTTTATCTGACCGACAGCGACGGTGAAGAGATTCTGGATGCCATGGCCGGTCTGTGGTGCGTGAACATCGGCTATGGCCGCGATGAACTGGCAGACGTGGCCGCACGTCAGATGCACGAACTGCCCTATTACAACACGTTCTTCAAAACGACCCATGTCCCCGCTATTGCGCTGGCGGCGAAAATTGCCGAACTGGCTCCGGGCGATCTAAACCACGTGTTCTTCGCAGCCGGCGGGTCCGAGGCCAATGACACCAATATCCGTCTGGTCCGCACCTACTGGGCCGAGAAAGGCCAGCCCGACAAGAACATCATCATCAGCCGTCACAACGCCTATCATGGCTCGTCCGTGGGGTCGGCCTCGCTGGGCGGCATGGCGGGGATGCACGCGCAGGGCGGCATCCCGATCCCGAACATCCATCACATCAACCAGCCGAACTGGTGGGCCGAAGGTGGCGACATGTCACCCGAAGAATTCGGCCTCGCCCGTGCGCGCGAGCTGGAAGAGGCGATTCTGGAACTGGGCGAAGATCGCGTAGCCGCTTTCATCGCCGAACCTGTGCAAGGCGCGGGCGGTGTGATCGTTGCACCCGACAGCTATTGGCCCGAGGTTCAGCGGATTTGTGACAAATACGATATCCTGTTGATCGCGGATGAGGTGATCTGCGGCTTTGGACGCACCGGCAACTGGTTCGGCTCGCAAACCGTTGGGATCAAGCCGCATATCATGACCATCGCCAAGGGTCTCAGTTCGGGCTACGCGCCCATCGGCGGCTCGATAGTGAATGACGAGATCGCCGAGGTCATCGGTGGGACCGAATTCAACCACGGCTATACCTATTCCGGCCACCCGGTCGCGGCTGCCGTGGCGCTGGAAAACCTGCGTATTCTGGAAGAAGAACAGATCGTCGAGCATGTCCGCGACGTGGCCGCGCCCTATCTGAAACAGAAATGGGAGGCGCTGGCCGATCACCCGCTGGTGGGTGAGGCCAAGATCGTCGGCATGATGGCCTCGGTCGCGCTGACCCCGGACAAGGCCAGCCGCGCCAAGTTTGCGTCGGCGCCGGGCACCGTGGGCTATATCTGCCGCGACCGCTGCTTTGCCAATAACTTGATCATGCGCCATGTGGGCGACCGAATGATCATCTCTCCGCCGCTGATCCTGACCCCTGCGGATATCGACGAGATGTTTGTGCGGATCTACAAATCGCTGGATGAGGCTCAGGCAGAAATCATCGCGCAGGGGCTGATGAAGGCGGCGTCCTGACATTCTGACACTTGCCGGAGACGACCTAACGTCTCCGGTATCGCCGTGCGCAACCGCTATTTCTGCGCGATGGATTTGAGGCCAAGCAGGACGGCGGCGCCGATCATGAAGCCGCCGCCAGTGCGTTCGATCCAAACACGCGCGGTTCCTTTGAACCGCTTGGCAATCCAGCTTGCGCTGAACCCGTAGGCCGACAGAAACACGCCATCCATCGCGATATAGGTCGCGCTCAGGATCAGGAATTGTGGCCAGAAGGCACTGTCGGCAGAGATGAATTGCGGAAACAGAGCGGCAAAGAACACGACCGCCTTCGGATTGGCCGCCGAGGTCAGAAAGCCTTGCATCCACAGGGTTTTCAGGGATGCCTTGGGGCGGGCCTCATCCAGATGCGGATCGTCCGGCTTGGCGCGACGGATCATCATGAACCCAAGCCACAGAAGATAGGCAACACCCGCCCATTTGATGACGGCCAGCGCAGTGCCCGAGGCCGCAACGATGGCGGCCAAGCCCAGACCGGCGGCCAGCATCTGCAGCGCATTTGCGGTCAGGTCCCCTGCCGCCGTTGAGAGCGCACGTTTGAACCCATGTGCGCCGCTATTTGACAGCATCAGCAATTGGCTCGGTCCCGGGGTGCTCATCAATGCAAGCACCGTCAGGACATAGATGGTCCAGGTTTCGATAGTCATGTGATCACCTTCTGCATCTCGCGAAGGCTATCACCAATTCCCTGAAACGCCAGCGCGCATTCACCTCAACCGTTCCAGCAACTTCAACGTCGGATACCCGTCCGGCAGCAACCCCTGCGCCAGTTGATAGGCCCGAACCGCATTGATCGTGTTCGGCCCGGTGCGCCCGTCGATGCCCTGCGTGTCGAACCCCGCATTGGTCAGGCGGGTTTGCAGCTCTTTCTTTTCGGTGAAACTGAGTATCCGATCCCCTCGGGGCCAGTCACCCCGAAACGGAGCATACCCGGCCAGACGGTCGGACAGGTGACCGATCCCGATCACATAGGCATCCGCGCCGTTATAGGCCTCGATCACGCGAAAATTGTCGAAGATCATCAGCGCCACGCCCTGCCCTCCGGCGGGCAGCAGGATTGCGGCCTGCCCGTAGTCGCGCACGGGTTTACCATCGCGCCCAACCACACCTCGGGCCGCCCAGTCCGACGGCATCAAGGTATAGTCCCGCTTGGCCGTGGCATAGTTGAAGCCTTCGGGCAGTCGCACCTCGACCCCCCAGGGCTGTCCTTTGGTCCAGCCATGTCGTGCCAGATAGGCGGCGGCAGAGGCCAGCGCGTCCGTTGGATCGTCCGACCAGATATCACGCCGCCCATCGCCATCGAAATCGACGGCGTGATCCAGATACGAGGTCGGCATGAACTGCGTATGCCCCATTGCCCCGGCCCAACTGCCCACCATCCGACCGGCGCTGACATCCCCGGCCTGAACGATCTGCAAGGCGGCAATCAACTGCGCCTCAAAGAACGACGCCCGGCGGGCATCAAAGGCCAGAGTGGCAAGCGACCTTATGGTCTGATTGCTGCCGCGATACGATCCGAAAGACGTCTCCAGCCCCCAGATCGCGGTCACGACCTCTTTCTCGACGCCATATTGCGCCTCGATCCGATCCAGCACCGCGCCGTGGCGCCCCAACGCCGCGCGTCCGTTGGAAATACGCGTGTCCGAAACGGCGCTGTCCAGATACTCCCAGATCGGCTTGCTGAACTCGGCCTGATTGCGGTCGCGTCGGATAACGTCCTTGTCGTATATCAAACCCGCCAAGGCCCGGTTCAGAGTGGTCTGCGAGATGCCCTGATCCCGCGCCCGGCCCTCAAACGCCCCCAGCCAGGCCTGAAACCGCGCGTTCCCTGCCGCCGACACCCGCACCACCTCAGCCGAGGGTCGGGGCACCGGGCGAATTGACGTTGTCACCTCCGCCGAAGCCAATTGGATTTCGCCCTCCAATGGCCGAGACTCGGGCCTTGGAGACTGTTCTGTCGCTGACGCCTGCACGATGGATGCCCATAATGCGGCGGTCATGACGCCACCTACGCATTTACGCATTCCGTTTTTTCCTGATTACTGCTCAACCCCGAGGATAGCGCAAAATCAGGTATTCTCAAAGCGCTCAGCGCTCGTCCTCGCGCGCTTGTGCTTGGCGTTCGGCACGGATGTGCGCAAGCACATCGCGCAGCATCGGCACGCGATTGGGGCGAAAGCTTTGATCCGTCACGGACATGTCACGGATACGGTCCAGCCGGAAGACCCGGAAATCTTGCCTTAGGTGGCACCAGCTGAGCAACACATTCGAGCGGTCCATATAGACAATGCTCAGCGGATCGACCCGCCTGCGGGTTTCATCGCCCTTGGCATCGGTATAGGCAAACTCGATCGTCCACTCATCCCATGTCGCACGCCGCAGCTCGGCGACCTCGATCGTCGGCGCGGGCGGGCGGGCAAAGCGCGTTGCAGCCAGCACCGCGTGGCTAAGCCTGTGAGACTGGCGGGGCGGCAACCGGCCCTGCAACTTGCGCAATGCGGCGCTGGCGGCCTCCGACAAGGCCGGATCGCCGATCACCTGCACTTCGCGCAGGCCCAGAACCAGGGCCTCAAGCTCGTCATCGGTGAAGCCAAGCGGCGGTAGAGTTGCGTCTTCAATCAGGGTGAATCCGAACCCGGCCTCGCCGTCGATCACGGCCCCAAGGCCGCGTAACGCATCGATATCCCGGTGGATTGTGCGCGGCGACACGCCCAGATCTTCGGCCAATTGCACCGAGGTTTTCGGGGACGGGCCAGAACGCAGGGCTTGCATCAATTGGAACAGGCGGGCGGTACGGGACATGATGTATCTTACCCTACCGCTAATGCCAGAAACTGTCATCAGTACAGACTAGGGTCCGATCATCCCCACTGATGGAGCCCCTGATGCTGACCCTACTGACCTTCCCCTCGGCCTTTGGCGTGTTCAGCGCCAGCCCGTTCTGCGTGAAAACCGCGCTGATGCTGCAGCACTCCGGCCAAAGCTGGCAGCGATCCGACATGCTGGATCCCCGCAAGATGCCGCACCAGAAACTGCCCGTCCTTCGCACGCCTGAACGGCTGGTGCCCGACAGCGACCTGATCCGCGAATGGCTGGAACATCAGGGCGCCGATTTCGATCAGGGCCTGACGGATGTGGAAAAGGCACAGTCCCGCGCGCTGATCCGAATGGTTGAGGAGCACCTTTATTTCCACATCGTTCTGGATCGCTGGGGTAATGATCAGGTCTGGTCTATCCTGCGCGAGATGTTCTTTGACGGAATCCCGGCACTGATCCGCAAACCGGCCTCGAACGCGATCCGCAAATCCGTTCTGAAGGGGATCAGGACCCAGGGCATCGGCCGCTTTTCCCAGAATGAACGTCTGGACCGGGTTGAGCGCGATCTTGAGGCGATCTCGGCCTATCTGTGGCAATCGCCGTTTCTGTTGGGCGAACACCCGACGGCGGCGGACATGAGCGTTGGGCCCATGCTGGCCGCGATGCGTGCCACCCCTGCCGATACCCCCCTGACCCGTCGGATCAAACAGGATAACCTGCTCAACAGCTATGTGGATCGGATGGAACAGGCAGTACCGCTGGCATGACACAGTTCGAGGACCCCGCCGTCGCCGCAGCCTTCGCGGCCTTGCCACCAGAGACCCGCGCCGGTGCGTTTGCCTTGCGCAATCTGATCCTTGAGACGGCCAGCGACCTGCCCAGCGCGCAACCGCTGCAAGAGGCGCTGCGCTGGGGTCAGCCTGCGTATCTGGCGCCCAAGGGCTCGACCATTCGGCTGGGCGGGCATAAGTCCGCGTGCTTTGCCCTGTTCGTGCATTGCCAAAGCCGGTTGATGGGTAATTTCACCAGCGCCTTTCCGGGTGAAGATCGGATCGACGGAAACCGGGCCGTGCTGTTCGACGATATGGGCCAGATCGATCCCACCCGCCATGGCTGGCTGATCGCGCGGGCCTTAACCTATCACCTCTGACGCCGTTTGCGTTCCACCTTGCGCTTGATCTTGTCCTTCTTGCGCTTGGTGCTGACCGCCTTGCGCCGCGTGGGCCGTCCCTTGGCCCCGCGTCCGCGCGGCAGAGCCTGATCGTCAATGGACAGCAGTTCCAGTTCCAGCCCGCCGGTCACCGGTGTTGCCTCGGTCAGTCGCACAGTGACACGCTGGCCGATGGCGATGATCAAGCCTGTGTCTGAACCCATCAGCGTTCCGGCCTCGCGGTCGAAATGGAAGAATTCACGCCCCAGAGAACGCACGGGCACCAGCCCATCCGCGCCGGTTTCGTCCATCTTCACAAAGGCTCCGAACCGGGCGATGCCGCTGATCCGGCCCGAGAACTCATTGCCAACACGTTCGCTGAGATACGCGGCCAGATAACGGTCGGTCGTGTCACGTTCCGCCATCATCGAGCGGCGCTCGGTGTCCGAGATATGGGTGGCGGTTTCGTCGAGCCTAGCGATCTCATCCTCGGTCAGCCCGTCTGTGCCCCAGCCATGGGCTGAGATCAGCGCGCGATGCACGATCAGGTCGGCATAGCGGCGAATGGGTGAGGTGAAATGCGCGTAGTTCCGCAGCGCCAGCCCGAAATGGCCGAAATTCTCGGGGTTGTAATAGGCCTGCGCCATGGATCGCAGGGTGGTGAGGTTGATCAGTTCCGCATCCTCGGTCCCGGCAGCCGCATTCAGCAGCGTGTTCAGATGGCGGGTTTGCAGCACCTGACCCTTCGCCAGATTCAACCCGGCTGCCTGCGCCGTTTCCCGCAGGCTTTCAAGCTTCTCGGGCGCAGGTTCCTCATGCACTCGGAACAGCAGCGGGCGGCGTTTGGCGATCAGGGTTTCGGCGGCGGCGACATTGGCGAGGATCATGAATTCCTCGATCAGCTTATGCGCATCCAGCCGGTCGCGGAACGCCACGCTGGTGACCTCGCCGGTGTCGGAGAGGACAATCTTGCGTTCGGGCAGGTCCAGCTCCAACGGCTGTCGTACCGCCCGCGCCTTTTTCAGCGCGGCATAGGCGGCATAGAGCGGTTTCAGTACCGTCTCCAGCAACGGCCCGGTGCGGTCGTTGGGTGTGCCGTCAATGGCCTCCTGCACCTCGGCGTAATGCAGCGACGCAGCCGACCGCATCAGACCGCGCACGAACCTGTGGCCGATCTTGTTGCCTTCGCCATCGATTTGCATCCGCACGGCGATACAGGCACGCGGGACGCCTTCGTGCAAGGAACACAGATCGCCCGACAGACGATCCGGCAGCATCGGCACCACACGGTCGGGGAAATAGCTGGAATTGCCGCGCTTGCGCGCCTCGCGGTCCAGCGCGGTGCCGGGCTGCACATAGGCGGCGACATCCGCGATGGCGACCCAGATCACATGGCCGCCGGGGTTCTTGGGGTCGTCATCGGCATGGGCATAGCAGGCGTCGTCATGATCCCGCGCGTCCGAGGGGTCGATGGTCAGCAGCGGCATGTCCCGCAGATCCTCGCGGCCCTTCAGGCCAGCGGGTTTGGCCTTGTCGGCCTCATCAATCACCTTGTCGGGGAAATCGTCGGGGATACCATGCTGATGGATCGCAATCAGCGAGACTGCCTTGGGGGCGGTAGGATCGCCCAGACGCTCGACGATCCGCGCACGGGGCAGGCCCATGCGGTTCTTGGGTCCGGCCTGTTCGGCCTCGACCAATTCGCCATCCTTGGCCCCATGCACCGCGCCTTCGGGCACCAGCCATTCGGTCGAACCGGCCTTGTCGATGGGCACGATCCGCCCGCCCTCGGCCCCTTTCCGAAAGATGCCGACGATCTTGCGCGGGTTGGTGCCGATGCGGCGGATCAGGCGGGCCTCGTAATTGTGGTCTTCCTCATGCACCACGGTCAGGCGGGCCAGAATGCGGTCGCCTTCGCCCAGCGCCGGATCGCTGGCGCGGGTGATCAGTAGCACGATGGGCTCGACCCCCTCGCCATGCCACTCCAGCGGGCGCGCAAACAGGTCGCCATCGGCATTGGGGGCCTTCACCTGCAACACGCTGACCGGTGGCAGGCGATCCGGGTCGCGATAGCTGCGCTTGCGCTTTTCCAGATGCCCCTCGGCCTCAAGTTCCTTGAGGATGCGTTTCAGGTCGATCCGATCCGCGCCCTTGATGCCAAAGGCCTTTGCGATATCGCGTTTCGAGGTCAGGGTGGGGTTCGCCGAGATCCAGTCCAGGACCTCCTGCTTGGTGGGGATGCGAGTCATGATCCCGGCCTAGCACGGGGACGCGACCGCGTCATGACCAAAAACATCAGCGATCGAGATCGGCCACCGTATCCACATCATGCAACTGGTCCAGCAGCGCCACCCGGCAACCGGGGACCGAGGCCAGCGTGTCCGCCAATGTGTGCTCGCTGGACCAGCGCACGTCGCGAAACAGCCCCGGCGGCAGCGCCCCATAGCGTTGCGCGCCGACCAGCCAATAGCCGCCATCAGGGGCCGGACCGAATACCATCTGCGCGCGCCCCAGCGCCCCGAACGCCCGCGCAATATGCCCACGCGAGATACCGGGAATATCCGCGCCTATCAGACATACCGGCCCTTTGGGCATCCCGCGCAGCATCCGCCCCATGCGGTCACCCAGATCACCCCGCCCCTGCGCCGCACGCGGCAGGTCAGCGGGCCAGATGCGGCTGGTCAGCCCCTCGCGATCCGGAGACACCGCCAGAACGATCTGCCAGCGCGGGTCCCGCAGCCGCCGGATCAGCGCCCGTGTCTGATGCCGGAACCACCACGCCGCGCCGACCATGCCGATATCGCGCCCCAGCCGCGTCTTGACGCGCCCCGGATGGGGCTCCTTGACCATGATGACCAGAGTGCGCTGCATGGCTTAGGCAAAATAATCCGTCAGAATGCGCGTATAGATCGCCTTGAGCTGTTCGATCTGGGCCACCTCGACGCATTCGTCCACCTGATGCATGGTGCGGCCCACCAGCCCGAACTCGACCACCGGGCAGTGGTTCTTGACGAACCGCGCGTCCGAGGTGCCGCCGGTCGTCGACATCTCAGGCTGCACACCCGTCTCCGCCTCAACCGCCTGCGCCACCAGATCGGACAAAGGACCGGGCGGGGTCAGAAAGCTTTCGCCCGAGATTTTGATTCTGGTCTCAACCTCAACGCCATATTCTTCGGCCGCACGCGCGGCCTCAGCTTTCAGCCAGTCACTCAGGCCCGTGCCGGAATGCAGGTCGTTGAAGCGGATATTGACGGTGCCACGGCATTGCGCCGGGATGACATTTGTTGCGGGGTTGCCGGTGTCGATTGTGACCACGGCCAGCGTCGAGGCATCGAAATGGTCACTGCCTTGGTCCAGTTCATGACTGGCCAGACGGTCCATCAGCCGCGCCATCGCGGGCAGAGGGTTCTTCGCCCGGTGCGGATAGGCGGAATGGCCCTGTACGCCCGTCACGGTGAACCACGCGGTCATCGACCCGCGCCGCCCGATCTTCATCATCTCGCCCATTGTGTTCGGACAGGTGGGTTCGCCGACCAGACAAACGCTCATCCGTTCGCCGACCTGATCCATATGATCAAGCAGGGCGGTGGTGCCATCCAGCGCATCGGCCTCTTCATCGCCGGTTATGGTCAGGATGATCGCGCCATCCGGCGGCGTGTCGCGTACGAAATCCACGGCGGCAGCAGCAAAGGCGGCAACGCCAGATTTCATGTCCGTTGCGCCGCGCCCATACATCACCCCGCCCTGAACCTCGGCCCCGAAAGGTGGTTTGGTCCAGGCGGAGTCGTCGCCAACGGGAACCACATCGGTATGGCCGTTGAATCCAAATGTTCGTGCATGTCCTTTGGCCCCCCAACGGGCGAACAGGTTGCTGATCCCACCGCGATCCACTCGGGTGCATTCGAACCCTGCATCCGACAAAAGACCCTGTAACAGGACCAATGCACCGCCTTCGGCAGGTGTGACCGATGGGCAACGGATCAGGTCCGCCGTCAATTGAACTGGATCGGTCATTTAAGGGCCTCTTTGGTGGTGGTGCGCTCAGGTTCGTGCACAGATTCAACGAATTGGCCGGATTGCCAACCCCAATCCGCAATTTTCACAGTGACGAACACGCAACGTATCGACCTGAGACGCCAATAAATCATGGTGCTTTACCCCGGGACGTGCTTGCCGCCATGCACACATTCGCGTTACAGGGCCGCGAAACAGGTGAATTGACCATGAAGCGCGCATTCTACGCCCTGATCTGCCTGACTTTCGCCGTTCTCGCACAGCAAAGCCTGGCACAAACGCTGAATGTCACAACCGTGACCCGACCGCCGTTTTCCTATGTGGAGGACGAGGCCGAGACCGGATTCTCGATGGACCTGCTTGCGGCGCTGGCCGAGGCGCTGGACTGGGACTACACGGTATCCCGGGTCGAAGGTTTTTCGGACATGCTGGGCGCGGTTCGGGACGGGTCTGCGGATCTGGCGATTGCCAATATCTCGATCACCGCGATGCGCGAAACCCAGATGGATTTCAGCCAGCCGATCTTTGAGGCCGGATTGCAGATCATGGTGCCCTCGGACGCGGTGCGCAGGCCATCGCTGCTGCAGGCCCTGCTGTCGACCGAGCTGTTCATTGCTATTGGCCTGGCCTTTGCCATCCTTCTGGGCGGCGGCATGCTGATGTGGGGGTTCGAGCGGCGCGCGCAGCCCTATTTCGACCGAAAGCTGAACGAGGCGTGGTTTCCATCCTTCTGGTGGGCGCTGAATCTGGTCGTGAATGGCGGGTTTGAGGAACGGATGCCGCGCACGCCCTTCGGCCGCATTCTGGGCGTTGTACTGGTCGTCTCGTCCCTGTTCATCGTGTCGGTCTTTACCGCCCGGATCACCAGCGTCATGACGGTGGACGCGATCACCGGCAATGTAAATTCGGTCAATGACCTCTACGGCAAGAATGTCGGCACCATCACGGGCTCGACCGCCGCCAGTTTCCTGACCCGGCGCGAGATTGAATTCACCGGTTACACCGGGCTGGATCAAATGCTCGAAGCATTCAAGGCCGAAGATCTGGACGCGGTGGTGTTCGACGCGCCCATCCTGTCCTACTTCGCCGCCCATGAAGGTCGTCGGATCGCCAGCATGACCGGAGGCATCTTCCTGCGGGAGAACTATGGCATTGCCTTCCCGACCGGTTCGCCCCTTGTCGAAGAGGTCAACCAGGCGCTGTTGGCCCTGCGCGAAGACGGGACCTATGACGAGATTTACCGCAACTGGTTCGGGATGCAGAACTAGGGCAAGTCCGCTTTACGGCTGCGCGTCACCTTCGAAAAACGGCGTCATCTGCGCGACGATCACCGCATTCTCATCCAGCGCCCGCTGCATCAGGGCACGTTCGTCCGGATCAATGTCGTGGCCCTGCGCCTCGCGCTCGGCCAGCGTGCCATAGCCCGTGACATCCAGAGGCGCGGTATCTGCCTGTTTCAGGATCGCCACGGTTTCGCGCACCGCCTCGGCTTCATCCACGCCGCTGGCAAAGCACATCAGGGCCGCCCCGGTCGCCCCGTCGGGCAAGCCGTCGCCGTCCTTGCGACCGATTTGGACCAACAGGGTATAGACTTGCTGACGCGAAGGTTTCTTTTGCTTTTCCATGCAACGGGCCATAGCCGCGCGCCCGCCTACGGTCAAGCAGCCGGGAATTGCGTGCAGGCTTTCAAGCGTCCATAGTGCCAAAACACAGCCCGTTGCCAATTGCAGAGGACTTTTGATGCCCTATCCCGATTTTATTACAGCCTTCCCAAGCCTCGACATTCCCTTCCCCGAGGACGTGGTGCAAACCGCCGTCATCCGGTCTGATGCGGGTCTGGTGGCGTTCTTCACGTTCCTTAAGGATTTTGAACTGCCCGCACATTCGCACAAAGCGCAGTGGGGCACGATTATCGAGGGCGAGGTTGAATTGACCATCGGCGGCGAAACCAGAACATACGGCCCCGGCGACAGCTATTCGATCCCTTCGGGCGTCGAACATGGCGGCAAGATCAAGGCCGGTACGCGGGCCATTGATGTGTTTGAAGAACCGGATCGCTATCCGATCAAGGGATAGGCAGGCAACAAAAAAGGGCCGCGGCACGCGCCACAGCCCTTTGTTCGTTTCCGCAGATGCCTTAGTCCCGCAGCAACTCGTTGATACCGGTTTTCGAGCGGGTCTTTTCGTCCACCCGCTTCACGATCACTGCGCAATACAGGCTGATGTTGTTCTTCGACGGCATCGAACCCGCCACAACAACCGAGTAGGGCGGCACTTCGCCATAGGTCACCTCGCCGGTTTCGCGGTCCACGATCTTGGTGGATTTGCCGATGAACACACCCATCCCCAGAACCGAGCCTTCGCGGACGATACAGCCCTCGACCACCTCGGACCGCGCGCCGATAAAGCAGTTGTCTTCGATGATGGTCGGACCGGCCTGCATCGGTTCCAGCACGCCGCCAATACCAACGCCGCCCGACAGGTGCACGTTCTTGCCGATCTGCGCGCAGGACCCGACGGTGGCCCAGGTGTCAACCATGGTACCCTCGTCAACGTAAGCGCCCAGGTTCACGAAGGACGGCATCAGCACCACGCCCGGCGCGACATAGGCCGATTTGCGGACCACGCAGTTCGGCACGGCGCGGAAGCCAGCGGCCTTCCACTGGTCCTCACCCCAACCGGCGAACTTGCTGTCCACCTTGTCCCACCAGCCACCGGCCTGCGGGCCGCCCGACTGGATTTCCATGTCCTTGATGCGGAAGCCCAGCAGAACCGCCTTCTTGGCCCATTGGTTCACATGCCAATCGCCGCTCTCCAGCTTTTCGGCCACACGCAGCGATCCGCTGTCCAGTGCGTTCAGCGTATCCTCGATGGCTTCGCGCTGTTCGCCGGTGGTTGCGGGCGAGATGGTATCGCGGGCCTCCCATGCGGCTTCGATGGCGGCTTCCAGTTGCGCATTGGACATTGGGCGTCTCCCTAGAGAATCTGTTCGTGTCGGTGTGGCCTATACGCAAGCCGGACCCACGGCGCAATGCGACGAACGCGGGTCTTTTTGCGTCCAATCCGCGCTATCCTCAGCTTGCGCGGCGAATATGCCGGATCAGAATGGCCGTTGCCGCGCCCGTATCCTTGCGCTTCAGGGCCTGCACGATGGACAGGTGGTCCTTGTCCACACGCCGCGTCCATTTGGGGCGCCAATGGGCAAATAGGTGCCGGGCGCTGGCGATGTGCAGGTCATCGATGGTGTGCAACAGGCGCGGCAAACCGCAGGGCGTCAGGATTGCACGGTGAAAGGCGCGATTGCGCGCCTCCCATTCCGGCATGGTTTCAGCGTCGTCGCAGGCAATACGAGCCGCCTCAATCCGGTCCAGATCCGTGGGCGACATGTTCTGCGCCGCCTGCTGCAGGGCAAGCGGTTCCAGCGCCACGCGCATCTCGATCACTTCGCGTATCTCGGCGGGATCCAGAACCGAGACACGCATCCCCCGTCTGGGCTCGCTGTGGGCCAGCCCGTGCGCCTGAAGCCGCAGCAGCGCTTCGCGCACCGGCACGTGGCTGGTGTCAAAGGATTTGGCGATATGGTCCTGACGCAATTTCTCACCGGCGCTTAAGGCCCCGGTGATGATCTGCTGGCGCAGGTTTTCGTAGATCGTGTCGGCAATCGTGGCGTTCATAGATTATCGATAAAATCGTCAACGCCTGCCCACAAGCCGATAATTCACGCCGCAAACGGATCGGGGGCGATATTTCCACCGCAAACCAGAACCGCCACGCGTTCCCCCGGTTCCGGCTGATACGCACCCGACATCAGGGCTGCCAAGGCCGCTGCCCCTGCGGGTTCAACAAGGATACGATGTGCCTGCCACAAGGCGCGTTGTGCGTCGGAAATCGCCTGATCCGAGACCAGAACCGAGGGCATCCCCTGCGCCAGATCAAAACAGATCGATCCAATCCGCCGCGCACCCAGCGCGTTGGCTGCAACCCCAGAAACCGAAACATCCACCGGCTCACCCGCTTTCAACGCCACATGCAACGCGCAGGAGGTTTCCGGCTCAACCGCCACGACCTTGCGCGCACCCTGAAACCACGCCAACGCCCCGGCAATCAGGCCGCCGCCGCCAACAGCGATCAGGACGGTATCAGCCTGCAAACCTTGCGCGTCCCATTCCGCAAAGCACGTCCCCTGCCCCGCCACGGTGGCCGGCGCGTCATAGGCATGGATCTGCATCGCGCCGGTCTGTTCCTCATGCTCCTGCGCCATGGTCAGGGCATTGGCGTATTCACCGGGCACCACGCTCAGATCCGCGCCGATCTGTTCGATCAGGGCGATCTTGGACGGTCCGGCCAGTTCCGGCACGAAAATCTTGGCCGGATGGCCCAGCGCCCTCGCGGCATACGCCGCCGCCGCCCCGTGATTGCCGCCCGAAGCCGCCACAACGCCCGCCTGCGGCACATCCGTGCTGAGCAGCGTGTTGAACGCCCCGCGCGCCTTGAAGCTGCCGGTGTGCTGCATATGCTCCAGCTTCATCTCAATCGGGTAGCCGGGAATGTGGCTCTGTATCACCGGGGTCACCTGTGCGTGCCCGTCTATCCGACCGGCTGCTGCCTGAATTTTGCTCTTCCAATCCATGTTTGTCTTTCCGTGACTGGCACTCTGCCCGCGAACCCTATAGCTGTTTGTCAAACACGCAAGCAGGGATCGATCAACGATGAGAGAAGACCGCCACAGCCCGTTCCGCGATGCGCAGACCGACCGCTCGACCGCGAGCGAGGTGCCGGATACGCCGCAGACGCGCTCACCCGCCTATCGCCTTGCCTTCGCCGACGAAGAATTCCTGTGCCGGGACGAACTGCGCCCGGTGCGCCTGCAGCTGGAGCTGCTGAAACCCGAGATGATCATGAGCGAGCGTCAGATCACCTCGACCATCGTCATGTTCGGCGGCGCGCGTATTCCGGAACCGTCGCAGAAGCACACGGCACGGACGGAAACGCTGGCCGGGCTGTCCGAATATTACGACGAGGCGCGCGAATTTGCCCGACTGATGACCGAAAAATCGAACGAGACCGGCTGCCGTGAGAACGTGATCGTCACCGGCGGTGGCCCCGGCGTGATGGAGGCCGGAAACCGGGGCGCTCAGGATGCGGGCGGCTGTTCCATCGGGCTGAACATCGTGTTGCCGCATGAACAGGCCCCGAACCTGTATGTGACGCCCGAGCTCAGCTTCAATTTCCACTATTTCGCGATCCGCAAGATGCATTTCCTGATGCGCGCCCGCGCCATCACCATCTTCCCCGGCGGCTTTGGCACCATGGATGAGTTGTTCGAATCCCTGACCCTGATCCAGACCGGCCGGATGGACCGCGTGCCTTTCCTGCTATTCGGGCGCGAATTCTGGGAAACGGTGATCAACTGGGAAGCGCTTGCGGATGCGGGTACCATCTCGGACGAAGATCTGGATCTGTTCCGCTTTGTCGATACCGCGCAAGAGGCGGTCGAGATCATCGAGAACTGGGAACCCGCCCCACCCCGCGACGCAATTCCGGGGCGCTGAGTCATGGCACCGAAGATCTCAGAAATGCTGCACCTGCGCGGCAACGCCCTGAACGCTGGCGAGCCGGTGGCGCTGCCGCTGACCCAAAGCAGCATGTATCACCTGCCGGGGCCGACAGATGGTCTGGCCACCTATGGCCGCGTCGACAACCCCACTTGGGTCCAATTGGAACATATGCTGTCGCATCTGGAAGACGCGCCGTGCCTCTGCTTTCCGTCGGGCATGGCGGCGATCTCAGCGGCGCTGTTTGCGACCGTTCAGGCCGGATCGCGGCTGTTGATCCCTTCGGACGGCTATTACGTCACGCGTCTGCTGTCGGATCGGTTCCTCTCACGCCTCGGTGTTGAGGTCGAAGAACGCGCGACGACGGCTTTTGCCGAAGGTGGTTTTGCCGGGTTCGATGTGGTGTTTGTCGAAAGCCCCTCGAACCCCGGTCTGGACATGATCGACCTGAAAGCGGTTGCCGAACAGGTGCGCGCCGCCGGTGGGGTGACCATCGCCGACAACACAACCCTGACACCGCTAGGCCAGCGCCCGTTGGATCTGGGCATCGACGTGGTTGTGTCATCCGACACCAAGGCGATGGGCGGGCATTCCGATATGCTGATGGGCCATGTGGCCAGCCGCAACACTCAGATCATGGAACGGGTCGAGGAATGGCGGAAGGTTTCCGGATCAATCCCCGGCCCGCATGAGGCTTGGCTGCTGCATCGCGGGTTGGAAACTCTGGATGTGCGCTTTGACCGGATGTGCAACTCGGCGCAGCTGCTGGCGGAGCGGTTGGCGGGGCATCCGAAGGTGAAACAAGTTCGCTACCCGGGCCTGCCAGACGACCCCGCGCACGCCTTGGCGCAGGCTCAAACGGCGCGATTCGGGTTCCTGTTGTCCCTGACGTTGGGCAGCGAAGCGCAGGCCGAAGCCTTCATCAACACCTGCCCCTTGCTGCGCCCCGCAACCTCATTCGGAGGCGTTCACAGCTCGGCCGAGCGCCGCGCCCGCTGGGGCGATGACGTCGATCCAGCGTTCATCCGCCTCTCTGTTGGCTGCGAGCCAGTCGAGGAGCTGTGGCAAGCCATCGAGGCCAGCCTGAACGCGCTGTGATTACTTTTTAGGTTCGCGCAGTTCTTTGAACACATAGATCGGCAGCACGATACTGCCGATCAGCGCGCCCAGCCAGACCAGCAGCGTCGCCGCCAGCAGGTTCGAGATACCGCCAATGGTCAACCCAGCCGTGATCCAATCGGTCACCAGCAGGCCCACGAAGGTCACGATCAGCGCGATCCCGCCTTTCAGCGCGGGCGCTTTCTTTTCCCCAAGTTTCAGGATCAGCGGCTCGGCCACCACCTGAACCAGGGTGAAGACGATCACCACAACGATGAACGACAGCGGCTTGATCGAAAACCCGGACAGCAGCAGCACAGCCAACAACAACCCAAGAGCATTCCCGGCCAGCAGGGCCAGAGCGGATTTGATTCTGCGCGACATGGGGTGGCCTCCGTCAAGCGACATTTAAAACATGCAGATGTTAACAGGTTTGCAGGAAATGAAGAAGCAATTCAATCGTCTCTTCCTTTTGGGCCCTTGAAATCGCATGATAAAACGCAACCACCCTGTTCTGACCGAACTGTGAGAGAGGTGAGATGAGCGACGATCCCTATTCCGTCCTTGGTGTAGCAAAGGACGCAACTGCCGCCGAGATCAAGAAAGCCTATCGGCGTATCGCCAAGGAATGCCACCCGGACCTGAAACCCGGCGACGCCGAGGCCGAGGCCAAATTCAAAGCCGCCGCCGCAGCCTATGACCTGCTGAAAGACCCCGAAACGCGCGCACGCTATGACAATGGCGAAATTGACGCTTCGGGTCAGGAACGACCGCAGCAGCAGTATTACCGGGACTATGCCGAAGCGGCAGGCAACCCCTATCGAGGGCGTCAGGCGGACCCGGACGACATGTCCGACATTTTCGCCGAATTCATGCGGGGACGCGGCGGTTTCGGCGGTCAACGCACGCAGCAGTTTCATGCGCCGGGCCACAATCTGAACTACACGCTCGAAATCAGCTTTCTGGATGCCGTCTTTGGTGCCAGCCAAAAGCTGACCTTGCCGGATGGGGACCGGATCGAGGTCAAGATCCCTGCCGGTATCACCGACGGCCAAACGATCCGCCTGCGGGGCAAAGGCGCTCCGGGCTATGGTGAAGGGCCTCCGGGGGATGCTTTGGTGACAGTCTCGGTCGCTAAACATGCAGTGTTCGACCGGCAGGGCGACGACATCCATATCACGCTGCCCATCACCATTGATGAGGCCATTCTGGGCGGCAAGGTCCCGGCCCCCACCATCGACGGCGGTGTGAATGTCACTGTTCCGGCTGGCACCAGTAGCGGAAAAACCCTGCGGCTGCGCGGCAAAGGGGTGAAGAAACGCGGCTCGTCCCAGCGCGGGGATCAGTTGATTGAACTGACCATCGCAATGCCCGGTACGATTGATGAAGAATTGAAGACCTTCATGGAGACCTGGCGCGACACGCACCGCTATGATCCGCGGAAAGGAATGCCGTCATGAGCCTGACCGAAAAGGAACTGATCGAGACCATCTCGCGCCTGACGTCGGATCGTCTGACCGAGTATCTGGCGGCGGAAATCGTGATCCCCGAGCAATCGGATCAGGGGCTGGTCTATCACAGCATCGACGTCGCCCGGCTGGAACTGGCCTGCGAGTTGCACGAGCAATACGACATGGAAGCGGACGCGCTGTCGATGATGATCTCTCTGATCGACCAGATGCACGGTTTGCGCGCGGAATTGCGCGAGGTGCTGAACGCGGTCGAAACGCAGCCCGAACCCGTCCGCCAGCAATTGATCGAGGTTATCGGAACGGCTCGGTTCCGACGCGGCTAACGGGCGGACCCGCCGTCGCACCGTCAACAGGCGATGCGATTGCTATTCGCCGGTCTGATACTCTTCGGGCACATAAAAGGTGTAATCGCGCTCGGCGACCTGCTCGTGACAGTCATGGCAATAGGCCACTGCATTGGCGCGGAATCCCATCGTGTCGCCAAACAAAGAGCCATCCGGCAGAACCATGATATAGCGCCAATCCGCCATGTCGGGATCTGTGCCAGGGGCCAGTTTTTCCATCACGAACATCGCACCGGGAAAGATTTTCCCCTCATCCGTGACGGTCATGCTGTCCTTGGCCAGCACCGACCCCACCGGCAGAACCTCGCCTTCCTGCAAGGTCCCGTAATTATGCGCCATCCTGTTGGCATAGCTGTTCACGAACCGCTGTCCGTGGGTGGCCGAGATATAGGGCGCATCATTGAACAGCGGCCAGCTTTGGTAATTGCGCAGCAGATCCAGCTGTGCCGCCGCATAGCCACGCGCCATCCGCTTCGCCAAGGACTTGTAGACAGCGTTGGCCTCGTCCTTGCTCAACTCGGCGGGGTTTTCGATTGCGATATGGGCATCCTGTTCGTCGGCCTGCGTCTGGCCCACAAATATCAGAAGCGAAGCCGAAATAATAAGAACGGTCTGAAATCTATTGCTGAAAACTGTATTCATAAGTTGGCCTACCTGAAAAACAGTTCGCTTGCGCATCGGGACTTACATTAATCCACATAGCGAACATCAATCATCCTGCCAGAACCGGTCCGTCCACCTCACCGTTTCGTGCACAAAGGTGAGCCCCAAATCCGAAACCCGGGCAGGACAAACATAACAAATTTTGCATGCAAAAAACAGAAGCCGAAATGTTAAGATTTCATCTTCAACTGCCGGCTGAGCAGATGCTTTAGCTGTTCAACCCAGCCTCGGCCTCGATCTGTTTGCGCGACTTGCGGACGCGTTCGGTGGCCGATTTCAACTGACCGCAGGCCGCCATGATATCCTCACCCCGAGTCTTGCGGATCGGTGAGGCATATCCGGCCTGATAGATGATATTTGCAAAGGCCCGGATACGGTTGTTCGAGCTGCGCTTGTAGGGCGCGCCGGGCCATTCGTTGAACGGGATCAGGTTGATCTTGGCCGGAATCTTGTGCCGCTTGATATGGTCGATCAGACGGTGTGCATCCTCGTCACTGTCATTCACGCCATCCAGCATCACGTATTCGAACGTAATCCGTTCCGAGTTTGAGGCATTCGGATAGCTGGCCAGCGCCTGCAGCAGTTCCTCGATGTTCCAGCGCTTGTTGATCGGAACCAGAACATCGCGGGTTTCGTCCGTAGTCGCATGGAACGAGATCGCCAGAAGGCAACCGATTTCCTCGGCCGTGCGTGCGATTTCAGGCACCACTCCGCTTGTCGACAGGGTAATGCGACGGCGCGACAGGGAAATGCCTTCGGGGTCCATGGCGATCTTCATCGCGTCGCGGACGTTTTCAAAGTTATACAGCGGCTCGCCCATACCCATCAGAACGATGTTCGACAGCAGGCGCGTTTCGTCCTTGGGCGCGCCGGGGGTGGGCCATTCGTCAAGATCGTCGCGGGCCATCATCACCTGACCGACGATTTCCGCCGCCGTCAGGTTGCGCACCAGTTTCTGCGTGCCGGTATGGCAAAAGGAACAGGTCAGCGTGCACCCGACCTGAGACGAGATGCACAGCGTGCCGCGATCGTCCTCGGGGATATAGACCACCTCGACCTCATGCCCGCCCGCGATGCGGCACAGATATTTGCGGGTGCCGTCCTCGGACACCTGACGGGTCACGACCTCGGGGATTTCTATCACGAAATGCTCGGCCAATTGCGCGCGATAGGCTTTGGCCAGATTGGTCATTTCACCAAAATCGCGCACGCCCCATTGATAGATCCACTGCCAGATCTGCCCGGTGCGCATCTTGGCCTGCTTTTCGGGCGTACCATGTTCGATCAGCACCTCGCGCAGCTGGTCGCGGGTCAGACCGACAAGGTTCACCTTCCCCTCGGGCAGTTTGCGGGGGATGGTCGTGACGTCTTGAGTGATCGGCGCTTTGGGCGACATGTGGCTGTCTCAACGGATTCTGGCTTGGGATGCGCCTCTATATAGGATCGCGCACAAAGATCAAAAGGAATCGTCAATCCCGGCGTCCTGCTTTTTTCGACGCGCCCAGACACAGTTGGACCGCACCGGGATGAGCGATGCGGCCGATTTCGTTTTCCGATACCGGATGAGCCGGTCAGAAGCTTGCAGGCAAGATGTTACAATCCGCTGCATCCAGGGTTTTTACCGGATCTTCCGGTCCACATTGCTCGCCGGACACCGGATAGGTGTCGCTTGATTTCTCACATGCGCTCAGCACCGCAGCGGCGGCGATCATAAGGGCGACAATGGACTTGTTCAGCATTCGAAAGCTCCTTTTCTTCCTCTGAACCGATTAGTTCAGAAAACGGAGTAACCTGCTTTGATACGGATCAAATTCGAATATGTACGTTACGTAAAGCGGGCGTATTTTGAGCTAAAAAGAAACCCCGCCGAAAGACGGGGTTACCTATATCTGAATTTAGAATGGGTCAGTTGGTGCAGCGCGTCTCGGCGTCCTCGATCGCTGCGGTAAAGCCCAGCAATGAAAATGTGTCCTTGGTCTGCGTTCCCCGCTCCGACCGTGCGGTCAAAACCGCCTCGGTTCCGCGCTTCATGGCGGTGACGATCTTGGCATCATCCGCTGCCGTTGCCGGCCAGGCCCATTCGCCTTCGGTGAACAATTCGAACTCGCTGCCATCCACGTTCAGGTTCACGGTCGACCCTGCCGCAAACGGATAGCCGCCGGTAAAGGTCACCTGACCTTTGACCTCGGCATTGGGGCGATAGAACACGAACAGCAGGATGTCGCTGCGACGGACCGAAACCACACGCCCGCCACGGGTATTCACCGTTTCTTTGGGGGCGGACACGCTCCAACATTCGGTGGGATCATCCTCGACAAAAACGCTCCAATCCGTTTTTGCCGCTACGCGATTTGTGCTTGTCGCCTGTTGAGCGATTGCAGTCGTGGCCATCCCCGCCACGCACAGGCCCGCGATCACGCGGACGAGCATTGATCCCATTTGTCCAGCCTCCTAGCTCGACCTTCTACCTCATACCCATCAGAATGCGTCGCGAACCCTGCCGGTTCGTCTTGGAAAAGTTGCGCATCCCGATGATTGCCGACATACACACACTAACGCAGGTTTCGCCACAGGCGAAAGGGCGATTGGCAGAATTTTGCGCATAAATCCGGAGGTCAAGATGACTCAGCCCATACCGATGACAGAACTGTGGCGTGGTCCCCTGCTGGAAAGCCTGCATCTGGGTCATGCGGTGGTCTGTGACGATACCGGGCAGATCGTGCAAAGCTGGGGTGATCCAAATGCGGTGATCTATCCGCGATCCTCGGCCAAAATGATTCAGGCACTTCCCTTGATTACGTCGGGCGCTGCAGCAAAATACGGATTGAACTCAGAGCATCTGGCGCTGGCTTGTGCTTCGCATAATGGCGCTGCGATCCACACCGAACGTGTGACGGAGTGGCTGGATCATCTGGGTCTGGCAGAACCCGATCTACGCTGCGGCCCGCAAGAACCGGCGGATAAGGCCGCGCGCGACCGGCTGATTTTGGCCGACGATACGCCCTGCCAGATTCACAACAATTGTTCAGGCAAGCATTGCGGCTTTCTGACCCTTGGTCAGCATATGGGGGCCGGGCCGGAATATCTTGAGATCGACCACCCGGTGCAGCAAGCCTGCCTGTCGGCCATCGAAGAGACAACCGGCGAAACCAGCCCCGGTTATGGGATCGACGGATGCTCGGCCCCGAACTTCGCGACCTCATTGGTGGGGCTGGCGCGGTCAATGGCGTGGTTCGCGTCGGCCGCTGACCGATCCGACCGATCCAGCGACGCGGCGCAGCAGTTGACCGCGGCGATGATCAAACATCCCGAACTGGTCGCGGGCGAAACCCGCGCCTGCACGGAACTGATGCGCGCCATGGAGGGGCGTGCGGCGATCAAAACCGGGGCCGAGGCTGTGTTCGTGGCCATCCTGCCGGAAAAACGCATGGGTGTGGCGCTGAAAATCGCCGACGGCACAACCCGCGCCAGCGAATGCGCCATTGCCGCCATTCTGGTCAGCCTTGGCGTGCTGGAGGCCGACCACCCGGCCACCAGAAAATTCATGAATGCCACGCAATACAGCCGCCGTGGGCTGGAATGCGGCGTGATCCGACCCGCACCGGGTTTTCCCGGCTAGGCCCGCTACATCTCAATCTCGTGCACCTCGGCCACTTCGACCGAGCCGGAACCGTTGACAACCATCGGGCAGCCCTTGGCCATCTCGGTCGCGGCGTCCATGCTGTCGGCTTTGATCACCGTAAAGCCCGAGGCCGGGTTCGCGCCGCCATTGTCGACAACCCCGCTGCTGCTGACGGTGTAGGATTGGCCAACCGGGTTTCCGGGGATCTCCAACGCCTCACCCATGTTCTGAAACCACGCGCCCCAGGCGGCCATGGTCGCCTCGATCTCGGCGGGGTCGGTGGGGGTGTGGCCCCCGTGATAGACAAACAAATATTGGGGCATAACGCTCCTCCCTGATGAAAACCTATGTGCACAGCGCTTCGAGTTTGCGCAGTGAAGATGTCCAGCCCATGTTGTGGTTCTCGGCAGCTTCCGCATCGACCAGTTCCCGGTGATCCACCACAAGGCGCGAACCGGTTTCGGTTGCCGTGACGGCAAAGGTCACATGACTTTCCGCGCCGCGCTGATCCTGATCGTCATGCCAGGCCCAGGTGAACCCAACAGATTTGGGCGGGTCGACATGGGTGACATGGCCCGAGACCTTGTATTGCTGGCCCTCGCTGTTCTCCATCACTGAAAACCACGGACCCGTGCGCGAGAAATCCAGATTGTGCCGGGGCACATGCATCCCCTCGGGGCCCCACCATTGCAACAGCTTCGCGCCGTTGGTGACCCATGCAAACAGCGTTTCAGGATCAACGGGAAACTCCCGCTCGAGCTTCAGGTCGGCCATGAGTTTTCCCTTTCCAGTATGTCGCCCAAGCGATCCAGACTGCTTTCCCAGAACTGGCGCTTCGAGATCGTCCAGTCGGCAATGGCGCGCAGCCCCTCGGGGCGGATCGAATACATGCGCTGTGTGCCCTGCACCCGCTGCTGTACCAGCCCTGCCGCGCGCAGCACTTTCAAATGGCGCGAGATCGCGGCACCGGACATGCCCTTGCCCTTGGTCAACTCGCCTGCGGGCATCTCTCCGGCCTCCATCAATTGCTCAACAATCGCGAAACGGGTCGCATCGGACAGGGCGGCGAAGGTGGTGAGGAGCGTGTTCATGATCACTATTTAACACAAAAGTTAAATTAAGGAAAGCTCAAAGCGGCTGTGTGAACTCGGTCACGTTCGACACCTTAAGTGTTTCAAAAACAGCCATAATTCACTGATAGACAGACATAATGTCTACGAACTATAATCAAATATGCGAGTTTCGTGTTTTATGTAAGTTGTTAAGGAGTTTTGAAATGCGCCGTACGACCGTTTCAGCATTTGCTGTTTTGACAGTCGCCCTTTCCGGATGTGGGACAGTTTGGTCTCAGGAAGAGCCGGTTGATACCTCAGGCGAGGCGACGCAGTCAGCCGTCGCAGCAACGCCGGCTTCGGCGACGTCGTCGGGAAGCTCTGGCACGTCTTCAACATCCCTGGCCGGTGAAGAACGCGGCGGCGAAGGCGGTTCGAGCGGCGGAGGATCAGGCGGAGGTTCCGGTGGCGGCTCGGGCGGTTCGTCAGGCGGCAGTTCGGGAGGTTCATCGGGTGGCGGTTCCGGCGGTTCGTCAGGTGGCAGTTCGGGTGCCGGCGGCGGCAGCGGCGGTGGCTGGGGCAACTCATGATCTGAAAGGGTCTTAACAATGTCACAGCAAGCGTTGAAGCAACGACTTGGTCGCTTGCTGGCTGCATCGGCTTTCCTGTTACTGAACACACATGCTCTGAGCGCGCAGACCGGCCAAGCATCGTCAACGGCCAATCGCATCGCAATTGTGATTGGCAATCAGGATTACGAAAGCGTTGGCGACCTGACCAATGCCCGCAAGGATGCCGAAGATATTGCGGCCATGCTGCGGGATTTCGACTTTCGGGTGTACGACGGCTATGACCTGAGCAAGCAGGAATTTGAAGCGCTGATCCGAACGGCGGTGCTGAACATCCCACCTTCGGCCGATGTGCTGTTCTATTACGCAGGTCATGGCATTCAGATCGGCCGCAGAAACTACCTGCTGCCGGTCGATGCCAAGTTCGAAACCATTTACGACGTCCCGCTGGCGACCATGACGCTGGACCGCGTGATCGATACCCTGTCGGCGCGCAGCGCGGCCCATGTCGCCATATTGGATTCGTGTCGCGACAATCCATTTCAGGATCTCCGGCTGGCCGCGGATCTGGATGCAAACCTGTTCGAAACCCGCGAAGGGTTTGATGTGTTCAAGACGCCCCTGAACTCACTGGTAGCGTACTCCACGTCACCCGGTGCTGTGGCGAGTGATGGCGCGCAGGGTCAGAACAGCCCCTATACTGCTGCCGTTCTGGCTACGGCTGCATCTTCGCCGTTTGAGAACATTCAGCAGCTTTTCCCTGTCATTCGCGAACAGGTTCACGCCAAAACGGCGGGTCAGCAGATTCCTTGGGAAAGCTCGACGCTGGTACGCCCATTCTATCTGGCACAACAATCCACTGAATCCGCATCCCCACCGGCTGAGACAGAAGAAGCCGCACCACAATCGGTGGCTCTCAGCTATCAGTTCGACAAGTCGATCCCATTGCTGCGAAGCCTGGAACAGGCATTGGGAACCGAAATTGTCGATCTGCAGGTGATTGAAAACCCGACCCGGGGCGCTGTCAGTTTCAGCGATCAATCCACGGCCAGTGACGTGCAATACGCCCCCGAGATTTCTGACGCGCGCGCTGTCGAAGTCGGCAACGCTGACTTCAAAGATACCTTTTCGGTTCAGGTGCTGACACAAGACCAAAAACAGCAGACAGTCGACGTGTCTCTGGATCTGGAAATGAACGCCTGCGACCTAGAGGCCGGAGATGCGCTGGACATCAATGGTGTCGGCGTGTTCCGCCTGCCGAACGAATTGGACATCGCAAAGGGGCTGGCAGCCTGCACACAGGCCGTTCAGGACGATCCCGACAATCCGCGCTTCCTGTATCAGCTTGGGCGCATCCAACAGGCATCGGGTGACGTGCCCGCCGCTTTTGAAAGCATCTCGGCAGCCGAAGCCGGGGGGCACATCCGCGCCAAATATGCGTTGGCCAGTTTGTTGAAAACCCAGCGGATTGACCGCGCCGTCACCAAAACCCCCTATGACCCCGAACGTGCCCGCGAACTTTTGGAACAGGGTGCAGCTCAGCGCGACCCGTATTCCATGCACAGCCTAGGTCAGGATCTACTGCGCAACGGGACAACACAGGAAGAGAAAAAGCGCGGGTTTGAGTTGTTGGAACGTTCTGTCGAGTTGGGCCATACCTTCTCGATGAACGAGCTGGGCATCTATTATCTGCGGCAGAACTCGGACCACTATATCCCCGAACGCGGGTTGCGCTATCTGCGCGCCTCGGAACTGCGCAAGGATATCTACGGCTACGATAACCTTGCCTATGTCTCGCTGGAAGGGCTTGGTGGAAACCCTGTCGATTTCGCAAAGGCCGAGGCCTATTTTCGTGCCGCCTCTGACGGCGGGCATCCGACCGCTCCGGCTAGCATCGCCCGCATGATCCTGCGCGATCAGTTGCAGGGACGAACCCGCGCCGAGGCGTTGCAGTGGTACGATACATCACTGGAACGCGGTGATGCGTGGGGTGGGGCCAACGGGGCCTTCATCATTCTGGATGGTCAGGTGCCGGGACGTGGCCCTGCCGATGCGGCGCTGCGGGCGGCCAAGGCCGCGTTGCTGGCCAATGAAGAACCCGCCGCGCAGGCGATGGGTCAGTTGGACGGGATATCCAAGGCTGATCTGGACCGGGCCCTGCAAATGGCCCTGAACGAGGTCGGAGAAAATGTCGCCGTTGACGGTCAGGTCGGCCCCGCCACGCTGGCCGCGCTGGAAAGCGCCAGCGCACGGTTCGGGGTTCCCGTGTCTTACGCGTCGACAAATGACCCCAAAGCGCGCTTGCTGCTGGCGGCCAGAGTGTATTGGGCCAAAAACCCGGTTCGGTTCGATCTGTTCTAGGGGTGATCAGCCCTGAAACTCGGCCTTCCTGTAGCCCTGCAGATACAGCAGCGCGGTCAGATCACCGTGGTTGATCCGCACGTCACATTCCGCCGCGACCGAGGGTTTCGCGTGCAGCGCAACTCCGGTTCCGGCGCGGTGCAACATGCCCAGATCATTGGCCCCGTCCCCCACCGCGATCACATCCGCCTCGGCTAGACCGAGTTTGTTGGTGATCCGTTCCAGCGACTCGACCTTGGCTTGCCGCCCCAAGATCGGGCGCTGCACGTCACCAGTCAGACGCCCGTCTTCGGCCAGCAGCGTGTTGGCGCGGTTTTCGTCAAACCCCAACAACTCGGCCACACGCGCGGTGAAGGCGGTGAACCCGCCTGACACCAATGCCGCATAACCGCCATTTGCCCGCATGGTGGAAACAAGTTCGCGCCCGCCGGGCATCAGGGTGATCCGGGTGTTGAGCACCCGATCGATGACCGCCTCGTCCAGCCCTGTCAGCAGACCGACCCGTTCGATCAGGGCCCCTTCGAAATCCAACTCGCCATTCATGGCGCGCGCGGTGATGCCCTTGACGCGTTCGCCCATGCCAGCCTCATCGGCCAGTTCGTCGATGCACTCCTGCTGGATCATGGTGCTGTCCATATCGGCCAGCAGCATCTTTTTGCGTCGCCCCTCGGACGGATGCACAACCAGATCGACACCCATCTGCTGCAAGTCCGCCCAAACATCCCAGCGATTGTCCGGCATATTCGACACGGCAAATTCTGCCGCCTCGTCGGGGTTCAGCCAGACGATCTCTTCCCCACCCCAGGCGTTTCGCAGCGACTCGAGCAGGGCCGAGTCCAGCGACGGTGCGGCTGGGTTGGTGAGCAATGTGGCAACAAACATATCGTATCTCCGGCAAGCTGCCATGCGCATATCGCAGGTGCAGCATATGCACCAGAGCGGGATTGGAAAACGCCCGTAAAATATATCGCAAACGGGGCTTTACCACCCCACATTTCCACGACAGATTCAGCGCAGGCAGTTGGAAAAGGAATACGGGATGGGCAACCCGCTTTATGATCGCTTGTTTGGCATTCACGCGGGGAAAGACACGGCGTTTCTGCATTTGCCCGACGGGCGCACGATCACCCATGCCGCGTTTCTGGATATGGCCGCGCGGATCGCCAATGCGCTGACGGGGTATGGGCTGGAGCCCGGCGATCGCGTCGCCGTTCAGGTCGAAAAATCGCCCGAGATGCTGGCGCTTTACGCGGCCTGCGCGCAGGCGGGGCTGATCTTTTTGCCTTTGAACACCGCCTACAAAACAGCCGAGCTGACCTATTTCATCGAAAACAGCGGGGCCGCTCTGGTCGTCTGCGACGCGGCCAGTGAGGCGGAACTGATCCCAATTGCACAGGCTCAGAACGCCCGGCTGGAAACGCTGAACGCCGATGGTTCGGGCAGTCTGATGCGGCGGGCTTTGGGCATGTTGCCGGCCTTCGAACCGGTTCACCGGACCGAGGATGATCTGGCCGCATTCTTGTATACATCCGGCACCACCGGACGCTCAAAGGGGGCGATGCTGACACAGGCGAACCTGATATCAAACGCCGATACGCTGGTGCGGGAGTGGCGGTTCACGCGCGAAGATGTGCTCTTGCACGCGCTGCCGATCTTTCACACCCACGGGCTGTTCGTGGCAACGAATGTGATCCTCGCCTCGGGCGGGTCGATGATCTTTCTGCCGAAGTTTGATCTGGACGACATGCTGCGCCTGATGCCGCAGGCGACATCGATGATGGGCGTACCCACCTTCTATACTCGCCTGCTGGGCGACCCGCGATTTACCGGTGATCTGACCCGACATATGCGGCTGTTCATCTCGGGCTCTGCCCCCCTGCTGGCCGAAACTCATGAAAGCTTCGAGGCCCGCACAGGCCACCGCATCCTTGAACGCTATGGCATGACCGAGACCAACATGAGCACCTCGAACCCCTATGACGGCGAACGCCGGGCGGGGACGGTCGGGTTTCCCCTGCCGGATGTTGAGTTGAAAGTGACCGATCCGGACAGCGGCGAGACCCTGCCACAAGGCGAGATCGGCATGATCGAGGTGCGCGGCCCGAACGTGTTCAGCGGTTACTGGCAGATGCCCGAAAAAACCGCCGCCGAACTGCGCGAGGATGGGTTCTTCATCACCGGCGATCTGGGCCGCGTGGATGAGGATGGCTATGTCCATATCGTCGGGCGCGGCAAAGACCTGATCATCTCGGGCGGGTTCAACATCTACCCCAAGGAAATCGAGTTGCTGCTGGACGACCAGCCCGGCGTGTTGGAAAGCGCCGTGATCGGCGTGCCGCATCCCGATTTCGGAGAAACGGTTCTGGGCATCATCGTGCCCTTGCCCGGCCAGTCACCGGACCTGACCGCAATCATGGCCTCGGTTCAGAACGACCTCGCCCGCTTCAAACACCCGCGCGAGCTGATCCTGATGGACGCCCTGCCGCGCAATACGATGGGCAAGGTGCAGAAAAACACGCTGCGCGAGCAATTCAGGGATCGGTTCATCAAGGGTTAGGGGTCAGCGGGACACGGCCGTTTTCGGTCAGCAACCAGCAGTCGCGGCCCTCGAAAACCGCTGGAACCAGCGGTCGGCCCATCCCGGCTCCGCCGTCCAGATTGATCCGGTTGCCACGATGCTCGGCCCGCTGGGCGGGTGTGTGCCCGTGCACGATCAGACAGGGATGCGGGCGCGGATCGTCCAGAAACTCGCCCCGTATCCAGACCAGATCCTCTTCGGTTTGATCCTCCAAGGCGACGCCGGGCCGAATGCCTGCATGGGCAAAGAACACCTCGCCATCCTGATGATGTGTCACAAGGCCGTTCAGAAAGTCGATATGAGCCTGCGGTACAACATCGTGCACCCGCTCAAGCAGCCGGTAAATGCGGTCTTCTTCCGTGAACTCCACACCGTAGGACGCCAAAGTCTCGGCCCCGCCCAGGCGGTGATGCAGCCAATGTTCCCCGACGCGCAGCTTGGCCTCGGCTGTGGAGCCATCCTGCAAGAAACGGGCAAACATCCGGTCATGATTGCCCAGCAGAAACACCCAGTTGCGCCCGGCGCGGTGTTCTGCGGCCAGAAGGTCCAGAACCGCGCAACTATCCGGACCGCGATCCACATAATCACCCAGAAACACCACACGGGCATCCGGCCCGCCATCACGCTCGATCAGGTCAAGCGCCTGTTGCAGCATCTCAAGCTGGCCGTGAATATCGCCAATTACGTAAACAGGGGATGGCATCAGGTGCCCTCGCACAGATTGAATATCTGGCTTGTTGCGCAAATCTTAGGGCGGGAAAAGAAAATACCCGCGCCTTGGGGGGGGGCGCGGGCAGGAATTGTCTCAGAAATTCAACACTGGTTAGGCGACATCGAACTTCAGCGGCTTGATCTGTGTGAACAGACCCGTCTCTGCCAGCTTGGCGCGGGCCTCAGCCGGCACAGGTTCGTCGACGTAAAGCAGCGCAATGGCCTCGCCGCCCGCCTCGGACCGGCCAAGGGTAAAGTTCGCGATGTTGACATCGTTCTCACCCATGGTCTGACCCAGCGCACCGATGATGCCCGGAACATCTTCGTTGGTGGTATACAGCATATGCGCGCCCACTTCGGCATCGATATTGATGCCCTTGATCTGGATGAAACGCGGCTTGCCATCGCTGAACACGGTGCCCCCGATGGAACGCTCGCGCTTTTCGGTCACGACGGTTACCTTGATATAACCTTCGAACGCGCCCGATTTGTCCTGATTGGTGGTCGAAATCTGAATACCACGTTCACGGGCCACAACCGGGGCCGAGACCATGTTCACCTCGGGGTTGAGCTTCTTCATGATCCCCGCGACCACCGAGCAGTTCAGTGCGGCAAGGTTCATCCCGGCGGCGACACCGTCATACAGGATGTTGATCGCCTTGATCGGCTCATCGGTCATCTGGCCGATAAAGCTGCCCAGATGACCTGCCAGCTTGATCCACGGGCCCATCACCTTGGCTTCTTCCGCCGTCACGCTAGGCATGTTCAGGGCGTTTTCCACGGCACCGGTCAGCAAATAGTTCGAGATCTGCTCGGCCACCTGCAGCGCCACGTTTTCCTGCGCTTCGGTCGTGGCCGCGCCCAGATGCGGGGTGCAGACCACATTGGGCAGGTTGAACAGGGCGTTTTCCTTGGCCGGTTCCTCGCTGAACACGTCAAAGGCCGCGCCTGCGACCTGACCGGATTGCAGCGCCTCGGCCAGCGCCTCTTCGTCAACCAATCCACCACGGGCACAGTTGATGATGCGCACGCCCTTCTTGGTTTTGGCCAGGTTCTCACGGCTCAGGATGTTGCGGGTCTGATCGGTCAGCGGCACGTGCAGGGTGATGAAATCGGCGCGGGCCAGCAGCTCGTCTAGCTCGACCTTTTCGACACCCATCTTGGCGGCTTTCTCTTCACCCAGATAGGGGTCATAGGCGACGACCTTCATCTTCAAGCCCAGCGCGCGTTCGCAGACGATCCCGCCGATGTTCCCCGCGCCGATGACGCCAAGGGTCTTGTTGGTCAGCTCGATCCCCATGAACTTGGACTTTTCCCACTTGCCCGCATGGGTCGAGGTGCTGGCCTCGGGGATCTGCCGCGCCACGGCGAACATCATCGCAATCGCATGTTCGGCGGTGGTGATCATGTTGCCAAAGGGCGTGTTCATCACGATCACGCCCTTTTTGGACGCGGCATCCTTGTCGATATTGTCGGTGCCGATCCCGGCGCGGCCAATGACTTTCAGCTTGTCGGCCTTTTCCAGAATGGTCGGCGTGACCTTAGTCGCCGAGCGGATGGCGAGGCCGTCATACTGACCGATCACCTCGGCCAGCTTGTCTTTGTCCTTGCCCAGATCGGGCATGAAATCCACATCGATGCCACGGTCGCGGAAAATCTGCACGGCGGTTTCGCTGAGCTTGTCGGATACGAGTACTTTGGGGGCCATATCTCTGGTCCTTTGAAGAAGTCTTGGGATGGCGGGCTGAAGCCCGCCCTACATTTCAGTTCTGCGTAGGCCGGGCTTCAGCCCGGCAAGGGGACGTCAGGCAGCCGCTGTCTGCGCCGCAATCTCGGCCTCAAAGGCCCAGGCCAGCCACGGCAGCATCGCCTCGACATCCGAGGTCTCGACCGTGCCGCCGCACCAGATGCGCAGACCCGCAGGCGCGTCGCGATAGGCACCGATGTCCAGCGCGATGTTCTCGGCCTCCAGCCGTTTGGCGACTGCTTTGGCGAATGTGGCCCCGTCCTGAATACGGGCATCGGTGAATTTCAGACACACAGACGTATTCGACTGCGTCGCCGCATCCTCAGCCAGATTGGCGATCCAGTCATTCTGCGCGCAGAACGCATGGACCGCACCGGCATTGGCATCCGCACGGGCGATCAACCCCTGCAACCCACCAACCGAGCGCGCCCAGTCCAGCGCAAACAGGTAATCCTCGACCGCCAGCATCGACGGCGTGTTGATCGTCGCACCAGTGAAGATACCCTCGATCAGCTTGCCGCCCTTGGTCAGGCGGAAAATCTTGGGCAGTGGCCATGCAGGCGTATAGCTTTCCAGCCGTTCCACCGCGCGGGGCGACAGGATCAGCATCCCATGGGCCGCCTCACCGCCCAGCACTTTCTGCCAGCTGAAAGTGGTCACATCCAGCTTGTCCCACGGCAGGTCCATCGCAAAGGCCGCCGAGGTCGCATCGCAGATCGTCAGACCCTGACGGTCATCGGCAATCCAGTCGCCATTGGGAACCCGCACGCCCGAGGTCGTGCCGTTCCACGTGAATACCACGTCATTGGCAAAATCGACCGTGGCCAGATCAACGATCTGCCCGTAGTCAGCCGTTTTCACTTCGGCATCGATCTTCAGCTGCTTGACCACATCCGTGACCCAGCCCGAGCCAAAGCTTTCCCACGCCAGCATCTCGACCTTGCGTTCACCCAGCAGCGACCACAGCGCCATCTCGACCGCGCCGGTGTCCGAGGCGGGAACGATGCCAATCTTGTAATCCGCCGGAATGCCCAGGACCTCACGCGTGCCTTCGATGGCCGCCTTCAGCTTGTCCTTGCCAACAGCAGCCCGGTGCGAGCGTCCCAGCGCGGCATCGGCCAGTTTGGTCAGATCAAATGTGGGGGGTTTGGCGCAGGGGCCCGAGGAAAAACGCGGATTCGCCGGCCGCGTGACCGGTTGTTCATTCGTCATCTGTATTACCCTTCCAGATACACGCCCCTCGTTGGGGAGGGGTGTCCCACGGGCAGAGCTATTGCCTGCTCAACCGCTCAGCAAGCGGAAAAGACCTCTCCGATGCCAAAAACGACATCGGGAATCGCGTATATCGGGAACACAGGTTTCCTATCGGCATCACGGGCCAAAGCGAACGGCCTCGCCCGTGTTCAGCGCCTGCTGCGCCGCCAGCCCCATGCGCACGGCCCACAACCCGTCCTGAAGTGAGACATCCGGCTGGGCGCGTTGGCCACGCAACAGTTCCAGAAACCCCTGATGCTGATAGAAGGTCGATCCGTTGTGATCCCCTGCGGCCAGCAATTTCGGATCGACCGGAATGTCGGTCGAAATCGGCCCCTTCGGATCGCGCGGGCTGACGATCACCTGCGGCATCGGCGGTTCGCCCAGATGATCAGGCCAGAACCGGCCCGGTCCGGGAACCAGCGCCTCGATCTTGGCCTTGGGGCCAATGGCCGAGACCTCTTCCTGATAGCGTGAGCCTTCGGCGAACATGCACAGTTCCAGCATCGCCCGCGCCCCGTTGGCGAAATCGACCAGCACATAGCCGTGGTCCAGAATATCCGGCGTCTCACCATCATATCTTTCTTTCAGATGGTTCACCGCCTGCCCGCCGCTTGCAGTGATCCGCACCGGATCCGCGCGCAGGATCAGGCGCATCAGGTCGAAGAAGTGACAGCATTTTTCGACAAAGGTGCCGCCGGTATTGCGATTGAACCGGTTCCAGTTGCCGACCTTGCCCAGAAACGGAAACCGATGTTCGCGGATCGACAGCATCTGAACGCCGCCAGTCACATCCGTCTGATCAATCAGCGCCGCGATGGGGGGCATATAGCGGTACTCCATCGCCACCCAGATCGGATGGGGGTAGTCGCGCTGAACCTGCTCAAGCCGGGCGGCATCCTGCGGATCGGTGAACAGCGGCTTTTCCACCAACAGCGGCAAGGGACGCGTGGCTGCGATTTCGCAAATCTGATCCACATGCAGGTGGTTCGGGCTGGCGATGACGAGGCAATCCAGATCCTCGACTGCCAGCAACTCTTGCACAGACGTCACCATGACCGCATCCGGCGCGATGGTTTGCGCCGCTTTGGCCATGTCCGGATCAGGTTCGTAGATCGCCGCGACCCGCGTGCCTTCTAACAAAGCGATATTGTGCAGATGCTCCTGCCCCATCATGCCGCATCCGATCAGCCCGTAATGGATGGTCCGGGTCATGCGCATTTCCTTTTACTTCAGACGTTGGACATAGGTGGCCCGATCCGGATCGAACCATGTTTTTGAAAACTCGACGGGTTCGGCCTTTTCCGACCAGCTGAACCGCTCGATATACCCCACCGTTTCACCGGCGGGTTTAGTGAAACTCTCGGGCGTCCAGTCGGGCAGCGACCCGACCGAAACCCTGTCTTCGGCTCTCGTGATCCAGAACCCAAGCTGGTGCTGATAATAACGGTAGAGCGAGTCCGACAGCAGGCTGCGATCGATCCGACCGGCTGATTCGTCCAGCCAGATCTCCTCGACCGCGATGATTGTGTCATTCAGATAGCGCATCCGCCGCACGCGCGAGCCTCGGCTTGATGCCCCGAATTGGGGAAGATCGGCGGGCTTTTCTACCTGATCGACCGACAGAATATCCGCGCGCGGCAAGCCCCCGCCTTCGGGCAGTTCCAGCCGGAACATCGCATAGACGCTGTTTTGCGTTCCGGTTTCTCGCACATAGTTGCCCGAGCCCTGTATCCGCTCCAGCATCCCTTTTTTCTCAAGCTCGGCGAGCGATTTTCGCAGCGTCCCGACCGAGACCTGAAGCTCGGCCGCCATGTCCCGTTCCGGCGGCAGGCGTTCCCCATCGATCAACCGTCCGGCGGCAATTTCGCGGATCAGAAGTTCGGCGATCTGAACATAGATCGGCAATGCGTTGGGGTTTCGGCTGTTCGGGGGCACGTTCGGGCGCTTCTTTCAGTCGCAGGAAAAATTGATACACTATTGATCTACATCAATGTGCTTGCTACGCAAGAGGAAAGTCAAAGATGTACGGAGCGTGAATCAAATGAGCATCGTCCCCATCACATCCCCCGATCTGGATGCGGCCGAAGTCTCGTGGTTTGCAGCGCTGTGCTCGGACGATTACCAGTTTCTGGGCGTGCCCGATGGCGATCTACGCTCTAGCTGGGACCACTGTTCCGGCATCGTGAAAGAGGCCGAGGCGCAGGGGTTCCGCAATATCCTGTGCCCCTCGTCCTATCAGGTCGGTCAGGACACGCTGAGCTTTGTCGCAGGTTGCGCGCCGATCACCGACCGGATCAACCTGCTGGCCGCCGTACGCTGTGGTGAGATGCAGCCGATCATGCTGGCCCGCACCATCGCGACGCTCGATCACATGCTGAAGGGGCGGCTGACGGTCAACATCATCTCATCAGACTTCCCGGGCGAGAAAGCCGATAGCGCGTACCGCTACCAACGCTCGCGCGAGGTGGTCGAGATTCTGAAACAGGCCTGGACGCGGGATGAGATCAATCACGCGGGTCAGGTCTATGATTTCTCGGGCCTGACCACCGACCCCGCCAAGCCCTATCAGACCGGCGGCCCGCTGCTGTATTTCGGCGGCTACTCGCCGTCTGCCTTGGACCTGTGTGGCGAACATTGCGACGTCTACCTGATGTGGCCTGAAACCAAGGAGCAATTGGCCGAACGGATGAAGGCCGTTCACGCAGTTGCCGAGAATTACAACCGCACGCTGGATTACGGCCTGCGCGTGCACATGATCGTTCGCGATACCGAGGCCGAGGCGCAGGAATACGCCGACTACATCGTCTCGAAACTGGATGACGACTATGGCCGCGCGATCCGGGAACGGGCGCTGGACGCGACCTCGCTGGGTGTGGCGCATCAATCCAAGAACCGCGATCTGGCAGATGAGTTTGGCTATGTCGAACCCGGCCTGTGGACCGGTGTCGGGCGCGCACGGTCGGGCTGTGGTGCTGCGCTGGTCGGGTCGACTGATCAGATCATGTCGAAGATTGAGGAATATCAGAAGATGGGCATCCGCGCCTTCATCTTCTCGGGCTATCCGCACATGGACGAAGCCAGGCACTTTGGTGCCCGCGTGATGCCCAACCTGAAAACCTGCTCGCTGCCCGAAGCCTATGGGCGCGTGCCTGCAACACCCCCGGCGACCCCGCTGGGCAACGGAGTTCGTCGCTGATGCAACGTGTGAAACTATCCGACACGCTGGAAATGAGCCGTCTGGTCTATGGCATGTGGCGGCTGGGCGATGACAGCGACACGTCCGTGGGCCATGTCGAGGCCAAAATACAGGCTTGTCTGGATCAGGGCATTACCACATTCGATCAGGCCGATATCTATGGTGGTTACGCGGCCGAGGCGGTTCTGGGCAACGCGTTGCGCGCCAACCCCAGCCTGCGCCAGCGGATGGAGATCGTCACCAAATGTGACATCATCGCGCCGATGGGCCGGTATGCGGATGCCAAGGTCAAGTATTACGACACCTCGCGCGACCATATCCTGAAGTCCGTCGATACCTCTCTGTCGGAAATGGCGATTGACCATATCGACCTGCTGCTGATCCACCGTCCCGACCCGTTCATGGACCACCACGAAACCGGTGCCGCACTGGATGAGGTTGTGGCCAGCGGCAAGGTCGGCGCGGTTGGCGTGTCGAACTTCCGCCCCTGGGACTGGTCGCTGCTGCAATCGGCGATGAAAACGCAGCTGGTCACCAACCAGATCGAGATCTCTCTGGGCGAAATCAGCCCCTTCACCAACGGCGATCTGGCCTTTCACCAGCTGCATGGGCAACCGATCATGGCATGGTCGCCTCTGGGCGGCGGTCTTCTGATGGCCGGAAACCCGCCCGTGGGCGTCGTCGCTGATGAGATCGCAGCCGCGTTCGGCGTGGATCGCGCTGCCGTGGCCGTGGCGTTCCTGTTGGTCCATCCGGCAAATATCCTGCCGGTTCTGGGCACCAATAACCTGAGCCGCATCAAAACCATCTCGGACGCTCTGAAAGTCAATCTGGATCGTGAAAGCTGGTATCGCCTCTATGAGGCGGCACTGGGGCATGAGGTACCATGATGAACGCCATTTCAAAGGACATGACCCGCACATTCGTTCCCCACAAGGACGACACCCGCACCCTGCGCGACGCCTTTGGCCGCTTTGCCACGGGCGTCACCATCGTGACCTGCGACAGCGCGGATGGCCCGGTCTGCATCACCGCCAACAGCTTTTCGTCCCTGTCACTGGACCCGCCGCTGATCATGTGGGCTGGCGACCGTAACTCGCGCCGCTTCCCCTATTTTCACAAGGCCCGCCATTTCAGCGTGCATGTGCTGTCGGCGGAACAGGCCGAACTGTGCTTTGGCTGCTCGAAAGACGCCTTTGCGCTGCGCGATATCGATCATGAGCGCTGCACGAACGGAACGCCGCTGCTGTCGGATTGCCTGGCGCGGTTCGAATGCGAACAACATGCGTATCACGATGCGGGCGATCACGTTATTGTCGTGGGAAAAGTTCTTAAGGTCAGCATGGCGGATGGAGACGCGCTGACCTTTTACGCCGGGAAACTCGGCCAATTCGCGAAAACCTAAACGCGATCTGACGACCGTGGGACAAACCCGCGGCTGAACAAGGGAGGATCCGCATGGGCGGACTGGCATCGGCGTTAGCGCCGATTGCATTCGTGAACGAAACCGCGCTGCGTCTGGGCCGCGCGGTTGGTGTCGTTGCGATTGCACTCATGGTGATTGCGATCCTGATACAGGTGTTCTTCCGATACGTTCTGGGCAACGCGCTGCCCTGGCCGGATGAGGCCGCGCGGTTTTGCATGTTGTGGATGACCGGCCTGATGGCCCCCACCGCCTTTCGGCGCGGCGGTTTTGTGGCCATCGATATGCTGCAAAGGTTCCTGCCGCGCGTCATCGGCCAATCGCTCAACCTGTTCCTGCTGTTGATCTCGCTGGCGGTCTTGCTGGTCGCGGTCAATATTGGCTGGTCCGAAGTCACCGGCTTTGGCGGCAAATTCGCCACCGCCGCGCTGTATCTGCCTACCTCATTCGGGTTCGACGAATGGTACCGCATCCCGCGCAGCTGGATGATGGCCTCGCTGCTTGTTGGGGTCATCCTGCTGATCTCGGTGAATATCGAGCTGATCCTGCGATCCTTCATCACTCTGCTGGGCGGAGGTCACCTGTTGCCCGAAATTCCTGACGCGGCAGTGGGGGCCGAATAAATGCTGATCTGGTTCCTGCCCACCTTCCTGATTTTCCTGCTGATCGGCCTGCCGGTCTTTTTCGCGTTGCTGGCCGCGCCGGGCATCCTTCTATGGCTGAACGGTCAGACCAACGACATCACGCTGCTCTATCGCAATGTCTACAATGGCATGGACAGCTTCCCACTGATGGCGATCCCCTTCTTCATGCTGGCCGGAGAGTTGATGAACCGCGGCGGCATCACCATCCGCCTTGTCGAGTTTTCGCAGGCCCTGATGGGCCACCTGCGCGGTGGGTTGGCTCATGTGAACGTGCTGAGTTCTATCCTCTTCGCGGGCCTCTCGGGCTCGGCGGTGGCCGACACGTCGGCGTTGGGGTCAATGCTGATCCCGGCGATGGAGAAACAGGGCTATACCCGCAAATTCGCCGCCGCGATCACAGCGGCGAGTTCGGTGATCGGGCCAATCATCCCGCCCTCAGGCATCATGATTATCTATGCCTACGTGATGGGCGAAAGCGTGGCCGCCCTGTTCCTTGCAGGTATCGTGCCCGGCGTGATGGTTGGTGTTGGTCTGATGCTGATGATCAAACTCATGGCCGACCGCTATGATTTCCCAGTCGCCAGCCGCAAATACACCTGGCCCGAACGGCGTCAGGCCAGCCTGAAAGCCTTCTTTCCGCTGATGACCCCTGTGATCATTCTGGGCGGCATTCTGGGTGGCATCTTCACCCCGACCGAGGCTGCGGCCGTCGCCGTGGGATACGCCTTTATCATCGGTTTCTTTGTCCTGCGCACGCTGACGTGGAAAGAGGTGCCTGAGGTGCTCAGCAACGCAGGCATGACCTCAGCCGTCGTTCTGCTGCTGGTCGGCGCGGCGATGGCGTTCAAAACCGTGGTCAGCCTCAGCCATGCGCCGGAACAACTGGCCTCGCTGATCCTCAGCCTGTCGGAAAACCCGCTGATCCTGCTGTTCCTGATCAACCTGCTGCTGTTCATCGTCGGCATGTTTCTGGACGCAGGCCCCGCAATCATCATCCTTGGCCCGATCCTTGGCCCCATCTTCACCAGCCTCGGCGTCGACCCGATCCATTTCGCCATCATCATGAGCGTCAACCTGACCGTCGGCCTCGCCACCCCGCCGATGGGCTTGGTCCTGTTCGTGGCCGCCGCCGTATCGCGCGAACGGGTCGAAACCATCGCCAAGGCGATCCTGCCGTTTCTGGCGGTCGAAATCATCGTGATCTTTCTGATCACCTATATCCCCGCACTATCCATGACGATCCCGAGGATAACGGGATTTGCCAACTGAGTATCACAGGGAGGAAACGCATGCTCAGAGACTTCATCAAAACCGCAGCGGTGGCCACATCGCTTGTGGCCGCGTCCGCCATGGCAGCCACGGCCGCCGACTACACGCTGCGCGCCACTGCCAATTCGAACGAAAATGACGAGGATTATGACGGCCTGATCGTCTTCAAGAACTATGTCGAGGCCGCCTCGAATGGAGCAATCGAGGTCGAGCTGTTCATCGGCACCCAGCTGTGTTCGAACGGGGCCGAGTGCTTACAAGGTGTGGCCGAAGGTCAGATCGACATCGTCATCCAGACCTCGAGTGGCACGTCAGGTATCTTCCCCTTCGTTCAGGTGCTGGACTTGCCCTATCTGATGTCGGATGACCGCGTGGCCGAAGCGGCGCTGGCCAACGGCTCTTCCTTCGTGACAAAAATGCAAGAGATGGTCGCCGAAAACTCGGGCGGCGCATTGCGCCTGATGACCATCGGCAATACCGGCGGCTGGCGTAACTTTGCCAATACTCAACGCCGCGTCCAGAACCCTGGCGATATGGAAGGGTTGAAAATTCGGACAGTTGTCGCTGACTTGCCGCAGGAGCTGGTCAAAGCACTTGGCGCAGCCCCGACGCCGATCCCGTGGCCGGAACTGTTCACCTCGTTCCAGACCGGCGTAGTTGAAGGGTCCAAGAACGGCATCACCGACATCATGAGCATGAAGTTCCCCGATGCCGGTCTGAAATACATCACGCTGGACGGGCACGCATACATGGGTGCGTTGTGGTTCATGAACAACGAAAAGTTCATGTCGATGCCGCCTGAGCTGCGCAATGTGATCGTCGATGGGTTCTATCAGCTGCAGCAGGCCACATTCGCCTCGCCCAAGCGCAAGTCAATCCAGGCTTATGAGGAATTCGTGGCCGAAGGTGGCGATCTTTATGTGCCGACACCGGAAGAGAAGGCCGCATTCAAGGAAGCCGCTGCACCTGTCTATGATTGGTTCAAGGCTAATGTCGATGGCGGAGAAACAGCCTTTGACGCTTTGACTGCTGCTGTTGCCGAAGCTGAAGCCGAGATTGCAGCGACCCGCGCAGCCGAAACGCAGTAAAGCGGTCTGACAAGAGAACCTTGCGCGCGGCCCCGTCGCGCGCAAACCTGCCCCTCGCCGGAGAAACTCTGATGCTCGACCAAACCGATGCATTTCGCCGCCAAGGTTACCTCGTCTTCGAAAATGCGCTCAGCCCGGAAGACCTGCAGATGCTGCGCGGCACCTGCGACACGCTTCTGGAGGAGCCTGCCCATGATGGCGGCGGCAATGTGCACAAAATCGGGCTAGGCAATGCGCGCCGCTTTCTGCGCCATCGCCATGCCGAGTTCCCGTTGCTAGAGGACTTCTTGCTCGGCCCCAAGATCGCCGAAATCATCAGCGCCTGCGGAATCGAAGACCCGATGCTGTTCAACGAGCAGTTTGTGGTCAAAGGCGCAGGCAAAGGCGCGAGTTTCGCCTGGCACCAAGACGGTGCCTATGTCGGCTTTGATCACACGCCCTATCTGACCGTCTGGATCGCAGTGGATGATGCAACCGAAGAGAACGGGTGCGTTTATATCCTGCCGCGTGACCTTGACGCCGAGCCCGGTTTGGACCGACATGAATGGCAGGATGAAAGCAACGAGCTTAACGGGTATTTCGGCGAGGACACAGGCACTCCGATGACCTGCAAGGCAGGCACCATCGTGGCCTTTTCCAGCCTCACGCTTCACAGTTCGGGTGCGAATACGACAGCCAACCCGCGACGGGCTTTTGTGTGCCAATACTCCTCAGGCCCGATCATCGACCCTGAAACCCGCGCCCCAAAACGGTTTGCGAAACCGTTGCGGGTTTGATCCATCATCTGAAAGGGTACATCCACCCTTTGTAGTCATTGACCAGGACATGCGCCCTTTCGATCTGCTCCTGCGACATTTTCTTGACCACTTCCTCAAGGCTGATCGCCGCGTCGGGATCGCCTCCAATCGCGCTGAGCGTATACCACATGTAAGCCCGCACCAGATCGGGCGCGGGCATGCCCAATCCCAGCTCATAGTACCATCCGACCCCCGACTGCGCCCCCGGATGCCCCTTCATCGACGCGCGAAGATACCATTCAAACGCGCGTTCATAGTCCTGCTCGACCCCAAGACCCAGCCCGTACATCACACCGATCAGTTCCTCGGCCTCGGCATTGCCCGACCGGGCGGCGGGCAGCAGTTCCTCGCGCGCGGCCTCAAACTCCCCCGCCTCCATCAGATCGCGCGCCTGTTCCAATTCGGCTATCGCAGGGTTCGCAAGCAGGCAAAGGGCAAATACAAGCTGGCGCATGGGGTTGTGTTCCTTTTGGCCGGGACTGCTGCGGCACAGGATTTACCGCGCCCGCTGACCGATGATGACTTCATCCCCTTTGATATGGAACAGGCCGCCATCGGTCATCAATTGTTTTATGATCCGATCCTGTCGGGCAACCGGAACATATCCTGCGCCCACTGCCACCACCCGGATTTCGGCACATCAGACGGGTTGTCGCTGGGTATTGGCGAGGGTGGTCAGGGCCTGGGGCCGGACCGCACACCCGGCATCGGAGCAGACAAGATCCGCAAACGCATCCCACGCAATTCGCCGGGGCTGTGGAACCTTGGCGCGCGCGAGCTTGATACTGTCTTCCACGATGGTCGGCTGAGCATTTCTGATGTCTACGGCAACGGCTTCAACTCACCCGCGCAGGAATGGCTGCCCGAGGGGCTGAACTCTCTGCTCGCCGCGCAGGCGCTGTTTCCCCTGACATCGCAATTCGAAATGGCGGGGAATGTCGGCGAAAATCAGGTGACCGGGGCCGTCGCTGACCGGATCGATCTGGGCTGGCCCATTCTGGCCAAACGCGTCCGTACCGATCCGCGATACGGTCCCGCGATGATAAAGGCATTCGACGAGGTCCAAAGCACCCAAGACATCACGATCACCCAGATTGCCAACGCTCTGGCTGCTTTCATGGCCATCGAATGGCGCAGCACCGACAGCCCGTTCGACCAATATCTGGCTGGCGACCCCAATGCCCTTACCAAAGTTCAGAAAGACGGCATGACGTTGTTTTACGGCAAGGCAAACTGTTCGACCTGCCATTCCGGACCGCTGATGACCGATCAGCAATTCCACGCTTTGGGTTTGCCCCCGTTTGGCCCCGGCCGCACCCGCCAATGGGACCCTTACGCCCGCGACGTCGGCCGTATGGGCGAAAGCAACCGGATCGAGGACGCCTATCGCTTCCGCACCCCAATGCTGCGAAACGTCGCCCTGACCGCGCCTTACGGCCATAACGGCGCCTTCCCGGACCTTGAAAGCATGATCCGCCACCATTTGGACCCAAAGACCAGCCTGGCGAACTGGACACCCGACATGGCGGCTTTGCCTCAGGTTCCCTGGTTACAGAAGGCAGACTTCGTTGTCTGGCAGGATCGTTTCGAAATGCAACGTGTGCGCAACACAATCGATATCGCCTCGGTCGCGTTAACCGATGCAGAAATCGACGCCCTCGTCGCATTTCTGAATGCACTGACCGGGACGAGTGTGGACGCGCCGCCTTTCGGCGTTCCGAAAGGGTTCGAACCCTAAAGAAAACCCCCCGCCTTTTTGTGGCGGGGGGTGTTTGTGTTGTTATTCAGCTGCGTCTTTGTATGCGTCCATTGGGGGGCATGTGCAGACGAGGTTTCTGTCTCCGTATGCGTTGTCGACGCGGTTGACGGGGGACCAGTATTTGTCGACGCCCATGGAGCCCGGGGGGAAGCAGGCCTGTTCGCGGCTGTAGGGCCGGTCCCAGTCTCCGACCAGATCGCGCACCGTGTGGGGGGCGTTTTTCAGCGGGTTGTTGTCGGCGTCGATCTTGCCGTCGATGATGTCCTGCGCTTCCGCTCGGATCGAGAGCATGGCGTCGCAGAAGCGGTCGAGCTCGGCCATGGGTTCCGATTCCGTCGGTTCCACCATCAGGGTTCCGGCCACCGGCCAGCTCATGGTGGGGGCGTGGAAGCCTGAATCGACCAGACGTTTGGCGATGTCGTCGACGCTGACATGCGCCGCCTCGTCCAGGGGACGGGTGTCCAGGATGCATTCATGCGCCACCCGGCCTGTTTCCGAGGTGTAGAGGATCGGATAGGCCTCCTTCAGACGCGCCGCGATGTAGTTGGCGTTCAGGATCGCCACTTTGGTCGCCTGCGTCAGACCGGCGCCGCCCATCAGCAGCACATAGGCCCATGAGACCGGCAGAATGGACGGCGAGCCAAAGGGGGCCGCCGAGACCGGACCCACGGCGGTGCCGTATTCCGGGTGGCCGGGCAGGTGTTCGGTCAGATGCGCCTTGACGCCGATCGGGCCCATGCCGGGGCCGCCGCCGCCATGGGGGATGCAGAAGGTCTTGTGCAGGTTCAGGTGGCTGACGTCACCGCCAATGTCTCCCGGACGCGACAGACCGACCATGGCGTTCATGTTGGCCCCGTCGATATAGACCTGACCGCCATGGTCATGGGTGATCTGGCAGACCTCCTGCACGGTGGTCTCGAACACACCATGGGTGGACGGATAGGTGATCATGCAGGCGGCCAGATGATCGGAATGCTTTTCCGCCTTGGCGCGGAAGTCATTCAGGTCGATATTGCCGTTCTCATCCGCCTGAACCGGCACAACCTGCCAGCCCACCATCTGGGCCGAGGCCGGGTTGGTGCCATGGGCCGAGGTCGGGATCAGGCAGACATTGCGCTGCCCTT
>NZ_JBQFLT010000009.1:0-174918 GCF_056531425.1 Ruegeria sp. N4
CTGCCGCGCCAATGGTACTTGGGCTTAAGCCCCGGGAGAGTAGGTCACCGCCAAACCTAGTAAAAGCCCATATCTCTCTTACGATCGAAAAGAACACTACCCGGTCTCAAGTAGCCGAATAGGCGGTAGACCAACGCAGGGCCTCAAGTAGCGTAAGCGATAGGCCACACAAAGTGTCGCGGGATGGAGCAGCCCGGTAGCTCGTCAGGCTCATAACCTGAAGGTCGCAGGTTCAAATCCTGCTCCCGCAACCAGTGTCAGAAAATCTCAGCAAAGCCCGTTCAGACTACAATTGATCCACTGGATCAATTGCTTAACGTCTTCACCTCGTCGTTATCAGGGCTTTCGCGGCCCCACTGCGGCCACGGTCCCTTCAAACCATAACCTGATGGTCAAAGGTGCAATTCCTAAGCCCGAAACCAGCCTAACAAACCCAACCGATCCAGAAAGACAGTCCATCGACCTGTTGGGCTTAAGGTTCACAGTGCCAAACCTTTGGCGGTGGCCCGTGATGGGGATTGGATGCCCAACGCGTTTGAGCGAACGGCAAAATCCGATAGAAGTATTGTGTTTGGCCCAAAGTGTTTTTTTGGGCTTCCAGGCCTTCTCAAAGGTACCTTTTCAATGCGGCCCGTGCTCCGTTCTGCCAAATCTCGGAAAGCCAATCTGAAAATTCCTGAGCGAAACGTTCGTTCAATCCGACCTGACCGTACAAACCGGTTTTAACAATCCACGCTGTTGGGTCGTCCTTGGCGGCAATTGCCGCCCGTTTCAATTCGTCCCACAGGGGGTCGTTGGCTTGAATCTCGGTTCCGTCCTCCCGAATGCCCGCGCACATTCGACACCAGAATGCTTCGGCAAGGGCCAAACCGGAAATAGACGCGCCTTCCCCAAGCGCGTCCAGAAGGGACGGCAACAGGAACTCGGGGTGGCGAGAGGATCCGTCAAAGGCAACGCGGCGCGTTGTGTCCTGGATGGTCGGGTTTGCAAAGCGGCGCCCGATCAGGGTCAGATAATCAGTGGGGGTGAGGCCGGGGACCGGTTTGACATGGGGCACAATGCATTCTGACTGTACTTTCCGGAAAAATCCGGAAAGATCAGGATCTTTCATGCAATCTGCAATTGTCGGAACGCTTAATACCTCTCCGACGTTGGCCAGCAATTGGTGGCCGCCATTCAGGATTCTGAGCTTCATGGCCTCATAGGTATGAACGTCGTTTGTTATGGTAACACCAACCTCTTCCAATGGTGGTCGGCCTGCACAAAATGCGTCCTCAATGACCCATTGGCGAAACCGTTCGTGAGTGACAGGGGCTTTGTCATCGACACCCAGATCGTGACACATTGAAATGACTTCATCCCGGGTGACCGGGACGATGCAATCCACCATCGAATCCGGAAAAGCGCCCTGTTGGTCGATCCAATCGGCAAAATCCGGGTCCGACAATTTGGCCAGCCCAATGACGCAGGACCTGAGTATTGCGCCATTGCCCTTGAGGTTGTCGCAACTCAGTGCGGTGAACGGGCGCGTCCCGGCGTCCCGGCGGTGTTTCAGGGCCGCGACCAGCGCTCCGAACACCGTCCGGGGTTGGTTTGGGTTTTGCGCGTCATGTTGGATATCGTTATGTGTTGTGTCAAAATCCCCTGTATTAGGGTCTTGATAGTAACCGCCTTCCGTCACCGTCAACGACACGATGCGGATCGCCGGATCCGACATATGTCGGATCAGAGCACTGTTCCCCTCTTCAATTGGCAGATAGTCGATCATCGGGGCGATGACCTCGGCCGAGATGCCTGAAGGGTCGAGCTCGATCAGGGTTGTCAGGCAATCCTGGGCCATCAGCTTTTCACGCATCTCGGCGTCATAGGGTCGAACGCCCGCGCCGATGATCGCCCAGTCATTCGCCCGGCCCATTTGCATCAGTTGATGGATGTACCAGGCCTGATGGGCCCGGTGGAAATTGCCCAAACCGATATGCACAATGCCGGGTGTTAGGTCTTCGGGCCTGTACCGAGGTGTTTTGACCTCGACCGGCAAATCCGCCAAGGCAGATCGGCACAGTTTGATTGGCGTATGTGTTTCCGAGCGCGGGTCCATCAGCTCATCCAGTTTCCGCCATCGACGTTATAGGTTTGGGCCACGATGTATTCGGCCTCATCCGAGGCCAGAAAGACGGCCATGCCGGTCAGATCCCGGGCGTGGCCCATGCGGCCATAGGGGACCGCCGCCGCAACCTCGCGCTTTTTCTGGCCGGGCGCTTTGCCTTCGTATCTGGCGAAGAAGGCATCGACACCGTCCCAATGTTCACCGTCCACAACCCCGGGGGCGATGGCGTTTACGTTGATCCCGTGCTGGATCAGGTTCAGCCCTGCGGATTGAGTCAGCGAGATCACCGCAGCCTTGCTGGCGCAATAGACGGCGACCAGAGGTTCCCCGCGCCGTCCGGCTTGCGAGGCCATATTGATGATCCGACCTTTGACGTCGTTTTTGATCATGTGCCGCGCCACCGCCTGCAACGTGAACAGGGTGCCCGCCACGTTGATGTCAAAGACGCGCTGGTAGTCGGCGCGATCAATCTCGGTGATTGGCGCGGCGGTAAAAATGGCTGCATTGTTGATGAGAATGTCGATGGTGCCGAACCGGTCGGCGGTTTGGTCAATTGCGGTCTCAATACTGGCCTGATCAGTGACATCCATTTCCACCGCCAAGGCCGCTGATCCAATCTGTGCGGCCGCATCTTTGGCGCGGGCAATATCGATATCGGCAATGGCAACCTGCGCGCCCTCGGCCACATAGGCCTGGGCAAAGGCCAGCCCGATCCCGCGGGCGGCCCCTGTAATCAGCGCGGTTTTGCCTTTCAGGCGCGTCATTCGATCCGCAGCCCCTGTTGATCAAACCGGTGAATGACGTCGGCGCGTGGGGTCAGGTGGATGCGATCCCCGTGGCGGAACCCGACCTCGCCATCCGCGCGGACGGTGATGGTTTCGGCCAGACCGGTTTCGTGGATGTGGAAGAACGTGTCGGACCCAAGATGTTCCGACACGCCGACAACGCCGGACCATGTGCCTTCGGTATCGGACACTGCGATGTGTTCCGGGCGAATGCCGATGGTCTGCGCGCCGTGTTTTGCGGCCTCGTCCCCTTCGATGAAATTCATCTTGGGTGAGCCGATGAAACCCGCGACGAACAGGTTGCGCGGGGTTCGATAGAGTTCCAGTGGAGAGCCGACCTGCTCGATAACGCCTGCTTGCAGCACGACGATCTTATCCGCCATGGTCATCGCTTCGACCTGATCATGGGTTACGTAGATCATCGTGGTCGCCAAACGTTCGTGCAACTCACTGATCTCAAGCCGCATTCCCACACGCAACGCGGCGTCGAGGTTCGACAGCGGTTCATCGAACAGGAACGCCGCCGGTTCCCTCACAATCGCGCGGCCGATCGCGACCCGCTGACGTTGGCCGCCGGACAACTGCCCGGGGCGGCGGTCCAGATAGTCGGTCAGGTTCAGAACGCCCGCCGCACCTTCGACGCGCTTGTCGATCTCGGCCTGATTCAGCTTGGCCATGCGCAACGGGAACGCGATGTTCTTGCGCACGGTCATATGCGGATACAGAGCATAGGATTGGAAAACCATCGCCAGCCCGCGTTTGGCAGGTGGCACGTCCGTTGCATCCGACCCGTCAATGTCGATCGAACCTGACGTGATATCCTCCAGCCCCGCGATCAAGCGCAACAGGGTGGACTTACCGCAGCCCGAGGGGCCGACGAAGACGGTGAACTCGCCATCCTCGATGGTCAGGTCCAGCGGGGGAATGACCTGAACGTCGCCGAAGCTTTTGGTCACGGACTTGAGTTGAATACGTCCCATACGTCGTCTTCCTTATTTCACAGCGCCGAAAGTCAGGCCGCGGACAAGTTGTTTCTGGCTGAACCAGCCAAGGATCAGGATTGGTGCAATCGCCATGGTCGAGGCCGCGCTGAGCTTGGCAAAGAACAGACCCTCGGGGCTGGAATAGCTGGCGATGAAGGCGGTCAGAGGCGCGGCATCGACGGCGGTCAGGTTGAGGGTCCAGAACGCCTCGTTCCACGCCAGGATAAAGTTCAGCAACACGGTCGAGGCGATGCCGGGAATGGCCATGGGCGTCAGCACATAGAGGATTTCCTCTTTCAACGTCGCCCCGTCCATCCGCGCGGCTTCCAGAATCTCACCCGGAATTTCGCGGAAATAGGTGTACAGCATCCAGACAATGATCGGCAGGTTGATCAGCATTAGCACGACGACCAGCCCTCCGCGCGTGTCCAGCAGGCCCAGCCGGATGAACAGCAGGTAGATCGGATAGAGAACGCCAACCGCAGGCAGCATCTTGGTGGACAGCATCCACAGCAGGATGTCCTTGGTGCGCTTCGAGGGCACAAAGGCCATCGCCCACGCGGCGGGCACCGCAATGATCACGCCCAGAATGGTTGACCCCCCCGCGATGATGACCGAATTCCACAGGAACCGCATATAATCCGAGCGTTCCTGCACGATGGCGTAGTTCTCCAGCGTCCAGTTGAAGTTCAGGAATAAGGGCGGGCTGGCAATCGCCTGCGCCTCGGTCTTGAAGCTGGTCAGGATGGTCCACAGGATCGGGAAGAAGATCAGCAGCCCAACGGCCCAGGCGAGGGCGGTGTTCAGCGTTTTACGACGGGGTGTGACGGCGCGGGCCATGGTCTTACCTCCTCACGCGTCCAGGTTTTTGCCGACGATGCGCATCAGGAAGATGGCAACGATATTGGCAAGGATGATGGCGTAGACACCTCCGGCTGACCCAAGGCCGACATTCTGGCTTTCCAGCACACGCTGGAAGATCAGGTAGGTGAGTGTGCGGGTGCCGAATGCGCCGCCGGTGGTCACGAAAATCTCGGCGAAGATCGACAACAAAAAGATCGTCTGGATCAGGATCACGATGGTGATCGCGCGGCTCAGATGCGGCAGGACGATGTGGTAAAAGCGTTTCAGCACCGGCGCACCGTCCATTTCCGCCGCTTCCAGCTGCTCACTGTCCAGCGACTGGATCGCGGTCAGCAGGATCAGCGTTGCAAAGGGCAGCCATTGCCATGAGACGATCATGATGATCGAGGTCATCGACGCCTCGGACAGCCATGAAATCGGCTCGGCCCCGAAAAAGCGCCACAGATGCGCCAGCAGGCCGTTCACCGGATCCATGAACATGTTCTTCCAGACCAAAGCGGAGACGGTGGGCATCACAAAGAAGGGCGCGATCACCAGAATGCGGACAACGCCTTGCCCCCACATCGGCTGGTCCAACAGCATCGCCAGAAGAACACCCAGAATGACCGTGATCACCAACACGCCGCCGACAATCAAAAGCGTCGCCTGAACCGCAGGCCAGAAGGAACTGGAGGAAACGAACCGGATGTAGTTGTCGAACCCGACCCATCCCAGATCACCACCGCGCAGGGGCAGGTATTTCTTGAAGGAGAAATACAGGGTCATCGTCAGAGGCACGAGCATCCAGCCAAGCAGCAGGACCACTGCGGGTGCCATCATCAGGCGGGCAACGGATCGGGAATGTTGGGTTGCCATGGCGCAAGACCTCTCTGTTCAGGCATAGGGCTAGCCTGCGAGAAAAACACGAGTTGTGAAAGTGGGGAGCGGGGGACAGGCACCTGTCCCCCACTGGGAGGGAGGCCTCAGTACCCTGCGGCTTCCATCTCTTCGGTGGTGAAGGCCTGCGCTTTGGCAAGGGCTTCGTCCACGGTTTGCTGACCAGCATAAACGGCCGAGAATTCCTGGCTGACCTGCGTGGCGATGCCTGCAAACTCAGGAATGGCGACAAACTGGATGCCGGTATAGGGCGTCGGCTGGGCACAGCAGTTCTGCGGATCCGCCGCAAGGATCGACTTCAGCGTCATCTGCGCGAAAGGGATGTCCTTGTAGTTGTCGTTTTCATAAAGCGAGGTCCGCGCACCCGGAGGCACATTGGCCCAGCCTTCGTTCTCGGCCACCAGCTCGATATAGTCCTTCGAGGTCGCCCATTCGATGAACTGCTTCGCGGCGTCTTCCTGCTGGGTCCCAGCCGGAATGGCCAGTGCCCAGGCCCAGAGCCAGTTGGCGCGTTTGTCGACGCCTTCTGAATTCGGTGCCAGCGCAAAGCCGACCTTGTCCGCCACGGTTGAATCGTCGGGGTTGGTCACGAATGACGCGGCAACGGTGGCGTCGATCCACATCCCGCACTTGCCCTGCTGGAACAGCGACAGGTTTTCGTTGAATCCGTTGGTGGCATAACCCGCAGGACCGGATTCATTCATCATATCGACAAAGAATGTCAGTGCTTCTTTCCACTCGGGCTGATCGAACTGGGGCTTCCAGTTTTCATCGAACCAGCGCGCACCGAATGAGTTCCCGGTTACGGTGATAAAGGCACCGCCTTCACCCCAGCCCGCCTTACCGCGCAGGCAGATGCCGTTGATGTCGTTGTCCCGGTCCGTCATCGCCGCCGCAGCTTCGCGGATGAATTGCCAGGTGGGCGCTTCGGGCATGTCCAGACCGGCAGCCTCCATCAGGTCGGTGCGATACATTATCATCGAGCTTTCGCCATAAAACGGCGCGGCATAGAGCGTGCCGTCATTGCTCAGCCCGCCTGCCATGGCGGGCAGCAGGTCGCCCACATCGTAGTCATCGGACATGCCATCCAGCGGTACCAGCCAGCCATTTGCGCCCCAGATGGGCGTTTCGTACATGCCGATTGTCATGATGTCGAACTGTCCACCCTTGGTGGTGATGTCCGTGGTCACGCGCTGACGCAGCACGTTTTCTTCCAGCGTCACCCATTCCACATCAATGCCGGTCGCTTGGGTGAAATTGTCGGTGTAGCCCTGCATCCGGATCATGTCGCCATTGTTGACGGTGGCGATCGTTATGGTTTGCGCATGGGCCGCGGCCGTGGCGACGAAAGTCAGTGCAGTCGCCGCACGAAGTGCGTTCTTAAAATACATCCCTGTCCTCCCTGAGCTTGGATGTCATGCAGGAAGGGTAGTCGGTAAATTATCGCGGCGTCAATAAAAACTTTACGCGCGTTAAAATTTGGCGATCAAGCGGACTCCCGCAATACAAGCCGGGCCGGGAACAGGGTTTCCCTTCGGCTGTCAAATTTCCCACCACTTTCAATGAGTTCGAACAGTGTTTCGACACTGCGCCCCGCGACATTGTCATAGTCATGCGCCGCCGTGGTCAAAGACGGGCAGGTGAATTTTGCAAAGGGATGATCGTCGTTCGAGGCGACCCGCAAGCTGCAATCCGGCTTGCGACCAACCCGAATCCCCTGCTCGTAGCAGGCGGCAAGAAACCCGATTGCCAGGCGGTCATTGCTGCACAGAACCGAGTTTGTTTTCAGCGCGCCGTCGCCCAGCACCTTCAAAGCCCCCCGATGCCCGATCTCTTCAAAGGCCCAGCCTTCACCGTCGATCCTGATCACATGGGGGTCGAACCCCAGACGCTCCATCACCTCAACATACGCCTTGCGCCGCTTGTTGGCGTTGGGGTTTGCGGGTGTCCGCATCTCGAAGAATGACGGCGGCTCGCCGGTGCGGGTCATGTATTCCACGGTTTGCGAAACAAAGCTGAAATTGTCTGATCCGATAAAGGCCGCACCCAGTCCTTCGATATTGCTGTCGAACAGGACCGTCGGCACGTTCCTGCAGAACTTTTCAATCGCCGACCGGTCCGAGTCGCGCCCCAAGGGAGCAAGCAACACGCCCGCCGGTTTCAGCGAGCGCAGGCTGTCCAGAATCTCGACCTCAAGTTTCTGTTCGCCATGCGAGCTGAACAGCGAAGGCCGATAGCCTGCGGCGATGCAGCTTTGTTCCAGATAGCGTGCGATCTCGGCAAAGAACGGGTCGGCAAGGTAGGGGACGACGATGCCGATATTCTTGGTCAGTTTCCGGTTCTGATTGATCGCGAAGATATTGGGGCGGTAGTCGAACCTCTCTAATGCTTCCTCGATGCGGGCGCGGGTGGTTGGGCGGACGCTGTCAGGATCATGGAAGTATTTGGAAACGGTCGGCCGGGATATTCCGCTGAGGGCCGCGAATTCTTCCATATTCCTGATTTTGGTCATTCTACCCTGCCTGCACCCGGAGAGCTGTCTTGATTTGCGCTATCTTTACATAATCTTTGCGCGCGATAACAATCAAGGGTCAGGCATCCGCGTTTGTTCACGCAAGAATGGCTTCGATCCGATCCAATGTCGCCTGATTCACCGCGACGCCCTGCTCGGCAGCGTTGCGGCGTTTCGCATGACGGCCATCGCCGGGCAGATGCGCGCCATCCTGCGCGCGGATGGCGTGGACCAGCGCTTCAATCCGGTTGGCAAACGCCCCACCGGAAGTCGCACCCGGATCAATGGCAAGGAACATCTGGCCGGTGCGCGGCGGACCGCCTGCGGTGCCCGAGAAAGGCGACGCGTCGATCCCCAGGGTCGCGCCGGTCATTGCGGCAGCCAGCACTTCGGTCAGCAGCGAAACTCCGACGCCTTTATACCCGCCTGACGGGGCCATCGAGCCTTTGAGCTCCACATTAGGGTCTGTTGTCGGATTTCCCTCGCTGTCCAGCGCCCAACCTACGGGGATTGGTTTGCCTTCGCGCGCGTGTTTCATCACCTCGGATTTGGCGATTGTGCTGGCGGATTGGTCGATCAGCAAAGCGGGCTGGCCGTCCGGGCCGGGTGCAGCGACAGAGAACGGATTGGTCCCGACTACTGGCTTCGCTCCACCCGACGGCGCAATTGACGCGGGCGCGTTGGTAAAGCCCAGCCCCAGCATCCCGGCCTGTGCCAGCCGGTAGGTGTGATAGCCCAGAACCCCGCAATTATAGCTGTTCTTGATGGCAAGCGCGGCAATCCCGTGTTCCTTGGCCAAAGGGATCAGTTTTTCGAACCCTGCATCGATGGCCGAATGGGCAAAGCCGGTGGCGGCGTCAACTGCGATCACGCCCGGACGTGGCTGGTCCACAACCGGTGTGGCCTGCCCATCCACCTTGCCGCATTGCACATGCTCGCAATAGATCGGGATATAGGCCAGCCCGTGGCTGGCAACGCCATCGGCTTCGGTTGCGGCGGTGGCAACAGCCAGGGGTCGGGCGTTGGCCTCGGACGTGCCAGCGGCCACCAATGCGCGCAGGGCCAGATCTTCGATTTCAGCCAGTGTCAGGGTCTTGGTTTGCATCATCAACTCACTCGGTCAGTCATTGTCAGTTGTCCCGGCACCTGCGCCGCGCGCGCGGCTTTCCTCGGTCGCCGGGGCATAGGTTCGATGGGCCAGCGCGTTCAGTGCCTGCCAATCGCGCGGCTGTGGCGCGGCGCGGGTTGCATGGGTGCGGGCTGTGGTCAAAACGCCGCCGCTTGCGATGGTTACGGTCTCGGACCGGTCAGGAAATCCCTGCGCCAACTCCAGTGACCTGCCATCTGTCACCGCCACCACGCCGCCGCATTTCACAGTGACACACGCTTTGATCAGGCGGGCGGCGTTGGCTGCAAACGGCAGGATCATAAGCGGAGTTCTGACACCCGGTAGGGTAACCGCTTCGGTGGACAGAACGCGCGCTCGATCCGACAGGGACACGCCCTTGATCAGTGTTTGCGCCCCGGTCTCCAGATCAGTGGTCAGGGCACCGACTCCGTCCAGACCCTGAGCGCACAACCAGCGGCAGGCCTTTGCCGCCTCGTCCGCGAGCCCCCAGGGTTGGCCCGCCCCACGGGTCGCCCGCTTGGCGATGGTCTCCACCTCATTCAACGACAGGGTCATGCGAACGGCTCGGGATAGACCCACAAGTCGGCATTATCCGGCGTCAGATCGGGCGGATAAGGGGCCCCGGCATACATGACCACGCGCACCCACCGGTCCGAGCGGGGATCAAACCGGGTTACGCCAAAAAAGGACAGTTTGGCGCGCAGCATATCAATCGGCACCACATCCGCCCCAATCGTGTTCGAGCGGATCTCGCCATAGGGCGCTGAGCGTGTGATCTGGGCGCGCCGAACGCTTTGGCGATGTTCGGGGTGTTGGGCGAGGGTGTCTGCCACCGGGCTGAGCGGGTCCGCTGTTGCAAGCACGGCCAATGCTGCCGTTGCATCACGGGCCGGGGCCAGCGGTTGTTCATAGGCCTCAATCGGTTCCTCGAACCGCTCGCCCAGCCTTGGTTCCAGCTTCTCTTCCGAGATATACCACGCCCTTGCGCAGTTCTCGGGCGCGGTCCAGTCCCGATCCAGCAAGGGGCCGAAATTCCGGCGCAACAGGTTGGACACCTCAGCCACAGGCATGGACCCATCCAGCACAAAGGGCCCGCTTTGATCTGACATTGTGGTCGCCAGATCATCGACCAGATCGCCATGGGGTTCCAGAATCAAGGAGGCGACAAGTTCTTGCCCTTCCGCGCTGAGCGCTTGGTCCGTCCAAATCATGAGATTATTCCAAGGCGTCGCGCCCGACAGCCCTGTATCTTCCAGATAAGACCCAAGCGCGGCCAGATCGTCCGTCAGGTGCTGAAGCTTGACGATCTGGATCGGGTGTTCAGATCGCCATGTCGCCACAAGCTGTTCGCATCTGCCGACCAGATCGCGAAACAGGTCGATCTGTTCAGGCGAGGCGGGCAGGTCGCGCACCCGCGCAACGGCGGTTTCGCGGGCCACAATCCAATTGTTCAGCAAAACGGGGTGGTTGACCAGATAGGGGGCCATGCCCAGCCCGGTCGAATTGCCGATACCGATCTGCCGGGCAAGACCTTCGCCCAAACGCGCGGCCCTGTCGCCGCCGCGCACCTGCGCCATATGCTCGACCAGATCGCGTACGAACCAGCGGGTCAGGTAGACCGACAGCATCTCGGCCTGAAACGGCGACCGCATCTCGGGCCGGTTGGCAATCACCTCGCGGTCGGCGGCCCCCAGCTTGCCCGAGCCATAGACAGCGGTTGTGCGCATCAGATACCCGACCGCCTCCAGCTGGTCCGCATCCGGCTGGCGGCCATTGGACAGGCAATCCACCACATGTTCCCACAACCGAACCGAGCGGTTGGCGCGGCTGACCGAAATCTCACGTTCAGTGACCCGGCCCGCCTCTTGCAGGGGCACGTTTTGCGACAGGCGCTCGATGTCATGGGGTTCGGGCATGCCGTCAAACAGGGTGAATGTCGTGTCCCACGCGGTTGCAATCACCCGGTCCGAACGCATGTGGTCCGGCAAATCATGGGCGAATGCCACCAGCGAATAAGCGCGCTCCGGTCCTTGTGCTGTATAAACGGCGTGGCCGACGCCCTGTGCGTCGATTTCAAAAACCTGGCGCGAGAAGTCCCAGCTTTCCCGAGCCATGCGCCGCGTCAGTTGCCGCATGAAGCTGAGCCGGCATTGATGCAGCGACCCCAGCCGTTCCAGGGTCATGATCTTTTCCGGTGGGCGCAGCTCAGCCATCTGACTGCCCCTGCGGCGTGAAGTTGTCAGCGAAGAAACGGTACCAATTGCCGCCCATAACGGCGGCGACATCCGCGTCATTCATGCCGGTTGCGCGCAGACCGGTTTCGATGTTGCCGAAATCGCGGTTGTCCCGGAACCAGTCCGGCATGGGCGGAAACCCCGGCGCGGCAGCCGAGCCTTCGCCATAGTCGATCTCTTTGCTCCACCGTCCCACGCGCATCCATTCCACAATGCTGTCGGGCTGATCCTGACACAGATCCGTGCCGATCCCCAAATGGTCGATGCCGAACTTGTCCGCCGTGCGCGCGATCATCTCGCAGAACTCCTGCAGAGAGCAGCCAGAGCCGCCCTTCAGGTGATGAGGATAGATCGAAAAGCCGAACATGCCGCCATTTTCTGTCACTGCACGGATGACATCGTCGCGCTTGTTGCGCAAAGCCGGATGCCAGTCGTGGGGGTTGGCATGGGTGATGGCGATGGGGCGTGCGGAATGATCGGCGGCTTCGATGGTCGAGCGGTCGCCGGAATGGCTCATGTCGACCACCAGCCCGACGCGGTTCATCTCGCGCACGACCTGCTTGCCCATGCGGGTGAGGCCGGTGTCTTCGGCCTCGTAACAGCCGGTCGCCAGAAGCGATTGGTTGTTATAGGTCAGCTGCATGAACCGCGCGCCCAGCGTGTGCACGATTTCCACCAGGCCAATATCATCTTCGATGGGTGAGGGGTTCTGGAAGCCGAAGAACACCGCCGTGCGCCCGGTTGCACGGGCGCGGTCGATATCAGCGGCGGTCAGCCCCTTCATGATCAGATCCGGATATTGCTCGAACCAGCGGTTCCAGCGTTCGAAGTTCAGGACGGTTTCGCGAAAACTTTCGTGATAGGCGATGGTGACGTGGATCGCATCGACACCGCCTTCGCCAAGCTGCCGAAAGATCTTTTCGGACCAGTTGGCATATTGCAGCCCGTCTATTCTGAGGGTGGGCCGCATCAGACGGGGCCTGCGCTGATATAGGCTGTTTTGACCGTGGTGTAGAACTCGGCCGCGGCCTTGCCCTGTTCGCGCGGCCCGTAGGAACTGTCGCCGCGCCCGCCGAACGGAACGTGATAGTCGGTGCCCGCTGTGGGCAGGTTCACCGTGACCACACCGGTGCGCGCATTGCGGCGGAAATGCGTGGCGCGGGCCAGCGAGCGGGTCACGATGCCCGAGGTCAGGCCGAAATTGGTGTCATTGACCACGCTCAGCGCCTCGTCATAGCTGCCGACCTTGATGACGCTGGTCAGGGGGGCGAACATCTCTTCACGGTTTATCGCCATGTCATTGGTGGTGTTCAGGAACACGCCGGGGCTCATGTAGAACCCGTCATGCGGCATATCCAGACGTGCGCCGCCACAGGCCAGCTCGGCGCCTTCGGATTTGCCCAGATCGACATAGGCCAGATTTTCGTTCAACTGCTGCTGGCTGACGACGGGCCCCATCTGCACGCCTTCTTCCAGCGCGTGACCAACCTTCATCGCTTGCGCGCCAGCAACCAATTTCTCGACAAAGGCGTCGTGGATGTTTGCGTGGACGACCAGCCGGGATGAGGCAGTGCATTTCTGTCCGGTGCCACCAAAGGCCCCGCCCAGTGCCAGCGTGACGGCCAGATCCAGATCGGCATCGTCCATAACCGCCAGCGCGTTCTTGGACCCCATCTCCATCTGCACTTTGGTCAGGTTCTGGATTGCGGCGGCGGCGATCCCCTTGCCCACGGGAACCGACCCAGTGAAGGAGATCGCGTCGATCAGCGGGCTTTCCACCAGACGCTGACCAATCGTGCCGCCCGAACCCATGATCAGGCTGAACAGACCCTTGGGGATATCCTGCCGCGCGATGATCTCGGTCAGCGCGACCGCCGATGCCGGGGTCACATTCGCCGGTTTCCATACGACCGCATTGCCATAGCACAGCGCAGGCGCGATCTTCCATGAGGCGGTCGCGGTCGGGAAGTTCCACGGGCTGATGATCGCCACAGTGCCCAAGGGCTCGCGACGCACGTCAATCTCGATATCGGGGCGCACGGAATCGGCGTTTTCCCCGATCTGGCGCAGGCATTCGGCGGCGTAATAAGTGAAGAACTGACCGGCGCGATAGACCTCGCCCTTGCCCTCGGCCAGCGGTTTGCCCTCTTCACGGCTCAGCAATGTGCCCAGTTCTTCTGCGCGGGCCATCATTTCGGTGCCGATGGCGTTCAGCACGGCTTGCTTCCGCTCCAGCCCATAGGCCGCCCATTCGGCCTGAGCCGCGCGGGCGCGGGTCAGGGTGGCGTCCAGCTGATCCGATGTCGCCTGAGCGTACAGGCCGATCAGGTCGGTTACATCCGACGGGTTGCGGTTTTCAATCTCGGTATCACCCGCCAGCCATTCGCCAGCGATAAGGTTCTTGTGGGTCACGGAAAGCCTCGGGAAGGGTTTGAGCAAGGTTGCGGGATGATGGACATGGGGCGACACATCAGTCAAACTCAAATTTCTTGAGGAAACTTCAGGAAAATTGAAATATGGCGATCAAGATCGAGATGTTGAGATGCTTCTGCACGGTGGCGGAAACCGGCAATCTTGCGGATGCGGCCGACCGGTTGGGTCGTACGCAATCTGCGGTTTCCATGACGTTGAAACAACTTGAGGCGCATCTGGGCCGCCCCTTGTTTGTCGGAGAGCGCAAAAACCGCCTGACGGACTTGGGGGCCCATGTGCTTCAACTGGGCCAAAGCCAGTTGCGTCAGTTCGATTCGACGCTGGAAACCATCGACATGCTGACCCGCGCGCCGCAAGGCCTGCTGCGGATCGCAGCAGTGCCGTCGATGGCGGCATTGGTCTTTCCACCCCTCGTGCGCCATTTCACAGACCACCATCCGGGGGTGAAGATCGAGCTGCGGGACACCGATACCGAGCAGGTTCTGGACGCCATTTGGCAGGGCTGGGCGGATATCGGGATCGCCTCGTCCCGAAGGCCGGTGAAAGGCACCAAAGTTGCGCCGCTGTTTCAGGACCCGTTCGGGCTGGTGATGTCGGATCATCACCCGCTGGCCTCGGTGTCTGGACCGATCACCATCAGCGACGTGTTTCGCAGCCCGTTTCTGCGCAATGCGCTGTGCGATCAGATACAGTCGCGGCGTATTCAGGACCATCTGGCCAGAATCGATGTCACCGTTCACAACACCCATTCCCTGCTGGCCATGGTCAGCACCGGCAGCTGGGGCACGCTGTTGCCTCAGGCCGCGACTCGGCTTGTCTCATCCGATCTCAAGTTCCGAAAAATCGTTGATCTGCCGGAAACGCGCGAGGTCTTTTTGTACCAGTCCGAAACCACCGCCTGGCCGATGCTGGCGGACGAGGCCGCCGGGGTAATCCGGTCGTCCAGCGCCAAAACATGATTCTTAATGAGATTATTTGTTTTGCCGCGTGAAAATTGACCTGTGTCAAATTCGGTAAGTTTGAAAACTGTTAGCACGGCTGATACGTTTGACATTGTCCAGGACACGGTCGCCAGCACATGAGCCAGATGACCACAAGACGCGCGTTTCTCAGCGCACGCGCACTTCGCGAGGATAAGGACGCGATTCGTCCTCCGGGTGCGGTGGAATCTGGCTTTGTGGATGCCTGTTCCGCATGCGGGGATTGCATAAACGCTTGCCCCGAAGGGATTTTGTCCAAGGACGCCGACGGATACCCGATCCTTGAACTGAATGCCGGTGCCTGCACCTTTTGTGCAGGCTGCGCCGAGGTCTGCGAAACCGATGCGCTGCAGGTTGATCGCGTGCCTGACTGGCCATGGCGCGCCGCCGTACAGGCGACCACGTGCCTGTCGATGAAGGGCATCAGTTGCCGTGTGTGTCAGGACAGTTGCGATGCGCGCGCGATCCGTTTCCAGTTGCAACTGGGCGGGCGTGCGGAACCCGTTCTGGATCAGGACAGTTGCATCGGCTGCGCCGCCTGCGCCTCGGCCTGCCCGGTCGGCGCGGTCGCGCTTGAACGCCCTCAAACACCCAAACCAGAGGTCATCCAATGAACATTTGCGGTTGCCTTGTTCACGTGGCTGCGGATCGAACCGCATCAGCCCGTGCAACCATGACCGAAACCGATGGCGTCGAGGTTCATGCCGAAGCCGAAGACGGCCGTTTCGTCGTTGTCGTCGAGGATACGTCCGACCGATTGGCATCCGAGACGATCATGGATCTGCATCAGATCCCCGGCGTGATTTCACTGACGCTGACATATCACCATTTCGAAGATCTGGCGGAAACCCCGCCCCAACCCAATGCCCCAAGCCAACCGACCAGCAGGAGGCTCGTCCAATGACTGTTTCTGAATCCCGTCGTACATTCCTCAAGGCATCTGCTGCTGCCGCCACCGCTTCGGCCGCCGGTATCCCGATGGCTGCCGGTCAGGCGAATGCACAGGCCGATGCGCCCGACATCCGCTGGGACAAGGCGGCCTGCCGGTTCTGCGGCACCGGCTGCTCGGTTCTGGTGGGCACCAAGGATGGCCGCGTTGTCGCCACCCAGGGCGACCCGGACGCACCGGTCAACCGGGGCCTGAACTGCATCAAGGGCTATTTCCTGTCCAAGATCATGTACGGCCAGGACCGCCTGACCACGCCGCTGCTGCGCAAGACCAATGGCGAATACGACAAGAATGGCGAGTTCGAGCCGGTCAGCTGGGACGAAGCCTTTGACGTGATGGCCGCCAAATGGAAAGAGGCCCTGGCCAAGAAAGGCCCGACCAGCGTGGGCATGTTCGGCTCGGGTCAGTGGACGGTTTGGGAAGGCTATGCCGCTTCGAAACTGATGAAAGCTGGCTTCCGGTCGAACAATATCGACCCCAATGCGCGGCACTGTATGGCCTCGGCCGTGGTGGGTTTCATACGCACCTTCGGAATTGACGAGCCGATGGGCTGCTATGACGACCTCGAACACGCGGATACGTTTGTTCTGTGGGGCTCGAACATGGCGGAAATGCACCCGATCCTGTGGTCGCGCCTGACCGACACGCGCCTGACCAAGCCGGGCTGCGAAGTGCATGTGCTGTCGACCTTCGAGCATCGCTCGTTCGAACTGGCCGACAATGGCATCGTGTTCGAACCGCAGACCGATCTGGCGATCCTGAACTATATCGCCAACTACATCATCCAGACCGGCGCGGTGAACGAAGAGTTCGTCAAGAACCACGTCAACATCACCAAGACCGCGACCGATATCGGTTACGGCCTGCGCGACAACAACCCGCTACAGCAAGAGGCTGAAAACCCGAACTCGGGCAAGCTCGAGCCGATCAGCTTTGAGGAATATGCCAAGGCGGTCGAGCCCTATACGCTGGAATACACCGCCGAACTGTCCGGCGTTCCGGCCGACAAGCTGGAGAAGCTGGCCAAGCAATATGCCGACCCGAACCGAAAGGTCATGAGCCTGTGGACCATGGGCTTTAACCAGCATACCCGCGGGTCCTGGGTGAACTCGCTGATGTATAACGTCCACTTGCTGGTGGGCAAGATTTCCGAACCCGGCAACTCGCCCTTCTCGCTGACAGGTCAGCCCTCGGCATGCGGGACAGCGCGCGAGGTTGGTACCTTTGCCCACCGTCTGCCCGCCGACATGGTGGTGGCCAATGACGAGCACCGGAAAATCTGTGAAACCGCGTGGAATATCCCTGAAGGGACCATTCCGCCCAAGCCCGGCTTCCACGCCGTTCTGCAGCACCGCAAACTCAAGGACGGCGACCTGAACGCCTATTGGGTGCAGTGCAACAACAACATGCAGGCCGCGCCGAATATCAACGAGGAAGGTTATCCAGGCTATCGCAACCCGGAAAACTTCATCACCGTGTCCGATCCCTATCCGACGGTCACTGCCGTATCCGCCGACCTGATCCTGCCCACCGCCATGTGGGTGGAAAAGGAAGGTGCCTATGGCAACGCCGAACGCCGCACCCAGTTCTGGCGGCAGCAGGTGAAAGCGCCGGGTGAGGCGAAATCGGACCTGTGGCAGTTGATGGAATTCTCCAAACGCTTCACCGTCGAAGAGGTCTGGGGCGAGGAACTGCTGGCCAAAATGCCCGAGCATCGCGGCAAGACCATGTTCGACGTGCTTTACGCAAACGGTCAGGTCGACAAGTTCCCGCTGTCCGAAACCGCCGAAGGTTTCGACAATGACGATGCCGAACACTTCGGGTTCTACGTTCAGAAAGGTCTGTTCGAAGAATATGCCGAGTTTGGGCGCGGACATGCGCACGATCTGGCCCCGTTCGAGATGTACCATCAGGCGCGCGGCATGCGCTGGCCGGTCGTGGACGGCAAGGAAACGCTGTATCGCTTCCGCGAAGGCTATGACCCTTATGTGTCCGAAGGTGCGGGCGTCGAATTCTATGGTCACAAGGATGGCAAGGCCAAGATCATCTTTGCGCCGTTCGAACCCGCTGCAGAGGTGCCGGATGAAGAATATGATCTGTGGCTGTCCACCGGTCGGGTTCTGGAGCACTGGCACTCGGGTTCGATGACCCGCCGTGTGCCGGAACTGCACCGCGCCTATCCGAATGCGGTCGTCTACATGCACCCCGAAGACGCGCGGGATCGTGGTCTGCGGCGCGGGCAGGAAATCGTGCTGTCCACTCGCCGTGGCGAGGTCACAAGCCGGGTCGAGACCCGTGGCCGCAACAAGGTGCCGCGTGGTCTGGTCTTCATGCCCTGGTTTGACGAGCATCAGCTGACCAACAAGCTGACGCTGGACGCGACCTGCCCGCTGTCGAAAGAGACCGACTTCAAGAAATGCGCCTGTAAGGTCGAGCGCGCGTAACCGGCAAGGATCGCAAAGGTCGTCCCCATGTATCCCCTTGTCGACACACCCCTTTCGCCGCAGCGGCGCCGGTTCCTGCAGGACTCGGCGCGGGCGGCGGGCGGCTGCGCAGTCGCCGGGCTCGGGCTGGCGTGGCTGGCCCGCGATGCCCGTGCCCTGCCGGCCGAGGCGTTGCGCCCGCCCGGCGCGCTGCCGGAAAAGGAGTTTCTGTCGGCCTGCATTCGCTGTGGGCTCTGCGTGCGGGATTGTCCTTACGATACGCTGAAACTGGCTGAATTAGGGTCTGATGCTGCGGCGACGGGCACGCCCTATTTCACTGCCCGTGATGTGCCTTGTGAAATGTGCGATGACATTCCGTGCGTCGCGGCCTGCCCGACAGGGGCGCTGGATCCGGGTCTGCAAAACATCGACGACGCCGAAATGGGCGTTGCGGTGCTGGTCGATCAGGAGAACTGCCTGAACTTCCTCGGCCTGCGCTGCGATGTCTGCTATCGGGTCTGCCCCGTCATTGACGAGGCGATCACACTGGAAACCGCGCATAACACCCGCTCGGGCCACCATGCGCTGTTCATCCCAACAGTGCACGCTGACCGCTGCACCGGCTGCGGTGTGTGTGAGAAAAGCTGCGTTCTGCCCGAAGCGGCGATCAAGGTCCTGCCCACCCGACTGGCGCGCGGCAGCAGCGCGGATCACTATCGCAAAGGCTGGGAAGAGAAAGAGGCCAGGGGCGCCCCCTTGGTCGAGGGTCTGATCGATCTGCCTGATCGCCTGCCGGGACCGGGGATCGACAATCTGGCCGCTCCCGGCGGGTTCGAGCCCGGATACGCATTACCGGGGGCAGGGCAATGAGCGCGCGTACCCATATGCCTGTCGGGCGCGAGGCCATCGAGGCCAAGGGCTGGATCGGCGCGCATAGGTTCCTGCTGTTGCGCCGTAGCAGCCAGCTGTTCTTTCTGGCGCTGTTCCTTCTGGGGCCATGGTTCGGGATATGGATTATTCAGGGCACGTTGGCCGGGTCGCTGACCCTTGGCGTCTTGCCGCTGACCGACCCGTTTGTTCTAATGCAGAGTCTGATTGCAGGCCATTGGCCCGAACTGACGGCCCTGATCGGCGCGGTGATCGTGCTGGTTGCCTATGCGCTGATCGGAGGCCGGGTTTACTGCTCGTGGGTCTGCCCGATCAACCCGGTGACCGACGCGGCCAACTGGCTGCACCGCAAGCTGGACCTGCCCAAGGGCTGGCAACCCAAACGCGGAACCCGCCTGTGGGTGCTGGCCACCGTCCTGATCGTCTCGGGCCTGGGCGGTGTGATCGCGTGGGAACTGGTGAACCCGATCACCATGCTGCATCGCGGATTGATCTTTGGCATGGGCTTTGTCTGGGCCATGGTTGCGGCCATCTTCGTCTTTGACCTTTTCGTTTCGCGCCATGGCTGGTGTGGGCACCTGTGTCCGGTTGGTGCGTTCTACGGCCTGATCGGCACCAAAAGCCTGCTGCGGGTCAGCGCCCACAACCGCGTTGCCTGTGACGATTGCATGGATTGCTATGCGGTCTGCCCCGAAAATCAGGTGATCTCGCCCGCTCTCAAGGGCAAACCGGGATCCAGCCCGCTGATCCTGTCGCCCGACTGTACCAATTGCGGCCGCTGCATAGATGTCTGCGCGGTCGACGTCTTCAACTTTACTCACCGGTTCGACGACCACGTCACCAAACCCATCCGTCCAGTTGCCGCGCCAGAGACGCGCGCCGCCAGACTTCATTAAGGGAGTGCCAAGATGAAAATATCAATCGTGACAGGTGGAATTGCCCTGATCCCCGTCCTGCTCCTGAGTGGGTTTGCCCTTGCGCAGTCAGCCCAGGTGGAAACGCTGCGGGGTGCGGATGTGGATGAGCTGATCCCGCTTGATCAGATCCACAAGAATGTCGAAGGGCGCATGCAGCGCAACTATCGCCAGCAACCGCCGCTGATCCCGCATTCGATCGAACAGTACCAGATCGACATCCGCACCAATCAGTGCCTGTCCTGCCATGACTGGACCAAAGCGGGTGAGCGTAACGCGCCGACCCTGTCGATGACCCACTATCTGGATCGCGAAGGGCGCGAGTTGGATCAGATCGCGGGCACCCGGTATTTCTGCAACCAGTGCCACGTGCCGCAGGCGGATGCTCCGCCGCTGGTCGAAAACGTGTTTCAGCCGTCCTCGGGCAACTAATCCAACCCACAAGAAAATAAAGGAGCACCAATATGGCAGCATCTCCTGAAAAACGCGGTTGGATCCGCCGCCTCTGGTCCTGGATCTGGACCCCGGCTGTGGCCTTCAGTTCCGGGTTCCTGATTCTGGCGGGTTTTCTGGCCGGTATCCTGTTCTGGGGTGGGTTCCACTGGACACTGGAACTGACCAATACCGAGGAATTCTGCGTCTCGTGCCACACGATGGAAACCAACCTGGGCGAATATCGCGAGACCATCCACTATAACAACCACTCTGGCGTGCGGGCGATCTGTTCCGACTGCCACGTGCCGCACGAGTGGAATCACAAGATCAAGGCCAAGATCATGGCCGTGAAGGACGTGTATCACGAACTGGCCGGGACCATCAGCACGCCTGAGAAATACGAGGCGCATCGCCTCAGCATGGCCTCGGCGGTCTGGAAGAAGATGAAGGCGTCGGACAGCCGCGAATGCCGGAACTGCCACAACTTCGACTATATGGACTTCACCATTCAGGAAACCCGCGCCGCATCCGAGCATCAGCGCGCCATCGACAACAACATGACCTGCATCGACTGCCATCAGGGCATCGCGCACAGCCTGCCGCCCAATTACCTTGAGACCTACGAGGATGTAACGGCCGAACTGGAAGGCAAAGCACCGTTGCAGCAGCACGCAACCGCCGACAGCGACGAAATCCGGTCATTCCTGTCCACGCGGACCGATTGAGAAGGGGCGAGATATGCTTGATATTCTGGGAACCATCGGCGGCAATATCCTAAGCTTGCCGGGTATTCTTGGCCTCGCCCTTGGCATGATGACCCGCCGTCTGTGGCTGGGCGCAACGTTGGGCGGTCTGGTCGGTGTGGCCGAAACCCTGGTATTTGCCGGGTTTCAGTTCGCCCATGTCGAAGCGCTGGAACTGATGATTGCTATCGTGGTTGGCGTTTGTGCAGGCAGCGTCGGCACGATGATCCGGCTGAAAGGCGCGACCGTCTGACGGCGTTCTACCCCGGGTAAACAACAGATTGATGTCAGACGCTCCGGACTGCGGTCCGGGGCGTTTTTCTGTCAGGTCCGTGATTTTCCATAATGACGGAAATCTCGGCATAATGACGAATATGACGTGCTTTTCGTCAAGATACCCCCTGCGAAATGACCATCCTCTGCGCCACTCTTGAAGGAAAACCAGAAAGAGGAGGCACGCAATGTCCTGGACTGTTTGCGTCGTAGGGGCTGGCAAGATCGGGCAGATGATCGCCACGCTTCTGAAAGGATCACCGAATTACAGCGTCACCGTCGCAGATCACGATCTGAAAGCGCTGGGCGAGGTTGCAAAGCTGGGCGTGGCCACCAAGCAGATCGATGCGAAAGACGCTGAGGGGCTGGCCGAGGGGCTGGATGGCTTCGACGCCGTCATCTCAGCAGCCCCGTTCTTTCTGACCCCGACCATTGCCAAAGCGGCCAAACAGGCAGGCGCGCATTACTTTGACCTGACCGAGGATGTCGCGGCCACCAACGCGGTGCGCGAACTGGCCGACGGAAGCCAAACCGCCTTCATGCCGCAATGCGGTCTGGCACCCGGATTTGTCGGTATCGCGGGCGCGTCGCTGGCGGCGGAATTCGACCAGATCGACAGTCTGCACATGCGGGTGGGGGCCTTGCCGCTTTTTCCCACCAACGCGCTGAAATACAATCTGACATGGTCCACGGACGGGTTGATCAACGAATACTGCAACCCCTGCGATGCCATCGTGAATGGTGAACGCGTCAAGACCGCACCGCTGGAAGACTATGAGGTGCTGGGCCATGACGGGGTGGAATACGAATGTTTCAACACCTCCGGCGGTCTGGGGACATTGCCGGAAACGCTGGAGGGCAAGGCGCGGGCGGTCTCCTATCGCTCGATCCGCTATCCGGGCCATTGTGATATCCTGAAACTGCTGCTGCACGATCTGGGGCTGGAACGCCGCCGCGATTTGCTGAAAGAGATCTTCGAGGCCGCCCTGCCGCGCACCGATCAGGATGTGGTGTTGGTTTATTGCACGGCCAAAGGCATGATCGACGGAGCGCTGCGCGAGAAATCCCTTATCAACAAAAGTTTCGCCCGCGAGATCAACGGACAGGTCTGGAGCGCCATTCAGGTCACCACCGCCGCAGGTGTTCTGGGCGTCGTTGATCTGATGCGCACCGGCGTGCTGCCCTCGACCGGATTTGTCCGACAAGAGCAGGTGAACCTGTCCGATTTCCTGAACACCGAATTTGGCCGGCTCTACCGGGCGGGCGATGTAACCCCACAGAACAAGGCGGCCTGAGATATGAAAGACGTTGTGATGACTGCAGAAACCACTCTGGCAAACCTCGACCTGACTGCTGCCGAGTTGACGGGCGGCACGCTGACCGTGCGATCCCCGATTGACGGGCGCGTTCTGGCCGAGTTGCACGAAACCCCGGCCTCTGAGATGGAGACCATCTTTGCCAATGCCAAAACCGCGTTCAAGGCGTGGCGCACCGTGCCAGCCCCGCGCCGGGGTGAGTTGATCCGACTGCTGGGCGAAGAACTGCGCGCCGCCAAGGACGACCTGGGCGCGCTGGTCAGTTGGGAGGCGGGCAAGATTACGTCCGAAGGTCTGGGCGAAGTGCAGGAGATGATCGATATCTGCGACTTTGCCGTTGGCCTCTCGCGGCAGCTGTACGGTCTGACCATCGCGTCCGAACGCCCCGGCCACCGGATGATGGAGACGTGGCATCCGGCGGGGCCGGTTGGCGTGATCTCGGCCTTCAACTTCCCGGTTGCGGTCTGGTCGTGGAACGCGGCACTGGCAATTGTCTGCGGCGATCCGGTGATCTGGAAACCGTCCGAAAAATCGCCGCTGACGGCAATGGCCTGTCAGAAAATATTCGAACGCGCACTGGCCCGGTTTGGTGACGCGCCTGACAACCTGCTGCAAACCCTGATCGGCGGTGCCGCGCTGGGCGAGGCGCTGGTGGCCAGTGAAGACGTGCCGGTGATCTCGGCCACCGGCTCGACCCGCATGGGCCGCGCAGTTGCGCCCATCGTCGCGGCGCGGTTCGGCAAGTGCATTCTGGAACTGGGCGGCAACAACGCGATGATCATTGGCCCCTCGGCGGATCTGGAAATGGCGGTGCGGGCGATTGTGTTCTCGGCTGTCGGAACGGCGGGGCAACGCTGTACGACGCTGCGGCGGTTGATCGTGCATAACTCGATCAAGGATGAACTGGTTGCGCGCCTCAAGAAAGCCTATGCCGGTCTGCCTATTGGCGATCCACTCGCCGAGGGCACGCTGGTTGGGCCTTTGGTGGATGAAGCCTCGGCCGCGGCAATGACCGCCGCGCTGAAAGCCGCCGAGGCCGAAGGCGGCACCGTGTTTGGTGGCAAACGCGTGACCGAAGGGGTGCCGGGCGGTGTCTACATGGAACCCGCAATCGTGGAAATGCCGGGCCAGACGGACGTGGTGAAAACCGAGACCTTTGCGCCGATCCTTTATGTGATGGGCTATGACGATTTCGATGAGGCACTGGATTTGCAGAACGACGTGCCTCAGGGCCTGTCCTCCTGCGTCTTTACACTGAACATGCGCGAGGCCGAGCAATTCCTGACCGCAGCCGGATCGGATTGCGGCATCGCCAATGTCAATATCGGGCCGTCCGGGGCCGAGATTGGCGGTGCGTTCGGGGGCGAGAAGGAAACCGGCGGCGGGCGCGAAAGCGGGTCGGACGCCTGGAAAGCCTATATGCGCCGCCAGACCAATACCGTGAACTATTCGGCTGAACTGCCGCTGGCGCAGGGCGTCAAGTTCGACATCTGATCACGGTTCCGGCGGCACGGATCGTGCCGCCGGGCCTTAGTCTGAAAACAGGTAATCCAGCTTCATGATGGACTGCGCCTTGTCACTTTCCACGCCCAGAAAGCGCGCAATGGCGACCTCATTCTCGGCGCGGCCCGCGCTTTCACGCAGACGCAGATAGCCGTCGATCCCGGCCTCGCGGATTTGCTGGGATTCATAGGCCAGATCGTTGCGCAGGGTGGGCAACAGGCGAGAGACCGTCTCGGCAGGGCTGTTTTCACCCGCCAGCCCGACGCGCCGGGCGTGGCCGATCAGGTAGTCATCGGAATAGTCGCACTCGATCTCCAGCACATGGGTCTTGGCCGCGTCGCCGCAGAAATCCTGAATAACGTCCAGATTGGACGGGTCCAGACACAGCGCCAGTTGGGTTGACTCGAAATGCTGAAATAGCATTTGGACAACCGCCCGGCGATGGCGCGAGCGTTTGTTGAGTGTCGTCTCGATCCCGCCCAGATCGGGCAGGGGCGTGTCCTGTTCGTTGAACAGATACTCGACGCACGGGATGTCGGTTTCCGAGGCGATCTGATCCACCAGCCGTTTGGCCACGTGCCACTTTTTGCAGACGATCAGAAACAGTTCACGCTCGGGACCCAGCGTATTTCCGGCCTCCCAGAACCGCTGCCCGAACCGGCGGCCGACGCGGCCCCGCCCGGTCAGGAAGGCGTACAGGTTGCGCCCCTCATCCGAGATCGGGAAATCAACACCGGTGCTGGCATACAGCGCGCCCAGCCGGTCCTTCAACTCATGCGCCTCGGGGCTGATCTTGCGGGCAAACAGATAGTTCTGCCCCAGCAGCATGTCGAAATGATCGTTGTAGAACGTCACCGGCATTCCGTAATCCGAGAACATCAGGAAGGTCGGCGTGCGGTTTTCGATCTCACCCTTCGGGATCAGATGACGGACAAGCGTCTGAAAGAAGGTTTCATCCGGGATCCAGGTGGTCGAGAAGAACCGGATCACGTCGCGACGCTGTTGCAAGAACTCAAGGATCATTTCGACCGTGCGGCGGCGCAGGCACCACCATTGGCTGCCGATCATGACCTGAATGTCCTCGGGAATCTCGCGCGTCAGCTTGAAACGTTTTTGCAACTCGTAGGCCGCATAGAACCGTTTGGCCTGCGTACGTTCGTTGAAATAGTGGCGATAGATCAGCCGGTCTTCTTTCATCCCGGTCTTGATCCAGTTGCTGGCAAAGAAATCGTGGCTTTCGATGAAATCCCTGTCCTGCTCGTCCAGAAAATTATGCGTGTATTCCGCTGTCTTGATCGCCATGCAATCGCCCGACAGCATGTAGAAATGCGTGGCGCGGGGGAATGTCTCGACAGCCGCTTGCAGCGCATAAAGCGTGGCCTGCACCAAAGACCACTCACCCCAACCGCATTTGATGCGCTTTTCGGCGAAGGTGACATTCGGGTTGCCCTTCAGCGCGGTGCGGATCTTGTCATAATCCGCCTCACGCGCGCGGGCGTCGAAATGGATCGCCATGCAATCGCCGGCAGCCGTCAACTGCTCGGCCTGCGCGATGATCGCGTCAGGGTCTTTGTGGCACAGCAGGATATAAGCAATCTTTGCCATTTGGTGTTGCGATTTCCGTTTTTGCCCGATTGCACCTGTGATACTGAGGATGAGCGATTGAATAAACAGAGTATTTTTGGTTTTTTGATTTCAAAAGCTGGCCTATCAACCTGATACCCGACCAGCATAGGAGGCACGCAGATGGGGTTTCCCGGCACCTGGATGACCGAGAGCGAAAGCATGGTTTACCGTGTGGTGCCGAAATGCGCGTGCTCGACCATTGGTCAGATCATGTATTACTCGGATCATGGCCGGTTCTTTGACGGGGACATCCACGACGCCAAGGACGGGATGCACAAATGGGCCTTTGACCAAAGCCAGGGCATGATCGCGGACAATGTGCGCAATCACGGATCGTATTCCTTTACCTGTGTGCGTAACCCCTACACCCGGATTCTGAGTTCCTTTTTCGACAAGATTTGCGGCATCCAGCGCAACGGCAAACGGTATCGCGGCAATCTGGTGCCGACGCTGGTGTATAATTACGGGATCGAAGTGGGCGGCGATGATGGCAAGGGTGAGTTCGACCAGATCGCCAGCTTCCGCCGGTTCCTGCTGTTTGCCCGCGATACGATCCGCTGGCGGCGCCCGATGGATCCGGATATTCACTGGTCCGCCATGTCGGGGCATGTGTCGACCTTCATCGTGAATGGCGGGCGGTATGATCGGATCTTCTGGACCGAGAAGTTCAACGACGGGATGCAGGGCGTGTTGGACAGTCTTGAGACCCCACACGCCATTGATCTGTCCCAAATCCCCCGATTCAACGAATCCGAAGGCCACGGCCCCAAACGCGCGCACCCGGTCGAGGATTATTTCGACGACCTGTCGATGCATCTGGTCTATGAAATCTACAAACAGGATTTTGAACTGTTCAAATACGATTTCGAAAACCCGGCCAACAAGATGCCTATTGGAGAGATCGACCTGGATGAGGTGCACGCCAAATTGGGGGATTGAGGGGCAATCGGTATCCCCGGCAGAGATGTATCTGCTTAGAACATGATTTGCGGGCGAATGTCTGCTTTGAGCCCTTCGCAACAAATGCTGCGAACGGAACGAATGGCTGGTACTACGATTTGGCTAGGATGCATTATGAGGTTTACCAAACTCAATGCTCGAAAAGGTTCTGTGTCTTTGGGCGTGGGGATCACCTGAAACACCTATGCAGCGATTAGGTGCATTCTTGATGATGTTGGTGTCTGTTTTTGCCGCCGCAATCACTTTGGGTGCTGTTTCTCAGGCTCTCGACAAAACTTGGACCGTCTCAGGAGTAGCCACAAGTGTATTTGGTGTCGGAGTGATGTCACTCTTACTCCCTACCGGGCTGGCTCACGGTCTTGCGGCGGCTTTTCCTCTGATTTTTGATCGTTGGAAGCATAAGCGAAACTTGCAGTTGGGAGACTATGTGATGCTACAGCTGGATGGTCTTAAGTTCTTTTATTCGCTTTTAGGTTGGACTAGCTCAATTGGATTGGTCGTACTTATTTCGTATCAGCTAATGTCCTGGGTCGCATAGCCCGTCGCGTTTCGTCAAACACTGCAGCCATTTGAGGGTTTGTTCCAAACGACCGCAAAGTCCGCACAGCAGGGCAAAACAGCCCACCGGATAGACGGGCCGTTTTTGGGGGGTTCATAACTCAAACCTGACGTACGGCCCCTTTGGCGGCGCTGGTGGTCAGCTTGGCGTAGGCTTTCAGCGCGGTGGATACCTTGCGTTTGCGCGGCTCTGCCGGTTCCCAGCCCTTTTCGTCCTGCTCTGCGCGACGCTGGGCCAGTTCCTCATCCGACACGGCCAGATGGATCGAGCGTTTAGGGATGTCGATCTCGATCCTGTCACCCTGACGGACCAGACCGATCACGCCGCCTTCGGCCGCCTCAGGTGAGACGTGGCCGATGGACAGGCCCGATGTGCCGCCCGAGAAACGGCCATCGGTCAGCAACGCGCAGGCTTTGCCCAGACCTTTGGATTTTAGATACGAGGTCGGATACAGCATCTCCTGCATCCCCGGCCCGCCGCGCGGCCCTTCGTAGCGGATGACGACGACGTCGCCCTCTTTCACCTTGCCGGTCAGGATGTCACTGACCGCCTGATCCTGACTTTCGCAAACATAAGCCGAGCCGGTGAAGGTCAGGCTGCTGGCATCCACACCTGCTGTTTTCACGATGCAACCGTCTCGCGCGATATTGCCGAACAGCACCGCAAGGCCTCCGTCCTGAGAAAACGCGTGTTCCTTGGAGCGGATCACACCGCCTTCGCGGTCGGTATCCAACTCCTTGTACCGGTTCGACTGGCTGAACGCCTGTGTGGTGCGCACGCCGCCGGGCGCTGCTTTGAACAGCTCTTGCGCGGCGGGGTTGTTGGCGATCTTGATGTCCCAATTGGCAATCGCTTCACCCATGGTCGGGGTATGCACCGTGCTGCAATGCTCGTGGAACAACCCGGCGCGGCTCAGCTCGCCAAGGATCGAGAAGATGCCACCGGCGCGGTGGACGTCCTCCATATGCACGTTCTCGGTATTGGGCGCGACCTTGCACAGGCAGGGGACATTGCGGCTTAACCGGTCCATGTCGGACATGGTGAAATCGACGCCGCCTTCGTAGGCGATGGCCAGCAGGTGCAGAACCGTGTTGGTTGACCCGCCCATAGCGATATCCAGGCTCATGGCGTTCTCGAACGCATCGAAGGTTGCGATTTCGCGCGGCAGGAAGCCTTTTTCGTCCAGCTCATAATGCCGCTTGGTGATCTCGACGATGCGGCGACCGGCCTCCAGGAACAGGTTCTTGCGATCCGCATGGGTGGCGAGGGTCGAGCCGTTGCCCGGCAGCGCCAGACCCAGCGCCTCGGCCAGACAGTTCATCGAGTTTGCGGTGAACATGCCCGAGCAGGACCCGCAAGTGGGGCAGGCGTTTTCTTCGATGTGCTGCACCTGTTCATCGGTAAAGCGGTCATCAGCGGCGGCGACCATGGCGTCCACAAGGTCGATCTTTTTGGCGTCTAGATCGGCGATGTCGATCTTGCCCGCCTCCATCGGCCCGCCCGAGACGAAAATGGCCGGGATATTCAGGCGCATCGCGGCCATCAGCATGCCGGGGGTGATCTTATCACAGTTCGAGATGCAGACCATCGCATCGGCGCAATGGGCGTTGACCATATATTCAACGCTGTCGGCGATCACTTCGCGCGAGGGCAGCGAATACAGCATCCCGTCATGGCCCATGGCGATGCCGTCATCCACGGCGATGGTGTTGAACTCTTTGGCAACACCGCCTGCGGCCTCAACCTCGCGCGCGACCATCTGGCCCAGATCCTTCAGGTGGACGTGACCCGGTACGAATTGGGTGAACGAGTTGACGATGGCGATGATCGGCTTGCCGAAATCGTCATCCTGCATGCCCGTGGCGCGCCACAGGCCACGGGCACCGGCCATGTTGCGGCCATGGGTGGAGGTTCTGGATCGGTACATTGGCATGATGCTGTTTCCCTATTGCCTCGGGTTGCATTGCGTCGAGATTGTGCGTTATAGCGCACGTATCACATGTGCGCTATAACGCACAAGAGGATTCGAAAGACAGCGATATGGCACCGGACGACATTACTCTGAAACTGCGGGATGTGCGCGCGGCCTCGGGGCTGAGCCTGTCGAAAGTGGCTGAAATGACCGGTGTCAGCAAAGCCATGCTGGGCCAGATCGAACGGGGCGAATCCAGCCCGACCATTGCGACCCTGTGGAAGATCGCCAAAGGGTTCCAACTTCCGCTCAGCGCGTTGATCGGGTCGTCCGTTCTGCGCGATCCGACCAATGCGGGCGTGTTTCAGACCGTCACCTTCCCCGGCAGTATCGAGGTCAAGATCGTATTTCCTTTCGACCCGGCGCTGGGCGCGGAAACCTTTCACGTCCAGCTTGCCCCCAATCAAAGCCACGAGTCGCCCCCCCATGCCGCTGGCGTCACCGAAGAGGTCTTTGTCCTCAGCGGAGATCTGGAGATTCTGCGCGATGGGGAATGGCTGCCCTTGCAGACCGGGCAGGGCCTGCGCTTTGCCGCCGATCTGCCGCATGGATACAGGGCCGGTGCGCAGGGGGCGGCTTTTCTGAATATGCACCACTATTCGCAACAGCCTGACCATCTGAACGGAACCTGACCGCATGACTGCATTGCTGGAAACCCTGACCATCGTGGACGCCATCGGGTCGTTCGGGGCGCTGATCGTGGTGGCGGCCTATTTTGCAACGCAGATGCGGATGATGAATTCGGACGATCTGGCCTTTCCGGTCGTGAACCTGTTGGGCTCGGTGCTGATCGTCTATTCGCTGGTGCATAATTTCAACCTTGCCTCGATGCTGATCGAAGGGTTCTGGATTCTGATCAGTCTGATCGGGATTATTCAGCATTTTCGCCTGCGCCGGGCGTCAGAATAGGCCTATCCAGCCTTGAACCCCTATCCTGCCGGGTATAGGGAAAATTCAAGCTCGCTGAGGAGAGGCTTTGATGCAGGACGATCCGAAAACCCTGGTATCTACCGAATGGCTGGCCGCACATATCAAGAACCCGGATCTGCGGATTCTGGACGGGTCGTGGTATCTGCCTGCGCAGAACCGTGACGCCAGGGCCGAATATGAGGCGGGCCACATTCCCGGCGCGCGCTTCTTCGACATTGACGAGATTTCCGACCACCGTTCTGATCTGCCGCATATGGCACCGCCGGTGGAAAAGTTCATGTCGCGCCTGCGGGCCATGGGCGTGGGCGACGGCCATCAGGTGGTGATCTATGACGGCGCGGGGCTTTTCTCGGCGGCGCGGGTCTGGTGGCTGTTCCGCCTGATGGGGCAAGAGAACGTCGCCGTGCTGGATGGCGGTCTGCCCAAGTGGCAAGCCGAAGAGCGTGAGATCGAGGATCTGCCCCCCGTTATTCGCGACCGCCACATGACCGTACGGGTGCAGAACCAGATGGTGCGCGATGTTACGCAGGTCTCTGCTGCTGCCAAGCTGGCCGATCACCAGATCATCGATGCCCGTTCCGCCGCCCGTTTCGCCGGAACCGAGGCCGAGCCGCGCGAAGGCTTGCGTTCGGGCCATATTCCGGGATCGCACAACGTGCCCTTTGGCGACCTGCTGAATGGGGACGGCACGATGAAATCGCCCGACGCGTGCCGTGCCGTGTTCGAGGCCGCAGGCGTTGATCTGTCGAAACCTGCGATCACCAGTTGCGGGTCAGGCGTGACCGCCGCAATCCTCAGCCTTGCGCTCGAGCGCATGGGCAAGAAAGACCACTCGCTTTATGACGGCTCCTGGGCGGAATGGGGTGCCTTCCCGACCCTGCCCGTCGCAACCGGAGAGACCTGATGTTCGAGAACCTCAAACCGCAGCCCGCCGACAAGATTCTGGCGCTGATGCAAATGTACCGCGAAGACCCGCGCGATCAGAAGATCGACCTGGGTGTGGGCGTTTACAAGAATGCCGAGGGCGTGACCCCGGTGATGCGTGCGGTCAAAGCCGCTGAACAACGCATCTGGCAAGAGCAGGAGAGCAAGGCCTATACCGGTCTGGCCGGTGATCCGGCCTATTCGGATGCGATGATCGGCCTGATCCTTGGCAATGCAGTTCCGCGCGGCAACATCGCCGCCGTGGCGACCCCCGGCGGCACCGGCGCGTGTCGGCAGGCGTTTGAGATGATCCGTATGGCCAACCCCTCGGCCCGTGTGTTTGTGTCGAACCCGACATGGCCCAACCACCTGTCGATCCTGAATTATCTGGGAATGGAGACGGTCCAGTACCGCTATTTCGACGGCGAAACGCGCGGCGTTGATTTCGATGGCATGATCGAGGACCTGAAAACCGCCACCGCAGGCGATGTGGTTCTGCTGCATGGTTGTTGCCACAACCCGACCGGTGCCAACCTGAACATGGTGCAATGGCAAGAGGTCGTGAACCTGATCAACGAGCGTGGCCTCGTGGCGATGATCGACATTGCCTATCAGGGTTTTGGCGACGGGCTTGAAGAAGACGCACAGGCCACCCGCCTGGTGGCCTCGTCCGTCAAGCGCTGCCTGATCGCGGCGTCCTGTTCGAAGAATTTCGGCGTTTATCGCGAGCGTACCGGCCTGCTGATGGCAATCAGCGACGATCCGGCGCAGACGGCGCTGAACCAAGCCACTTTGGCCTTCCTGAACCGCCAGAACTATTCCTTCCCGCCCGATCACGGTGCGCGCGTTGTGACCACGATCCTGAACGACGACGCCCTGCGCGCCGATTGGGCCGCCGAGTTGGAAGAGGTGCGCCTGTCCATGCTTGGCCTGCGTCAGCAACTGGCCGACGAATTGCAACGCCTGACAGTATCGGACCGCTTTGGCTTTGTCGCCCAGCACCGCGGCATGTTCTCGCGTCTTGGTGCCGCGCCGGAACTGGTCGAGAAACTGCGCGCCGATCACGGCATCTACATGGTCGGCGACAGCCGCCTGAACATCGCCGGTCTGAACGCAACGACAGTGCCGATCCTGGCGCAGGCGATTGTTGACGTTGGGGTTTAGTCCAAAAAACAATCCAAAAAGAAACCCGGGCGCGAGCGCCCGGGTTTTTTTGTTGAGCTGATTGCAGCTTAGCCTTTCGAGAACTCCGGGTAGGCTTCCATACCCAGTTCTGCCATGTCCAGACCGTTGATCTCGTCTTCTTCGCTGACGCGGATGCCGACGGTTGCTTTCAGAACCATCCACAGGATCAGCGCGGCGACGAAGGTGAAGACACCGTAGGCAACGATACCGGACAGCTGGGTGATCAGGTTGGCCTCGCCGTAGAAGATCACGGCGATAGTGCCCCAGATACCTGCGAACAGGTGGACCGGGATGGCACCGACCACGTCGTCGATCTTGAACTTATCCAGCATCGGAACCGCGAAGACCACGATGATACCGCCCACGGCACCGATCCACAGCGCGCCGAACAGGGTCGGGGCCAGCGGTTCAGCAGTGATCGAAACCAGACCGGCCAGCGCGCCGTTCAGCACCATGGTCAGGTCGGGCTTTTTATACAGGACCTGGGTCATGATCAGGGCTGCAACTGCACCTGACGCGGCGGCCATGTTGGTGTTGGCGAAGATGCGCGACACGTCGGAGACGTCACCCACGGTGCCCATCGCCAGCTGCGAGCCGCCGTTGAAACCGAACCAGCCCAGCCACAGGATGAACGTCCCCAAAGTTGCCAGCGCCAGGTTCGAACCGGGCATGGGGTGAACCTTGCCGTCCTTGTACTTGCCGATACGCGGGCCAAGGATCAGACAGCCAGCCAGAGCGGCCCAGCCTCCGACCGAGTGCACGACGGTCGAACCGGCGAAGTCGGAAAAGCCCATGGCGTCCAGCCAGCCGCCGCCCCATTTCCACGACCCCGAAATCGGATACAGGATGCCGGTCAGCACGATGACGAAGATCAGGAAGGGCCACAGCTTGATCCGCTCGGCCACGGCGCCCGACACGATGGACGCGGTCGCAGCCACAAAGACCAGCTGAAAGAAGAAGTCCGAGCCGATCGAGGCATAGTCCAGGGCGGCTTCGGCAGGGTCAACACCCACCGCATCAAGCACCGTCGGACCGCCAAGGGCGAAGAACCCATTGAAGTCGCCCGGATACATCGTGTTGAAGCCGACCAGCCAGTACATGATCGCGGCGCAGGAAAACAGCGCCACGTTCTTGATCATCTGCATGGCCACATTCTTGGACCGCACCAGACCACCTTCCAGCATGGCAAAACCTGCCGCCATGAAGAAGACCAGAAAGCCCGCCATCAGGAACAGCAGGGTGGTAAAGATATACTGGGTGTGCAGCGCGGCCTCGCCTTCTGCGGCTTCTTGCGCCAAACCCATCTGCGGCAGCACGACCAGCGCGGCAGCAGGGATGAGAGATTTCATCAGGTTCATGTGTTTTCCTCGGATTGAGTGTGAGTGTCGGCGCTTACAGCGCCTCTTCGTTGGTTTCCCCGGTCCGCACGCGCAGCGCCTGCTCGACATCGAGGACGAAAATCTTGCCGTCACCGATCTTGCCGGTCTTGGCGGTTGTGGTGATGGTCTCAACGATCTGGTCGGCCATCGTGGCGGGCACCACGATCTCGAGCTTTATCTTGGGCACGAAGTTCACGGCGTATTCGGCGCCGCGATAGATTTCAGTGTGACCGGATTGCGAGCCGAAGCCCTTAATTTCGGTCACCATCATGCCGCGCACGCCAGCCTGGGTCAGTGCCTCGCGCACCTCCTCGAGCTTGAACGGCTTGATTGTCGCAATGATCAGTTTCACGTCTTTCCCCTCTGCTTCTCCGGTCTGACCGGCTTGTTTGCACCTGCAGAAAAAGAGCGTGACCCGAGGCGGTAAGAAACGGTTTTGGGGCGTAATTCGGTTCAAAAATGACGCAAAGTTGCACAATTTTTGCACAAAACCTGCCGTGCGTCTAAATTTTAGGCGGATATGGGAGGGGAAATTCCGGTAAATCGGACCTCAACATAGGCAGGCCACCGGGGTATGGTGGGCCAAAAGTATAACCGGGCAGAGTTTGAGCATGACTGAGTCCAAGCGCCGCAAACCGACATTGGTCGCGGATAATCGGTACCCGTCGAAGGGGCGCAAACCTTCGGCGACCAAGCGGGCTGCGAAACCGGCGGGCAAGAAATCGACCGCCCGCAAGACAACCACGCGCAAGACCGCCCGCAAGAAGACACGCAAACGCTCGGGCGGCAATGGCGGTGGGATTTTTCGCCGTCTTTTCCGTTGGATCTGGCGTCTGATCTGGGGTGTGACCTGGCGCGTCGGGGCCGTGGTGGCGATGCTGATCGCGCTGGCGGTGGGGGTCGTTTACACCTCGCTGCCCGATGTGGATGCCTTGCTGGACGGGCGCGCGCGGGGGTCTGTGACGCTGTTGGATCGCGACGGCAAGGTCTTTGCCTGGCGCGGCGATCAGTTTGGCGGGGTGATTACGGCGGACACCGTCTCACCCCATTTGAAGAACGCGGTGATCGCCACCGAGGATAAGCGATTCTATCGCCATTTCGGCGTCAGTCCGCGCGGCGTTGCCAGCGCCGTGCGTATCAACCTGAGTGAGGGGCGCGGACCATTGTCTGGCCATGGCGGTTCCACCATCACCCAGCAGACCGCCAAGCTGCTGTGTCTTGGTGTTCCCTACGATCCCAGTGAGTGGGAGTCGGAGGCCGCATATGAGTCGGATTGCCGTCAGGGCTCGCTGTGGCGCAAGGGGAAAGAAGCCATTTATGCGATGGCGATGGAGGTCAAATACTCTAAGGACGAAATCCTTACGATCTATCTGAACCGGGCCTTCCTGGGTGCAGGTGCGCGCGGGTTCGAGGCTGCAAGCCAGCGCTATTTCGGCAAATCCGCGGCCGAAGTCTCGCCGGCCGAGGCGGCGATGCTGGCGGGTCTTCTGGTTGCCCCGACACGCTATGCGCCCACCAACAGCCTGCAACGATCGCAGGATCGCGCGCGGCTTGTGGTCGGGTTGATGGAGGATCAGGGTTATCTGTCCGGCGCGCAGGCCAGCGAAGCGCGCAGCCGTCCGGCGGAACTGTCCGAGGCCGCAGCAGCAAGGGCTGGTGGCTATTTCGCCGATTGGGTCATGGCCAGCGGGCCCGAGTTCTTCACCCGCAACACCACCGAAGATGTGGTGATCCGTACGACTCTGGACCAGCGTATTCAGAGATCGGCAGAAGAAGCGCTGCAATTCATCTTTCAGGAAAAGGTTCGCGAAGGGTCCAAGGCACAGGCGGCGATTGTGGTGATGTCGGCAGATGGGGCCGTGCGCGCGATGGTCGGCGGGCGCAAGACCCGCGTGTCGGGCGCGTTCAATCGCGCGACGCAGGCGCTGCGCCAAACCGGATCTTCCTTCAAGCCATTCGTCTATGCCACGGCATTGGAGCTGGGCTATTCGCCCTATGACATTGTGGTCGATGAACCCTATTGCGTCGACATTCCGGGATCGGGCAACTGGTGCCCCAAGAACTATACGAACAAGTTCTATGGCCGCGTGACGCTGGCCGATGCCCTGAAGAACTCGCTGAACATTCCCGCCGTGAAAGTGGCCGAAGTGGCTGGGCTGGACAATGTGCGCACCGTGGCCAGCGGATTCGGGATTGCCAGCGATCTGGCGCAGGGACCGGCGCTGGCGCTGGGCGCATCCGAAAGCACGCTGATCGAGATGACCGGGGCCTATGCGGGCATCCTGAACGGCGGATCATCGGTTGAACCATATGGTCTGACCGAGTTGAAGCTGCTGGGTGATGACACGCCGGTCATGGTGACGACCACCGGGATCGGTGAGCGGGTGATCAATGACAACGCGGCCAAACAACTGACCTGGATGATGGAGCGTGTGGTCTCCGAAGGCACCGGTGGCCGGGCGCAATTGCCCGGATGGCAGGTGGCGGGCAAGACCGGGACGACTCAGGCCGCGCGGGATGCATGGTTCATTGGCTTCACGGCGGATTACGTGGCGGGGGTTTGGATGGGCTATGACGACAACACGCCCCTATCAGGTGTCACCGGCGGCGGCTTGCCTGCCGAGATCTGGAAAGAAACCATGCTGCGCGTGACCGAGGGGATGACGCCAACACCCTTGCCCATGATCGTGCCGGAACCACCGGTTCAGGTCGCACAACCGCAACCCCGACGCCGCCAAGGTGGCGGCTTTGAACGGGCCATCAACAACCTGATCCGGGATATCTTCGGCGGGAATTGATACAAAAAAAAGGCGGCGCACCGGGCACCGCCTTTTTTCAATTCTATCGGGCTAGCTTACAGACTGGCATCCAGCGCTGCGATGATCGCCGCACCCATTTCCGTGGTCGAAACCGGGGTCACGCCCTCATCCGCCAGCAGGTCGCCGGTGCGAACGCCATCGGCCAGAACTTTTTCGATCGCCGTTTCCAGACGGGTGGCTTCATCGCCCTGATCAAAGCTGTAGCGCAGCGCCATGGCGAAGCTGAGGATACAGGCAATCGGGTTGGCCTTGCCTTCACCTGCGATATCAGGGGCCGAACCATGCACGGGCTCGTACATCGCCTTGGGGCGGCCATTGGCCATCGGTGCGCCCAAGCTGGCCGAGGGCAGCATCCCCAGCGAGCCGGTCAGCATCGCGGCACAATCCGACAGGATGTCGCCGAACAGGTTGTCGGTCAGGATCACGTCGAACTGCTTGGGCGCGCGCACCAGCTGCATCGCGCCATTGTCGGCATACATATGGGACAGCTCGACCTCGGGGTAATCGGCGGCGACGCGGGTCACAACCTCACGCCACAGGATGCCCGATTCCATCACGTTGGCCTTCTCCATCGAGCACAGCTTTTTGTTCCGGCGCATCGCCAGTTCAAAAGCCGAGCGCGCGGCGCGTTCGATCTCGGATTCGGTGTAGCGCTGGGTGTTGATGCCGACGCGTTCGTTGCCTTCCTCGAAGATACCGCGCGGTTCGCCGAAATAGACGCCCGAGGTCAGTTCGCGCACGATCATGATGTCTAGGCCAGCGACGATGTCTTTCTTCAGCGACGAGAAATCGGCCAGCGCGTCAAAGCACTGGGCCGGGCGCAGGTTCGAATACAGGTCCATTTCCTTGCGCAGGCGCAGCAAGCCGCGTTCAGGCTTCAGGCTGAAATCCAGATCGTCGTATTTCGGACCACCGACCGCGCCCAGCAGAACGGCGTCGACCTCTTGCGCCTTGGCCATGGTCTCATCCGACAGGGGCTTGCCGTGGGCGTCATAGGCCGCGCCACCGACCAGATCCTCGCTCACGTCAAAGTGAAGGCCGCGATTGGTGCCGAACCAGTCGATGATTTTGCGCACTTCGGCCATAACTTCCGGGCCAATTCCGTCTCCGGGAAGGATGAGGAGCGAGGGGTTGGACATCGATAGTCTCCTTGCGTTTTGTCGCATTGGCCCTAGCGTCTGCGCCGCAGCGGGTCAATGAGACGATCCGGCAGAATCACGAGGAAAACACATGTTGATACCGGGAAATCCCGTCCCAGGCCTGAAAATCGAAACCGTGGGCCATGGAACCTTCGATCTGGATGCCGACAAGGGCGAAAACGGCACGCTGGTGATTCAGTATCGCGGCCTGCATTGCCCGATCTGCATCCGCCAGATGTCCGAGGTCGAAGCCGCGCTGGACGATTTCGCCGCACTGGGGCTTGAGGTCATCATGCTGAGCACCGACACCGCTGAACGCGCTGCGGAAACCGTGGCAAAAGCGGGCACAACCCGGCTGCGCGTCGGGCACAGCCTGCCGCTGGCCGCTGCGCGGGAAGACTGGGGCTTGTATCTATCCAAAGGTCGCGAAGGCACCGCCGAGGCCGCGTTCTTTGCAGAACCGGGGCATTTCTACATCGCCCCCGACCGGACGCTATATTTCGCCTGGCAGCAATCGACCCCGTTTGGCCGCCCCTCGGTCGCTGACATGCAGGGTGGTATCAAATACGCGCTGGACAATGGCTATCCGCCGCGCGGCACCTATACCGGCCCGCTTTAAAGGCTGGCTTTCAGCCCTTCGGCCAGCAAGTCCCAGACCCTGCGAATGCGCGGGGTCTGGCGCATCGCTTGCGGCGCGGCAAGCCAGACCGGCAGGATCGGAATCTCGACATCCAGCGGCAGAACCTCGACCAGTGGATCTTCTTCGGCGACCTGAACCTGACTGAAGCCGATACCGCACCCGGCGCGGATCAGCTCCCAATAGGCGCTTTGCAGATCGCAACGGGTGGCAAAGCTGTCCTTGCTGGCGGGCCATCCCTTTTCCTGCATCTTTCGGATGATGTCTTCGTTTGCATCGAACCCGACCAGATCGTGATGGAACAGATCCTCGGGCGTCTTGGGTCGTCCGACGCGGTTCAGGTAAGATGTGGCCGCGCAGAAACAAAGCGGGACATCACCAAGGTAGCGCGACACGATATCCATCTGTTCGGGACGATACATGCGCACGGCGATATCGGCCTCGCGATAGAGCAGGTTTTCAGTTGCGTCCGTTGCGACCAGTTCCAGTTGAATGGCCGGTTCCTGCTGTCGGATATGCGCCAATATGGGCGGCAACAGGTGGTGAGAGGCAAAGACGGACGCGGTGATCCGCACCGTGCCTTCCAGCTCTTGCGACTGGCCTGCCGCCGTCATGCTGAACGCGTTCATCGCCTGATGCATCTGCTGCGCCATGGGCAGCAGCTGGTTGCCCACATCGCTGAGTTTCAGCCCCCGCGCGTGCCGGTCAAACAGCGACACGCCAAGTTCCTCCTCCAGCGCATGAATCTGCCGGCCCAGTGTCGGCTGGCTGCGGTCCAGTTGCCGCGCGGCGGCGGACAGAGACCCGGTTTCGGCCACCGCCAGAAAGCTTTGGATCAGCGACCAATCGGCATGGGTAAGCGCTTTGTCCATTCAGATATGAATACATGATCTGCGTTTGCCGGCAATTCCCTGAATCATGTGCATGGTTAAGTTGGTCCCGACAGGAGGGCACCATGCAACACACCGTACTGATACTCGGCGCCAGTGGCCGGTTTGGCCGTAATGCCGAACTTGCGTTTCGCAAAGCCGGTTGGACCGTGCGGATATTCAATCGCGAGGCAGACAAGCTGGAGCAGACGGCGCGTGGCGCGGACGTGATCGTCAACGCCTGGAACCCGACTTACACCCAATGGGCCCGTCTGGTGCCGGGCCTGCACCGGCGGGTGATTGACGTGGCTGAACGCACTGGCGCAACGGTCATCGTGCCGGGCAATGTTTATGTATTCGGGGCGGATACTCCCGGCCCGTGGTCTACAGACAGTCCGCATCTGGCCCGGAAGTATCCGAATCGATATGGAGGACGCCTATCGCCGTTCAAGCGCGCGGGTGATCATCCTGCGGGCTGGGGATTTCATCGACACCTGCGCCTCGGGCAATTGGTTCGATCAGGTGATGATCAAGAGCCTGTCGAAAGGGCGGCTGGTCTATCCGGGCAATCCCGATATTCCCCACGCATGGGCGTATCTGCCTGACCTTGCAGCGACGGCCGTCATGTTGGCCGAGATGCGGCAAGACCTGCCTCGATTCTGCGATCTGCCGTTTGCCGGATATACGCTGACCGGGCGCGAGATTGCACAGTCTCTGTCGCGGGTGACGGGGGGTGATGTGGCGCTCAAACGGATGCAGTGGTGGCCCTTGCAGCTTGCCCGTCCTTTCTGGCGCATGGCCCCGCATCTGCTTGAGATGCGATATTTGTGGGATGTGCCGCACCGGCTGGACGATGCGCCCCTGGCCGCGTTGATCGGCCCCGTGCCGCATACCGATCTGGATCAGGCGATGCGTACAGCGATACCATCAGAGCAGACCGCGACTGCGGTGCCTCATGGCATCGAGACATCCACCCAGACCAGCCGGTGACGGCTGGCGCGTTCGGCGCTGTCCCTTTTCACTTCACCCGGCGCGGGCCAGAAGACACCGGCATCAACAACCTTCAGATCGGCTGAGGGCAGAACGTAATCCACCCGCAACTCCCCAACTGCCTTCCAATCAACCGTGGCGCTGTCACCCGCGGAGGATTTGGGCTGCGGATCCTGCAGGCGCGGGTCCGAGAGAAGGTTGGCGATGGTCTCTCTACGCCCGTCGCTGTGATTGGGGTCCAGATTGGCATCCCCGGCAATCACAAACGGATCGGTCGGGGCTGGGCCAAGGCCACCATCCATCAGCACCGACCACAGCCGGATCTCATCCCGGTTGCGCAGGCCGTTGCGATCCTCGGGGCCGTCGAACACGGGCGGGGTTGCGTGAAAGGTCATCAGGTTCAGACGGCCCGAGGGGGTGTTGATCGGCACGACCCAATGGCCGGTCGACGACAGACGCTGCGCCGCTTGTGCCTGCTCGGACGGGTACGGTGCACCCTCGGCCACGGGCAACTCGGCACCCGGCAGATCGCGCCACAGAAGGTCCGAGAAATTCCGCACCTCGGACAACGCAATCTCATAACGCGACAACACCGCCAGCCCGCCATGACCGGTAAACAATCCCCATCCCTGCGAGTCGCCCGGCCCTTGCGCGCGGCCATCCCCATCCAGATCAAGCCCGCTGTCCAGCCCGGTATTTGGCTGCGCGGTAAACTGATAGGGGTAATCCAGCCCGGCCTCTCTGAGGCTTTCTGCCAGAGCTGTCAGGGCCATCGCGTTCATGTCCCAGTCGATGCTTTGCAGCGCCACGATGTCGGGCCCCGTGGCCACAAGCACATCGACGACCGCCCGCACCTGCGCCTCGTCGCGCTGAATGTCGCGCAACAGCAGGCCGGGGCCTTTCCGGCTGAGCTCGGTGTTGAAGCTGGCAATGCGCACCACATCTGCCTGCGCCGCGATGGGCAGCAAAAGCAGGATCAGTGCGCGGATCATGCGGCCTGAGTTGTCTCGGATGTTGAGTAAGCGCGGCGCTTTTCCACGATCAGCCCGGCGATACGCAGGGTCGCCATGCCACGCATGATCATGCTGGCGGGCAGGAAGGCCCAGGCGCTCATGGTCCAGATCAGGGTCTGCGGGTTGTTCAGCGAAATCGGCGTCACGAAATTGGTCAGCAGCTTGATCACGGCCGGGATCAGGAACGGCAGCAGGATACCGATGCAGATGTTCAGACGACCGTCACGCTGCAGGCGGCTGACCACGTCACCGCCTTTGGTGGGGTCAAACAACGGCAGGTTGGTCCAGACATTGAAGGCCCCGTTGCCAGTGGGCCATCCGCGCAGCTTCACCGCATAGGCAAAGCTGGCGATCGTGACCAGAGCGGCGACATAAGCGACGCTTGCCGTGATACGCACCAGTTCCACCAGCGGCGCGCTGGCATCTGCAGGCAACATCAGAACGATCAGCCGGACGGGTGAGTACGGGAAGTCCACCACATTGGCGACGGCCAGACCCACGGAATACGAGAATGTGGTCAGATCGGTCGGTGCATAGCCATTCTTGCAGACCAAAGTCAGGAAGGTGACCATCGACATCAGGCCGACAAAACGCAGCCGGTTCACCGGCGGGGCGTCGCGGAATTCGATAAAGCTGGGAAAGGCAGAGTTGTATTCGGCAAAGGTCAGGATGAACGCGAGGATCGCGAGGAAGACCACTATCTCGGTCCCGTTCGTCGATGATACAGGCAGGTACAACGCGGGTGTCAGCACCAGAAGTGCAACCAATATTCCACGTATCGCCGCCCCAGTTGTGCGCGCAATCACTATCCGAACCCTTTTTCAAACTGGATCAGCCGATCTTTGCCGACTTGATTTCCAACTTGTGCCCGCCCGTTTCTTAATTCTGACGGATGCCTCTTTCCGTCACCATGGACGATAAGCGACATTTCGCTCAAGTCAGGGTGCAGATAACATGTGATTTCGGGCAAAATGATGGCGCAACTGGTGCGGGATTGCATCATTTTGGACGCAAATCCGACGTGTATCTCAATTTGATACCTAGATGTTGTGGTTTGGGAAAAATCAACCCCAAGAATGCGAACGGGGCCGCGTGCGCGACCCCGTTAGGTTGAGTGTCAACAGATTCGTCCCCAGAATCACACCCAGGGGCGCGCCTGACCTGCATGTTCTTCGAATTTGTCGATGTGGTGGTCTTTCTCCATCGTCAGGCCGATATCGTCCAAACCGTTCAGCAGGCAGTGCTTGCGGTGCGGGTCGATGTCAAACTCGATGACAACACCGTCCGAGGTGGTGATCTGCTGATCTTCCAGATGCACGGTCATGCGGGCGTTCTCGCCCTTGTGCGCGTCTTCCATCAGAATCGCGTGGTGTTCTTCTTCGACCACGATGGGCAGGATGCCGTTCTTGAAGCAGTTGTTGAAGAAGATGTCGGCAAAGCTGGTCGAGATCACGACCTTGATGCCGAAATCCTTGATCGCCCAGGGCGCGTGTTCGCGGGACGAGCCGCAGCCGAAATTGTCACCCGCGACCAGAATCTCGGTCTGGCGATAGGCGGGTTTGTTCAGAACGAAATCCTCGTTCTCGCCGCCATGGTCGTGATAGCGCATCTCGTCAAACAGCACGACGCCCAGGCCGGACCGTTTGATGGTTTTCAGGTGCACCTTCGGAATGATCATATCGGTATCGATATTGATCAAAGGCATTGGGGCGGCCACCCCGTGGACTTTTTCAAACTTTTCCATGTTCACACTCCGTGCGGGAGAGGGCCGCGCCCATGTCCCGCGGTTAAGCTTGTTTCGTTTCGTTGGGTGCGTTTTTGACAAAGAACGCCATGAAGACCAATCCGAACCCGTTGAACAGCATCTCGATGCCCAGCAGGATGCCCAGCAAGCTCAGCAGAGCTGCGGGTTCCGATGCCGCGTAAGACCAGATGATACCGGCCAGCACGATGGACAAGATGCCCGAGATCAGCGTGGGCCAGAAGAACTGCGTTCCGCGCATCTGGAACGACAGGATGACCCGCGCGATGCCGCCTGCCATGAACAGGATCAGCATCACGGTCGCCAGCGTCAGCGTGCCTTGCAGCGGGTGATCCAGAAAGGACCAACCCAGAAACAGCATCACCGCACCCATGATGAGCGACAGGATCTTGTTGCCGGTACCTTCAACCGTGAAGCCGCCGACGATTTGTAGCCCGCCTGCAATCAGCAGCAACACGCCGGTCACGACCGTTACGGCAACAGACGCCACCACCGGCGCACCCAGCACAAAGATGCCGAACGCGATGGACAGCAGTCCAAGCAAGAGCCATTTGATCCAGTCACTCATGTCTTCAATCCCTCAAATATCTAGATATGAGGACACCTTACATCAGTTCACGGACGTCTGTCAGCCGTCCTGTGATTGCCGCTGCGGCAGCCATCGCCGGGCTCAGAAGATGGGTGCGTCCACCACGGCCCTGACGGCCTTCGAAGTTGCGGTTCGAGGTCGCGGCACAGCGCTCGCCCGGTTGCAACTGATCGGGGTTCATCGCCAGACACATCGAACATCCCGCCAGACGCCATTCGAACCCGGCCTCTTTGAAGATGTCGGCCAGACCTTCTTCCTCGGCCTGTGCACGGACCAGACCGGAACCGGGCACGACCATGGCGCGCATTCCATCCTTGATCTTTTTGCCCTTCAGAATCTCAGCCGCGGCGCGCAGGTCTTCGATGCGGCCATTGGTGCAGGACCCGATAAAGACGGTGTCGATTTCGACGTCGCTCAGCTTCTGACCGGCTTCCAGACCCATGTATTCGATGGACCGGCGGGCCGCGTCGACCTTGCCGCCTTCGAAATCTTCGGGGTGCGGTACGGATGCGGTGATCGGCAGCACATCCTCGGGGCTGGTGCCCCAGGTGACGACCGGCGCGATGTCTTCGCCGCGCAGGGTGATGACCTTGTCGAAATGCGCGCCTTCGTCGGTATAGAGCGTTTTCCACCAGTCCATCGCGGCTTCCCACTGGGCACCCTTGGGTGCGTGCGGGCGGCCTTTGACATATTCGAACGTGGTTTCGTCCGGCGCGATCAAACCCGCGCGGGCTCCGCCTTCGATCGCCATGTTGCAGACGGTCATGCGGCCTTCCATCGACAGATCACGGATCGCTTCGCCGCAATATTCGATGACATAGCCGGTGCCGCCAGCGGTGCCGGTTTCGCCGATCACGGCCAGAGTGATATCCTTGGCGGTCACGCCCGGCTGCAATTTGCCGGTGATTTCCACCTTCATGTTCTTGGATTTCTTCTGGATCAGGGTCTGCGTGGCCAGCACATGCTCGACCTCGGAGGTGCCGATGCCGTGGGCCAGCGCACCAAACGCGCCGTGGGTGGCGGTGTGGCTGTCGCCGCAGACAACGGTCATGCCGGGCAGGGTCCAGCCCTGTTCCGGGCCGACAATGTGGACGATGCCCTGACGGACGTCATTCACCGGGTAATAGTGAATGCCGAAATCCTTGGCGTTCTTGTCCAGTGCTTCGACCTGAATACGCGATTCGGGGTTTTCGATCCCGTTCACGCGGTCCGGCGTGGTCGGTACGTTGTGATCCGGCACGGCGATGGTTTTTTCCGGTGCGCGTACCTTGCGGCCTGCCATGCGCAGGCCCTCGAACGCCTGTGGGCTGGTGACTTCGTGCACCAGATGGCGGTCGATATACAGCAAACAGGTGCCATCATCGGCTTCATGCGCGACATGGGCATCCCAGATCTTGTCATAGAGTGTTTTGGGGGACATCGGTCCTCTCCCGTATTTAGATGAGAATAGCTGGCGAGTGGCTGGTCGCCGCCTATAGGCGGGCCAGAACCGTGCGGGCAGCCCCAAAGAACCGTTCACGCAGGCGCGCGCGGTCTTGCAGGTCGATATTCGGGGCCGTATGAGGTCTCATAAGCGGTCAGATATAGATACTGGCCGAGTCTATCAAGGTCCCTTACGACCCCGCAGATGCCGTCAGGGCACAATGCTGTGTGGGTTCCGGGGGCCTTCATTGAAATGTCACGGGGTGCTTGTTACCTTATAAGTATCCCTGCGCCGGGGATCTGACGGCGCGCAGCAAAGGAGGACTATGTCCTGTCTCTACATACTCAGGCGGGTTTGCCTGCCGAAGATGGGGCCAGCGTGATGGCCCACTCTCAGTCAATCAGCGACAAGCTGCTTGAACGTATCCTTTCCTCACTTTCCGATGACAAGGCCGAAGACGTTGTGCAGATCAACCTGCAGGGCAAGTCTTCTGTTGCGGATCATATGGTGATTGCCTCGGGTCGTTCGACCCGGCAGGTTTCGGCCATGGCGGAAAAGCTGACGGATCGCATCAAGCAGGAATTCGGTTTCACCTCGAAGGTCGAAGGCAAGGATGCCGGCGACTGGGTGCTGATCGATACGGGCGACGTGATCGTCCATATCTTCCGCCCCGAAGTGCGCGAATTCTACCAGCTGGAAAAGATGTGGCTGCCTCAGGGCGGCAGCGCCTCGGCGAACTGAGGCGCCATCCCGGCCCGTATTAAGGGGCCGGAGGCGAGAGAGATATGCGTATCAGCATAGTTGCGGTCGGGCGATTGCGCGCCGGGCCCGAGAAGTCCCTGCTTGACGATTACCTGACCCGATTTGATAGGACCGGTCGCGCGCTGGGCCTTGGTCCTGCGCGGGTGATCGAGGTTGAAGACAAAAAAAACGCAGGCATGGGGGCTGAGGCTGCCCTGCTGCGCAAGGCGCTGCCCAAGGGCGCGGTGATCTGTACGCTGGATGAGCGGGGGCGGGTCATGTCCTCGCCCGATTTTGCCAAGAAACTGGGCAGCTGGCGTGATGCCGGACGACAGGATCTGGCACTGATCATCGGCGGGGCGGACGGAATAGACCCTAATCTGCGGGCTGAGGCCGATTTTTCCATCTCATTCGGGTCGATGGTCTGGCCCCATATGCTGGTCCGTGTGATGCTGGCCGAGCAACTGTATCGGGCTGCAACCATCCTGTCGGGCGGCCCTTATCACCGGGTCTGACATGGCGCAGCTTCTGATCGTTTACCATTCGCGCACCGGCGGAGCCCGGCAGATGGCCGAAGCAGCGGCTGCGGCGGGGCGTGACGAGGCAGACGTAGTTCTGAAATTCGCCGATCAGGCGGGACCTGAGGATTTGCTCTCCGCCGATGGCTATATCTTCTGCGCGCCCGAGAATCTGGCGGCGATTTCGGGTCTGATGAAGGAATTCTTCGACCGAAGCTACTATCCGGTTCTGGGGCGGATCGAAGGCCGCCCCTATGCCCAGATGATCTGCGCCGGGTCAGACGGAGAGAACGCCGCCCGTCAAACTGCCCGCATCGCTACCGGCTGGCGGTTGAAAGAGGTTCAGCCGCCGCTGATCATCTGCACCCATGCGCAGACGCCCGAGGCAATTCTGGCCGAGAAGACGATCCCCGACGAACAGCTTGAGCACTGTCGTGAGATCGGTGCTGCGATGGCCGCTGGGCTAAGCCTTGGGGTGTTCTGAGCGTCAGTTCAGGTCGATGACCGTAGTGTCTTCGGCCCAGCCCCCGACATTGTCGCGCGCCTGTATCTGCACCTGCGCGGTGCCTTCGGGAATGGCGACGCCGCCAAGTGACCGGGTAAAGGGCTGCTCATCCACATGCGGATGATGCAGCACGCGCATCCCCAGCTCATTCCCGTCCATGTCCAGCACACGCCAGCCATCTGCGTAATCGTCCCAGCCGGTATCGGGGTGCCGGATCGTCACGTCAAACCGCCATGTATCGCCGCTTTGGCGGGCCGAGACCTCTTCGATTGTCGGAGGATCGGCCAGGACTGGGGTGGCAAACAGAGCGGCAAGAATCAGATAACGCATGGGCAGACCATAATTTGTTAAGCGCAGTATTGCGATCACGTCTTGGTGTCAGGCGGCAAGGTCAAAAGAACCGAGCGGGAGTGCGAGGCGAACTCACGCCGGTACAGAACGCCAACCGTGATGGCCGTGCCAATGATCAGCGTGATGGGCCCCAGGAACCAGGCCAAAGAGGCGAGAGCGAAATAGGTGGCCCGCAGCGCGCGGTTGAAGCTGCGGGCGGCGGTCACGCAAATCTCGGCCGACTGGGCCGCGCGAGGGTAGGCCTGTGCGTCCTCGGGGTCGTTCGGAACAGCGGCCATCAGCACGGCGCAATAGCCAAACAGACGGTGCGCCCAAACATATTTCAGAAAGGCATTGGCCAGAAACAGGATGACGACCAGTATCTTGATCTCCCACACCAGCGCGGGCGCGCTGCCGATGGCCAGATCGCTGGCGACACCGGCCAGTTGTTCGGTATTGCCCAGCAGGGCCAGCCCGCCGCCAATGGCGATCATCGTGGTCGAGGCGAAGAACGTACTGCCCTGCCGCATCGCTGCCACGACCTGCGCGTCGAACATGCGCGGTTGCCGGGTGACCATCTCGCGCATCCAGTCCCGGCGGAAGTCGTCCATCATCATGGAAACGGATCGCCTGTTGGGTGAGGGATGCTCGATCTTCCAGCCGATCCCCTGCCAGGCCCCGATCAGCAACAGGATGGCGACATAGTCCATCGTCGAAAACAGAAGCGCGCGATCAATCCAGGTCATGGGCGCGACAGTAGGCACAGATCATTGAACTTGCCAGATCGATAAATTGGTAATATTATTTTACCAAATTGGAGGATCAACAATGGACATGCCCCAGCCAAATCCCGATGTGCTTGCACGCAAGCAAAGCGTTCTGGCGCGTTTGCTGCAGGTTTTGCCCGGGGATGCGGTGATTCACGACCCGGCGGAAACGCGCGCTTATGAATGTGACGCGCTGACCGCCTATCGCTGCCCGCCGATGCTGGCGGTGTTGCCATCGACCACGCAGGAAGTCTCGGACGTTCTGCGCATCTGCCATGAAGAGGGTGTTCCAGTGGTGCCGCGCGGCTCGGGCACGTCGCTGGCGGGGGGCGCTTTGCCAACGGCGGATTGCGTTATTCTGGGGATTGCCCGGATGAATGAGGTTCTGGAGACCGACTATGACAACCGCTTCATCCGCGTTCAGACCGGCCGCACCAATCTGAGCGTGACCGGCGCGGTCGAGGAAGGGGATTTCTTCTATGCGCCCGATCCGTCCTCGCAACTGGCCTGCGCGATTGCGGGGAACATCGCGATGAACTCGGGCGGGGCGCATTGTCTGAAATACGGTGTGACCACCAATAACCTGTTAGGCGTCAAGATGGTGATGATGGATGGCAGCGTTGTCGAGATCGGCGGCGCGCATCTGGATTCCGGTGGGCTGGACCTGTTGGGTGTGATCTGCGGCTCTGAAGGGCAGTTGGGCGTCGTGACCGAGGCAACGCTGCGCATTCTGCGCAAGCCCGAAGGCGCGCGGCCTGTGCTGATGGGGTTCGATGACAATGAGGTGGCCGGGCAATGCGTTTCGGACATTATCAAGTCCGGCATCCTGCCGGTGGCGATCGAGTTCATGGATACGCTGTGCATCAAGGCCTGCGAGAACTTCGCCCATGCGGGTTATCCCGATTGCACGGCTTTGCTGATAGTCGAAGTCGAGGGGTCCGAGGCCGAGATCGACTATCAGCTTTCGAAGATCATCGAGATTGCCAAGCGTCACAACCCGGTCGAATTGCGCGAGAGCCAGTCGGCGGAAGAAAGCGCCAAGATTTGGCTGGGGCGGAAGTCGGCCTTTGGGGCGATGGGGCAGATGAATGACTATATGTGCCTGGACGGGACGATCCCCGTGTCGTCCTTACCCGAGGTGTTGCGCCGGATCGGTGAGTTGAGCGAGGAATATGGCCTGCCCGTAGGCAATGTCTTCCATGCGGGCGATGGCAACATGCACCCCTTGATCCTGTTCGATGCCAACAAGCCCGGTGATCTTGAGAAATGCGAGGCGTTTGGCGCGGATATCCTGAAGCTGTGCGTCGATGTCGGCGGGTGCCTGACCGGAGAGCATGGGGTGGGAATCGAAAAGCGGGATCTGATGTCGCATCAATACACGCCCGCCGATCTTGAGGCGCAGATGGCGGTAAAGGATGTGTTCGACCCACGGTGGCTGCTGAATCCGGCCAAGGTGTTTCCATTGGATGCGTCGCAAGGGCGGCGGATGGCAGCGGAATAGGGGGCTCTGCCCCCGTCGCGCTTTGCGCGCCTCCCCCGGAGTATTTTCAAAAAAGATGAAGTGTCATGAAACCTGAGACAGAGACGGAACTGGCCGAGATCGTGGCCGGGATGAATGGACCAGTACGCATTGTGGGTGGCGGGACGCGTGGCGTGCATGGCCCAGAGCCGGTTTTGAGCACAGCCGGACTGAGCGGTATAACGCTGTATGAGCCGGGTGCGCTGACTTTGGTGGCCCGGGCGGGAACTCCGTTGTCTGAGGTCGAGGCAGCGTTGGCAGCAGAAGGGCAGCAACTGGCGTTTGAGCCTGCGGATTATCGGGTACTGCTTGGACATTCAGGAGAGCCGACGATTGGCGGAGTCGTAGCCGCCAATATCTCGGGCCCGCGCCGGGTGCAGGCCGGGGCGTGTCGGGACTTTCTGCTGGGGGTGCGCTTTGTCGATGGGCGCGGGCAGGTGGTCAAGAATGGCGGGCGGGTGATGAAGAATGTCACCGGCTATGATCTGGTCAAGCTGATGGCGGGGTCCTGGGGAACGTTGGGGGTATTGACCGAGGTATCGCTGAAGGTGCTGCCCATGCCCAAGGCGACGGCGACTCTGGGCGTTTCGGCCCCCCATGTCGCGGGTGCAATTGAAGTTCTGTCTGCGGCGTTGAAATCCCCCTTCGAGGTCAGCGGTGCCGCGTATGATCCAGCGATGGGGCTGACCCTGTTGCGGGTTGAGGGGTTTGAGGATTCGGTTTCCTATCGCGCTGGGCGGATGCAGACGGTTTTATCCGGGTTTGGCGAGGTGTCGCGCATGGAAAACCCTGAAGATATTTGGTGCGCGATCCGGGATGCCCGCGCTTTTGCGGGCAAGGATGGCGATGTCTGGCGTATCTCGGTCAAGCCGAGCGACGCACCTGAGATTTCTGCGCGGCTTGAGGCCAACAAGCTGTTGCTGGATTGGGGTGGCGGATTGATCTGGGCGCTGGTGGATGAAGGGTCGGACGTTCGGGCGCGATTGGGGGATTTTTCAGGCCATGCAACGCTGGTGCGGGCGGCCCCGGAGACGGTGAATGCTCTGGGCCGGTTTCAGCCTGAACCCGCACAGGTTGCAGCCTTGACCCGTGGGTTGTGGCAGCGGTTCGACCCGCATGGCCGTTTCAATCCGGGCCTGATGGGGTAGACAGATGCAGACGACATTTACCGAAAAGCAACTGCAGGACCCGGCGATCCGGCGTTCGAACGACATCCTGCGCAGTTGCGTGCATTGCGGGTTCTGCACGGCCACGTGTCCGACCTATCAGGTGCTGGGCGATGAGCTCGACAGCCCCCGGGGTCGCATCTACCTGATCAAGGACATGCTTGAGAATGACCGTGTGCCGGATGAGAAAACGGTCAAGCATATCGATCGTTGTCTGTCTTGCCTCGCTTGTATGACCACCTGCCCATCCGGAGTGCACTATATGCACTTGGTCGATCACGCGCGGGAATATATCGAGAACAATTACAAGCGCCCTCTGTCGGATCGGGTGTTGCGCTGGGTGCTGGCGCAAATTCTGCCCTATCCGATGCGGTTTCGCTGGGCCCTGATCGGGGCCAAGCTGGGCCGTCCGTTTCGGTTCCTGATGCCGGATGCGCGGTTGCGGGCGATGCTGGACATGGCACCGAAACACATCCCTCCGGTCAGTCGCAATGACGATCCGCAGAGCTTTGCGCCCATCGGCCCGCGCAGAAAACGCGTTGCGCTGATGACGGGCTGCGCACAGAAGGCTCTGAACACCGATATCAACGACGCCACGATCCGGTTGCTGACCCGTTTGGGCTGTGAGGTTGCGGTGGCCGAAGGGGCCGGGTGTTGCGGGGCGCTGACCCATCACATGGGCAAAAGTCGTGACAGTCACGTTGCGGCGGCGGCCAACATACGGGCCTGGGCCCGCGAAATGGATCGAGACGGGCTGGATGCCATCGTCATCAACACCTCGGGCTGCGGCACAACGGTCAAGGATTACGGGCATATGTTCCGCAATGATATCCTGGCCGATGATGCTGCGCGTGTCTCGGGTATTGCGATGGATATCAGCGAGGTACTGATGCAGTTGGACCTGCCTGAACAAAGGGATCAGGGCCTGACCGTTGCCTATCACGCGGCCTGTTCGCTTCAGCATGGGCAGAAGATCAAGACCTACCCGAAAGACCTGCTGAAGCGGGCCGGGTTCAAGGTGGTGGAACCCGCAGACAGCCATTTGTGCTGCGGCAGTGCCGGTACCTATAACCTGATGCAGCCCGAAATCTCGGGCCAGTTGAAGCAGCGCAAGGTCAAAACGCTTGAGGCGAAAAGACCCGATATTATCGCTGCGGGGAATATCGGCTGCATGATGCAGATCGGCTCGGCCACCGAGGTTCCGATTGTGCATACGGTCGAGCTGTTGGACTGGGCAACCGGCGGGCCGAAGCCCCGGGCACTGACCACCAGCCGGGCAAATCAAGACGTGCCAATCCTGCGCTGAAACCGCGTGATGCCCGGTGGCATCATATCGGTCACAAAACCCAATCCGCCCTATTTTCGCCGCACGCGCCCCATAAGACAGTGGGCCGGAGGAAACGGGCGGAGTACCGCGTGCGCAAATGGATCAAAGCGATGGCGCTGTGCGTGTTGCCTTTCACGGCAGCGGCACAGGACACCGGGCTAAAAAGCCTGGAAACCTCTGATTCCGGTCGGGATTGGATGGCTGTCGGTCGGTTGAACATCAAGGGCGTGGGGTTTTGCACAGGAACGCTGGTTGCGCCGAATCTGGTCCTGACCGCCGCGCATTGTCTTTTCAACAAAGGCACCGGCCAGATCATCGATCTGGCGGATATCGAGTTTCTAGCAGGCTGGCGTCTGGGGCGGGCCTTGGCCTATCGCGATGCACGGCAGGCGGTGATTCATCCGGGCTATAGCTTTGGTGCCGACGCGTCGCCTGACCGTGTCAGCACGGATATTGCCTTGATCGAGCTTTGGCAGCCAATTCGAAACACCTCCGTGACCCCGTTTGACACCGGCGCGCAGCCGAAACGCGGCGAAGAGGTCGGCGTGGTGTCCTACGCGGCGGATCGGGCCGAGGCCCCGTCACTGCAAGAGGTCTGTTCGGTCATGAATCGGCAGGCGGGCATTCTGGTCATGTCCTGCGATGTGGATTTCGGGGCTTCCGGCGCGCCAGTCTTTTCCTTCTCGGGGCCCGAGCCGCGCATCGTCTCGGTCGTGGCCGCCAAGGCCAGCATGGACGGGCAAAGCGTGGCCATTGGCACCGCAGTCGAACACGCGCTTGAGCTGTTGCAGGCCGAGCTTGCGGCAGGGCGCGGGTTCACATCCTCGGCGTCAGGAAACGGTGGGGGCAAAAACGTAGGGGCGAGGTTCGTCAAGCCATGATCAGGGTCATTCTTTGTGTACTTCTCGGTCTTTCCGTCATTGCAACCACCACGCAGGCCCAAACCAACAAGCGCAAACTCACAGATCGAGAGGATCTGTACGGGTGGGAAGCGATTGGCCGGCTGGACGTCGGCACACGCTCTTTTTGTACCGGAACGCTGATCGCGCAGGATCTGGTTTTGACCGCCGCACATTGCGCTTTGGACAAACGGACCGGCAAACCTTATGTGCCGGGCGAGGTTACGTTTCGCGCGGGCCTCAGCAACGGTACCGCATTGGCTGAACGCAAGGTGGTGCAGATCGCCGCCCATCCCGGTTATGTGGCAAATTCGCCCCTGTCCGTTCAGAGCATTCAGGACGATGTCGCCCTGATGCGGCTGGAAGAACCGATACCCTATGACATTGCCGACCCGTTTGCCCTGCATAACGGGCGGGTGGCGAACGGCGAGATCAGCATCGCCTCATACGGGCGCGGACGGGCCGAGGCGATTACGCGCGAACGCTCGTGCCGTATTCTGCAACGGCGGCAGGGGCTTATCACCTTTGATTGCGACATCACCTTCGGCTCGTCCGGGTCAGCCATTCTGGCCAAGAACGGCTCGCGCTGGCAGATTTTGTCCGTGGTTTCGGCCGTCAGTGTGCAGGGTGGCCGAAAGACCGGATTTGGGATGGAGCTTGAGGGCGTGGTCTCGGACCTCAAGGCAATCATGCGCCGCGACGCGCCCCAGCCCAAAGCGTCGATCCGCCGGTTGCAGGTTGGAACCGGCAAGTCCAGTTCCGGCGCGAAATTCATCAGCTCGGGCGGGGGTTGAACTTGGTCAAAATGCTACCCATGTGAACTGTACCGGGTCGCCACAAACGGGGCCTGGCAGTTGAAATCGCCCGTCCGTTCGGAGGGCATAAATCGTAAATCGCTCAAGGATGAGGATACGACACATGCGTACTTTTGATTTTGCACCGCTGCACCGCGCCACCATTGGCTTTGACCAGATCGCCGACATGATGGACCGCGTTCTGAACAATGACGTGGCTCAGCCCAGCTATCCCCCATACAACATCGAGAAAACCGATGCCGACACCTACCGGATTTCGGTCGCTGTCGCTGGTTTTTCCGAAGCAGACCTGTCCGTCGAAGTGAAGGAAAACTCGCTTGTCGTGGCCGGTAAGAAAGCCGCCGAGGATCAGGAGCGCAGCTACCTGCACCGTGGCATCGCCACCCGCGCATTCGAGCGTCGTTTCGCGCTGGCCGACCACGTCCGCGTCACCGGCGCGAGCCACGAAAACGGCATGCTGAACATCGACCTGAAGCGCGAAGTGCCCGAAGCCCTGAAACCGCGCCGGATCGAGATTTCTTCGGCCAAATCCATCGAAAAGGACGTGGTTGACGCGAAAGCGGTCAACTAAAGCCTGAAAGTCCTGCGACAGTCGCCTCCTCCCAGACTGTCGCAACCCACGCCCCGCGTTCCTCCAGACGCGGGGCGTTGTTTTTTTGTAGTGCCAGGATGTTCGCTGAGCGGACAAAGCGGACGCTCGGAAACAAACTGCCTAGTGCCTCGTCGCGTGCCTTGAGACGCCGTGGATCACCAACAGTATGGTGCAAATGCCGGTTGCCGCCTCATCAGAGCCCAATTGGCGTCATAGTATTTGCGCAGAAGAATCCTGTCGTTGCCGGTCTGGAAAAGAGCTCGTGCCAGCCATGAAAATCATCGAGAACACTAGCGACCGTTTGGTGATTGCTCGAAGTAGTGTAGTTGACCGACTTTTTTTCTCCGCCACGATTGCCGTTGGCTTTGCAATCCTCTTCTTTGGAGACGACTTGGACGCGCCCTTCTGGGTTCGCCTGTGTTTCTTCGCCTTGTTTGTTTCGGGTGGAATCTTTTTCTGGTTGATGAGCGCCAAAGTAACAGTGGCGCTCGATGGCCGAATAGGAGAAGCGCGCGTTCACTGGGCACGTATGATAGGCGAGAGAACACGTTCGGCGCGCTTGGAGGAGATCGTCGAACTGCGCGCCCAGATGGGGGAAGACGCGGGCCGGCTCAGGTTTCATCTGGAAGACGGTTCGACCATACCGCTTACCCCATACAGCTACAGTGGCGGGGGGCACCCGGAGGTCACGGAAAGCGTTAACGCCTGGCTTGCCAAGTGGACCCGAGGAAAGACTTGAAGCATATCGATCTGTCCAGCTCGCACCAGTTTGGGATAATGTTCGCTTTTGTTGCTGCGGTGCTGCAAGGGTCACGGACTACAAGCTTGTTGCATCGGCTGGGACACTTCCGGAATGGGCTCAGCGCTGAAGTTAGAAGTAAAATGACCCCGCACAATTTCGTGCGGGGTTTCTAAAGTTGTGCAAATGGGTTCAATTCCCCGCCGTCACCGACCCGATCGACCAGAACATCGTCTCGCCCGAGGCATCGTCGACGCCGTCATTGTCGGTCATAACAAATGCCTCGCCCGAGGGCAGGATGGCCAGACCTTCGATCTTGTCCAGAACGTAACCGCCGGTCGAGGTCAGGTCGGGCAGCAGGTCGCGGACCTCTTCCTTGCTGACCACCGGCAGGTCGCCGCCCAGCGGGGCCGGGGTCATGTCTGACAGCGGGATGCGGTAGATCTTTTTGGTCACGGCGCGGTGGTCGTGCTGGTTGTCGCGTTCGATGACATAGACATGGTCACCGAAGGCCGCGATTTCCGACAGGCCAACCCAGCCTGTTTCCGGATCCGCCTTGGGATAATGCACGGCACCCCATTCCTGGGTCTCCAGATTGTAGGCGACCAGTTTCACGTGGTTTTCCGGGTCGTCTTTCCATTCGCGCTGAACGGCCATCCACAGGGTGTCGCCGACCTTGGTGATGCCCTCAAAACCAAAACGCTTTTCGACGGCCATCAACTCCGGCGGCAGGCCGATCTCGCCCTTGCGGTCTTTGATCAGGCCGTCGGCCGAGACATGGTAGATCGCGTGCGGGATCACCCGGTCGGTGCGACCTTCCGAAGCGACGTAGAAGCCGCCCTTGCCGTCCAGCGTGATGCCTTCCAGGTCCAGCTTCTGCGCCGGGTTGCCGTCTTGACGGTGAATGCGGATCACGTCCACGACACGGGCAGGTTGCTGGCTGGGGTCGATCTTGAAGATCGACGGCTGGAAACCGTAAAAGCTGTCATTGACCGCATAGATCATGCCGTCCTCATCCGCGACCAGACCGGACAGCGCGCCCCATCCGATCAGTTCATCCGCGCCTTCCGAAGTCAGGTGCGGATAGCTGGCAGGCGCGTCCTGATACTCGAAGATCGAAACATGCGCACGCGGACCGCCATCTTCGATCAGGTCCTTTTCATTGGCCGAGATCAGCAGGTTGCGCTCGGGGATCGCCACGTACCCTTCCGGGCCAACGCCCGAGGGCAGCAGTTGTTTCAACACCGGATTAGCCGGGTCGGTGGCGTCATAAACGCCGACGACCGAGGCACGCTCGGCCCCGACAAAGATCATCGGCGTGCCGCCAAAGGTGGCTGCGGTCACGCTTTCAGGCTCTACGCCTTTGCTGTCCGAGCGTTTATCCGGGTAGTGGCCGATCTGGATGATCGCCTTCTCGAACTCGGTGCCGTTTTCATAAACAACGGTGCCGTCCTTGTGGAAGGTGGTCCAGCCGCGTGATCCGCCCTGGTAATCGCCTTCGTTGGCGGTGGCGAAGTGGCTGTCGTCGATCCATTTCACCGCATCCGGTTCGCGCAGGCGACCCGGCTGGCTTTCGGTGAAGATCAGCGCGCCGCGTTCGTCGGTGGCATCGATGCCTTCCAGATCCACGTTGCCTGCCGAGAAATGACTGACCACATTGCCGTCCTTGTCGACAACCGCGATGTGGTTGTTTTCCTGCAAGGTAACGACGGTTTCGCCGAGGGCGTTGATGTCAACAAACTCGGGCTCGGGGTCGGTGGGCGCAACTTCGGCCAAACCGGTCAGCGAGGCCATTTTCACGCCCGTGCACTCCAGTGCGCCGTCTTTCAGTGGCACCAGTGCCAGCGATCCGGCGGGCAGTTGCGGGATGATGCCGTCGTTCAGGTCTTCGTCCCGCTCATTCTCGATCGCCACGGCGACAAAGCTGCCATCGGGCGCAATCGCGACGCTGTCGGGCTGACCGCCCAGATCACAAGCACCGGTTTCGGCCTTACCCGCGATATCGACCGAGATCAGCTTGCCCGAAGGCGCAGTGTAGCTTTCCGACGTGTTCACGCCGACAAAAGCCGTGTCGCCAACGATCCCAACCGAGGTCGGTTCACCCCCCACTTCCATCGCACCCAATGGCGCAGGGTTTGCGGGGTCGCTGATGTCGATCATGCCGATCACGCCCAATGGGCTGTCGGTATAGACCAGCGTCATACCATCCGCGGTGGCCGCGATGATCTCGGGTGAGGTTTCGCGAGTGGTATCGGCCCCTTCGGCCATGTTCTTGACGACGGGGAAAGACGCAATTCGGTTGAAATTCATCTCTGCCATGGCCTGACCGGCAGTCAGGGCAAGGGCAGATGTCAGGCAGACATGGCGCAATGACATCGGTTGGGATCCTCTCTGGGTTGGTCGCCAGAGGGATGACCCCGGTTCATTGCGGTATTGTGACGGTTTCGATTCAGTTTGATGACAAGCGCATCCGGGGCGGCCACCGCCCGAAGGCGATGGCCGGATTGGATCAGACCGACAGGCAGACGTATTTCATTTCAAGATAGTCTTCCATGCCGTGATGGCTGCCTTCGCGGCCCAGACCGGATTGTTTGACGCCGCCGAACGGGCCAAGCTCGGTCGAGATGATGCCAGTGTTCACGCCCACGATGCCGTATTCCAGCGCCTCGGCCACTTTGTAGACGCGGCTCAGGTCCTTGGCGTAGAAATACGAGGCCAGACCAAAAATCGTATCATTGGCCATTGCGATCACGTCGTCCTCGTCTTCGAACTTGAACAATGGGGCCAGCGGGCCAAAGGTTTCGTCCTGCGCCACCATCATGTCCTGCGTCACGCCGGTCACGATGGTCGGCTGGAAGAAGGTGCCGCCCAGATCATGGGGCAGACCGCCGGTCAGCACCGCACCGCCTTTGGATGTGACGTCCTCGATATGCTCTTTGACCTTCTCGACAGCTTCGGCGTTGATCAGCGGGCCGGTTGTGGTGCCCTCGGTCAGGCCATCGCCAATCTTCAGCGCTTCGACTGCGGCCTTCAGCTTGGCTGCGAATGCGTCGTAAACACCGGCCTGAACGTAGATACGGTTGGCACAAACGCAGGTCTGACCGTTGTTGCGGAACTTGCACAGCATCGCGCCTTCGACAGCCGCATCCAGATCCGCGTCGTCGAACACGATGAACGGCGCGTTGCCGCCCAGCTCCATCGAGCATTTCATCACCTGATCGGCGGCCTGTTTCAGCAGGATGCGCCCCACCTCGGTCGAGCCGGTAAAGGTCAGCTTGCGCACACCGGGGTTTTCGCAGAACTCCTTGCCAATCTCACTGGCGCGCGACGATGGCACCACGTTGAACACGCCCGCCGGGATCCCCGCCTGTTCCGCCAGAACCGCCAGAACGATCGCGGACAGAGGCGTTTCTTTGGCTGGGCGCGCCACGAAGGCACAACCCGCAGCCAGCGCAGGCCCGGCCTTGCGGGTGATCATCGCGTTCGGGAAGTTCCACGGGGTGATCGAGGCTGCCACGCCAATGGGCTGCTTCATCACCATGATCCGCTTGTCGCGCTGGTGGCCCGGGATCGTCTCGCCATAAATACGCTTGGCTTCTTCCCCGAAGAACTCGATGAAAGACGCGCCATAGCCAATCTCACCCACGGCCTCGGCCAGCGGTTTGCCCTGTTCGGCGGTCAGGATCTTGCCCAGATCCTCGGCGTTTTCCATCATCAGATCGTACCAGCGCCGCAGGATTGCCGCGCGTTCTTTGCCGGTCAGCTTGGCCCATTCCTTTTGTGCCGCCTCGGCCTGCGCAATTGCACCCGCCACCTGCGCGCGGCTGACATCGGCCACCTCGGCGACCACATCGCCCCGCGCAGGGTTGGTCACAGTGAAGGTGCCATTGTCGCCATCCACCCACTGACCGCCGATATAGGCCTTGGTCGCCAGAAGATCGGGGTTCTTGAGCAGGGATTTCAGATCGGTTGTTGCGTCCAGCATAGGTTAGCCTCCGGCAGATGTGGTTTGCGCGCACCCAAACAGGTGTTGCGGGCTTTGTCTATGGCCACTGTGGCGGGCGGATCATCCCAGTTGGCGTTCCTTTCTGTCGGGGATAGCGTTGCAGCTGCGCCGCAGTGCCGGGTTCACCGTCTGGTTGCGCCTGCTTGCCTTTCAATTCGGGTGCGAGTTTGCCAAAGTTTCCGGGATTTTGGACGTCAAGGGGATGTAAATGACCGTAACATTCCCTATCTTATTGGGTATATAAGGAAAAAGGGATAGCAAGATGTCGAACCAGCAGTTTGAGGCGTTGATTCAGGAAACTCAGACCAAGGTGCGCGAGTCGCAATCGCAGATCGAAGGCCTGACCTCGCGCATTGAAGCCGCCCGTGCCAAGATTGGCACCGCCGAGGCGGATATCGACATCGAAAACGCCACGCTTGAAGATGTGCACGCTCATACAGAAGTGATGAACGCCAATATCGCCGAGCTGATCATGGGTCTGGACGACGTGACCAGCGCGTTTTCCAAGGATTTCGACGAGATGCGCTCGAAAACCGGGTGGGAGTCGTTTGTCGGCGTCTTTTCCAAAGGCAAATCCGAGTCGATGCGGCAGGAACGGATGCGCACCGCTAATATCGACGACAAGCTGCAGGATCTGATCGCCAAATCGGATGTGATCGTGAAGCTGCTGGAAGGGCAGTTGGCCGTGCTTGAGGAACAGCGCGTAAAGGTCGAAGAGAACCTGACCGTCACACTGGATGATCGCGAAGCGACCGTGGCCGAGTTGGAGGCGTTGCGCACCGAGATTCAGGGCATGGACCCCACGATCATCACTTTGGAAAACAAGATCAGCGTCGAACAGGACGCCGCCGCGCGGACCCAGTTGGAAACCGAACTGGCCGAGTTGAACAAGCAATACAACGCAAAGGTTCAGGAAGAACAGGTCAAGCTGGCCAAAAGCCAGACGCTGGAACGCTACATCGAAAAGGGCAAAACCTGGGTCGATTCCTTACAGAACCAGGCGGCGACGCAGATGGTGCTGATCAACAAGCTGCAAACAGACACGCAACAGCGCGTGGTGCTGTATGACGCCCTGACCAAATCACTTAAAACCGCGCAGCAGCAGGACGTGGCCCACCGCATCAATGAGATCGGCGTGCAGACGGATCAAGAGGCGCAAACCGCCATGGCCGCCATCGGCACCGCGACCAACCAGAAAATGGCTGACATGCTAGAGGCGCATGAGGACCACATGGTCTTTGCCCGCGACGTGCTGGAGAAAAAGGCCAAGGCGGATGAACGCTTTGCCCGTCGGTTCGCCTCGATTGTCGAGAAGCATGATAAGAATTTGTATGGGGGCTGAGGCGAAGGGTCTGAAATCGATATGAAAACAACGACTCTTTTGCTCACCACGGTCTTGTTACTGACCGGACTAACCTGCTTGATCATTGGTTTCGCGACCTACCAATCTGCGGGAATAGTCAATTGGCAACTTATTCGAATCGTATCGGTCATCGGGCTAGGAATGCCAGTTTTGGCATGGCTTTGGGTTTGGATGTTCGATGTGTTCTTGCCGCTGTGTTTGTGGGCTTTCTGGAAATATCTCAGTCTGTTCGAGTGGATGTTAGGGATCAAACTCGGAACTTGGTTCGGAAAACAAATCCTTGGCGATCCAATGGCTAGGCACAGCGAAAGAGGCAAGTGGCCTTTTTTACATCGTGAAGTAGCGCAAGCTTTGGGCCGCGAAAGCTTATGACTAACCCCACCCAAGACCATGTCGGCCTGACCGACACCTTCGCCTCGCGCCGGTATTTCCGCAAATTCGAGGTGATCACCGTGCACCTCCTACGCGTGGCGGCGACGATGGAGGCGGAGGGCGCGATCAGCAAGCAAGAGGTGCGGATCGTGTCGCGCTACCTCTCGGGGCTGCTCTACACCTTCCGCGCGCTATCCATGAAATACCTGCTGGTCGGGCGCGATACGGGGCGGTTCTTTGGCAGCCTCGCCATGGACAAGCGCGACAGCGGGTTTCCGGTGGCGGCCGAGTTGCTGACCATGGCCAATGACGCGCAGCAGGCGCAGGTGCATCTGGCGAATATGCCCTCGGAAGATGACCTGAAAACCGTCATGGTGCGCACGATTATTGGCGACCGCGAAATTCCCACCAAGCTGCAATTTGCGCTGTCGCAAAGGCTCTATTACGAGGAATTGCTGAAAGGTCAGCTGTTCTGGGCCCGCAACGATCCCGAATGCCACTGGATCGGAAACGAAGGCGAGCGGCGCAAATTCATGATCCACTGGGCGGTCTATGACAGCCAGATCAACCTGCCGGTCATTTACCTGATGCAGTTGGAGGACAGCGGCAAGACGGCCCTGCCCAAGGATCAGCGCCGCTGGCCCGAGGTGCAGGCGCATCTGATGGCGCAATCCTTAGGCGGGCTGAAACTGGTGACCATCGCCAAGGGCTTTGATCAGGATTTCGACGACCTGCACCCCAAACACATGCGCCGCATTCATGTGGGGCCGATGTATTCCTCGGCCTATACCGAGCAATCCGGCCCGCTGCGGCAGGTGCTGGAGGACGCGCAATCTCCGCAGGGGCAGGATTGGGCGCTGGCCTGGACCATGGAAGAGTTGGAGAGCGAGGACGTGATCGAGGAGCGCGCCGGTTGGTTTTCCACCGTCGAGCGCGAGGTCTTTGCGCTGGACCCGTTCGGCGGTCAGGGGGCCGAGACCGGGGCGACGCGCACGCAGCGCTCGATTATCCTGCCCCAGCGCCCGTTTCAGGTACTGGCCGAGCGAAATCCGCCGGGCTTTGCGGATGTGCGCAAGTTCGTGGTCAGCAAGTCGGGGCAGGTGTTGCGGTATTAGAATTTTTGCCTCCGGCGGGAGTATTTTTGAAAAGATGAAGCAAGGGCTGTTTTGAAATGAGTTTGACGTCAGATCAGATGGAATTACGCGAGGCGGATATTCGCAAGCACTATCCGGCAGCGACTGCCTTGCTGAACGGGTTCGAACATGCGCCGCGGATTGCCAAGGCGGTTGAGGCCGCCGTTGAGCGGTCTCCGGGCGTGTCAACGGGGCGGCGGTTTCGCTCCACGACGCCGGGACTGGTGACGCGGCGCACCGTGCGGGCCGATGGCGTGCATCTGGTCGAACGGATTGAGGCCTCGGATGATGGCGATACGCTGGTCTCTCCGCCGCAGGCAACCACGCAGCAGGCGATCCGGCGGGCGATTGCCATCGCTTTGGCCGTGGCCGAGGCCTATGCGGACCAGACCCCGCTGGCCGACCTGAAACGCGCGAACCTCGCCGGGGACTTGCCCGCCGCCCGCAAGACCGAGTTCTCGGAGCTGCTGACAGCCGAGGCTCTGATTACGTCGCACGTGTTCGGCAATGCGCTGGCTTATCTGATGTCCTCGCATCTGGGCGAAATCACCGTTGATATCGGTGAGATCGAAGAGGTTCTGACCGACAATGGCCAGCTCGCCCTGCATGGCGCGTTGTGGGAGCTGGATCAGGTGCTGGCCAAGCACGCCCCCGACGATGCCCACCTGATCGCCGCAACCAGCGCCTATGCCGAGCAGTTGATGGATAAGGCCGCCCTGCGCGCCCAATCCGCAGGCCAACTGGCCCCGTTCCAGAACGCCGCCTGGCATATCGAGGCGGATGATCTGACCATCCGGGGGTTTGAGCCGGCCTCCAAGGCGAAGTCCACCACCCTGACCATGACGTTCAAGAAACCGAACGAGGTGGTGGGCAACCATATCGCCAAGTATCAGGCGATGAAGCTGGCCAAAATGCTGATGGCCTATGACTTCGACCGTCGCCTGAACCCGTTCGCGGAACTCGGCGGGTTCATCTTTACCTTCATGGGCGACGGCAAACCGGGCACCGGCAAGACCACCCTGATCCAGATGATGGCCGGGCTGATCAACGACTATTGCCAGAACGCAGGCTATCCGTTCCGCTACCAGAACCTGAGCACCGACAATATTGACAGCTATCAGGGCAAGTCCGGCCAGAACGCCAAGGCCTTTATCAACACGGTTCAAGACCCCTCGGTCATCGGTTTCGGCACCATCGACGATATCGACCAGTTAGCGGGCAAACGCGGCGACCGGCAGTCGTCAGCCGGGCAACTGGAAATCACCGCCGTGCTGATGGAAAGCTTTGCGGGTGCCAACACCGTCGTGCGCGGCAACTGCACCTTTGGCATGTTCTCGAACTACCCCGAGAATGTGGACGACGCCCTGCGCCAGCGGGCAGGCGCGCGGTTCCTGGTGGACGGGCCGCAAACACGCGAGGACTACATCGACATCCTGCACCTGCTGATGGGCCGCAACCATGACATACCCTTGGGCCAACACGACGCCTATGCCGCGCAGGAGATCAAAAAGGCCGTCGCCGCCAGTTTCGAAAGCCACTCCCGCCCGCATGAGGACGCGCTGTTGCAGGTCTATGACCGGGTCTCCGGTCAGATCGGCCAGATGGACACCATCGCCAAGCTGGGCACCTACCTTAAGGCGATTCAGGCCGCGGATGAGCGCTTTACCGGTCGCGCGATCAAGAACATCACCGACGCGGTCAAGGTCCGCGCGATGGATTTCGAACTGCCCGACGAGTGGATGGAAAACCCCGACCTGTTCCTGTTCCGGGACTACGACACCAAGAAGGCCATGATCGAGGACCTGCGCCAGCCGATCACGGTGGACATGGTGATGCAAGAGATCAACCGCTACGCCGACAGCGAATTCCGCTATGCCGACAAGAGCGACGAGGTCGCCATCGAAAACGCCGTGCGTGAGATGGGCCGGATGGACGAGGCCAAGAGAAGGTACTTGGAGGGGAAGGGGTGATGATTCCTTGCAATGTTGGGGTTACTACTACTACCTAAGCCATGAAAGGCATTTGATTAATGGGAATTGGTACACATCAGATGTGGAAAGATAGGCTCATCATTCCGTCATACCGGATTGGTGAAGCCGCATCTTATGCCAAGATCTCCCCTCAAACTGTGGCTGCGTGGCACAAGAAAAAGGGTGCAAAGTCCTCGTCTGTATTGAGTTCGAGAAAGGCAAAGGAAGGTTTATCGTTCCTACAACTAATTGAAGTTGCCGTGGTGGCCGAGATGCGAAAACTGGGTGTGAAACTCCCGGAAATAGAGCGAGCACGGAAGTATTTCAAAGAGACCACAGGACTGGACTATCCATTTGCGCAACTTCGCTTCAAGACTGACGGTGCAGACGTCTTGAGTGATATAGAAGGCGCTGTTGGCCGAGTCCTCACAGACAAAGTCCTCGCAGCAAATCATCAAGGCCAATACATCTGGACCGAAATGCTGTCTTCTCGTTTCAAAGAATTCAACTACGACGACGAAGGCGCTGTCATCGCTTGGAAGGTCGCTGGTGAGGACAAGCAAATTGAGATTGATCCAAGGCTTGCATTCGGTGCCCCTCAGATTCGCGGTGTCAAAACTAGCATCATTAAATCACGCTGGGCTTCTGGAGAAGAAGTAGACGAGATTGCAGAAGATTTTTCACTGTCGGAACTTCAAGTGGTTGACGCTTTGCTGTTCGAAGGCATGGAAGGAAGTGACCCTAGAATTGCACGATGGCTGAATTAACTCTTTATTTTGATAGAAATTTTGGCAAGCGGTTACCTAATGCGCTTTCTAAGCTTAGGCCGCCGGTTGGCATTCGTTGGCATCAAGGCGAGGGTTTTCGCCACGATATGCCAGATGATGAATGGATGGAAATTGTCGGGCAGAAAAACTGGGTTGTTTTAACGCAAGATGTCAAGTTCCACCTGATCGAACATGAAATGGCTGCTGTGAGACAACATGGTGTTCGATGTTTCTATTTCCCTGATGCGAACTCCGGCCTTTGGCGAACCCTCTGCTCCTTCATAAAGGTTCACGAGAGGGTAATAGAGGTGACTAACCGCAGCGAAGCACCATTTATTTTCAAAGTGGCAAAGAATGGTTCGATTAAGCCAGTTGGGATAGACTAATGATCCGCCTCATCGAAAAAGGCCTGATGTTCGGCAACCTTGTCCACATCTCCAGCCCGGCCTTAGTCGAGCGGTATAACCGCGCGCTGCAGCATCTGGCGGGCAAGACCACGGCGCTGACGGATTTCCATGTCGATATCTCGGGCTATTCGCCGGAGGTGGGGATTGAGCTGGAGGATGAGCTTTATCTCAACCCCAATGGGGTCAACCGGCAGTTCATCCTGCTGACGACCGAGCAGAAACGTGCGCCGCTGCTGAACGTCAAATTCTCGACCTCGCGCGATATCCTGCGCGAGTTTATCGAGATGAACGAGGCGCAGTTGTTCGCCCTGACCGCCACCGATGCGGTGGCCGGAGAACTGGTGAACTCGGTCATCAAACTCACCACGCCCCGCGATCTGCTGAACCTGCGCAAGATCGAGATTGAGGCTGACACCGCCGGCGGCACCTTGCGCAAGGCACAGCAACTGGCGGGGATGGTCGAACGGTTCAAGACCGAAGAGGATGCGTGGTTCGACGACGTATTGATCGCAAAAATGATCGAAACGGCCAAGGAAACCGGCGACGTCACTCGCAACCCGGTCCACCTGCGCCATACTGCGTTCGAGCAACGCAACTTCTGGACGGCGCATTTCGGTGGGCTCTATCTGTTCCCCGATCTGGACCACCCGGCGGCGATTTGCATGGGCGAAAAACCAGACGACCTGCCGATCAAATATGTCTTTGGCCCTTCGCAACGAAACCAGATTGCCAAGTTCCTGGACTATAACGATCTGGTTGAACCCATCGTCAAGGCGCGCAGTGTAGATGCCGCCGCGATCCTGCAACAGAAGATGGATTTCCTGACCATCGCCGCCGCCGCCGATGCCGATGTCGATCTGACCGGGCTGGATCGCAGCGACATGCGACGTCTGGCGCGCAATCATTCGGATCGCCTGCCCGAGGCGTATCACGGTCTGGCGCAACTGCTGCGCTGGGCGACGGATGGCGGGCCATGGCCGCGCATCACCTCGGACCATCCGGCCTATTTCTACACACTGCGGGCCGCCGATACGCCAAACCGGGACCTTGTGAATATGCTATTGTCGGAACTGGCCCCACTGGACCCGCGCCAGATGTTCATCTGCCATAAAGAGCTGTTCTACAGCACGTATAAGACGTGGCCCGAGGCCAAGAAAGCCTATGTTGCCGACTTCCTCGCGCGCGAGTATCAGGTGGACAAGGCCGGGGCCCGCGCGGCCCTGTTCGGGCATGAGCCGGATATGTCCGGCGAAGATCGGATCAGCGAGGCAGTGATCGCGCGGGTCGGGCCCTGGGGATCGGTGAGGAAGGGCTGAGATGTTCGGAGCGATGCGCCTGTTTCTGATCCTGCTGGTGATCCAGACGGTTGCCTATGTTGCGCTGTCGCTCTATTCGCGCAACGCACGCCGCCGCAAGCTGGAAAGCTGGTGGGACGAAAAGGGCAAGCGCGGCAACAAACAGGCCTTTGTGGAACGCGGCCTGCACGTCTACGATAATTCGTTCCGGCGCAAACTGATCCTGGGCGTTTATGTCGTGCCTTGGGTGGCAATCGGCGCGCTGATCTATATTGTGAATTATATGTGAGGGTTAGGGCATGGCCTATTTGAAATGGGCATTGATCATCATCTTCTGGGGCACGATTGCGGTGGTCCTGCAATACTCTCTGCCGCAGCGCGATATCGTGCGGATTGTGAACACATACGAAGAGCGGCAGGACCTGAACGACTGGACCCGTATCTTCTGGTCCGAACCGGATGATCAATCGACCAGCCTGTCGAACCGCGATGTGCAGTTCATTCAGGCCGTGCGCGCCAATGGCAAGCCGATTGTCTACCGGAACGAGGATACCAGCTGGGGCTGGCCGCCCTATTTCAAGTTCGACACGGCAAACCTGTATACCGAGGCGAATGACGCGATATCTGATAAAGCGGACCCGGATTGGGTGGCGGTCACGCATTACGGTTGGCGGAACGAGTTCATGTCGATCTTTCCCAATGCGGTCTCCATCAAGCATGTGGACGGGCCGGATGTGCGCCTGATCCCATGGTTCAACATCATTTTCCTGACCGTCTTCTTCGCCCTCCTCTGGGCGATCTGGGTACGCTGGCGCAGGTTCCGCCAGCGTCGCATCGACCCGATGATGGAAAATGTCGAGGACAGCCTCTATGCCGCTGGTGATGCGATCGAGGAAAGGCGCAACGGCTTCCGCCGCTGGCTGGACAGCTGGAAATCGAAATAGGCCACCTCAGCGTACTATGAATTCGGCATGAAGCGCCCCGGCGGCCTTGATCGTTTTCAGAATGTCGATCATGTCGCGGGGCGAGACGCCAAGGGCGTTCAGCCCGGCCACGACCTCGGACAATGTGGTGGCTTCGGGTATCTCGGCCAGACCGGTGCCCTCTTCTTCTTCGATGCCAGCAACGGTACGCGGGACCACGACAGTTTCACCTCGGGCGAAGGGGTTGGGTTGCACGGCAATCGGTGCCTCTTCGACCGTCAGGGTCAGGTTACCCTGCGACACCGCCACGCGCGAAATGCGAACCTCCTGCCCCATGACAATCGTGCCGGACCGTTGATCGACAACAACCCGCGCCTTGGTTTCCGGTTCGACAAGGATGTTTTCGATCCGACCAAGGGCATGCGCGGTTGAGACAGATTGCGTCGCCGCAATGTTCAACTCGACCGTCCCCGAGTCGCGCATGATTGCCACGGCGCGATTGAATTCCGTGTTGATGGCGGCCTCGATCCGTCCGGCGGTGGTGAAATCCGGCTCACGCAGGGCAAGGCGCATCTGGGTCAGGGTTGAAAGGTCAAAGTCAATCTCACGCTCGACCCGTGCGCCCGATGGGATCACGCCGGAGGTTGGAACCCCTTGCACGACAGATGCCGCATCGCCTTCCGCCACGGCGCCGCCTGCCAGCACCGTGCCCTGTGCCACGGCGTAAATCTGACCATCCGCCGCGTTCAGAGGGGTCATGATCAGGGTGCCGCCCAAAAGACTGTTGGAATCGCCAATCGCGGAAACGGTGACATCAATCTGCCCCCCGACGCGGGCAAAGGGCGGTAGGCTGGCGGTCACCAGCACAGCGGCCACATTCTTGGGCCGAAAATCCTCACCCGTGACATTCACGCCCAGCCGTTCAAGGATGTTCGACATGATCTCTTCGGTGAAGGGCGAGTTTCGCAGGCCGTCCCCGGTGCCATTCAGACCAACAACCAGACCGTAGCCAACCAGATCGTTGCCGCGCACACCGTCGAAATCCACCAGGTCCTTCAGGCGGATTGCCCCGGCAGAGGCGAAGCCCGGCAGAAGCAGGATCAGAAGGAAAACAAGAACTCTCATCTCAGGAAGTTCACCAGTGACAGGTTGGCGTTGCGCACAGTAACCGAATAGAGGCTTTCCAGTTGGAACTGCACGGTTTGCAACTGTGCTGCCGTTTCATACGGGTCTGCCTCGATCAGTGCGTTGCGGCTGTATTCCAGACTGACGCGCGCCGAGGCGTTGCGCGTGGCCGCTTGCTCCACCCGCGCCTCTGCCGCGCCCACTTCGGCCCGGAGTTTGACCGTTTCGTCCTTGGCATTGGCCAGATCGACTCCCAGCTGCGTGAACATGCTGGTGCGCAGGGTCGGCGACCAGGCCAGCGCATCCTCGGACGCCAGGGCGGCCAGGGCCGTATCCCGCAGCGCAGATTTGAACGTTGGATCGGTGGCGGTGATCGGGAGGGTGATCCGCTCATTCTCGGAGATCTGCATTGGGGCGAGGGGCGTGCCCGACCCTTGGTAGATCACGGCATCGAACCCTGCGGGGTCGTTGAACCAATCCTCGGCTGCGGTGCGGATATCGGTCATGGTGGTGAGCCCTGAAAGCTCGGTTTCCAGCGCGGCCAGCAAGGTTTCAGCGGACGCCAAAGGTGAGACGTCGGTTGCATTGCCCGCATACAGGCTGCGCCCGGCAACCCGTGTGTTCAAGGCCGACATCATCGTGTCCAGCTCATTCCGGGCCTGAACCGAGGCCTGTTCGTGCGTGACCGTCTGATTGGCCGTACCAAAGGCCAGCAGCGTGGCGGATACCTCGGCCAAGGACGTATTAAACGTGTTCAGACTTTGCTGCATGACATCGGTGAACAGCCCGGCCTCGGTCGTGGCGATCTTGAAGGCGTCCAGCCGGGCCAGGCTGCGATCCAGATCCAGAAGGTGGGAATAATCGCCCCCCAGATGCCCCGAGGTATCCTGCACCTTGCCGGTCGACATCTCGTAAGACAGGGTTTCGATCTGGGTTTTGATCTCGGTGGCGCGGGTGCGCAGGGTCATGCCGCGCGCCAGATCGCCGATAGCGGTCAAGTTCATTTTCACAACCTCAGCAGTGTTTCCATAAGCTCATCAACGACGGTGATGACCCGGGCATTTGCGGAATAGATCTGTTCGATCTGCATCAGGCGTTGCAGTTCCTGATCGGTATCAACACCTTGTTCAGCCTCGATCTGCGCCATCTGTTGCTGCGCGCCATTGGCGAAAGCGCGGCGCTGATCGGCGCGATGGGCGTTTGCGCCAGCTTCGGACAGCAGTGCTTGGGTCACTTCGGCGGCGCGCATATTGCCGGTTCCGAACAACGCGCCGGGAACAGGCCGGGCATCATTCAGCACGGTGCCAAAGGCCTGCAATTGCGATGAATCGCCCGGATTACCCGGTGTTGCCGCCCCCAGACCCGCGCGCAGCCTCCAACTGTCGCCGCCTGCATCCGGGTCCACGATTGCGTTCAATGATATGCGAGAGGCCAGCCCTGTCACCATCGTTGCATCGAACCGGTTTCCATCGTCGGTGAACAGGCCCGGATCGGTTGCGGCTGCGGTTGGGTCCAGCCCCGGCGTTTCATACCGTTCGATCAGGTCGCGCGCGACGGTGTCCAGCTGTAGCTGCGCCTCAACGGCCAGATCATCCCGAATGGCAAACTGTGCCGCCAGGGCCCCGCCCCGTATCTGCGCCGCGTCACCGCCTGTGCGCACCGGGTTGCCGTTCATTTCCAGCCCCGAGAGCAGCCCGTTTGCCACGGTCATATGCGGTTTTGTCTCGCCCGTGGTGGTAAAGGCGAACTCTGCCGCCTTGCCTTCCAGCAGGATCAGCCCGCCATCGGAATAGAGCGAGACCTGATCGTTGTCGCGCGGGATCACGTTCACCGGGATCAGATCGTTGACCTGATCAATCAGCACCTGTCGCTGGTCCAGCAACGCGCCAATGTCGCCACCCGAATAGCGAATGGCGGGGATCTTGGCGTTCAGCTCTTCGATGTCCTGCAGCGTCTGGTTCAGGCTGTCGATCTGAGCGCCAATCCTGCGATCCGCATCCGATCGCGCCTGACGCACCCCTTCCGAGGCCCTATTGAGCTCGCGCGCCAGATCATCCCCGGCACGGGCGGCCTGATCCAGACGCTGCGCCGAGTCCGGCAGGCTGGCCGCCGTTATCAGGCTGCTGTCAAAGGCAGACAAACGGGTGGCCAGCGATGTTGCCTCATCCGGTGTTCCCACAAGGCGTTCGAACTGAGTATGGAACGCCGCAAGCGCCGTTTGCTGCGACAGATCGGCGTCCGTGGCGCGTCGGTTAGCGGTCAGAACGGGGTTCTCGTGACGGATCACACCGGCGGCGCGCACGCCATGGCCCGAGATCGGACTGGTGGTCAGTTCCAGAGACCGGCGTGCATAGCCGGGCGTCAGCGCATTGGCGATATTGCCGGACACAACGGCAGCCCCTCGACTGGCTGCGGTCAGCCCGCCCAAGGCATTGTTCAAAGCTGTCGACATATTCATGAGGCCATACCTTTCCCGTCACCGAAACCCGGATTACCGTTTGATATTCGTGGTTTCCTGCAACATCTCATCCACCGTCTGGATCACGGTCGCGCCCGAGGAATAGGCGCGCTGCGTCTGGATCAGCGATGTCAGTTCGGTTGCGACGTCGGTGGTGGATTCCTCGCGCGCGAAGGAAATCAGGTTGCCGGTCGGGCCTTCGCCCGCGTTCCAAAGGAAGAACGTGCCGCTGTCGCGCGATGGGGCATAGGTTTGGCTGTCCAGCGCGGTCAGGCCATTGGGATTTGGAACGTCCGCCAGCGGGATCTGGAACATCCGGCGGCTGACACCCGTATCGTAGAACGCAAAGACATAACCGTTCTCATCCACCTCGACACTGGTCATCGTGCCCACGGCCGAGCCATCGCGTGTGATCGAAACAGGCGCGAAGGTATCAGACAGCTGCGTAATACCATCAGCGTCGCCGATCTGGCCGATATTCACCTCCATCGGGCCACCTGCGACATTGACCACGACGCTGCCCGTAGTCGGATCATAGGCCCCGCCCGAAACGGTCGTCACGCTGGCGAGGGTTCCCCCGGCGGTGCGGCTGTCGGTGAAGGTCAGCGTGTACTCTCCGATCACCGCGCCACCCGAGGCCGAATCGCGCAGGACCATCGTCCATTCACTGCTGGACCCGGTGGCCGGTACCGTCGGCACCAGCTCAATATCGACACTTTCGGATTTGCCCAGATTGTCGAAATATTCGACCGACAAGGGCTGCACGTCACCGGGCGCGCCCGCATCGGTCGCTGTTGCAGGCAGGTTCATGCGTAGGTTCATCTGCGTTGTGGGTGCGCCGGACAGCTGATTGACGCTCAGCTGCACGGGCTCCAGCGCGGCGGGGGTGTCGCGCGGCACGGCTGGAATCGACCCATCGGGATTCGCGCGCCAGCCCAGCAGCACCAGGCCGCTTTCGGTCACAAGATATCCTTCGTCATTGGTGCGGAACGACCCGGTTGTGGTCAGCAGCATCTCGTTCGATCCGCCCGCGATCTGCGAACTTGGGTGCACAGGGATCATTCCCCGCCCCCGTACCGCCAGATCGGTCGAATTGTTGGTCGTCACCAGCGAGCCGCGCTGATCGATCAGCCGTTGGCTGGTGGTCCTGACGCCACCGGCGGAATAGCTGCCGCCCTGACCGGACGTAACCATCGAATGAAAATCCGTCTCGACCCGTTTGTAGCCGAAGGTCGAAGAGTTCGCGATATTGTCGGATATGGTGGCCAGCCTGTTGGCATTGGCCCTCAGCGCCGCCACACCGGCATTCAGCGAAGAGGAAATTGTCATCGGCACGCCCTTCTGTTGCGTCAATCGTTGATGCAACAGCTAACGCACTGCCCCTTAACAGCGCGCTAACAGGTAAAATGCGCCCTACCTTTAGGGGGCGCGCAGAAAGATCACCTCGATCCGGTTGTTGCGCGGGGCCATCGGGTTGTCACTGTGCAGCTTGCGATCGGCATGTCCCGTGACCCGATCAAGTCGCTGTGCCACAACGCCTTTGTCCTGCAGCATCTGACGCACCGCCTGCGCGCGCGAGGTCGACAGATCCCAGGCAGGATTACGCGCCAGCACGACGGGCGAAGCGCCGACATGACCCTCCACGGCAACGGAATTCGTAACCAGATCCGAGGCGCGTGCGATGAGCAAACTCAAAGCCCGCAGGATCGGCGTCGGTGTATCCGAGCCCGATTCGAACAGCGGCTGATCCTCGGTATCGAACAACTCGACAATCAGGCCTTCGTCGGTGACGCGGGTGACAATGTGCTTGAGCAGCTTGTCCGACACCGCGCTTTCTCCGGTACGCCCCAGCAACTGCGCCTCGAGCGTCGAGAAATCCTGCTGCGCCCCTTTGCCGCCGCCATCCGCGTCCAGGCCGGTGGTCCCGCGCGCCTTGTGCGCTTCGGTCGGAAAGCGGTTGGTCGCACCCTTGCCGTCCGAGACCAGAGTGTTTTCCGAAAACATGCTGTCGCCGCCAAAGGCCCCGTCACCGCCGCCGGAATCGGGGCTGATCGGGATCGTCGGCGAGAAGTAATCCGCCAGCCCCTTGCGTTGCGTTTCGGTCGTTGCGTTCAGCAGCCACATCAACATGAAGAAGGCCATCATGGCCGTGACAAAGTCCGCATACGCGACCTTCCACGCGCCACCGTGATGGCCATCGCCACCTGACACACGCTTCTTCTTGATGATGATTGGCGCCGCATTGGTCTGCGCACCCATCTCCACCACCTTTTTATCACCCAAGCTCAGGGGTAGCAGCGCAGGTCTTAAGGTGGGCTTAACACTTAAAACTGTTCAGAGTTCACTTACCGCGGCAGTCCAGCAGACGCGCGGCGCAGGATCAGGGACAGGCGGTTGAAGCTGTTTTCAATCCCGTCCGGATCGGTTTTGCCAAAGAAACCATCCAGATCGTCATGCACCCGGACCGCCTGATCCAGCAGGGGATCAGAGCCTTCTGTATAAAGCCCGGCTTTGATCATCACCTCGGATTGCTCATAGCTGCCGACCAGTTTCCGGGCCTCGGCGATCATCTGATTCTCGGCCTCGGTCGCCGCCGCCGGCAGACTGCGCGAGACCGACCGGCTGAGATCAATCGCGGGAAAGCGGCCGCGTTCGGCGATCTCGCGGCTCAGCACGATATGGCCGTCCAGCACGCCGCGCAGGATGTCGGCAATGGGTTCGTCCATATCCGATCCGGCGACCAGAACGCTGAACACCGCAGTAATGTCGCCCTGTTCATGCGTGCCCGGTCCGGCGCGTTCGCACAGCTTTGAAATCAGCGGCGTGACCGATGGTGGGAAGCCGCGCAGCGAGGGGGCCTCACCCATCGCAACGGCAATTTCCCGATGCGCCTCGGCAAAGCGGGTGACGGAATCGGCCAGAAACAGGACGTTCAGACCCTGATCGCGCATGTATTCGGCCACGGCCATGGCCGACCAAGCGCAACGCCGTCGCGCCAAGGCGGATTGGTCCGAAGTGGCCGCCACAACGACGGCGCGTTTCATGGCCTCGGACCCTAGGGCATGGGTGACAAACTCATTCACTTCGCGCCCGCGCTCACCCACCAGTGCCACGACGACCACGTCAGCCTGCATCGACCGCGCCAGCGTGGCCAGCAGGGTGGATTTCCCGACGCCAGAGCCTGCGAACAGCCCAACCCGCTGCCCACGCACAATCGGCAGCATGGTGTTGAGCGCCGCCAGACCGGTCGCCATCCGCGCCCCCAGCGGCTTGCGATTTACGGCCGGGGGCGGGGCTTGCACGATGTCCCTCTCCTGCGTTCCGCCCAGCAGCGGTTTGCCATCCAGCGGGGCACCAAACGGGTCGATCACCCGCCCCAGCCAATGCATCCCCGGCGCAAATCCGGGTGAGGGGTTCAGAATCACTCGGTCCCCAAGGCTGACCCCATCCGGCGCGCCGCCGGGCATCATGTGAATATGATCGGCGCCCACATGCAGCACCTCACCCGTCAGATCGGGGCCCGAGCGGCGTTTCAGCGTCAGCAGATCCCCGATTCGCGCCTGCTGGGTCAAACCGTTGATTTCTATGACGCCTTGCGCGACGCCGGACGCCAGCCCGACATGTCGGGTCGCGGCCATCCGGTCGAATTCGCATTTCAGAAGCATCGGGTCGAGATCTGACATCGTGGGTTCTCCAACTGAGTTCTGAAAACTGTTTCTAAAGGAATCGGGGTTAAGCCTTGATTGAAATTGATCGAGGGAGAAGCCCCGATGTTCTATGACCTGAACGTCTTTAAGACAGCGTACGCAATGGCAACCCATGCCGGGCAACGGCAGGCCGTCATCGCGCGCAACATGGCCAACGCAGATACGCCGGGCTATCAGCCGCGCGATATCGAAGCCTTTCAAACAGCATTCGAAAACACCGGGCCCAGGGCCGAAATGACGGCCACTCGGCAGGGCCATCTGAACGGCGGCATGTCCGGGCAAAACTGGGCCGAATACACTGCCGAGCCGAAAGGTGATCCCAACGGCAACGGTGTGTCGCTGGAAGAGGAAATGCTGAAAGCAGTTGACGTCAAACGGCAACATGACCGGGCGCTGACGATCTACAAATCCTCGATGGGCATTCTGCGCACCAGTCTGGGTCGCGGATAAGCGGAGGGTGATATGAGCGATTTTTCCCACTCCCTTAGCGCGTCGGCCAGTGCCCTGCGCGCGCAGGCGGCCCGGCTGCGTCATGTGTCCGAGAATATCTCGAACGCGGACACGCCCGGCTACCGGCGCAAGACCGTTCCGTTCGAAACGGTGCAGAGGGACGGCAAGGCAATGGTGCAGGCCGGGCGCGTGCAACTGGATCGCCGCGATCTGCAGCGCGTTCACGACCCCAGCCATCCGATGGCGGATGAAAGCGGTCATTATCTGGGCTCGAATGTCGATCTGATGATCGAGATCGCCGACGCGCGCGAGGCGCAGCGCAGTTACGAGGCCAATCTCAAGATGTTCGACCAGACGCGCAAAATGTCGTCGTCGCTGATGGAACTACTCCGGAAATAAAGGAACGCCAGAATGGATATCCGATCACTTACCGCCGCACAGAACTATGCCGGCGCGCGCCCCGCAACGCAGGCCGACCCGGATCATGCCGGCATGGCGCAGGGAATGCGCGCGACGTTTCAGGACTTTGCGGCAACGCTGAAACACAGCGAGCAGATGTCTCAGGCTGAGATGACCGGACAGGCCGATCCGCATGCCTTGGTGCAGGCTCTGGCGCAGACCGAACTGGCCGTCGAAACCGCCGTTATCGTGCGCAACAAGGTGGTCGAAGCCTATCAGGAAATCCTGCGGATGCCGGTCTGAACGATGCTGAGCGAAGGTCTGTTCTACGACATCGTGCGTCAGGCGCTGTGGGTCGCGGTGATCACCTCGGTCCCGATTCTGGCCGTGGCGCTGGTGTCCGGTCTGATCGTCGGCCTGTTCCAGGCACTGACCTCGGTGCAGGAGATGACGCTGACCTTCGTTCCCAAACTGATCGCCATTGTCGTCGTGTTCTGGATTTCCATGGGCTTCATGACCCAGACGCTTGTCACGTTTTTCACGGGAACTCTGGTTCCGCTGATCGCAGGAGGTCGCTGATGGATACCGCCTATGTCACCCTGTCCCGTCAATCCGGGCTGATGAACGAAATGCGGCTGGTGGCGAACAACATCGCCAATGCCAACACCACCGGCTACCGCGCACAAGGGTTGGTGTTCTCGGAATTCGTGCGCGACATGCCGGGCAATCCGTCCCTGTCGATGAGCCGGGCCGAGGCGCGCAATACGTCCCTGCATCAGGGCGTTCTGACCGAGACTGGCGGGCAGTTCGATTTCGCCATCGAAGGCGAGGGGTTCTTCATGGTCGAAACCCCCGAGGGCAATCGTCTGACGCGGGCGGGCAGTTTTACGCCAAACGCGCAGGGTGATCTGGTGGCGATGGACGGCGCGCGTGTTCTGGACAGCAACGGCTCACCCGTTTTCATCCCGCCCGATGCGGCCTCGATCGACGTCGGTGCTGATGGCACGCTGAGTGTCGAGGGGCGGCTTCTGGGCCAGATCGGTGTCTATCAGGTGGACGACCCCGAGACTCTGGTCCGCGAAGGCAACACGTGGTTCCGTGCCGATGGTGGGATCGACGCCGTCGATGAACCCGTGGTCGTGCATCGGTTCCTCGAGGGCTCGAACGTCAATGCAATCCAGCAGGTCGCGCGTCTGGTCGAAATCCAGCGCGCCTATGAGCTGGGACAAAGCTTTCTGGAAACCGAGGATGAGCGCGTACGCGGGGCCGTCGACGCGCTGATGCGCTGATCTAACCAAGGAGATTTTGAAATGCGTGCTTTGAAAATCGCAGCCACTGGCATGACCGCACAGCAGATGCGGGTTGAGACGATCTCGAACAACCTCGCGAACATGAACACCACCGGTTACAACGCCCGCCGTGCGGAGTTTGCCGATCTGCACTACCAACAGATGGCCCGCGCGGGCGCGGTCAACGCATCGGACGGAACTGTATTGCCGACCGGTATCCAACTGGGCCTTGGCGTCCGACCTGCCGCCGTCACGGTGCAACTGGCACAGGGTGCGCTGTCGGCCACGGGCAGTGATCTGGACGTGGCCATCGAAGGCCGTGGTTATCTGGAGGTGGCGCTGCCCAACGGTCAGTCCGCCTATACGCGGGATGGCAGCCTGAAACGCTCGGCTGAGGGTCTGATCGTGACCTCGGACGGCTTTGCCGTGGCCCCAGAGATCACGATCCCGGATGATGCCCGGTCAATCTCGATCAACGCCTCGGGCGAGGTTTATGCCTATTTTGACGACACGCCCGAAGGGCAATTGCTGGGTGAATTCTCACTGGCCAGTTTCTCGAATGCCAAGGGGCTTGAGGCCATTGGCAGCAATCTGTTCCGCGAAACCGAAGCCTCGGGCGCGCCGATCCTGGGCCTGCCCGGTGAGGACGGGTTGGGTACGCTGCGACAAGGCTATCTGGAAGACAGCTCGGTCGATGCCGTGCGCGAAGTGACCGAGTTGATCGAGGCGCAGCGTGGCTATGAGATGAATGCCAAGGTTATCACCGCCGTCGATCAGATGATGGGCGCGACAACGCAGGTGCGGTGATGCGGTTGGTGATTCTGATCTGCCTGATGGGCGCACCCCTGGCTGCATTGGCGGATATCGTGGTCCCGACCCGCACGATTCGCGCGAAAGAGGTGATCTCGGCTGCGGACCTTGAACTGAAAGCGACGGATTTGCCCGGCGCCATCAGTGATCCGGGCGCGTTGATCGGGCTAGAGGCACGCGTCGCCCTTTATCCCGGTCGCCCCGTACGCGCGGTGGATGTCGGCCCGCCTGCCATTGTGGATCGCAATGATCTGGTTGTTCTGGTGTTCAACCGCCAACCCCTGTCGATCTCCACCGAAGGCCGGGCGCTGGGGCGCGGCGCGGTGGGTGAGCGTATCCGCGTCATGAACCTGTCCTCCCGCACAACGGTCACCGGCCTGATCCGGCCCGACGGACAAATCGAGGTAAAATAATGACTGGCCTGTCAAATTCCCTTCTGCTGACGATCTTTGCGCTTTCCGCCTGCGGTCGATTGGACCATCTGGGCAAACCGCCAAGCTTCACCCCGAATGAGGAGTCGCCGGAACAGGTGGCGATGCTTTGGCCGGGCCTGCCCCTGCACACGCAGACGCAACGGGTGGTCGACAGATCCTCGCTATGGAGCGGTGGGCAGCAATCCCTGCTGGGCGATCAGCGGGCGATCAAGAAAGGCGATATTCTGACCGTTGTGATCGAACTGGACGAAGAGGCCGAGTTTTCCAACAACACCAGCCGGTCCCGCTCCGGTTCGGAAAGCCTTGAGATCCCCAACCTGTTCGGGCTGCCGCAACGGGCCGAAGAACATCTGCCCGAAGGGGCGACCCTGGACGATGCAGTCGGGATCGAGTCGGATTCCTCAAGCTCGGGCCGGGGGTCGGTGCGGCGTAATGAAAAGCTGACTTTGCGGGTTGCGGCCACGGTGCTGGACGTGTTGCCAAACGGGGTTCTTTCGATCTCGGGTTCACAAGAACTGCGCGTGAACTTCGAATTGCGAGAGCTTTTGGTTGCCGGCTACGTCCGCCCGCAGGATATCTCGCGCAAGAATGAGATCACATATGACAAGATCGCCTCGGCGCGGGTGTCTTACGGTGGGCGCGGGCAAATCACCGACGTCCAGCAGCCGCGCCTTGGCCAGCAGATCCTCGACTCGATTCTTCCGTATTGAGGTGCGCACATGATGAAGTTGTTGCTGCCTGTCGTTTTCCTGTTGGTAGGTCTGGGTGCCGGTATTGGTGCTGCGAAATTCCTGACCCCTGAAAAACCGCCATCAGTTGCGTCTGACGCGAAGGACGAAAAGAAGACAGAGGCCAAAGAACAAAAGGCCGACAAGAAATCCGACAAAGGGGACAAGGCGGGTGGCTTTGAGTATCTGAAACTGACCAAGCAATTTGTCGTGCCGGTGGTGAAGGATGATCAGATCTCGGCCATGGTGACGATGTCGCTAAGCCTTGAGGCGAACCCTGCTATCACCGAAACCTTCTATGCCATCGAGCCGAAGCTGAGGGACGGGTTTTTGCAGGTGCTGTTCGATCACGCCAATACTGGTGGTTTTGACGGCATCTTTACGGAATCGGACACCCTGACCGTCCTGCGTAAAGCGCTGCTGGAGGTGGCGCAAAAGGACCTTGGTGCGGATGTATCCCAAGTTCTGATCATGAGCGTCAACCGGCAGGATACCTGAACCCAAGAACCTCCGGCCCGATCCGTTTGGGCCTGGGGGCTACTGTTGATTTGACAGTTTCCTGGCCTGAGCCACCCGATGTTCCTGTCGATACTGGTCGGAGATCGAACGGATCGCCTGTTGACGTCCGAACGCTGCCCGGAGTTGTTCGATCGCGGCTAGTTTCTGCGCCCGCAGACGAGCGAGGTCGGTGTTCAACTGGCGACGGGTTGCGGATTCCCACCCGTTCCACAGAATATCCGTCCCGGTGACCTGATACCCTTCGGCCGAGGCACTGTCGCGCCGCACCTCTGCAACCTGTGAGTTCAGCGACGCAAGCTGCTGCTGCACGCGGGCTTCGGCCTCGATCACAGGGCGCAGGGTCTGATAGTTTTTCTGAAACACGGCATCAGTGGCGCGTTGCAGGTCGGACAGTTTTTTCCGGTTCATCTGATCTGACCTTTTGCACGTTTGCGCATCGCCTCGGCAAATCGAATTGCGGCGGCGACCGGGCGGTAGTGTTCCTCGGCGATTTCCTGACCGATCTCGACGGTCGCGTGCAGCGCGCGGGCAGTTGGCGGATCCGAGTGGATCGGGACCCCGGCCTCGCTGGCGGCGGATCGGATGGCCGCCGCCACCTCATCCACGCCTTTGGCAACGCAGACAGGGGCTGCGCCTGCGGCGCGGGACCATTTCAGCGCGACCGCGAAATGGGTAGGGTTGACGATCACCACATCCGCCTTGGGCACATCGGACATCATCTGGTTGGTTGCAATGTCCTGCGCGCGCTGGCGGCGCTGTTGTTTGACATGCGGATCGCCCTCGGCATCTTTGGTCTCATCCTGGATTTCCTTGCGCGACATGCGGTTCTTGCGCATGTGCTCGGCATATTGCCAAAGGTAATCGATCACACCGATGGCCAGCGCAATGACGATCACGATGAACAGGAAGCGAAACAGCAGGTTCATCATCAACAGGATCGACGATTTTGCAGGTGCTGCGCTGGCCGAGATGATCTCGGTCAGATTGGCCTTCAGGAACAAGGCCAGGCAGGTGCCATAGATCAGCAGCTTGGCAAAACTCTTGGCAAATTCGAACAGGCCGCCGCGTCCGAATTTGTTTTTTGCATTCGACACAAGCGAGATGCGCGAGAGCTTGGGTTTCAGCTTGGTAGGTGCAAAGATCAGCGCGCGCTGGGCAATCAGGCTGAGCAAGACCACCGCGGCGGGCAGTGCAAAAAGCATCGAGACCGGCACCAGTGAGCCCAGAAGCAACCCGGCAACCGGCGCGGAGGCAGGCCCGGTCGCGACCAGTTGAGAAAACGCATCAGACTGGTCAACCAGCACAACAAACAGCGTGCCCAGATGTTGGGCTGCGTACTGCCCCGCCGCCAGCAGCGCGATGACCAGACCGGTATATCCCGCGACAACGGACAGATCGCTGGACTTAGCCACCTCTCCCTTTTCGCGCGCTTTTTGCAGCTTTTGCGGGGTGGGTTCAAAGGATTTGTCGCTGTCGTCGTCGGGTCCGCTCATGGCCTTCCCCCGGTCGGGTTGAGAAGGAAGGCGTTCAGGGCGTCTGACCACGCCGACAGGATCAGCGGTGCCCCGGCAAACAGCAGGAACAGCCCGGCAAAGGTGATGGCAGGGGCGCCGACAAAGGCCACCATCAGCTGCGGCATGGCACGGTTGATCACGCCAAGGGCCAGATTGTAGATCAGCGAGGCGATCACAAACGGGGTGGCCAGCGCAAAAGCCAGGCTGAAGCTGTGCGCGATCTGTTGCACCCCCCAGTGGGACAGATCCGATGGTGCCGGAAGCATCCCCATCGGGAACATCGCGTAGCTGTGGATCAGAAATTGCGCGGCCCGGATGTGCAGTCCCATGATCACGGCCAGCGTCAGACCGGCCAGCATCAGAAAGTACCCCATCGCCGGCATCGGATCGATTACGGCCCCGCCCAGAAGCTGCGACAGCGAGGTCGATTGTGCTGCAATGGACCCAGCGGTTTGCAGGGCCAGCACAAACAATCGCAACCCAATGCCGAGGGCCATCCCGATCAGCACCTCTGTCCCCACCAGCCGGACCATCTGCGGGAAACCGGCGGCCAGCTCAGGTGCGTCAATTGCGGGCGCGATGATCAGGGTAAAGGCCATCGAAAGACCCAGTTTGACGCGCACCGGGATGCTGCGTTCGCCGAACGCGGGCAGCAGCGAGACAAAGGCCGAAACCCGCAGAAACACCGCAAACAGATGCCACAGGCTGACGCCGATCTGGTTCAGCAATTCCGGGGGTAGGGCGATCACGCCGGAACCGTTCCGACCAGAGACGGCCGAGCCTCAAGCCCGATTTCCTCGAACGACAGGACCGGGTTGGCCACGCCCCGCGCCTGCATGATCGTGCGCAGCAACCGGCGGCGGCGGGTCGAAGTGACGATGGCCGGGAACAGCCCGCTATCTGCCGATTTCGCCACGCTGGTCACGACGCCATCTGCCAGTTTGTTGAACAGGTTGGGCGGCAGCGCGACATCCAGCCCGGCATTGGGGGCATCGATCTGGTAGGTGGCGAAGGTATCCTCCCATTCCGGGGCCAGTTGGATCAGCGGGATCGATCCGTCCTCTCGCTTCATCTCGGCGACCAGTTGGAAGCCAAGCCTCTGGCGAACGATCTCGCAAATCCCTTCGGGCTGTGTGGTGGTCATCCGTGCCTCGGCCACGGTTTCCAGGATCAGGGCCATGTTTCTGATCGAGACGCGTTCGTCCAGCAGCAGGCGCAGGACGGCGTGCAGCGTGTCGATCGGGACCTTATCGGGGATCAATTCGTCCAGCAGTTTGCGATTGGCCTCCGCCCGGACCGGATCGCTGAGGCGGGTCATCTCGGACAGCAGACGGCGCAGGGATTTCAGCGTCAGCAGGCGCGGGAAGTTCTGTTTTATGATCTCCAGCAGATGGGTCGCCAGAATCTCGGGCGGCGAGACGATGGTGGCCCCGCTCAGCGCTGCATCCTCCTGATCTTTGGGCAGAATCCAGCGGGCAGGCGCGCCGTAGACAGGCTCGGTCACGTCGTTGCCGTCGGGCAGCAGGTCAAAGCCGTCCTGCACCAGCGCCAGAACCAGATCGGGGTTCAGGACCCCGCGCGCCTGTTCTACCCCCTGAACCTTGATCACATATGTGCCGGTTGGCAGGTCGGCGCGGTCGGTCAGGCGAATCTCGGGCAGGATCAGACCAAAGGTCGAGGCGACATAGGTCCGCATATTGGCAATCCGCGCATCCAGCCCGGTGCCCTGGTTCAACACCATGCTGACCAGATCGGGCGCAAACTCCAGATGTACGTCGTCCAGATCCAGGATGTCTCCGATGGCCTGAGACACGGGTGCATCCACCTCGGACGATGGGGTTTCGGGTTCCAGCGCGGCGGCTTTTTGGGTGCGGTGGACGTGATAGGCGGCATAGCCCAGAACGCCGGCCCCCAGAATGAAAGGCAAAAACGGCAGGCCCGGCACCAGCGCAAACAGGACCATCAGAACGGCCACGGTTGCCAGCGCGGCGGGGTGTTTACCCAGTTGCGAGAAGATGGCGTTGTCGGTTGCCCCCTGCGTGCCGCCCCGCGCCAATAGCAACGCCGAGGCAATCGAAATGATCACGGCTGGAATCTGTGAGACCAGTCCATCGCCGACAGTCAGGATGGCATAGGTCTCAAACGCCGAGGCAACCGGCATGCCGTGCACGATCACGCCCATCACCAGACCCATGACAAGGTTCAAAAGCGTGATCAGCAGCCCGGCAATCGCGTCGCCCTTGACGAATTTGGACGCGCCATCGAGCGAGCCGAAAAAGGTGGTTTCCTGCTGTTCCCGCTCGCGCCGTTCCTTGGCCTGCTGGTGGTCGATGGCCCCGGCGGACATGTCGCTGTCGATGGCCAGCTGTTTGCCGGGCATCCCGTCCAGCGCAAAACGCGCGCCCACCTCGGCCATGCGGGCAGCGCCTTTGGTGATGACCATGAAGTTCACGATCAGCAGTACGCCGAACACCACCAGCCCCAGAAAGATACTGCCGCCCATGACGAAATTGGCGAACCCTTCGATCACATCCCCGGCGGCATTGGGGCCGGTATGGCCCTGCCCGATGATCAGCTTCGTCGAGGACACGTTCAGCGACAGGCGCAACATCAGCGACGCAAGCAGGATCGTCGGGAAGGACGAGAAATCCAGCGGACGCTCGATAAACAGGGTCAGGGTAAAGATCAGAATGGCCAGCGCAAAAGACGCGGCCAGCCCCACATCCAGCACCCAGGCGGGCATTGGCAGGATCATCATCACGATGATGGTCATCAGTGCCAGCGCCAGCAATACGGTAGGCGAGAACAGGGATCGGACGTCGATCTTGGGCACGAAACGCTCCTAATTGAAGGCGATAAAGGCGGTGGCGGACCCGCCGGTAGGCACCAGAGAGCCCAGCGCCCCCCGAGGGGTCTGGGTCGGTTGCAGCGGGATCAGCGGGGCGGCGGAACCGGTGAACGGATCACGCGACACAAAGGCTGTTTGTGTTTCAGGCGCGGCACCCAACTGCGCCAGCACCGTCTGGAACCGGCCTTGATAGGCGTTTGCCAGCTCGGGCGTGCGGGAATGATAGGCCCCGGCAGCGGCAGACCATGAGCCGAGCTCGGCGTGCAAATCCTTCAGGAACCGGGCCGCATAGGTGGCGTTTTCATCCGGATCGAACATGGCGTCGATGGATCGGAACGCCTTGCCGTGCCAGCGGTAGTTGATCTGGAAACATCCGACATCAAAGCTGCGCTTGCCCGCTTTGAAAATGTCGAACACGTAAGATTTGGCCTCGATTTCCGAGTTGAACCAGAACCCGTGCCCTTCGACATTGATGGTCCACGGCCAGGGAATGAAATGCCCGCCCTGCGTGCGGCCGGTTTCGACGCGCGTTATGGCGCGCAATACGTCCAGTGGCACATCTTCGGACTGCGCGGCGCGGCGGGCGGCCTGATCGCAGACATCGCCGGTGCGCGCGTCCGACATGGCAAACGCCGCCTGTGCCAACCACACTTGCGTCAGGGAAATGAAAAACGCGACTATACGAAAGGGCATTCTGCCGGTCCGGGATTCTGATCTGTCCCGGTCACGCTAGCCGCGCATTGGTTTACAGCGCGTTATCGCCTGTTCATTTTCGGTCGATCCGCCGACCGAACACGACGCTGGTATTGGTGCGCAGCACGCCGGGGATTTTGGCCAGATCATCGACCAGAATATCCAGATCCTCGATCCTTGGGGCCTCGGCTGACAGCAGCAGGTCGAACTCGCCATTGATTGACAGGCAGCGTTTGACCTCGGGGTAGGTTTCCAGCCGTTTGATAATGCGGGTGGTTTCCTTCTGCTGCACCTCAAGCAGCACAACAACCTGTACACGAGGCGCATCCTCGGGCGCGTTCAGAATGACCGAATAGCCCGCGATCACGCCGCGGTCTTCCATGCGTTTGATCCGCTCGTGTACAGTGGTGCGCGCCACGCCCAGCTTGGCGGCGATATTCGTGGTCGACTCACGCGCGTTGTGTTGCAGGGCGGCGATGATATGGCGATCAAGCTGATCCATAGGGTCTCCGGCAGGCGGTCGCTCAGGTGTAGAGCAAATCGATGGCGGCGCTCAAGGATTATGCGTCGCGGGCGCGGTGCCGGACCGGGGCCAGATCATCAGTGCAGTCGTCAGGCCCAGCACGGCAGCGCAAGTCATGCCCGTCAATGCGGTGGTCGCGCCGTACCGGGTCATCAGCCAGCCCGTCAGCGGGTACAGTACCAGCCAGCACGCGTGCGACAGGGTGAATTGTGCGGCAAAGAGGGCGGGTCGATCCTCGGGGTCGGCAGACCGAGTCAATAAGCGGCCCGAGGGGGTCAGGGTCATCGAATATCCAAAGCCCGCGATGGCCCAGAGCGTGGTCAGGGCAGGCAAAGACAAAAGGTCCGACATCGAAACAAAGGCTGCCGCTGCCATGGTCGATGTTGCGATGGTCGAGCCGCTTAGCATGACGCGGCGATCCGGAAACCGGTCCAACAGCGGGGGCAAGGCAAACGCGGCCAGCATGGACCCGCCGCCAAAGCCAGCCAGCGCAATGGCCACTGCGCTCTCGGACAGTCCCAGATCGGACCGCACCAGCACCACCGTGTTCACAATAACCATCGAACTGAGCGCGGCAGCGCACCAGCTGAGCGCCAGTAGGCCGCGCAAGCGTGTTGTGGACAGGTACAGACGAATGCCCCGCGTGGTCCGGTCGTAGATGCCGGTGCGCCCGGACGGTTTGGGCGAAGGCAATATGACTGACACCACCAGAAGGGCCGAGGCGACAAACCCAAGGCCGGTGCCCAGAAACAGGGTGTCAAAGCTGACGAACAGCAGCAGAAGGGCCGCCAGCATCGGGCTGAGCAGGCTTTCCAGATCGTAAGCCAGCCGCGACAGCGACAAAGCGCGGGTATAGTCCCGCTCATCCGTCAGAACATCCGGGATCGTGGCCTGAAACGTGGGTGTGAACCCGGCAGAGGCCGATTGCAGGACGAAAATCAAAACATAGACCTGCCAGATCTCGGAGACGAAGGGCAGGCACAGGGCAACGGCGGCGCGGATCAGGTCCAGAACCACCAGCATTCTGCGTCGGTCTATCTGTTCGGCGATGGCGGCGGCCAACGGGGCCACGACGACATAAGCCACCATCTTGATGGTCAGGGCGGTACCCAGAACCAGCCCGGCGGCGTCTCCGGCCAGATCATAAGCCAGCAACCCCAACGCAATCGTCGCCAGCCCGGTTCCCGTCAGCGCAACAACTTGCGCCGCCAGAAGGTGGCGATAGGTGCGGTTTTGCAGGATACTGAACATGGATCAGAGACGGTTCGTGGTGGCCCTGGAACACAGCCACTTTGTTTGGTTTGCCATAAGGGCAGACTATCCAGCAATTCAGGCGGATAACAAGACGTGCAGACCCGGGAAAACGGACGGCGTTGAGTTTGTGGGCCAAACCGCCTATCTCGGGGTCGAGACCGCACAAAGGACATTTCCGTGGCGAACCACCTGTATAAGAACGACCTGCCGGACGGGCTGGATCTGGGGCCTATTGTGGCCATTGATTGTGAAACCATGGGGCTGAACCCGCACCGGGATCGCCTATGCGTGATTCAGATGTCCGGCGGGGATGGCAACAGCCATATCGTTCAGGTCGACAAAGGCCAGACCGAGGCCCCGAACCTGTGCGCCATGTTGGAAAATCCGGATGTGCTAAAGCTGTTTCATTTCGGGCGTTTCGACATTGCTGCGATGTATCATGCGTTCGGCGCTTTGGCCGCGCCGGTCTATTGCACCAAGATCGCCAGCCGCCTTGTGCGCACCTATACCGACCGGCATGGGCTGAAAAACCTGTGTCAGGAGTTGATCGGCGTCGATATCTCGAAGCAACAGCAGATGAGCGACTGGGGGGCGGAAATGCTGACCGACGCTCAGTTGGACTATGCTGCATCCGATGTTCTGTATCTGCACCAGTTGCGCGAGGCGCTGGATGGGCGTCTTGCCCGCGAAGGCCGCACCGAGATGGCGCAGGCCTGTTTTGATTTTCTGCCGATGCGTGCGAAGCTTGACCTCGCTGGCTGGCCCGAAACGGATATTTTTGCACACTCATGACTGATACTGAATCTTTTCTGAAAACCGCCCGTCAGGTTGTCACCGATGAAGCCCGCGCGCTGGACGTGCTGGCCGACAGTTTTGATGAACATTTCGCCGAAGCCGTACAGATGATCCTGCAGGCCACGGGCCGTCTGATCGTCAGCGGAATCGGGAAATCCGGCCATATCGGGCACAAGATCGCGGCAACTCTGGCCAGCACTGGCACGCCCGCCCATTTCGTCCATCCTGCCGAGGCGAGCCATGGCGATCTGGGCATGGTCTCGAAGGGGGATGTGGTTCTGGCGATCTCGAACTCGGGCGAGGCGCCTGAGCTGGCGAACTTGCTTGTTTACACGCGTCGGTTCGGCATCCCTCTGATCGGCCTGTCCAGCAAGCCCCAGAGCACGCTGATGAAACAGGCCGATGTGCATCTGCTGATCCCGTCGCTGGGCGAGGCCTGCGGGTTTGGCATGGTGCCCTCGATCTCGACCACGCTGACACTGGCGATGGGCGATGCGCTGGCGATTGCGCTGATGAAATATCGCGATTTCAAACCCGAGAACTTCCGTGATTTCCATCCGGGCGGCAAACTGGGTGCGCAACTCAGCAAGGTGCGCGACCTTATGCACACGGATATGCCGGTGGTCTCAGTCGGGACACCGATGGGCGAGGCATTGCTGGTCATGAGCCAGAAAAGCTTTGGTGTCGTTGGTGTCACGGATGACGCGGGCCGCTTGCTGGGCATCGTCACGGATGGTGACTTGCGTCGTAACATGGACGGCTTGCTGGACAAGACCACCGAAGAGGTCATGACCGCAGACCCGATGACCATCGCGCCGGGCTCTCTGGCGGAAGAAGCCGTGGCGATCATGAATGACCGCAAGATCACCTCGCTTTTTGTGGCAGATCCGGACGCAGGTGGTCAGGCGCAAGGCCTGTTGCACATCCACGACTGTCTGCGCGTCGGGCTTGGGTAAGGGAGAGGCTGAGGTGGACCGCTATTCCCGCATGGTGCAGTTCCTGAAGGTTCTGTTGCCGCTTGCGGCCATTATCATGCTGTCCACCGTCTTCCTTTTGTCCCGCAGTATCGAAACCACTGTCTCAGGCCCGTTCAGCCAGCAGGATATCGATGCACGCCTGGCCGATCAGGTGGTGACCCAACCGGACTATCGCGGCACCACAACCAAGGGCGAGGACGTGCAGATCATCGCCACCAAAGCGACGCAGGGCACCGAAGGCGCGGTTCCAACTGCGACGGAATTCAGCGGTCGCTATGAGTTGTTAAGCGGGCGGGTCATCACGTTGGACTCCAATTCAGGCCTGATCCGACCGGACAAGGGCACGGCCACCTTTGTCGGCGATGTGCTGATCACCACCGCGGACGGGATCGAAGTCACGACCGATCTGCTCAATACATCACTTGATGAAATCCGGGGCGACAGCCCCGGGCAGGTCAACGGAACCGGCCCCATCGGCGATTTTTCGGCAGGTGGTATGACTTTTGGGACTGAAAAAACGGACGGCCCGGTCCATATTCTTTTTACAGATGGCGTGAAGCTGGTGTATGAGCCTCAAAAAGCAGAAAGATAACCTGTGTTCGATTTTCGTTTTGTCCTTTTGAGTTTTGCTCTGGTAACAGGTGCCGTTTCTGCAACCGCGCAAGAAGCGCAGGTGGCCTTTGGCGCGACGCGCGCGGACCCGTCCCTGCCGGTCGAGGTAACCTCGGAAACGCTGAACGTGAATCAAGAGGATGGCTCGGCCGAGTTCATCGGCAACGTGATCGTCATTCAGGGCGAAATGCGCCTTACGGCTGAACGGGTTCTGGTCATCTACAATGACGAACGCTCGGCGATTGAGCGGATGGAGGCGACCGAGAATGTGGTTCTGGTCAGCCCGCCGGACGCAGCCGAAGGGGATTGGGCCGAGTACACGATCGACAGCGGTGTGATCGTGATGCGTGGCAATGTGCTGCTGACCCAAGGCCCCAGCGTGATCAGCGGCGATCAGATGAACGCGAACCTGACGACCGGCACGGCGACGATGACGGGCCGGGTCAAGACGATCCTGCAGCAGGGGAACAACTGATGGCGCGTCCCCACTTGTCTGTGGCCGAGGGCAGTTTGGGCCTGCGGATCGAAAAACTGCGCAAGTCTTACCGGAAAAAGACGGTTATCCGCGACGTCTCGATGACGCTGGACCGGTCCGAGGTTGTGGCGTTGCTGGGTCCGAACGGGTCGGGCAAGACGACGACGTTCTATTCCGTGGCCGGTCTGGTCTTTCCCGAAGCCGGAATGGTGACGATTGACGGGCAGAATGTGACCACCCTGCCGATGTATCGCCGTGCCCGGATGGGGATCGGCTATCTGCCGCAGGAAATGTCGATCTTCCGCGGCATGAGCGTCGAGGACAACATCGCTTCGGTCCTGGACATTACAGTCAAACATGCCCACCGCCGCAAAGAGCGGCTGGAAGAGCTGTTGTCGGATTTCTCGATCGAACACCTGCGCCGCGCGCCCGCGCTGGCCCTGTCGGGCGGTGAGCGCCGCCGGGTCGAGATCGCGCGCTGTCTGGCGGCGGATCCGAAATATCTGTTGCTGGATGAACCCTTTGCGGGCGTTGACCCGATCAGCGTGGGGGATATTCGGCATCTGGTGGCGGATCTGAAAAAGCGCGGAATCGGGGTTCTGATCACTGATCACAACGTCCGCGAAACGCTGGAGATTGTCGATCGCGCCTATATCCTGCACGACGGTCAGGTTCTGATGTCCGGCACGCCCGACGAGGTTGTCGAAAACGAAAACGTCCGCAGGGTTTATCTGGGAGAAAACTTCAAAATTTCATAGGGTTGCGCGGTTTTGCGCCGGTTGCATGGCGGAAATCGCGTATATACACATCTGTTTTGATTGACTCTTCCCTCGGCTCTTGTCTCAATTGGGGCATGGCATTTATTCGGTTCCAGGCTGGATCTCGATGTCCCTTCAGTGAAGGGCCGGGTCAGCGGCAACCGATCAGAATGTCGATATCCCCCACCCGATAAAAACAAGCATGTTGCGCGACGCAGCGTCAGAATGGGTGTGAATTGTGAAGGAGATCACATGCGTTACCAAATCAGCGGAAAACAGATCGACATCGGCGCGGCCCTGCAGACCCATGTGCAGACCGAGCTGGGCGAGGTCGTTGGCAAATATGCCCAGCGCCCGACAGACGCCAACGTCGTCTTTTCCCGTTCAGCGCATGAATATGTATGCGAAACCACTGTGCATCTTTCGACGGGCCTGACCGCCCAGGCCAGGGCCCACGCCACTGAAATCTACGCAGCGTTCGAGGCATGCTGCGACAAGATGGAAACCCAACTGCGCCGCTACAAGCGCCGCCTGAAGGACCATCACAAGGATCGTGCCGAACCTGTTGAACTCTTCGGGGCGTCCTCTTATATCCTCGCCTCTGACGAATCGGGGACGGCAGATGAACCCGAATCGCTGCAGCCCATGATTGTGGCTGAGATGGAAACAAAGATCCCATCGCTCAGCGTCGGTGAAGCCGTCATGCAAATGGAACTTGCTGGTGCTCCGGTGCTGGTGTTCAGGAACGAAAACAAGGATGGATTGAATGTCGTTTATCGTCGGGATGACGGTAATATCGGCTGGATCGATCCTTAACAGGCAAGATTAGAAAGGCGGGCCTTGGCGCAGGTCAGGGCCGCCGTGGAGCATGATCATGGAGCTTTCGAGCATTCTGAAGCCCGAAGCAGTACGTGTACTTTCCGCCGCCTCAAGCAAGAAGCGGCTGTTTCAGGAAATCGGCGACGTCGCGGCCGCGACGCTGGACCTTGAGGCCCAGTCGATTGTCGATTGTCTTCTGGAACGCGAAAGCCTTGGCCCAACTGGCGTGGGCCATGGTGTTGCTTTGCCACATGCGCGCCTGCCCGACATTGCCGAGGTTTCGGGGGTGTTTGTCATGCTGGAAAAGCCGATTGATTTCGGCTCGGTGGACCGTCAGCCGGTCGATATCGCCTTTTCTCTGTTTGCCCCGGAAGAAGCCGGTGTCGAACACCTGAAAGCGCTGGCGCTTGTGTCCCGGACGCTGCGCGACAGCTCGGTCTGCGCCAAGCTGCGGGCCAATCCGGATCCGGTCAAGCTCTATGCCATTTTGACCGAAGCGCAGTCGATGCAAGCTGCGTAAGGCGTTGTAATCACAAAAAAGCCCCCGACAATCGGGGGCTTTTTTTGTTTGAAGATCCCGGCAAATTAGCCGCCGGTTCCCATTTCCAGCGTCCACCAGATCTTGCCGCCGCTTTCCTGATGCCAGTTAAAGCCCATCTGCGTCGCTTTGGGGTCCATGATGACCGATCTTGGGCCGGATTCCTGCATCCAGGCCGCAAGGGTTTCGGTTTCGGTCTCGTAGGTCTCGGAAATCGCTTCGCCCAGGAATGTGCCGAAATACCCGACCCGTGCGGCCCGATCGATGGGCGAGGATCCGTCAGAGCCGAAATGCCACGGGCGGTTCTGCCGGGCCATATCCTTGGAATGGGTGGCGGCGGCAGCGTTCAGTTGTGCGTTCAGTTGCACGGGCTGCAAGCCTTGTGCCTGCCGCAGGGCATTGACTGAATCCAGCATCCGGAATTGTAGCTTTTCCGGGTTGCCACGGATTTTGTAGACCGTGGGCAAGGGGCGGCCATCCGCACCAAAGCTGGTGGGCTGGGTGCTTGTACATGCCGCCAGCGCGACAAGGCACATCAACAGTAAAGAAACGATACGCGTCATGATCGACCTGATTATTGTGTCGATAACGGGCATAACCTGCCAGACGGTGCGGGGCAAACGCACAATAGTCTCACCCCGCGTGATTTTGCCGGTTTGATTTGCGACTGAAGCATTCTGGCAATAGAATACACCGGATTTCAGAACCCGCCCACGCAAAGGACCGTTTGTCATGGTCAAAAAACGTATTCCCTCGTCGACCCGCCGAGGATTTCTTGTCGGTGCGACCGCCACGCTGGCCAGCCCGGCGCTTGCGCAATACATTCCGGGCGACCCGCTGCGCCCCGCGCCCGAACCCGAAGCGCCTGTTCGCCGAAATGTTTCAGGCTTTCGGGCGCAGGACTGGCAGCCTTATTTCTCGAACACGCGGAATGGCGCCATTCTTGTCGATACGGTTTCACGAGCGCTGCATTATTGGTCAGATGATCAATCTGTATACAAACTCTACCCGTCATCGGTGCCTCTGACCGAAGAAATGACGCGCCGCGGACGGACCAGCGTCATTCGCAAGGTCGAAGGCCCAAGCTGGGCGCCGACCCCATCGATGAAAAAGCGCAACCCCGAATGGCCGGATTACATTCCGCCCGGACCGGATAACCCATTGGGAACACACGCTTTGTACCTTGGGTGGAAGTATTACCGCATCCACGGCACCCATGACACGCGCAAAATCGGGCGCAAATCGTCCAATGGCTGCATCGGATTGTTCAACGAAGACATCGCCGAGCTGTTTTCAATGGCGAAGGTCGGCACGCAAGTGTTGCTAATTTGACGACATTTTCGCGCACGAAGCCGCTTAACGCTCAAGTTGCAATTGCATTCCAACCGCATTGCTGATTAGAAAAAACCACGAGGTAAGTCTTAGGTGTGCGGTTCCTGGACAGGAATCGCGCAAATTCTGGAGGTTAATATGAAAAAACTCGTTCTCGCCGCTGCACTGACCGCTGCTGCTTCGACCGCATATGCTGGCAACCTGGAAGAGCCGGTTGTTGAAGCACCTGTTGTTGTTGAAGAAACTCAGGGTTCTTCGCAGGGCATCCTGCTGCCGCTGATCCTGCTGGTCGTTGTTGCCGCAGCTGTCGCAGCCGGCTAAGCCGACGAGCGTTATCCAGAGAAAAGGCGGTGGATTTTCCACCGCCTTTTTTCATGTCTGGCTGTCAGGGTCGGTTAGTCTAGCCACCCGCTCAGATTATCCTCGATGATCTTGCCCAGCGCGGCGATATGCGAATCATCGTCGTTGAGGCAGGGGATATAGGTGAACTGTTCTCCGCCCGCGTCCTCGAAACTCTCTTTGATCTCTTCGTTGATCTCTTCCAGCGTCTCGATGCAATCGGCCGAGAAGGCGGGCGCGATGACAGCGATGTTCTTTTTGCCCTGCCGCGCCAGATCGGCGACGTGATCCACGGTGTAGGGCTTCAGCCATTCTTCGGGGCCAAAGCGCGACTGGAAGGTCGACACGATCTGGTCGTCTGACCAGCCAAGCCGCTCTTTCAGCAGTCGGGACGTTTTCACACATTGGCAGTGATAGGGATCGCCCTGCTGCAAATACCGCTCGGGCATACCGTGGTACGAGCAGACCAGAATATCGGGTTTGGTGTCCATCGCCGCATAGGCGCGTTCGATGGACTGGGCCAGGGCCTCGATATAGGTCGGTTCGTCGTAATAGGCGGGCACCGTGCGGCTGGCCGGTTGCCATGGCTCCTCCATCAGGGCGCGGAAGAACTGGTCATTCGCCGTGGCGGTCGTTGCCCCGGCATAGTGCGGATAAAGCGGGAAAAACAGGATACGGTCGCAACCTTCGGCAACCATCTGCCGGACTTTGGATTTGGTCGAAGGGTTGCCATAGCGCATACAGAAATCGACCAGAACCTGATCGCCAAAGCGAGCCTGCATGCTGTCGCGCAGCTTGGCGGTTTGGTCCTTGGTGATCGTCATCAGCGGGCTTTCGCCTTTGTAGTGATTCCAGATCGACTTATAAGCCTCGCCCGAACTGAACGGGCGTTTGGTCAGGATGATCGCCTGAAGAATCGGCTGCCATTTCCACGCCGGATAGTCGATCACGCGGCGGTCCGACAGAAACTCGTTCAGATAGCGCCGCATCGGCCAGTAGGTATAGTGATCCGGCGTGCCCAGATTGGCCAGCAGGATGCCCACGCGCCCCATCTTTACCTTTGGGTGATCGGCAGGTGCGTGCGCGGGTCGGGTTGCGTCAAACATTTGGGTCTTCCTGAGTTTACCGGTTCTGGCCTGAGATAAAGGGAAATGCCGGGTCGTCAATCGGGCAGTTTGCCCTCGTCAGTGCCCAAAGCGTCTGCAAGGCGCATCTTGGCTGACCCCGGGCGCAGGGGTTGGGGTTGGCTGGCATCCGGCGACCAGCCGGTCAGGCAGATCAGATCGAAAGTTGCGGGCAGGCGACCCTCGGGCGTGGCAAAGTGATCGGCATAGATCTGTTGCGCGCGGACAAAGACCTGCCGACGCGTGGGGGTTTTCAGCCGGTCGGTCAGAACATTGGTCTCGCCCATGGCGCGCAGGTCCTGCATCAAATGGGTCAGATCGCGATACTCCGCCGTCAGCGGGACCGCATCCGCCACCGGCAGGGCCAGCCCGGCGCGTTGCAGCAGGGCACCCAGATCCCGTAACTCTGCCATCGGGGCGATGCGGGGGCTGAGGCCGCCGGTCACCTCAATCTCTGCCTGTCCGAGGGCGGCGCGCAGCTGGTGCAGCGTTTCGCCGCCCAGACAGACGGCCAATAGCAGTCCATCGGGGCGCAGGGCACGGTGGCATTGGATCAACTGCCCCACCGGATCATTGGCCCAGTGCAACGCCATGGCGTGGATGACCAGATCATGCGCGCCGGGGGTCAGGGTCAGCGTTTCCTCGTCTGCCACGATGCGCGCGTCGGGCAGGATCCCCTGCCAGATCCGAGAGAAAGGGGTCACAATCGCAGGGGCCGTAAAGCTTCTGTTAACCATGCTCAGCCGATGCTGCACTTCGTCCACAGCGGCGTGGTGCAGGAACAGGGCGTCCTCCTGCACCCGCGCGCGGCGGCGCATCAGAGTCTGGCGGTCAAACAGCGAGGGCGCATTGGAAGCTGGCAATTTCATACCCCGCACGTATCGCATTTGGCCGCGAGTTCAAACCGCGTTGCACCTGATCTATCCACCCAGATGCCTTAGCTGCGGGGATCTGACCGAGTCGGACTTTGGCCTGTGCGGCACCTGCTGGCGCGAGACGCCCTTTATCGGCGGAACCGTTTGCGACAGTTGCGGGATGCCGGTGCCGGGGGATGGTGACGGGCACCGGATCGAATGTGATGACTGCCTGAAAACCCCGCGCCCCTGGCAGGACGGGCGGGCAGCGCTGCTGTATAAAGGGCGGGCGCGGGCATTGGTGCTGGCGCTGAAGCATGGGGATCGGTCCGAACTGGCGCGGCCTGCTGCGCGCTGGATGGCGCAGGCGGGGCGGGAATTGTTCAAACCGGATATGTTGATCGCGCCGGTTCCCTTGCATTGGTCCCGACTGATCAAGCGGCGGTATAACCAGTCCGCCTTGCTGGCGCAGCATCTGGCGCGCGAGACGGGGCTTGAGGTCTGCCCGGACCTGCTGCTGCGAACTGCGCGCACGCCGGTGTTGGACGGTAAAACCGCCGCCCAAAGGGCCGAGACGCTGGACGATGTGATCGCCCCACATCCAAAGCGGCAGATGAAAGGCCGCGACGTCCTTCTGGTCGATGATGTGATGACATCGGGGGCGACCTTGGCGGCCTGTACGCGGGCCTGTCGCGAAGCGGGGGCAAATCATATTTTCGTGTTGGTTCTGGCACGCGTTGCCAAGGATGCCTAATTCGCTCAAGATCGTGCGAAACCCGAAGGGACGGAATTATGAAACCAGTTGAGATTTACACCTCTCCGCTATGCGGCTTCTGCCACGCGGCCAAACGCCTGCTGAAACAGAAAGGTGTCGAGTTCAAGGAAATCGACGTGCTGCTGCACCCCAAGCGCAAGCCCGAAATGATCAAGCGCGCGGGCGGCAAGCGCACCGTGCCGCAGATCTTCATTGGCACCGACCATGTGGGCGGCTGTGACGACCTGTACGAGCTGGACCGTCAGGGCAAGCTGGACCGTTTGCTGGCGGCGTGATGAAAACCGCGCTGCTGCAAATCACCTCGTCGGACGACCCGGCTGCGAACCTGGAGATGGTTCGCGCCATGATGGCCGAGGCCGCAGCGCAGGGCGCGCAGTTCATCCTGACCCCTGAGGTCACGAATTGCGTGTCCAACAGCACCACCTGGCAGCATGAGGTGTTGCAGCATGAGGAAGACGACATCACGCTGGCCGGTCTGCGGGCGCAGGCCGCCGCGCGGGGTGTCTGGCTGCTGATCGGGTCGCTGGGGATCAAGACCCACGATCCGGATGGTCGCTTTGCCAACCGCAGTTTCATGATCGACCCTCAGGGGCAGATCGTGGCGCGATATGACAAGATCCACATGTTCGACGTGCAGGTCACGGAAACCGAGACCTTTCGCGAATCGAAAAACTATCGCCCCGGAAAACAGGCGGTCATTGCCGAGACCAATTTCGGCAAGGTTGGCCTGACCATCTGCTATGACATCCGCTTTCCTTACCTGCACGCCGCGTTGGCGCAGGCCGGGGCGCATATCCTGACCGTCCCGGCGGCGTTTTCACCCGTCACCGGCGCAGCGCATTGGGAATCGCTGCTGCGCGCGCGGGCGATCGAAACCGGATGTTGGGTCCTTGCCCCCGCCCAGACCGGCGCGCATCCAAAAACCCGAGGCAAAACGCGCCACACCCATGGCCACAGCATGGTTGTCGCCCCGTGGGGAGAGGTGCTGATCGACGCAGGCACCGATCCGGGCATTCACTTTTTCGATTTGGATGATAGTTCTGTGACAGAGGCGCGCCGCCGCGTGCCCTCATTGACTCACGTGCGGCCCTTCGAGGGGCCCTGAACCAGATCGGACCATGACGGACGAACACAATGCCCTTGCGGTCACGCTGTTCAGTGAAATTCTGACGGCAGACCAACTGTTGCGCAACCGGCTGAGCCGGGTGCTGCCCAAGGGCATGGAAATCTCGCATTTCTCGGTGCTGAACCATCTGGTGTTTGTGGGCGACGAGCGCAGCCCGGCGCAGCTGGCCAACACGTTCCACGTCACCCGAGGGGCGATGACCAACACTTTGGCCAAGCTGGAATGGGCCGGATACATCCACATCCGCCCCGACTGGGACGACGCCCGCCGCAAAATGGTCGCCATCAGCCCCGCCGGACGTCGCGCGCGCGATCAGGCGATTTCGTCGATTGCCCCGCTGATCAACCGCGTGGTCGGAGAACTGGGGCTGGAGCGGGTGCGCAGTACGCTGCCGGTGCTTCGGGATTTGCGGTTGCAGTTGGAGGGGGAGTAGGCCTCTCTGGTTTCAGGTCAGCCTTCGCATATGTCACACTGAATAAGCGTAGGATGGGTGCTTGCACCCATCGCGTGTCTTGTCGTCTGGATGATGGGTGTGAACACCCATCCTACTCCGGTTTCACACTCGCCGTCACATAATTCACGCTCAGATCCCGGTCCGAGATCGACCAATTCCACAGAAGCGGGTTGAACACGAAGCCCTTGCGGTCCACCGGGCCCATTCCGGCTTGGTGCAGCAGGTCGAACAGTTCGTCAGGCGTGATGAACTTGTTCCACTCATGCGTGCCGCGCGGCAGCCAGCGTATGACGACTTCGGCACCGAAAATGGCCATGGCATAGGATTTCGGGTTGCGGTTGATGGTCGAGCAGATCAGTAAGCCACCCGGTTTCAAAAGTTGTTGCGATGCGGTCAGGAAACCCAACGGATCGGCCACGTGTTCGACCACCTCCATATTCAGCACCACGTCGAATTGCTCGCCTGCCGCCGCCATATCCTCGGCGGTGGTGTGGCGATAGTCGATGTCCAGCCCCGATTGCTCGGCATGGATGCGGGCGACGGGCAGGTTGCCCTCGGCGGCATCAGCCCCCACGACCTCGGCCCCCAGACGGGCCATCGGCTCGCTCAGCAGCCCGCCGCCGCAACCGATATCCAGCAGGCGCAGGCCCTGAAACGGGTGAGGAGACTTCAAATCTCTGTCAAATTCCCCGGCGATTTGTTGGGTGATATAATCCAGCCGGCAGGGGTTCAGCATATGCAACGGCTTGAATTTTCCGTTCGGATCCCACCATTCCGCCGCCATCGCCTCGAATTTTGCGATCTCGGATGGGTCTACCGTGTTCGGATGCGCTTGCATTCCTGTCTCCGTGTGCTCTTTTACGCTTAAGGACTATATAGGGCCGTAATGGATAAGTACCCGGACCAAAAGCGCGCAGTGCAATATCTTTACCCGCCGATCGACCCATTCGATCAGCGGTTGGTCAGCGTGGGCGACGGGCATCAGATTTATATGGAGCAAAGCGGCAATCCAAACGGGCTGCCGGTGGTAGTGCTGCATGGCGGGCCGGGCGGTGGCTGTAGCCCGGCGATGCGGCGCTATTTCGATCCGCGTGTGTACCGGGTGATTCTGTTCGATCAGCGGGGATGCGGGAAGTCGCGGCCCCATGCCTCGGTCGAGAACAATACGACCTGGCATCTGGTGGCGGATATTGAACGGCTGCGGTCATTGCTGGATATCGATGAATGGACGGTGTTTGGCGGCAGCTGGGGGGCCACGTTGGCCTTGGTCTATGCGCAGACGCATCCGGATCGGGTGAGCCGTCTTGTTCTGCGCGGGGTGTTTCTGGCCACGCAGGCCGAGCTGGATTGGTTCTATGGCGGCGGCGCGGGCAAGTTCTGGCCCGAGCCATGGGCCAAGTTCACCTCATTGCTGGCCGAAGATGAGCTGTCGGACGCGATCCGGGCCTATAACAAGCGCCTGTTCTCGGGCGACCGCGCGACCGAGATTCTGTATGCGCGGGCGTGGTCGGCGTGGGAGAACGCGCTGGCATCCATTCATTCCAACGGATCAACCGGGGAAAGCCCCGGTGAATATGCGCGCGCGTTTGCGCGGCTTGAGAATCACTATTTCATCAACCACGCCTTTCTGGAGAAGGACGGGCAGATTCTGGATCAGATGGACAGGATCGCCCACATTCCGGGCCATATCGTGCAGGGCCGCTATGACATGATCTGTCCGCCTGAATCGGCCTGGAAGCTGTCGCAACGCTGGCCCAATGCCGAGCTGAAGATGGTGCGCCATGCGGGCCATGCCTTGTCCGAGCCCGGAATCAGCGCCGAGCTGGTGCGCATCATGGATCGCGTGGCGGAGGGTGTGGCATGACCCGGATGGACCGCCGCGCTCTGTTCGCCTCGGGTGCCGCTGCCGCGTTGTTGGCGGCGACGGGGGCGTCGCTGGCGGATACGCCGAAAGCGGGCGGGACATTGCGACTGGCAGTGCCGCGGGATGACAGTCTGGAACAGGTTGCACGCGGTGCCGTGTTCGATACCCTGACCGAGATCGCGCCGGACGGGACCCTGCGCGCCGAACTGGCAACCGGTTGGCAGACGGATGCAAAGGCGCAGGTCTGGACCTTTGATCTGCGTGAGGGCGTAACTTTTCATGACGGAACCGCACTGGATATTGCGGATATAATGCCGGTGCTGGCCGAGTTCGGGCAAACCGAAGCTTTGACGCCAACCGTTGTGCGTCTGGAACTTGCCGCCCCTAATGCCGGATTGCCGTTCTTGCTGGCCGACAACCGGTTCGTGATCACCCGCAATGGCGCAGGAGTGACGCCCCTGAAACAGGCCAACGGCACAGGTTGCTACCGGGTTGACCGGGCCGAGGATGACAGGAACTTCCTTGGGCGCAAAGTAGCGGATCACTACAAGTCGGGCTCGGCCGGTTGGGCTGACAAGGTCGAGGTCATCGTGATCCCGGATCCTGCCGTGCGCGCCGAAGCTTTGCGCGATGGCTATGTCGATATCGCAGCCATCCCCGCGCGCGATCACCTGCGCGAAAAGCGGGGCCTGCGGTTCTTCCCCAGTGAAACCGACATGTCGCTGGCCGTTGCGGCCCATGTCGGAATGCCGCGCCAGATCGGGCAACGGACGGGAATGGATGACGGGCGAATCGCCGAAAGGTGGTGGATGGCCTAGCCCGGCTACACCTCTTGCATTTTGAATTTGTGCTTAACTGTGCTATAACCTGCACATATTTTATTTTGTTATTTGTTAAGTTGGGAGTTTTCCCATGACCAAAGAGAGTCAGAAAACGATTACCATAATAGCGTTGGCATTGATCCTGGCGGGGGTCGTTGCCTATGCGATTGTGAACGGAAACAACGTCAATGTCCTGATCAGCAAAGACGGGAAGATGGAGTTCACAGCAAATCGCGGTCAGTCCTTGATCGAGCTTTTGCATGAAGGTCTGGATCAGGTTGAACCTGCCGAGGGCGATACCGACGAAGAATTGAACCGAAAAGCATCGGAAAAGATGAAGCTGGCGGGCGCGCTCAGAACGCGGGGGTACTATAATATCCATGACCGGTCCCTTGGTGACGCAATCCGCGACCTGAACAAGGAAGACCCTTTATCAGAAGAGCTTCGCAGCGTGCTGTATAACCTCGAAGGTCCGTTTGCCTTGCCGGGAACGCTGCGCGGGGCTGATTCCCGGATGTGGCTGGCGATCTCGGATTTGTATGACGGGCTGACGGCTGAACCCAGCAATGACAGCCAGTTGTTTGCGACGCTCTATACCAACTTTATCCAGCAAGAGACGATTTTCAGCCCGTTCAAACATGTGGTGGCGGCCACGGCCGAGATGCGCGGCGAGGACGAGACCGGCGTTCCCCAGGTCTATTCCTGCCCGGACAGTTTCCTGACGCCGGGCACAATTGTTCTGGTCCGACCGCTGGGCAATACATCCAACATCATGGAACAATTCACCGTCAGAAAAGACCCGCTCCGCCATCCTTGCACGGCAACGTCGCCGTTCGAGGTTCTGTCCGGCTCGAAATTGAAGCTTGGCTTCAACAAGGCGGCCTTTGATCAGCTGTTTCCGCCGCCCTTGGCGCAGCCCGAACAGTTTCTGGGTGGTGGCAATCTGTCGGTGGTGATCTATCCCCGCAATACACAGCCGACACGGTTTGTCGGGGTAACGCAGTAGGAGATGGGAATGAACAGTTTCTTGCGTGTACTTGCGGTTTTCGCCGCCCTTCAGGCGATGGCCGTGACCAATGCGGTCGGCCAGACAACTCAGTGCATCTTTGATGGCGTTGTGCATGAAGAAGGGGATCGCGTTGGACCCTATACCTGTACCAATGGCAACTGGATTCTTTCAGACTAGGCATGGGCGGTGGATAAGAGGGTGCACCGGGGTTGCATTCTCTTATCTTGGCAGCTATATCGCACTCAACAGCGGCGTGTCGGGCTAGGGTCCGGGGCTCCACCGGAAAAGATCGACGGGCCGCGCGCCCGTTTTTTTGTGCCCGATTGAAGGGTAGAGAACCTGATGACAAACGACCTGATAGCCAAAGCTGCCATCGACCGGCGACTGGCCGAGATCATCACCCCCGTGATCGAGGATCTGGGGTACGAACTCGTCCGTATCCGCCTGATGAGCGGCAAGACCACCACGATGCAGATCATGGCCGACAAGCCTGAGGGCGGCATCGAAGTGGACGACTGCGCCGAGATTTCGAACGCTGTCAGCGCCACGCTGGATGTCGAGGACCCGATCCTGGACGCCTATACGCTTGAGGTGTCCAGCCCCGGCATCGATCGCCCACTGACCCGCCTCAAGGATTTCGAGACGTTCGAGGGGTACGAGGCCAAGATCGAAACCGCCGAACTGATCGACGGCCGCCGCCGGTTCAAGGGCGAATTGGCCGGGATCGAAGGGGATGAGGTTCTGATCAACATCCCCGAGGGGGATGAGACCATCACCATCGGTCTGCAATTCGACTGGCTGAGCGATGCCAAGCTGGTCCTGACCGATGATCTGATCAAGGAAATGCTGCGCCAGCGCAAGGACGCCGGTGCCCTGAACGAAAACGCTTTCGACGAGATTGAGACCGAAGGGTCCGAAGAGGAGACGAACTGATGGCAATCACCTCAGCCAACCAGCTGGAGCTGCTGCAGACCGCCGAGGCCGTGGCCCGCGAAAAGATGATCGACCCCGGTCTGGTTGTCGAAGCGATGGAGGAATCGCTCGCTCGCGCCGCCAAGAGCCGTTACGGCGCCGAGATGGACATCCGCGTCAGCATCGACCGCAAGACCGGCAAGGCAACCTTTACCCGCGTCCGCACCGTGGTCGAGGATGAAGAGCTTGAGAACTATCAGGCCGAGATGACCGTCGAGCAGGCGCGCCAGTATATGGAAGCGCCCGAAGTTGGTGACGTTTTCGTCGAAGAAGTTCCGCCGGTTGAAATGGGCCGTATCGCTGCCCAGTCCGCCAAGCAGGTGATTCTGCAGAAGGTCCGCGAAGCGGAACGCGACCGTCAGTACGAAGAATTCAAGGATCGCGCGGGTACCATCATCAACGGTGCCGTCAAGCGCGAAGAGTTTGGCAATGTCATCGTCGATCTGGGCGGTGCCGAGGCCGTTCTGCGCCGCAATGACAAGATCGGCCGCGAAAGCTATCGCCCGAATGACCGCGTGCGCGCCTATATCAAGGAAGTCCGCCGCGAGGTGCGTGGCCACCAGATCTTCCTGTCGCGCACCGCGCCGGAATTCATGGCCGAGCTGTTCAAGATGGAAGTGCCCGAAATCTATGACGGTATCATCGAGGTCAAGGCCGTGGCCCGCGACCCCGGTTCGCGCGCCAAGATCGCCGTGATTTCGTATGACGGTTCGATTGACCCTGTCGGTGCTTGCGTCGGTATGCGCGGCAGCCGCGTGCAGGCTGTTGTGAACGAGCTGCAGGGCGAAAAGATCGACATCATCCCGTGGAACGAAGATCAACCGACATTCCTGGTGAACGCGCTGCAGCCTGCCGAGGTCTCCAAGGTGGTTCTGGATGAAGAAGCCGGCAAGATCGAAGTTGTTGTCCCCGAGGAACAGCTGTCCCTCGCCATTGGTCGCCGCGGTCAGAACGTGCGTCTGGCCAGCCAGCTGACAAATCTGGACATCGACATCATGACCGAGGCCGAGGAATCGGCGCGTCGTCAGAAAGAGTTCGAAGCCCGCACCCAACTGTTCATGGAAAGCCTGGATCTGGACGAATTCTTCGCGCAACTGTTGGTCTCGGAAGGGTTCACCAACCTTGAAGAGGTTGCCTATGTCGAGATCGACGAGCTGCTGGTGATCGACGGTGTCGACGAAGGCACCGCGCAGGAACTGCAAGCCCGCGCGCGTGACTTCCTTGAGGCGCAGGCCAAGGCCGCTCTGGACGCCGCGCGTGCGCTGGGTGCCGAGGACAGCCTTATTGAATTCGAAGGCCTGACACCCCAGATGGTAGAGGCGCTTGCCAAGGATGATGTGAAGACGCTGGAAGACTTTGCAACCTGCGCCGACTGGGAACTGGCCGGTGGCTGGACCACAGTCGATGGTGAGCGCATCAAGGATGATGGCGTGCTGGAGTCTTTCGGTGTGACACTGGAAGAGGCTCAGGATCTGGTCATGACAGCGCGCATCATGCTGGGCTGGGTTGATCCGGCTGAACTGGAACAGGCCGAAGAAGATGGCGACGTTGCAGAAGAGGAGGCCGAGGCCTGATCTCAGGGCCTCGGGTGGCTGACATGGGTCGCGCTGGCGTCCATAAGGATCGGTCCGAAGGGCCTGAGCGCAAGTGCATCGCCACGGGCGAGGTGCAGCCGAAATTCGGGCTGATCCGCTTTGTCACTGGCCCGGACGGTCAGGTCTACCCGGATGTCGCGGCGAAACTGCCGGGACGCGGGGTCTATGTGGCGGCGGATCGTGCCGCTTTGGACAAGGCCGTTGGCAAGAAACTGTTTTCCCGCGGGTTCAAGGCGCAGGTCGCTGTGCCCGCCGACCTGACCGCCGAGGTGGAAAAGCAGGTTGCGCGCCGGGTGATCGAGCTGTTGAGTCTGGCCCGCAAATCCGGTGATGCGGTTGCGGGCTATGAAAAGGTCAAGACGTGGCTGGACCGGGAAGAGGCCCAGGTGCTGATTCAGGCCTCTGATGGATCGGGGCGCGGCAAGTCGAAACTCAGCACGCCGCACTTTGGAAAATACATCGGTTGGCTGACTGCGGATGAATTAGGGCAGGCATTTGGGCGCCAAACCGTGATTCATGCGGCCTTGGCCTCTGGCGGACTCGCCAAACGTGTTGTAGAGGAAGCGCAGCGCCTGCGTGGCTTGCGCGAAACGGATGACGGCGGCAGGGGCCGCACGGAAGGGTAAGAAGCTTTATGAGCGATAATGACGGCAAAAAGACATTGGGTCTTCGTGGCGGGGCACGCCCCGGAAATGTGAAACAGAGTTTCAGCCACGGACGCACCAAGAATGTCGTGGTGGAAACCAAACGCAAACGCGTGGTGGTCCCCAAGCCGGGTGCCAGCAAGCCGAGTGGCGGTGCAACGCCTTCGGGTGATCCGTCGCGTCGTCCGGCAGGGATCTCGGATGCCGAAATGGCGCGCCGGATGAAGGCATTGCAGGCCGCAAAGGCGCGTGAGGTCGAAGAGGCTGCCGCCCGCGAGGCTGCTGAGAAGGCGCGGGAAGAAGAACGCGCCCGCCGCCGTGCCGAGCAAGAGGCCAAGGAACGCGAACAGCGCGAGGCCGAAGAACGCGCCCGCGCCAAGGCCGAGGAAGAAGACCGCAAGCGCAAAGAGGCCGAAGAGGCCGCCAAACGCGCGGCGGCTGCCCCGGCACCGGAAGAACCCAAAGCGGCCCGGGCTCCGGCCAGCAAACCGGCCCCCGCAGCGACCCCGCGCAAGCAGGATCGCGAGCGTGAACAGCGCGGTCGCGGCAAGGGCCGTGACGACAACCGCCGTTCGGGCAAGCTGACTCTGGGTCAGGCCACAGGTGGTGAAGGCAACCGCCAGCGTTCGATGGCGGCGATGAAGCGCAAGCAGGAGCGTGCGCGTCAGAAAGCCATGGGTGGCACGGTCGAGCGCGAAAAGGTTATCCGCGACGTGCAGCTGCCCGAGGCGATCATGGTCTCGGAACTGGCCAACCGTATGGCTGAACGTGTGGCTGACGTTGTCAAATCGCTGATGCAGATGGGCATGATGGTCACGCAGAACCAGACCATCGACGCCGACACCGCAGAACTGATCATCGAAGAGTTTGGTCACAAGGTCACTCGCGTCTCGGATTCGGACGTTGAAGACGTCATCAAAGAGGTCGAAGACAGCGACGATGATCTGAAACCGCGTCCGCCGGTCATCACCATCATGGGTCACGTCGACCACGGCAAAACCTCGTTGCTGGATGCAATCCGCGATGCGCGGGTTGTGGCAGGCGAAGCCGGGGGCATCACCCAGCATATCGGCGCTTATCAGGTTAAGACGGATGGCGGCACCACGCTGACCTTCCTGGATACACCGGGCCACGCGGCCTTTACCTCGATGCGCTCGCGCGGGGCTCAGGTCACGGATATCGTGGTTCTGGTTGTTGCTGCCGACGACGCGGTGATGCCGCAGACCATCGAGGCGATCAACCACGCCAAGGCGGCCGAAGTGCCGATGATCGTGGCGATCAACAAGGTCGACAAGCCGGACGCCAACCCGGACAAAGTGCGCACCGATCTGCTGCAGCACGAAGTCATCGTCGAGAAAATGTCGGGTGAGGTTCAGGACGTCGAGGTTTCCGCCATCACCGGTCAGGGTCTGGACGAGTTGCTGGAAGCCATCGCGCTGCAGGCCGAGATTCTGGAACTGAAAGCCAACCCCGACCGCGCCGCCCAAGGTGCCGTGATCGAGGCGCAGCTGGATGTGGGCCGCGGCCCCGTTGCCACCGTTCTGGTTCAGAACGGCACGCTGCGTCAGGGCGATATCTTCGTTGTGGGTGAGCAATACGGTAAGGTCCGTGCGCTGATCAACGACAAGGGCGACCGCGTCAAAGAAGCTGGCCCCTCGGTTCCGGTCGAGGTTCTGGGTCTGAACGGTACACCCGAAGCGGGCGACGTTCTGAACGTGACCGAGACCGAAGCGCAGGCGCGTGAGATTGCCGCCTATCGTGAGCAAGCCGCCAAGGACAAACGCGCCGCCGCCGGTGCCGCGACCACCCTTGAGCAGCTGATGCAGAAGGCCAAGGAAGACGAAAACGTCACCGAGCTGCCGATTCTGATGAAAGCGGACGTGCAGGGTTCTGCCGAAGCTATCGTTCAGGCGATGGAGAAGATTGGCAACGACGAGGTGCGCGTGCGCGTGCTGCACTCGGGCGTTGGTGCGATCACCGAAACGGATGTCGGCCTTGCCGAAGCCTCGGGCGCTCCGATCTTTGGCTTCAACGTGCGTGCCAATGCTTCGGCCCGGAACACCGCAAACCAGAAGGGTGTCGAGATCCGTTACTACTCGGTGATCTATGACCTCGTGGACGACGTCAAAGCCGCCGCATCGGGCCTGCTGAGCGCCGAGATCCGCGAGAAGTTCATCGGTTACGCCGAGATCCGCGAAGTCTTCAAGGTCACAGGCGTCGGCAAAGTTGCCGGCTGTCTGGTCACCGAAGGCGTTGCCCGCCGCTCCGCAGGCGTCCGCCTGCTGCGCGACAACGTGGTGATCCACGAAGGCACGCTGAAGACGCTCAAGCGCTTCAAGGACGAAGTGGCCGAGGTTCAGTCGGGTCAGGAATGCGGTATGGCGTTCGAGAACTACGACGACATCCGCGCAGGCGACGTGATCGAGATCTTCGAACGCGAAGAGGTCACCCGCACGCTGGATTGATCCGGTCCTGCCTTAAAACCAAAAACAGCGGCCCTTTTGGGCCGCTTTTTTTGTGGATCGCTGAGAGCTTTTAGCGTTGATCGTGTGTCAGGTGCTTGGTCATTGAGACGGTGTTGGTGCTTCGGGACACCTCAACCCATCCCAGATGCTCGTACAGCCCAACGTTTTCGGGCATATCGACATGGGTGTTCAAACGCATCTCATCAAACCCCTGCCGTCTGGCCTCGGCTTCCGCAAGTTCGATCAGCTTCCGTCCCAATCCCTGCCCACCATGGTCGGGATGGACCGCCAGATTTGCCAGCTTGATGAAGCTGTCACTGGCAACAAGAACGATGCCGGCGATGACCTCATCGCCTTGCTCGGCGACCCAGACCTGATTATCCGTAATGTCCTCGGCGCAGCCCTCGGAAACTTTGGGTAAATCGGAGATCCTGTCGGCGTATTTGGCATAGGCCGCGTCAATGCAGGCTGCCAATCCAAGGGCATCCTTCGCTTGTGCGGGCCGTATGGTGGGGGGGTGAAGTTTCAATTCGTTGCGTTGGAGTTGTTTCAGTTGTCTGATGTCATAGCCTGAAAAGCGGGGATTTTGAAGCTGACCGTAGTTGTATCAAAAGATGTTGGAATGGGCTTTCCGCAGAGGATCCGCATTCGCCAATAAGAAACACACGCCAGCTTTGCGAACAAAGCTGCCGATCACAATTTAAATGTCCCAACGCCTTCGAACTGTCTCACTTCTTGGGGCGACCATAGTACAGATTACGTACTTTCATTGTCAGACCATCCTTTGGCCAGGGTCGAAAAGGCGACTTTTTTCCGCTCTGCTTATAGGCAGTCCCGTAACCATTCAGCTTTGGACCCACTTGCCACTGTATCGGAGGACGCAAGTCCATTTTGTCTAAATGGCATTGTTGTTTCGCTTTGGTTCCACAGGCGGGAGGAATTGCATTCTGACCGTTCAGTGCAAAGATGCGTTTCCCTTCACAAAACACTTCCATGAAGCCGTCATTATTTTTTGACCATTTGACACGCATTTTAAATGACACCCATCGTCCGAAGCGGGACGGTGGAAAACACGTTCTGTCTTCGAATTTAGCGCCACCCGAGGAGTCAAGATGCAAGACGTAGATGTGGTTTTTTATCGTGTTAATCCGCTGCCATTCCATCAGCGTAAGTTTGCTTCTGGGAACGTTGCCTTTGCTATATCGAAATCCCGGCTCTATCCAAAAATCTAAACTGTATTCCACCGTTTGGCCGAGTTTTGCATACTTTTTTGCGTTAATTTGCGATCGGATGTTTCCATTTTTGCAATCGCTTTCTCCTCGACCATCGCCGTAGTTCTTTGAGCTACATTGACCTGGCAAAAGCGTGAAAATAACTTCGTTACCATTCAGTTTTGGGCTGCTTCCTTGAAACGTTGCTTCCTTAAATCCCTTTGGCGTGTCAGCTGACACTGGAACCGTGAAATACAGAGGTAGTAACACCAACATGGTCAGCAATTTTTGCATTTGATACTCCCCTTCAACTCACTAAACCCGATCAATGTAGCGACGAGAACAAATACAGGCAACGGACTACCGCCTGTCACTCGTTCTTGAAACTACAGAGCGAGCCCTTTGTGTTCGAACCGGGAATACCCAGTTTCACAAGTCATGTGGGGTTCAAAGTGGTTGCTTTGGCCTGTGGCGCAAGGACCAAATCCGTCTGCCGTCCAACACCTGTGACTATCGAGACACGGGCAAAAACGTCCCCGGATGCATGATGATATCGAAATGCTGCATCCCCTTCTTCAAATCAAAGCCAATCGAATGCTCGGCCTTGCGCAGTAACTCGGCGTAATCGCGGCTTTGGCGGATGAACTCGGGCGTATCGCGTTCGGCCACGGTCACGTGGTAGCGCGGGCCGGGGCGGGGCAGGTGGCGGATGGGGGAGAGGTCGTTGACCTCGACAGGGGTCAGTTGCAGCGGGTCGTTCACCGGGGTCAGGCTGATCGGTTCCAGATCGTAGACCCCGCTGATCAGGATCACATCGCGAACCCGTAGCCCGGCGCGGGCCAGATCGTTGGCGGAACCCGCCATGACCATGCTGACCAACTGCGCCCCGGCGCTGTGGCCTGACAAGGTGATCCGCGAGGGGTCGAAGCCAAGCGTTCCGGCTTGCGCGGCCAGCCACAGCAGCGCGTCTCGGCATTCTTCGACCATCTCGCCGATCCGGGCATCGGGGGCGAGCGTGTAGTTCAACGTCGCAAAGGAGTGTTCGGCCTCGATCAGCGCCGGGGCCATCATCGCCGACTCGCGCTGGCTGAGCGCTTGCCAATAGCCGCCGTGAATGAACACATGCAGCGGTGCCCCGGCCCCCTTTGCAGGAAAGAAATCCAGAACCTGCGTGGGGCTGTCGCCATAGGCGAGGTTTTCCCGCACCTCCATCTGCGCCCGGTGCTGCGCGCTGAGCGCGGCGTAGCTGTCCAGATAGGGCGTCAGGTCTCCGCCGATCATCGACCGGGGGGAATATTCCTGATCCAACTCGGCCTGAGTGAAACCCCGGTACAGCATCGCTTACTCCTGATCCGTATACATCAATTCGGTGCGCACATCGTAGAGATCATGGAAAAAGCGTAAATCCAAGGCCTTGCGCAGGAAAGACACGCCGCTGGACCCTCCGGTGCCGGGTTGGTTGCCGATGACACGCTCGACCGCTGTGACGTGATCGAAGCGCCAGCGCTGAAACAGGGATTCCACATCCATCAGCTTTTCGGCCAGCGCATAGAGGTCCCAATACCGGTCCGTGTCGCGAAACACCTGCACCCAGATTTTCACCACGCGGCTGTCGCCCGAATAGGGCTGCGCAAAGTCGCGGTCCAGCAGGTCTTGCGGCACGTCGAACCCCTGACGGGACAGCATGAACAGGACCTCATCATAAAGCGACGGTTTGGTCAGGGCGGCATACAGCACCTCCATGACCTCGGCGTCATGGGAGTGAACCTTCAGGGTCGAGGCATCCTTGTTGCCCAGAATGAACTCGATCTGGCGATAGCCATAGCTTTGAAAGCCTGACGAACTGCCAAGCGCCTGCCGAAAGGTCATGTAGTCGGCAGGCGTCATGGTCAGCAGCGTCTCCCACGCCGTGATCAGCTGCCGTTGGATCGCCTTGACGCGGTCGAGGTTCTTCATCGCCGGACCAAACGCGTCCTGTTGTAGAAAGCCGCGCACCTCGACCAGTTGGTGATGCATCAGTTTCAGCCACAGCTCGCTGACCTGATGGATGATGATGAACAGCATCTCATCCGGCTGCGCGGGGTCCTGAAAAGTCTTTTGCAGGTTCAGCAGGGTCTTGAGCTGCAGGAAATCTCCGTAACTCTTGCGGTGGGTCTGCGCGAAATCGGTGACCAGAGTCTCTTCGATTCCGCGTTCCAGATACCTGTCCTTGTCGCCCATATGCGCCTCCCAACACCTGCGTTTCCCCATGTTTAGGGTCTGAATTGGCTTGAGGCCAGAGTGTCAGGTCCAGTCCAGCACCACCTTGCCCGATTGGCCGGATTTCATTGCGGCAAAGCCTTCCGCAAAATCATCGACCTTCATCTGGTGCGTGATGACGCGACTGACATCCAGACCGTTCTGCAACATGGCGATCATCTTGTACCAGGTCTCGAACATCTCGCGCCCGTAGACGCCCTTGATGGTGATGGCCTTGAACACGATGCGGGACCAGTCCACGGGGGATTTGCCGGGCGGGATGCCCAGCAGGGCGATCTTGCCGCCCATCACCAGCGCCTCGACCATCTGGTCCAGCGCGGCTTGCGAGCCGGACATTTCAAGGCCCACGTCAAATCCCTGCGCCATGCCAAGCTCCGTGATGACGTCTTCGAGATCTTCCATCGAGACGTCCACGGCGCGTACGGTTGGCACCACATGCTCGGCCAGTTTCAGGCGATCGGGGTTGATATCGGTGATCACCACGTGCCGCGCGCCCGCATGACGGGCAACGGCGGCGGCCATGATGCCGATGGGGCCTGCGCCGGTGATCAGCACATCCTCGCCCAGCAGATCGAAGCTCAGCGCCGTATGCACGGCGTTGCCGAGCGGGTCGAGGATGGCCCCGATCTCGTCCGGTACATCATCGGGCAGGGGGACAACGTTGAAGGCGGGCAGTTTCAGGTACTGCGCAAAGGCCCCCTGTTCGTTCACCCCAATGCCCCGCGTGCCGGGGTCGAGGTGGAACTTGCCCGCGCGGCTTTGGCGGCTGTCGGTGGTGATCAGGTGCCCTTCGCCCGAGCAGCGCTGACCGATCTCAAGCCCGGTCACGTTGCCGCCCATCTCGACGATCTCACCGGCAAATTCGTGGCCTGTGATCATCGGGATCGGCACCGTGGCGGCGGCCCAGTCGTCCCAGTTCCAGATATGGATATCGGTGCCGCAGATGCCGGTCTTGTTGACGCGGATCAGAACCTCGTCGGGGCCAATCTCGGGCACCGGGGCCTGTACCATCCACAACCCTTCCCCGGGTTTGGACTTTTCCAGTGCTTTCATTGTGTTGGGGCGCATCAGATCACCCCCAGTTCTTTGCCGACCTTGCCGAAGGCGATGAGCGCACGGTCTAATTCGTCCCTTGTTAGAGCCGCATTCATCTGCGTCCTGATCCGTGCCTGACCGCGTGGAACGACCGGGAAGAAAAAGCCCGAGACATAGACGCCCTCGTCAAACAACCGTGCGGCCATGTCCTGCGCCAGTTGCGCCTCACCCAGCATCACGGGGATGATCGGGTGTTCGCCGGGCAGCAGGTCGAAACCCAGATTTTCCAGCCCCGCGCGCCAGTACTTCGCGTTGCCGAACAGTTGCGCGCGCAGCATGTCGCCCTGTTCGACCAGACGGATGGCCTCAAGCCCCGCAGCGACGATCGAGGGCGGCAGCGAGTTCGAGAACAGATAGGGCCGCGCCCGCTGCCGTAGCAGATCAATCACCGGCTGCGGCCCAGCGATGTAACCGCCGATTGCCCCCCCAAGTGCCTTGCCCAATGTTCCGGTCAGAATGTCCACATCGACGCCGAAATGATCCGGCGTTCCGGCCCCGTTCGGCCCCATGAAGCCGGTGGCGTGGCAGTCATCGACCATGACAATGGCGTCGTATTTATCGGCCAGTTCACGGATTTTCGGCAGGTTCGCCAGATAGCCATCCATCGAAAACACACCGTCGGTGGCGATCATGATATGCCGCGCCCCGTCCGCGCGCGCCTGTTTCAGCCAGGCTTCGAGGTCGTTCATGTCATTGTTCAGGTAGCGATAGCGTTTCGCCTTGCACAGGCGCACCCCGTCGATGATCGAGGCATGGTTCAGGCTGTCTGAAATAATTGCGTCTTCAGGGCCTAACAAAGGCTCAAACAGCCCTCCGTTCGCGTCAAAGCAGGCGGCGAACAGGATCGCATCGTCCTTGTTGAGGAATTGCGCCAGCTTTTGCTCCAACTCGCGGTGAATATCCTGCGTACCGCAAATGAACCGGACCGAGGCCATGCCGAACCCTTTCCGCCCCATCGCGCCCTGGGCCGCCTCGATCAGCGCAGGGTGGTCGGCCAGACCCAGATAATTGTTGGCGCACAGGTTGATGACCTGTTTGTCGCCCACAGTAATCTCACCGCCCTGAGGCGAGGTGATCATGCGCTCGCGCTTATACAGGCCTTCCGCTTCGATCTGCGCAAGGGTGTCCGTGATATGGGACAGGAATGCATCTGCCATGGCGGCCTCCGTTCAACCTGAGTCGCATATCTAACATAACGGAGGAATTTCCCAAATAGGGGAATTACAGTATGAAGGAAAAATATCCGTGAAGGCGGAAATTTGCCGGTTTCAAGCGTTCTTTACAATCAGGAAGACCCGGGCTGGTGCGCTGGCCGAGATGGAATGGGCGATATCTGCCGCATAGCGGGCGGTGTCGCCCTGTCGCAGCTCGGTTACGGCGCTGCCCGAGGTGACTTTGACCGCGCCGTCCAGCACGGTCAGTTGTTCACGTGCACCGCGCGCATGGGGCTGGCTGTTCAGCGCGCCGTCTGCGTCGAACTGAATGTCATAGACTTCATGCCCGCCGGCCTCTTCTGGCGGGGACAGGATGCGGATACGGCAGTTCTGGCCCATATTGTCGATGCTGGGCACCTCGGATTTCCTGAGCACTTCGATCTGGTCGGCGGTTTTGGTGCCCTCTAGCAGACCGGCAAAATCCACCTGCAGCGCGCGCGTCAGATTCCACAGGGTCGAGATCGTGGGGCTGCTTTCGCCCCGTTCGATTTGGCTGACCATGGATCGCGAGACGCCGCTGAGATTGGCGACCGCCTCCAGCGACAGGCCTTTGGCCCGGCGCGCCTCTTTCAACCGCGCGGGCAGCAGGTTCAGGATATCGTCTGTGTTTTCCGTCATGACGGAATCCTTGCGGGTTGAGCGGACAGATGTCAATTCCGGCCGTGACGGGACGTCCTGCGCGACAGTATCTTTCTGCATGTGCATACTGCAGCCAAAATTCAGCAGGAGAGATCCATGACCGATATCGTAATCCTTGATGGTGCCCGCACCGCAATTGGCACCTTTGGCGGCGCCCTGGCCTCGACCGCGCCGATCGATCTGGCGACCGTGGCAACCGAGGCCGCGCTGGAGCGTTCGGGCGTCGAGGGGGCCCAGATCGGCAACGTGGTGTTTGGTCATGTGATCAACACCGAGCCGCGGGATATGTACCTGTCGCGCGTCGCTGCGATGCAGGCCGGTATTCCGAACAGCACACCTGCGATGAACGTGAACCGTCTGTGCGGATCCGGTGCGCAGGCGATTGTTTCGGCGGTTCAGTCGCTGATGCTGGGCGATGCCGAATTTGCCGTCGCGGGCGGGGCCGAGAGCATGTCGCGCAGCCCGTATATCGTGCCGCAGGCACGCTGGGGCGCGAAAATGGGCGACATCTCCTCGCAGGACATGATGCTGGGCGCGCTGAACTGCCCGTTTGGCACCGGTCATATGGGTGTGACGGCCGAGAACGTCGCTGACGAGCATCAGATCAGCCGCGAGCAGATGGATGAGTTCGCCATGGCCAGCCAAACCCGCGCGGCAGCGGCGATTGAGGCCGGTCTGTTCGACAGCCAGATCGCCCCGGTGCAGGTGAAGGTCAAGCGCGACATGGTTGACTTCAAGGTGGACGAGCACCCCAAGGCGACCTCGCTTGAGGTGCTGGCCGGGCTGCGTCCGGTGTTCAGGAAGGATGGACGGGTGACGGCGGGCAACGCCTCGGGCATCAATGACGGTGCGGCGGCGATGGTGCTGGCGACGGCGGATGCGGCTGAAAAGGCCGGTCTGAAGCCCAAAGCCCGCGTGTTGGGTTACGCCCATGCTGGCGTTCGCCCCGAAGTGATGGGCATCGGTCCGGTTCCGGCGGTTCAGAACCTGCTGAAAAAAACCGGTCTGTCGGCAGAGGATTTCGACGTCATCGAAAGCAACGAGGCGTTTGCTTCGCAGGCGCTGGCCGTCAATCAGGAGCTTGGGCTGGACGCGTCGAAGGTGAACCCCAATGGCGGCGCAATTGCGCTGGGTCACCCGGTGGGTGCAACCGGTGCGATCATCACGCTGAAGGCGCTTTATGAGCTGGAGCGCACAGGTGGGTCCAAAGGTCTGATCACCATGTGCATTGGTGGTGGTCAGGGGATCGCCATCGCCATCGAGCGGCTTTGATCTGAAGCCGGGCAGGGGGGCTGTCTGCCCCCCATCGCGCCCTGGCGCGATTCCCCCCGAGGATATTTCTGGCCAGATGAAGCGGGCGGGTTGGGTTAATGGGGCCTGACCCTAGCTGAGCGCGTTGAGCAGCAAGACCAATGCCGCGCCTGCTGCAGCGCCAATGGTGGCGGGCAGGGCGGCGGACCAAAGTGGCGATTTTGGGGGTTCGTCTTTTTGCGTCTGGGCGATCAGGGCGTTTTCGACCAGTGATGGCAGGCGCGGGCCGAACCGGGCCAGTACCATTGCAGTCTTGCCGAAATCTCGCAGCGCCGCGCGGGGACCGATGGATTGCTTGATGTAATCCTCGACCACGGGACGGGCGGTTTCCCAGATGTTCATATGCGGGTCCAGCGAACGGGCCACACCCTCAACGACGACCATGGTGCGCTGCAGCAAGATCAGTTCGGTCCGGGTTTCCATGCCGAAGCGCTCGGTGACTTCGAACAGGTAGTTCAGCAGGCGGCCCATCGATATGTGCGAGGCGTCCATGCCGAAGATCGGTTCACCCACCGCGCGCAGGGCGCGGGCGAATTCATCGACATCCCGGTCGGCGGGGACGTATCCGGCCTCGAAATGAACTTCGGCCACACGTTTATAGTCGCGGCGGATGAAGCCAAAGAGGATCTCGGCATAGACCCGGCGGGTATATTCGTCGATATGGCCCATGATGCCGTAGTCATAGGCGATGATGTCCCCGTTTGCGGCGACTTTCAGGTTTCCCTGATGCATATCGGCGTGGAAAAATCCGTCGCGCAGGGCGTGCAGCAGGAACATCCGCAGCACACGTTCCGCCAAATCGCGGCGGTTGTGGCCTGCGGCGTCGAGCGCGTCATTGTCGCCCAGCGGGATGCCATCCGCCCAGCTGAGTGTCATCACCCGCCGCGCCGACAGGGACCATACCACCGGGGGCAGCCAGAAGCCTGCGTCGTCTTTGGTGTTGGCCGCATACTCCGAGGCGGCGGCGCTTTCCAGACGCAGATCCAACTCGCCACGTACCACGCCGTCGAAATGTTCGATGACCTCCATGGGCCGCAGGCGGCGCGCGCCGGGGGCGAACAATTGCACGATGCGGGCGGCGAAATAGAAGGCGTCCACATCCTTGCGGAAGGCGCGCTCGATCCCCGGGCGCAGGACCTTGACGGCGACGTCTTCGCCGGTGCTGACCAGCTTGGCCTTGTGGACCTGCGCGATGGAGGCGGCGGCAATGGGCTCGCTGAAATCGCTGAAAATCTCGGCCACGGGTTGGCCCAGCTCCTTTTCAACCTCGGCCAAGGCCTCGGATTTGGAAAAGGGCGGTAGCTTGTCTTGAAGAACGCGCAACTGAGCGGCCAGTTCATTGCCCACAACATCGGGTCGGGTGGACAAGACCTGCCCGAACTTGATGTAGGCCGGACCCAAGGCGGTAAGGGCGCGGGTTGCGGGCGGCATGTCCGGGTCGCCCTTGTAGCCCAGCCACTGGAAGGGTTTGCCCAAAGCATGGGCGACGAAACGCAGCGATTTGGGCGCCTCGAACGCATCCAGCACCACGTTCATGGCACCTGTGCGCTCGAGCGTGGCGCCTGTACGGATCAGGCGGATAATGTTGTGAGGGCCGCGCATTAAATCTTCCAGCCGGAATGCAGCGCGGCGATGCCCATGCTGAGGTTGCGGTATTTGGCGTTTTCAAACCCTGCCGTGCGGACCATGGTCAAGAAGGTGTCCTGATCGGGGAATTTGCGGATCGATTCCACCAGATACTGATAGCTGTCATAGTCGTTTGCGATCAGCTTCCCCATGCGCGGGATGACATTGAAGCTGTAGAGGTCGTAGAGTTTCTGCAACCCGTCATTGGGCAATTGGCTGAATTCCAGCACCATCAGGCGGCCACCGGGTTTGAGGACGCGGAACGCCTCGTTCAGGGCCTCTTGCGGGCGGGTGACGTTCCGGATGCCGAATGAGATGGTGTAGACGTCAAAGGTGTTGTCTTCGAACGGCAGGGCCATCGCATCGCCCACCACCCAGTTCAGACTGTCTGACATCTGATCGGCCTCGGCACGTTGGCGGCCTTCGACCAGCATCGGCTCGGTCAGGTCCAGAACGGTGGCGTGGCCGTGGCCCGCGCGCTTCAGGAACCGGAAGGAAATATCGCCGGTGCCGCCCGCCACATCCAGCAGGCGCTGACCGGGGCGCGGGGCCAGCCAGTCCATCATCGCGTCTTTCCAGACCCGGTGGATGCCCATCGACATGACATCGTTCATCACGTCGTATTTCGAGGCGACCGAGTTGAACACGCCCTGTACGCGCCCGGCCTTGTCAGCCTCGCGCACGGTTTCGAACCCGAAATGAGTGGTCTTGTCGTTGGTGTCGGACATTTGCCTTGCCGTTCGTCGAATTTCGCCTCTGTTATAGGGCCATAAGAAGCGGGCACAATGCGGCCCTTTGGAATAGGAGCCATCTAATGCCCGAATTGCCCGAGGTCGAGACAGTAAGACGCGGCCTGAGCCCGGCAATGGAAGGGGTGGTGATCGAGCGCGCGGATGTGAATCGACCCGATCTGCGCTGGCCGTTCCCGGATCGGATGGTCGAACGGCTGACCGGGCAGCGGGTAGAGCGGTTGCGGCGGCGGTCGAAATACATTCTGGCCGATCTCAGCAGCGGTGAGACGTTGCTTATTCACTTGGGCATGTCCGGGCGGATGACGGTTTCGGGCGATCCGCTGGGGCAGTTTGTGCATGACCATCCTGCGGCGCAAAAACACGACCATGTTGTATTTCACATGGCCAACGGTGCGCGCGTCACCTTCAACGACCCGCGCCGGTTCGGGGCGATGGACCTGCTGCCGACGGCCACCGCCGAGGCACATAAGCTGCTGGCGGTTCTGGGGCCGGAACCGTTGGGGAATGATTTCCACGAACAGCACCTGATCGACGCGTTCAGGGGCAAGAACACACCTGTGAAATCCGCCCTGCTGGACCAGGGAATCGTTGCCGGGTTGGGGAATATTTACGTCTGCGAGGCTTTGTATCGCGGAAAGGTGTCGCCACGTCGCAAAGCGGGGCAAATTTCTTCGGCACGTGTCTCGGGTCTTGTGCCGATCATCCGGCAGGTGTTGCAGGACGCCATCGACGCAGGCGGATCCTCGCTTCGCGATTTCCGCCAAGCCGATGGAGAACTTGGATATTTTCAGCACAGCTTTGATGTCTACGGGCGCGAAGGCGAACCCTGCCGGACCGAAGGGTGCAGCGCCCGGATCAAGAGAATCACCCAGTCCGGTCGCTCAACTTTCTATTGCGCGCAATGCCAAAGATAACTTGATCCAGCTTTTGCGCGTGATAATGACTCGTATCTGAACGGAACAACCGGAAGCTTTCACCTCATGGCTTTTGAGACGATCATCGTCGAAATCGAAGACCACGTCGCCCTTATCAAGCTCAACCGACCGGACGCGATGAACGCGCTGAACACTCAGTTGCTGGGTGAGTTGTGCGATGCGCTGGAAGACGCTGACCGCAACGACAAGGTGCGCTGCATCGTGATCACCGGCTCGGACAAAGCCTTTGCCGCCGGTGCGGACATCAAGGAAATGTCCGAGATGAGCTTTGTCGATGTGTTCAACGCCAATCTGTTTGCCGACGCCAATGACCGCATCACGGCCATCCGCAAGCCGATCATTGCGGCCGTTGCGGGATATGCGCTGGGCGGGGGCTGCGAACTGGCGATGATGTGTGACTTCATCATTGCCGCCGATACCGCCAAATTCGGCCAGCCCGAGATCAATCTGGGCGTCATCGCAGGCTTGGGGGGCACGCAGCGTCTGACCCGCTTTGTGGGCAAGTCGAAAGCGATGGACATGAACCTGACCGGCCGCTTCATGGACGCCGAAGAAGCCGAGCGGGCAGGTCTTGTCAGCCGCGTGGTCCAGGCCAAGAAGCTGATTGAAGAGGCGATGGGGGCAGCCCAGAAGATTGCCGAGAAATCACAGCTGACCGCGATCGCCGCCAAGGAGGCCGTGAACCGCAGCTATGAATTGCCGCTGAACGAAGGAATGCTGTTCGAGCGTCGTGTCTTCCATTCGATGTTCGCGACCGAAGACCAGAAAGAGGGCATGGCCGCCTTCCTGGAAAAACGCGCAGCCCAATTCCGTGACAAGTAAACCAGCGGAGCATTCGAAACAGGCGGGCCCGGCCCGCCTTTTTTCATGGCCGCTATGCGCCGGTAAAGAATCGGCTTGGCAAAGACCGCAAACTTGGATAACTAGCGCCGCTATACATGCGCGTGCGGCCCGCCTGGCCCGACTCACACTCGTGATTTCTGATCCGGTGCGGATATGTCCGTGGCGCGCAACCCAAGATAACCGTACCGAACAAAGGTCAAGAAACACATGGCTAACTCGCCCCAGGCAAAGAAGCGCGCACGTCAGAACGAAAAGCGTTTCGCCGTTAACAAAGCGCGTCGTTCGCGCATCCGCACCTACCTGCGCAAAGTTGAAGAAGCGATCGCATCCGGCGACAAGGACGCGGCCACCGCAGCCCTGCGCGCCGCTCAGCCCGAGCTGATGCGCGGCGTCACCAAAGGCGTCTTCCACAAGAACACCGCAGCCCGCAAAATGTCGCGCCTGTCGGCCCGCGTCAAAGCACTGGGCTAAGCTTTTTGGGTGACCTAGGGTCATGTCAGAAAGGCTGAACTAATTTGAAAGGCGTCGCGGGCAGCGGCGCCTTTTTCACGTGTTGCCGGAATACCGCGCCCTCACGAAACCGAGAGATTCTTTCGGCCAAAGAGCCGAGTCAATATCAGAGTTTCGTTGCCGCCACCCATTTCATCTTGCTACCACTGTTACAGCGATTCACTCGCTTGGGGGGACAGGCTGTTTCCTCGGTCAGACTGACGGGCATCAGGATGATTGAGGAGCTAGCGTCGTTGACCGGCCTTGGCCGGGCTGCCGATCTGCCATGGATCTCGGGATAACCGCTGATCCGGGCCCTGTCTAAAAAAATGTGTTTGCGATGTGCCACCCGGTTTGCCGGACGCTGTTGTTTTGTTTGGCGTCTGAACCTGGCAGTACTGACATTCGGGCGAATAACCCGCCGGACTACTCGGTCCGGCGCACCGTATCCCTGTGCGTGTGTTCTCGTAATCCGGGTTACCGGATCCGTATGAATAAGGCCGACAGGCCAATAAAGAATGGGATGCGTGAGGCGCTTGATGACACAAGAGAAATGGGGACTACTGCGTAATAAATTGCTTAAGGTGATTGGCCGGAACAACTACACGACCTGGATCGAACCGCTGGAGTTCGAAGAGCTGCAGGACGGTGTGGCGGTTTTTTCAGTGCCGACAAACTTTATGGGCAATTACGTAAGCCAAAACTTTGCCGACCTCATTTTGTATGAACTGAACACGTCGGGCGAATCCGTGCAGCGCCTGGATTTCCGAGTTGCCGCAAATACGCCGGCGCGCCCCAATCCCGTTGCGCGCCCAAAGGCCGATCCCGAGCCCGTGGCAGAAGCGCCTGCCGCTAGGTCAGATGTTGCGCAGGAGGCCTTGGATTCCCTTCAGGCCGCGCCGCTGGATGCGCGATTTACCTTTGACAGCTTTGTCGTCGGCAAACCCAACGAACTGGCCCATGCCGCCGCGCGCCGTGTCTCGGAAGGCGGACCGGTCACGTTCAACCCGCTGGTCCTGTATGGGGGCGTCGGTCTGGGTAAGACGCACCTGATGCACGCCATTGCGTGGGAGTTGAAAACCAAGCATCCCGAACTGAACGTGCTGTACCTGTCGGCAGAACAGTTCATGTACCGCTTTGTTCAGGCCCTGCGCGAGCGTCGGATGATGGATTTCAAACACCTGTTCCGCTCGGTCGACGTGCTGATGGTCGATGACGTGCAGTTCATCGCCGGCAAGGATTCGACGCAGGAGGAATTCTTTCACACATTCAATGCACTTGTGGATCAGAACAAGCAGATCATCATCTCGGCCGACCGCGCCCCCGGTGAAATCAAGGATCTGGAAGAGCGGGTGAAATCGCGCCTGCAATGTGGTCTGGTCGTTGACCTACATCCGACCGATTATGAACTGCGTCTGGGCATCCTGCAGAACAAGGTGCAGCAGCATATCAGCACCTATCCGGATCTGGTTATCGCAGATGGCGTGCTTGAATTCCTCGCCCATCGCATCTCGACCAATGTTCGGGTGCTGGAAGGCGCGTTGACGCGTCTCTTTGCCTTCGCCTCGCTGGTTGGGCGCGAGATCGATATGGAACTGACGCAGGATTGTCTGGCCGACGTGTTGCGCGCTTCGGAGCGCAAGATCACCGTCGAAGAGATTCAGCGCAAAGTCTCGGACTATTACAACATCCGCCTGTCCGACATCATCGGTCCGAAACGCCTGCGGTCTTATGCACGTCCGCGTCAGGTGGCGATGTATCTGTGCAAGCAGCTGACCAGCCGGTCCCTGCCCGAGATCGGGCGCCGCTTTGGCGGGCGCGACCACACCACCGTCATGCATGGTGTCAAACGCATCGAAGAGCTGAAAGTGACGGATGGCCAGATCGCGGAAGACGTGGAAATGCTGCGTCGCGCGCTGGAAGCCTGAGGTTTACCCCTAAAACCACTCAGAGACGCCTCGGGACTTGAGTTCCGGGGCGTTTTCTTGTGCGCAATTGTCCACGGTCGCGGATGAACTGTGTCCGCAGCACAACGCGCCCCTTGACCGAATGGGTTTTCCGACCCAGAAATCCGTAAAAAATCCTTGTGCCTCAGGGCTGAACCGCTAACGTGCCAGTCCCGCCCATTTCGGCACTTAAGTCAGAGGAATTGAGGGTATGAAGATCAGCATCGAACGCGGCACCCTTCTCAAGGCCGTTTCGCAGGCCCAATCGGTTGTCGAGCGCCGCAACACAATTCCGATCCTGGCCAATGTGCTGATCGAGGCCGAAGGCGATCAGGTTCAGTTCCGCGCCACCGATCTGGATATCGAAGTGGTCGACAAAGCACCTGCGCAGGTCGAGAAGGCCGGGGCGACCACAGTGGCAGCCACAACGCTGCATGAGATTGTGCGCAAACTGCCTGACGGGGCGCTGGTGACACTGACGGCGGACAGCGCTGCGGGCCGTTTGACGGTTGAGGCGGGGCGCTCGAATTTCTCGCTGGCGACATTGCCGAAAGAGGATTTCCCGGTCATGGCGTCCTCGGAATATCAATCGAACTTTACGGCCTCGGCGGCGCTGCTGCGGCGGCTGTTCGACAAATCGAAATTTGCGATCTCGACGGAAGAGACGCGCTATTACTTGAACGGCGTTTACATGCATGTCACGGATGGCTCCGACGGCAGCAAGGTCTTGCGTTGCGTGGCCACCGATGGTCACCGACTGGCGCGGATCGACGCCGATTGCCCGGATGGGGCGGCGGACATGCCTGGCGTGATCGTGCCGCGCAAGACCGTGGGTGAGTTGCGCAAACTGCTGGACGATGACGAGATGGACATCGCCGTGTCGGTCAGCGAAACCAAGGTGCGCTTTGCGACGCCCGACATCACGTTGACCTCAAAGGTCATTGACGGCACCTTCCCCGACTACACCCGTGTGATCCCGCAGGGTAACACTCGTAAATTGGAAGTGGATGCGGCTGAATTCGCACAGGCGGTGGATCGGGTGGCGACTGTTTCGTCCGAACGCTCGCGCGCGGTGAAGCTGCAGCTGAACGGGGACAAGCTGGTGCTGTCTGTGAATGCACCGGACAGTGGTGCGGCCGAGGAAGAACTGGCCGTGGCCTATGGCGACGAGCGGCTGGAGATCGGATTCAACGCGAAATATCTGCTGGAGATTGCGTCTCAGGTCGATCGTGAGAATGCGGTGTTCCTGTTCAATTCTGCCGGTGATCCGACCCTGATGCGTGAAGGCAATGATCAAAGCGCGGTTTACGTTGTCATGCCGATGCGCGTCTGATCGCGCTGGCGCGCGATGCCCCCGGCGGAGGTATTTTTGAACAGAAGAAGGGAGGGGTCATGGGATTGGCCCTGACCGAGCTTACGGTCTCGCATTTTCGGTCTCACAAGCTGGCGCGGTTGTCTTTGGATGGGCGACCGGTGGCGATTCATGGGCCGAACGGGGCCGGGAAGACCAACATTCTGGAAGCGGTGTCCCTGTTTTCGCCTGGGCGCGGGATGCGGCGGGCGAGCGCGGCCGAGATGACGCGGCGGCCCGAGGCGCTGGGCTGGAAGCTGTCCGGGCTGTTGCAGGCGCAGGGGCAACGCTACGAGATCGAGACCTGGTCCGAGGGTGGCGCGGCGCGGCAGGTTCGGATTGATGGCAAGGCGGCGAGTCAGATTGATCTGAGCAAGCTGGCGCGGGTTGTCTGGCTGATCCCCTCGATGGATCGGCTGTGGATCGAGGGGGCCGAGGGGCGGCGGCGGTTTCTGGACCGGATCGCGCTGAGTTTTGATCCCTCGCATGCTGAGGCATCCCTGACTTATGAAAAATCCATGCGGGAACGGAATCGCCTGCTGAAAGAGCAGGTGCGCGATGCCCATTGGTACGCCGCGCTGGAAGGACAGATGGCCGAAACCGGGTATCGCATTCACGCAGCGCGGTTGGCGGCGCTGGATCATCTGCGCGTGGCGCAGGACCAGGCAGAGACGGCGTTTCCGTCGGCTGATCTGGAATTGGTGCAGACTGAAGGTGCGATGCTAGATACAGCAGACGACCTGCGAGAGGCGCTCAACGAAAGCCGGTTTCGCGATCTGGCGGCGGGGCGGACTTTGGTGGGGCCTCACCGGTCTGATCTGTACGGAGTGTTTGCGGCCAAGGGCGTGCCGGCCAAGGATTGCTCGACTGGTGAACAGAAGGCGTTGCTTGTCTCGCTGATCCTGTCGAATGCGCGGGCGCTGGCCGGGATGGTCGGGGCCCCGCCCATTGTGTTGCTGGATGAGGTGGCCGCGCATCTGGACGCGGATCGACGGGCGGCGCTGTATGATGAGATTTGCGCGCTGGGGGCTCAGGCCTGGATGACGGGCACCGGGCCTGAACTGTTTGCGGAATTGGGGGACCGGGCCCAGACGCTGGTTGTCACCGAAGGCGACGCGGGCTCGGTCGTCGTTTAGGCGGGTTCGCTGACTTTACGTTCCCACAGGAAGCCGCGCATCACTTCGTCGACCGGTGTTTGTGCCATGTGGTTGACGTAGTTCGACATGGTTTTCTGCGCCAGACCCAGAACCACGTCCAGAACCGCGCGGTGCGAGTAACCTGCGTCAAAGAATGCCTGCATCTGTGCGTCGGTGACGTTGCCGCGGGTTTCCATCATCTGCAGGGTGAAGCTGCGCAGCGCCTCAAGCTTGGCCGATGGCAGCGGGGTTTCGTTGCGCAGCGCCTCGGTGATCTCATCCGAGACCTTCATCATCTTGGCAATGCCTGTATGGGCCGGGACGCAGTAATGGCACTCGTTCTCCACATTGATGGTCTGCCAGACCACGGTTTTCTCGTCATTGTCGAAATCGGTCTGCATGAACAGGTGATGCAGAACCTGATAGCCTTCCAGATGTTGCGGGCTTTCAGACATCACCTTGTGCAGGCCCGGCAGACGACCAAAGGCAGCCTGCGACTTTTCCAGCAGTGGTTTGGACCCTTCCGGGGCGGTTTCGAGGTCATGAGAGGGGAAGTTTGCCATGTCAAAACTCCTGTTTCTGGCGCGATAAGGCAGAAATAGGGTTTCTTGAGCAATCACTCAAGTATATATTTGAGCAATCGTTCAAGAAATGGTGAAGAGAATGCCAAGAAAACCCGGATATGACCGAGACGCGCTGATCGCGCAGGCCAGGGATATGTTCTGGCGTCAGGGATGGGCGGGGACCTCGCTGAAAGATCTTGAGCGTGAATTGAAGCTGAAACCCGGCAGTTTCTATGCAGCCTTTGGGTCGAAAGACGCGCTGTATGCGCTGGCATTGAAGCGCTACACGCAGGACGGCATCGCGCGGCTTGAGGTGCTGGCTGAGGAGCTTGGGCCAAAAGGCGCGCTGAAGGCGCAGCCGTTTCGGGTGATCGAGGCGGCGGATATGCCAGCCAAAGCCTGCATGCTGGCCAAAACCTATGCCGAGTTGCAGGCGAAGGATCACGATTTGGCGGATCGGGCAGGTGCCTATATGGCCGAGATGAAAGCATGTTTTGCCGCCCTGTTTCGGCGCGCGCAAATGGACGAGGAGATCGGGCCCGAGCATGATCCCGAACGGTTGGCCGCGCGCTACCAATCCGACCTTTTGGGGCTGCGTCTGTCAGCTGAGCGCAGAGACGTGGACGCCGCTGCTATCGCCTCGGATATCGCGGCTGATCTGGACAGGCTTTGACCTTTCGCGATCGGCAGCGAATGGCACAAAATGTGGGGGTAGCGCGTGACAATCCCCACCAGAAAACGTATAAGTTATCAAAATAATATAGGTACTGACTGAATGTCCGAAGACGCACAGGCACCACAGGAATACGGCGCGGATTCCATCAAGGTTCTCAAAGGGTTAGAAGCTGTTCGCAAGCGTCCCGGTATGTATATCGGGGACACGGATGATGGCTCGGGTCTGCACCACATGGTGTATGAGGTTGTCGACAATGGGATCGATGAGGCTCTGGCCGGTCATGCCGACCATGTGACGGTGAAAATCCACGCCGATTCCAGCGTCTCGGTCAGTGACAACGGGCGCGGAATTCCGGTGGATATTCACCCCGAGGAAGGCGTGTCCGCTGCCGAGGTCATCATGACCCAACTGCACGCGGGTGGTAAGTTTGACAGCAACTCGTACAAGGTGTCGGGCGGGTTGCACGGCGTTGGCGTTTCGGTGGTGAACGCGCTGTCCGACTGGCTGGAACTGCGCGTCTGGCGGAACGGCAAGGAACACGTTGCCCGGTTTGAAGGCGGCGAGACGGCCGAGCATCTGAAGGTGGTCGAGGAATGCGGCGACCGCACCGGGACCGAGGTGCGGTTCCTGGCCTCGACCGACACGTTCTCGAACCTGGAATACTCGTTTGAGACGCTGGAAAAACGCCTGCGCGAACTGGCCTTCCTGAACTCGGGCGTGCGCATCATCCTGATCGACGAACGCCCTGCCGAACGGCTGGAAACCGAACTGTTCTATGAGGGCGGCGTCAAGGAGTTCGTCAAATATCTGGACCGCTCCAAAACGGCGGCGATGGCCGAACCGATCTATATCAAAGGTGAGCGCGATGACATTGGCGTGGAAATCGCCATGTGGTGGAATGACAGCTACCACGAAACGGTGCTGCCATTCACCAACAACATCCCGCAGCGCGATGGCGGTACGCACGTGGCGGGCTTCCGCGGCGCGCTGACGCGGACCATCAACAACTATGCGCAGTCCAGCGGGATTGCGAAGAAGGAAAAGGTCAGCTTTACCGGTGACGACGCGCGCGAGGGCCTGACCTGTGTGCTGTCGGTCAAGGTGCCCGATCCGAAATTCTCATCCCAGACCAAGGACAAGCTGGTCAGTTCCGAAGTGCGCCCGGCGGTCGAAGGTCTGATGAACGAAAAACTGGCCGAATGGTTCGAGGAAAACCCGAACGAGGCCAAGACCATCGTCGGCAAGATCATCGAGGCCGCCCTTGCCCGTGAAGCGGCGCGCAAAGCCCGCGAACTGACCCGCCGCAAGACCGCGATGGACGTGAACTATCTGGCTGGCAAGCTGAAGGATTGCTCCGAAAAAGACCCATCCAAGACCGAAGTCTTCCTCGTCGAGGGGGACTCAGCTGGTGGTTCGGCGCAAACGGGCCGGGACCGGCTGACGCAGGCGGTTCTGCCGCTGCGCGGGAAGATCCTGAACGTCGAACGCGCGCGGTTTGACCGGATGCTGTCCTCGCAGGAAATCGGCAATCTGGTGATGGCGCTGGGCACTGGCATTGGCCGGGATGAGTTCAACATCGAAAAGCTGCGCTACCACAAGATCGTCATCATGACCGATGCGGATGTGGACGGTGCGCATATTCGGACGCTGCTGCTGACGTTCTTCTACCGGCAAATGCCGGAACTGATCGAAGGCGGGTATCTCTATATCGCGCAGCCACCGCTCTATAAGGTGTCGCGCGGTAAATCAGAGGTTTACCTGAAAGATCAGGCGGCGCTGGATGATTACCTGATCAATCAGGGGGTTGAGGGCGCGGTGCTGAAACTGGGTTCAGGCGAAGAGATCATCGGTCAGGACCTGACCCGTGTGGTCGACGAGGCGCGACAGTTGAAACGTGTGCTGGACGCCTTCCCGACACATTATCCGCGCCACATTCTGGAACAAGCCGCCGTTGCCGGGGCCTTTGTGCCGGGCGCGGTGGATGCCGATCTGCAGGGCGTGGCCGACAAGGTCGCCGCCCGCCTCGATCTGATCGCGCTGGAATACGAGCGGGGCTGGCAGGGCCGGATCACACAGGATCACGGCATCCGTCTGGCCCGCATCCTGCGCGGCGTCGAAGAGGTCCGCACGCTGGACGGCCCCATGCTGCGCTCGGGCGAGGCGCGCAAGACCGGCAGCTTCACCCAAAGCCTGCAAGAGGTCTACAACACCCCAGCCACCCTGATCCGCCGCGACCGGATGCAAGCCATCCACGGGCCCCTGGACCTGCTGCGCGCCATTCTGGAAGAGGGCGAAAAGGGCCTGTCGCTGCAACGCTACAAAGGTCTGGGCGAGATGAACCCCGACCAGCTATGGGAAACCACACTGGACCCGGACGCGCGCACGCTGTTGCAGGTGCGCGTGGACGACATGGTCGAGGCCGACGATCTGTTCACCAAGCTGATGGGCGACGTGGTCGAACCCCGCCGGGAGTTCATCCAGCAAAACGCGCTGAGCGTTGAGAATTTGGATTTCTGAGGAGTTTGTAGGTGCGCCCATAGCTTTGCATTTCGCCCAAAGAATTGCATTTTTGGCCCAAAGCTTTGGGCGCATTAACCTTCAACTTTCTTGGTTCGAGGCTCCATATCTTCGGGTCTCATTCTTTGCCTGTTTCGCGCCATCGCCGTATTGCCGGGGAAGGTTTTCGGATGGCCGCTTCCAGCCCAAACCGGACATTCGATACGAGAATTGTAAGCGCCCGAGAAGCGCAAAGAAGCCGGTTTGAGCTATGGAAAACTACAAGCCAAGCGCTGAAAAGAGCTAGAGCCGAATGATGAACTGACCAATTCTGCTAGCCAGACAATCTGATAGCTCCGGAACTCTGCATTACATCGGACAACAAAGCACCCATGATTGCCACGGGTGCTTTCGTTGGTTTGGGAATGCTCACCGCGCCAGTTCGTAGCGGGTCATCGACATTGTAGTTGCGTCGATCATGTTCATGAACTTCTCGGCTGCCGGGGCAGAGGCAAAGCTGTCCATGGACGCCTGCGCTGCCTCTGCGCTTTCCCAATTGACGACGACCGCCCATTTGCCATCTGCGAACGCAGCTTGCCGGGAGATGAAGCCGGGCTGTTTACTAACGTGCTCGTTCTCAATGGCCCTATCGACCGGTTCGAACTCCTGAGCTGTGATCCCTGCGGCAAGATCCATTGTCACAATCTCAATTACGCCAGCATCTTGAGCCATTGCCGTACTTCCTAGCTTCGTCATCATTAGGGTGACCAGGAATGCTTTCATATTGGCACCCGATCAGAACTTGCCGTTGTCATGGGCCATTTCAGCAGGGATCTCTGCGATCACGTCCCAATGCTCAACGATCTTGCCGTCTTCGACGCGGAATAGGTCATAGAAGGCAGTCGGCTCGTCGGCAAACTTACCCTCAGAGGCGGTGAAGACAAAGTTGCCCTCGGCCACAACAATGTGGACATCCGAGTAGATCATTTGGATGCCTTGCTCGGCCATGCCTGCAAGTGCCGCACCCAAACCGTCCAGACCGTCAGCAATGTTGCTGTTGTGCTGGATGTAGGTCTCCGTGGACAGGAATTCGGTTATCCGGTCAACGTCGCCATCCTTCAGGATAGTGTTCACAAAGTCTGTGACCAGCGCCTTGTTCTCAGCAGTCTTATCCAGATCGGTTATCTCAGTCGGACCATCGGTCTGAGTGTGTCCCGAAGGGTTTGGCGGTGTGAGCGGTGTCAGGTTGTCCCAGTGTTCCGCAACCTTTCCATCCTCGACGCGGAAGACATCAAAGCCAACCAAGGTGTCTGCGCCAAACGCCTGGGCGTTGTTATAGGTCGTATGCAGGACGACCATATCGCCCTCCGTGATCACCCGGTGGATGTCCACCTCGATCCCGCTTTCCTTGAGACCGGGGATTAACCCGAGGATCGGGGCGGCACCTGTGGGGACAGCAGGGTTGTGCTGAATATAGTCATTTGCCAGCAGTTGTTCGGCGGCGGTTGCGTCGAAGTTGACGAAAATGGCGGCTACAGCCTCCAATACGAGTTCTTTAGGTGTCATCGTTGTAGTCCTCTCTTGGTTTGATTTGACGACATTCTCGCGGCGCCGGCTTGCGCCGAGGTGATTGTGAATTCTGTGCCCCACGGATCGACCTTGTGGCCGGGCGTGAGATTTGCCGGGTCAGCCAACAGTTCAACACTTGTGAGACCAGTGGCCCCAGCAGAGCGCGAGCCTGCCCCCTTTGATTGCCAAGCATTCGCCGCAAGATGGTGATGGTAGCCACCGGACCCGAACCAGCGGGCTGAGGGCAGCTCAAATGTCTGAACCATACTCAGCTCGTCAGTAACGAACTTGGCTGCCTTGCCGACATCACCGACACGTAAATGAACGTGTCCGATGACTGTGCCTGGCGGTGCGCATTGCCACTGTGTGGCATCTACCGTTAGTGATTTCAGGTCGAGCGGGTGCGTTGTCATGTGGATGGTATCGCCTTGGCGTTTCCACGCTTCGCGAGGCAGATCACGATAGATTTCGATGCCGTTTCCTTCGGGATCGTTCAGATACAGCGCCTCGCTGACACCGTGGTGGGATGCGCCATCCAGGCGAACACCACGCTCATCCGCGTAGATCAGCCATGCGCCGAGGTCTTGTTTGGACGGCAACAGAAATGCGGTGTGAAACAGCCCCGCCTCTTTAGGAAAGGGTCTAGCGTTTCGGTCCTGGCGCAACTCGATCAGCGTTCCGGCCTCGGTGCCGAGGAAGGCGCTTTCACCGTTGCGTTCGATCAGGCCGAGGCCAATCACGTCTTCATAGAAGGTGGCGGTCTTATCCAGATCGCGCACCGTCAGGGCGACCTGACCTATTGAGATGGGGGCGTCTGACGTTGCCATGTTCTTTTCTCCTGCGATTCAGCTTGAGAGGAACTTAGCGATGGTCTTTTCTCCATGAAATGGCGATAAGAGCGATTGTGTATCGCGCAAATGGAGACAATGATATGGACCGGATCGACGGGATGCAGAGCTTCGTGGCTGTTGTGGAATCCGGTTCTTTTGCCGCCGCCGGACAACGGCTTGGCATTTCAAACAAGCTGGTCAGCAAACGTGTGGCCCAGCTCGAAAACATGGTTGGGCTGAATCTTCTCCATCGCACCACCAGGTCTATGTCGTTGACCCACGAGGGGGAGCGATATCTGGAAGGAGCGCGACGGGTGCTGGCTGAATTGGAGCAGTTGGAGACTGAGTTTGACGCTTCAGAGGGCTTGAAGGGCATCGTTCGTGTGGCTGCGCCCCTTACCTATGGCGACACGGCGGTGGCTAAAGCAGCAAGCCGTTTCGTAGAGCAACACCCGGACGTCACAGTCGAATTGGACTTGTCGGATCATTATGCCGATCTGGCCAAGGGCGGTTTCGATATCGCAATACGGATCGGCGCGCTCAGTGACTCCAGTTTGGTCGTTCGCAAGCTCGGTGAAACGCATATGAAAGTCGTCGCGACTCCTTCCTACCTTGAAGAACATGGCGCACCTTCACATCCTGCGGAACTCTCGGACCACATTTGCATTCGAGATGCGAACAACCCCGATCCAAACCGCTGGCCATTCCAGATCGAAGGGCAAACCGTGCAGGTGCCTGTCTCTGGCCCATTTCTGGCAAACAGTCCTCCCGCCTGCCTCGTACCGACGCGTGCCGGGGGCGGCATCTTCATATGCCCAGATGTGTTTTTGGGGGACGACCTTGAAACCGGACGTCTTGTGCAACTCTTTCCGGAGTTCCATTCCCGCACTTTGCCGATCCAAAGCGTGCAGTTACCTTCGGCCTTTCGAAAGCCGCGTGTAAGGGCCTTTGTGGAGTTTATGCGTGAAGAGATTCGGGCGTAGGTCGGCTCGAAAGTGACCATTCGTGCAGTGTGCAGCATTTGGTAGGTATGGGCTCAAGTCAGTCATCTGAGTCGTTAAGTCAGATGACGGCTTAGGAACGGATAGCGGTCATTGTTGGTGGTCATTCCGAGAAATTTCGCCTGAACGTCTGCATTGAACGGCGCTGGACGTTCTTTGAAATCTGCTGAACGGCAGAGTTTCGGTCAAAGCAGACACGGGCAATAATAGACCGCGTTGCCTTGTTTGAGTATCGCACTCGATCTTGCCACTCACTCGGATAAACCAAAATTCGTTGCTTTCCAGACAACGCCCGCACCAGTTTTGGCTGGCTAACCATAAGCTTGATGCTTGAGGCGAAAAGACAAAAAATTACTAACAAGTGACCCCGCAAACTGCGGGGCCACTAATGGTTTGACAAAAAGGCAACTCAACTTTCTTTGAGGTTGAGCAACGGCCTAAGCTAGCTGGCAAGTGCTAGGTTGCATTTACGACCTTCTTCCATAGCCTTCTTCGTACCGGTTAGGTCCACAATGAAATTTGCAGACTTCTTTGGAAATGCGATCAAGGTCTGACCTTCGGCCACGGCAGTCGCCATATTTGCGTCCTTTACAACGATATAGCCACCTGAGTAGTTATCCGCTAGCTTCTTGCTTTTTATGCCTTTTGCACGACCTTCATACACGAAGTCGTCAATTGCTATTTCTATTTTTTGACGGTTTTTGATGTCGATGTCAGCTTGCGTGAATACTCCCAAGTAACCGTGTTTTTGGTTTTTGGTTAGACCCATTTGCATGACGTTCCCGCTCTCGAAGACTTTTTCTATCAGGCATGTACCAGAGTCGTTGTCAGCATAAACCGTCCAGCCTTCAACCTCACTGTAAATCTCGAAGTTATCGCTACTTGCCGGAACCGGGTCTTTGGCAGCGGCGACAGTTGCATAAGCGGAGATTGCCACGGCGGCAAAAATGGCAGCATATTTCATGTATTCCTCCCAATAAGACGATGCGTCGCGAAGCTACCCACAACGCGACAAAAGCAAATATTTCGATGTGAACTTATTTCAACGTGTGAAAGCGTTTTCTGCAAACAACTGCTGGAAAAGCACTGCGGAACGTCGGTGAACACCTATAGCCTGAATAGCTCGCAAGCTCTTCTTTCAAAATACAAATCTTTTGTAAGAGTTTTGATCCAAACTCATGATGGCTTCGTACCTATCATACCCCTAACTGCTACCCACGGTCGTCTCCCATCCCATGAACGACCGTGGGTTTTTTCGCCAATTTCATTGGTTCGTGTCTGGAAATGACTAGGGGCTGCACCCAAAACAGCACTACAAAAGCTCGTCGTTGCATTTGCAGAAGTATTTCCATCTCGTGGATGCTTTTTGAGTGATTGTTTGGAATAGCTCCAAAAAAGTGTCAACCAACATAAGCAACCAAACAATTCTAAGAAGGTGCTCGGGAAACTCGCGACCAAAGCTCTCCATCTCGAGGGGTGTGCGCATTGCATGCTCCGACTTTTTAAGCAGTTGGACCTATCAAATATCCAAGTTGGATACATAAACAGAGCAAGCATCGAAATATCAGAATGTTTCCCGTAGTGAGTGCGGGCATCATTTGAGTACCTAGCACTTTCCTACAGCCCCGCGTTGAACCTATCCCAGGGTAATCGACGCGGGGCATCTGATAAAACCACCTCCGCAAGCAAATACTCTGTAACTTTGTCATTGTTCCAACGCACACTGTTTCTTGATCCTAAAAGAAAACATAAAAAGTGATCGAACTAGGTTAGCTTCCTGCCCTACTCGGACTGGACGCGGTTACTCGTCGCATCCAACCTTAACTTAAATTTGTGAGCAATGCAGACGCCAACGGCTTGATTTTGCAGACGACCATTCAAGTATGACCGGAGTTCATCTTGCGATAGTCAGAGGGCGTCAGTCCCGTCACCTTCCTAAATGCGCGGCTGAAATTATTTGCGGTTTCATATCCTAGCATGGAGGAGATGCTGGAGACTGTCTCGCGCGTATCTGTGAGGAGTTCCTCGGCCCTTGCTACCCTGACATCGTTGACGATTTCGCGAAAACGAACCCCTTCGCCTGCTAACTTCCGCTGTAGTGTGCGAATGCCAAGATCGAGCGAACGCGCGGTGGCATCAATCGACATTTCCTCCCGATGAAGTTGTTGCCAAACCACTTCCTCGACTTGTCCTCTAAGTGTTTGAGGTGGGCCGCCCAATCGTTCGCGAGAAATATCTCCGACAGTTGTCGAGCCGCTGCTAAGTTTTTTGGGCGTGGCTTCGGCTCGCAAAGCCGATGCTTCAAACTCAACCCCAAGCCGGGTGGCGTTCCAGATTACAGGACAAGCGTAGGTGTCTTCTGCCTCGACAAATCCAGGAACCTTCGGGAAGTCCAAGAGCACGGCCGATGGTTTCCAGTCGGTTCCTAAATACGCGCAGAATATGCTCAGAAAAACCCCAACGGCCGAGAAACCGATGTCCGGATACGCGAAATGCGAGCGAAGTCCAAAACGATAACAGTAGCGCGCTCTTGTGCCCGAAGTTTCTAGCCACGCGCGATCCGTGGACGAATGAAATGGCATGACGGCAGAAGCTCGTATTAGCGCTGCCCCCAGCGTTGGAGCAGAAAGAACGTAACTCCCCCAAGCGCCATAGTCAGCGACAGTGAGATACGGTGACCACAACAATCCGATGTTTTGTTGTCCCGTGGATCGTGCGGCTTCGTGCACAAAGGTCGCCAAGGCATGCTCCGAGATGTAACCGCCTCTTTCCTCAATGAAGTGAACAGGAAGATCGGCAGAGTCAAAAGCACGCAGCAGGCGTCTTTCCCCAGCGGCCTCAAGCACGAACTGGGGCATCGCGCCCAAGGCCTTGGCCGAAATCATCGGTGGTAGGTTCAATCCGTCAACCCGCTTGTTCGCCCGCGTGTCGTGAAATGATACGCATCGGCTGAACGGATGTGCAAGCTTTCCCTAAACAGCTGGGAGCATTGCAATATGAAAATACTTCGGCCACTACACGGCGGTTTTTCGATGCATTTTTTGGGAATGGTGCTCGGCGCAGGTATTTCTGCTTCACCAGTTTTCTCACAGTCCTTCAACGACACGGGCGACATCCTTGCACGATCAGCCGAGGTCGAGGACATCGAGTACAAGATTATGGTGCAGCGTGCCACCCAGACGGCCATCTGGGGAATGCCTGCCGCCGGTATGATCGATTTCCTCAAGGGCATTCGTCGCGACCTCGGTGGCGACTACAACGACATCATTTATCTCAATAAGCCGTTCGATTCCAAACATGGGTTTCTTACAGCTAACGACGTTACGGCCTATGCTTGGGCTTCAATGACCTCGGAACCCGGTCCCCTTGTCATTGAAGTGCCCGCTGCCACCGACAAGGTGAACTACTTCGGTACAATCGTGAATGCTTGGGATGTTCCTATCGTGGACGTTGGTCCCGATGGTTTCGATGAAGGTGCCGGCGGCAAGTACCTCATGCTACCCCCAGGCTACGAAGGGGATATGTCCCTGGAGGAATTAACTGAGGCGGGATACCTTCCCTTTGAAACAGATACCTACGAATATGGTTTTTCGTTCCGGCCAAAACTGACGAATGGCGGAACGGACGCCGATGCGGCCGAGTACGCTCAGACGATCAAGGTGTACTACCTGTCTGAGGCCGACAATCCGCCACCCAACAACTATCTCGAAGCGTCAGAAGTGCCGTACGACTCGCTTCCATACTACAACGAGACATTCTTTCAGGACTTGAACGATTACGTTCAAAACAACCCTGTCAGACCACAAGACAAGGTCATGATAAATTTCCTGAAGGATCTCGGGATCCAAAAGGGAAAACCTTTCGAGCCATCGGAAATTCAGATGCAAGCTATGAATGAGGGTTTGTTGTTGGCGTATGCCTCAATGCAGAACTACTTTGTAACGCCCGGCAAAGCCATGATCCCGCTCTGGGTCGACGATAGCGGCGAGATGAAGAGCCAGTGGCTGATATGGGACTTTGCCGAAGGTCAACCCGAGGCAGGATTCCCGTATGAGACTGAGACAGAGGTACTTGTGGATGCGCGTGCGGGCGGCAGCTACTTCTGGATCACGTACCTGCCGAAACAACTCGGTGGCGGTACATTTTATCTGACGGGCCTTCGCGACAGCGACGGTGAAATGTACGACCACAATCAGACTTACAGACTGAACGTCCCAGCGGACACACCTGCCGACGATTTCTGGTCCGTGATTGTTTATTCGATGGAGACCAAGAGCTTCATTCGGAACGTTGATCCTGTCGGTTTGTCCCAGCGCGACACTGATGCGATGCAGGCTAATGAAGACGGTTCTTACGACATCTTTTTTGGACCAGAAGCACCGGAAGGCATGGAAAGCAACTGGATACCAACCACAGAGCCGTACTTCCTTTTGTTTCGTCTATATGGGCCGCAAGAAGGATGGCTGGAGAGTGGCTGGATGCTGGGCGATCTAGAAAAAGTAAACTGATCAAAACAAACAGTAATTCCCAATGGAGCGGACAATGAAAACAAAGTCGTTAGCTGTGCTGACTGCCCTGGTACTCGCATCGCATTCTTCTGCCCAAGAATTCAAAGCCGACGTTCCTGAGAATGTTCTTACACCAGACAAGGTCGAGACCCAGACGCTTGGTGATCTGGAATTCTTCGATGGTATGCCATCACCTGAGACGGTGGAGAAAGCCTTCGACAACCTTGATCTGATCAGAGCGACGACGGCTTTCCTGGACGGCATGAAGATCGCTTCGCTTCGGGCTATGTTTCAGGGATACGAAGACTTGGGCGTCAATCCCAATGACGTCGTGATTGCAGAAGACCTGCTGGACGCGCGGTCCATCTGGCTGACGCCCAATACAACCACAATCTACATTGGTTCGAATGTCGATATCTCGGATGGCCCGATGGTGATTGAGGTTCCGGCAGGCCTGCTTGGGTTGCTTGATGACGCCGCGTTTGACTATGTGACGGATATCGGGGCGCTTGGCGCGGATAAGGGAGAAGGTGGCAAGTATCTACTTTTGCACAACGACGATGAAACGCCGGTGCCCGAGGGCTACTTCGAACTACGCACAAAGACATATGAGCACTGGTTGTTGCTAAGACGCTCGCCAGACGCAGACGGGGATACGGCTGGCCCTGTTGCCGAGATCAAGGCGGGTCTGAATATTTATCCGCTTAGTGAAGCGGACAATCCTCCCGCGGAAACTTTCCTGAATATCTCCGGTGTTCAACACAACACTGTTCACGCGAACAACGAAGACTTCTTTGAAGAGATCCACGTCGCGCTCGAAAACAATCCAATTGGTGCGTTCAGTCCGGAAATTGTAGGAACGTTTGCTTCCATAGGGATCAGGAAGGGCGAGCCCTTCGAACCCGATGCCCGTATGCAGGGCATATTTAAGGAGGCAGCAGCAATCGCAAACGCCACGGCGCGAGCGATCACGTATGCTTCGCGTGATCCAGGAGTGTTCTTTTATGACGACCGGCAATGGAACTCACCGTTCCAACGCCAGAGCTATCTTTTTCTTGAGGACGGCGCGCGCATCCTCGATGATCGGTCGTACTTTTTCTATATGGCAACGGGCATAACGCCTGCGATGACCTCGCCACCGGTCGGGACGGGGTCTGTCTATGCGATGACAGCGCGAGACAACAACGGACAGTACCTTGACGGCTCAAAAACCTATAAGGTAACGCTACCGGCGCCGGTTCCCGCAAAAAACTTTGCGTCGTTTATGTTGTATAGCGGACAGACTCGGTCAATCCTTGAAACTGACCAGCAATCCGGTGGTATCGACTCTAATAGACCGGGGATAAAACCGAATGAGGATGGGAGTACCAGCATCTATTTTGGTCCAGAAGCCCCAGAAGGTTGGGAGAACAACTGGGCGCAAACCATGCCTGGGCAAAGCTTCAACGTGATGATGCGCCTCTACGGCCCGCTCGAGCCTTGGTTCGACAAGACCTGGCGTCCCGGTGATCTGGAACTGGTAGAATAAAGCGACAACCGCGACTATCGGGCGACGCTACTTTTTGGCGTCGTCTGACATTTTTTCGGTGTCCGCTTTGGGCTCGAGGCAGACGTTCGCAAAATCGCGATGCATGTCCGCTTTGCGGACAAACCCGACCTTGGATTTTCGACCTTCGCTGACGCAGCTTAGACTTGCGGTTGCGGCAAGCCCTATGTTGCGACGCAGCGCATTTCACCGAAACAGTCGTTCGACGGCGCCGAATTTGCGCGCTCCAACACTGTGCTTTCGTCACAACCTGTTCCTATAAAACAGACGCTGGACATGCCGGTATTCGATTTCTGAACTTCGCCAATGCGGCATACCCTCGCAGGCGGGGCGGAGAATTTGCTGCAACGCGGCCAATATCGCGGAAGCGGTCAATGCCTAGCTGCTTGGACGATCCCAACAGAACAAAAAATTTGCTGCGCGGCCGATAAGGATTTGAAAGCCTGACCGGGAACAGCTCCGGTTTTCAACCAAATTAGGCTTTCCTGGCGAAGCGCTTGTAGAAGCGCCTTCTTGCAGCGTCGCAATCTGATTTGAAAGCTAGTCGCCCAAGACGGCGTTCAACTTGGGTTCTTGTTGAGTCATGACTGCTCGTCTAGATGACTAGCTCCGATCCGATGGACGTTAGTCGTTGGAATTCTTGAAGCTTAGGTGCGTTGGATCTCAATAACTTACTAGCTGGTTGTTTTGCTCATGCATAATGATGCGGGAAGCTAAAAATCGCCGATCCTAGCGCCCACTGTATAAATTAATATATAATACAAAGCCTTACATGTCTCTTCTACAGCTCCGGTTTTACCTTGATTTGGCCCTTGGGGCCAACACTATACTACCTGAGATAGAACAAACTCGGGTTGTTTGGACCTAAACGAGATCGGCATGCTGACACGAACTGAACTACAAACTCAGGCCAATTTGTCGCGTAAAGCGCTGAGGGTTTACGAGGAAAAGGGGCTCTTGGGCCCAAGCATCTTGCCAAATGGTCGGGCCGTGTTCGAGGATGATGCGTTAGAGCGCGCGATATTCATCGCAACTCTTCGCGAAGTTGGTGTATCGATCAATACGATTGGCAGGTTACTCGATCCTAAAACTTGTGCGGACGGATTCTTACTGAACACGTTGATTCAAGACCTTTCAAACCTTGCAGCGAAAGCCACTGCTGCGATCGATCTGATCGAAAAATACAAAGAAACGATCCTGACGGATGTTTTCGAGCAGCGTTATGGTGGATTTTGGACGCTCGGACGTGAGGCGACTATTAAGAAAAAGAAAGTCGTCAGCTTTGTCGAAAGTGCGATTGAACAGTTCGAGATCAATGGCTTCGATACATCTCGGATCGCAGCACGATATACGAGCGAAACGAATGATCATGTAACGTTGAGGGTCTTTCAGCCCATCGAGGCGGGTGTTGCAACAGACACACGTGGCTTTGAAAGAACCTATCTTCCTGAACACAAGTATTTCGCACTTCGCGCAACAGGTTTCTACGGCAACTATCATTGTTTTGATGACGCCTACGCCAAAATAGAGGCTGCCCGTCACGAACAGCAAAAAGAACCACCACCACTTGGTGAGATTGAAGTTTACCAAAGCTACCCCACTCGAGGCTCACCTGGAAAAGCCTTCGAAACACTGATTTTAGCCTAAATAAAACAACCACTTATGACTGAATTGCCCAAGACGTTTCTTGTGGCATACAGGAAGGTATTGTCCTATGTCACGAAACACTCGCATATTGCTAACAGGTTCTCATGGCTTCGCAGGGCGTCATATTGCCAGACGGCTTTCAGATGCAGGTGCATCCGTGTTTCATCTCGATCGCGCGGCCCCAAATGCTCAGAATTGCATTGCTGTCGATCTGCGCCACAACGCCATCGAAGAGTTTCTACCAGAACGCATCGACACTGTTATTCATGCGGCTGCGGCTCTGCCCAGTCATTCACGCGAGGAGGTGTTCGAAACAGACGTACTGGCGACACTCCGGCTTTTGCTGTGGGCGCGTAAAACGAACGTCCGGCAGTTTGTACACATCTCATCGACTGCCGTTTACGGTCCCCAGCATCCTGCCCATGTTCAGGAAACGACCAACCCCAATCCTTGGGATGCATACAACACCGCGAAAATCCGAGCTGAGCGCTTGGTGCAAGACGTCCTGTGCAAGACTCCGACGCAGTGGACCATCCTGAGGCCTAAAGCAATTGTTGGGCCTGGGCGTCTAGGCCTGTTCGGTCACCTGTTTGATTTCGCAGCATCGGGCAAGAGATTTCCAATAATCGGAGACGGGGCCGCAGTCTATCAGTTCCTTCACGTTGACGATTTTGTGGAAGCGGTTCAGTTGACATTGGCCCAGTCGGCTGAGGCGGACCAACGCATACTCAATATTGCATCCAGAGCCGATCACAGCATTGCAGAGCTGTTTCAAGATGTTCTTGACCAAGCGGGCTATGGAAAACAACTGCTGCTCGTGCCTCAAGGAGTCGCGGTTACGACTTTGAATATCTCTCATGTAACGGGTTTGTCTCCTGTGTACAGCCGCCTCATCCACAATCTGACACATGGATCCACAGTTTCTCTTGCTGCTGCGAAGGAAGCGATCGGTTTCAGCCCCAAGCACTCGGGTTTATCAGCGCTACAAGACAGCTTTGAATGGTATTGCCGCGCCAATCACGCGGCCAGTTCATCCAACGTCGGCCCCGGGCACCAGCAAGTATGGAAAAGCCCGCTCACTACTCTCGTAAAAGCATTTATTTAAGGAGAAGTAAGATGTCCGTTTCGACAGAACCAAAGCTGCCTCTCTCTGAGACCAGGTTTTTTCGCTCGTTCCCTGCAGTTTGGGAGAAGTTATGCGATTTGGTCGTGCTCTGCCGTCCAACTCATATTGTCAAAAATAGCCTTGTGTTGCTTCCCTTTGCTTTGACAGGTTTCGAGGCTGATTGGACCGGGCCTGTCATTGCCTTCATCTGTTTCAGCCTGATGGCTATGGCCGTCTATGCTCTGAATGACACACTGGACGCCTTCTATGACATGTCTCACCCAACCAAATGCCATCGGCCTGTAGCCGCTGGCCGCGTCACCGAAAGACAGGCCTTGACGCTGACCGCCTGTTTGTTTGGTGCCTCAGTTGTGCTGTCTGCCATGACGCTTGGGTTTGAGCCAACACTTCTTCTTGTGGTCTATTTTGTGCTGAATGTTTTCTATTCTCATATAGGCAAAGAATTTGCGATCATCGACATCACGATAATCGCCGCAGGCTTCGTCTTACGCTACCTTGTTGGATTGAGCGTGACCAATTTCGGAACCGCTCAGGACTGGCTTGTGTTGCCACTGTTCTTTGCAACGCTATGTTTGGCGGTTGGAAAACGACTGGCAAAGACGATCCGGGCCACTGACGGTTCGAAACTGCGCATTTCAGCCTTCTACACCAAAAGTCGTGCCACAATGCTGACCGTATTGTTTTCGAACATTGCAGTTATTATTCTGACGGGACTTGCCGTGAATTTCAGAGAATTCCTTACCATTTACACACATATGAACGCTTGGGCCCTGGCCCTCGCCGGTGGCGCGATGGTTCTGATATGGAGCCGAGTGCTAGCCGAAATGCTGGTTGAGTTCAAAGAGCCCACCGAAATACTCACACGTGATCGCGCGACGCTTACGTTACTACTAGGCAGCGCGGTTATAGTCAGCGCGGATTACCTGTTGGTGCAATTCGGGGTCCTGTGATGCTTAATTTCAACAACGTATCCGTCTCGGTCGTTATTCCAAGCTACAACTATGCCCGTTCACTGGGGGCATGCATCGAAGCGATATTGGCGCAGACCCACACGCCCCATGAAATCATTGTGGTCGATGATCACAGCACCGACAGCTCTTTCGCAATTGCCAAAAACTATCCGGCCAAGGTTTTGCAAACGCCTGTAAACAGCGGCGTCGCTGCGGCACGAAACCTCGGATTGTCACATGCGACCGGAGACATCGTGTTCTTTGTTGACGCCGATGTAGTGCTAGACCCATGTGCCATTGAAGCTGCTCTGCTCCAGTTCGTCAAATTCGAAGACGTCGTTTCTGTCTGCGGCCTCTACGAACCCCGCCCCCTGTTTCGCGACAGCCTTTGGGAAGAGTTCCGCTCGCTCCAGGCCTATGTCTGGCGCGCGGCGTCTTTGGGAAATGTGTCCGGCGGGTTCTTCTCGTTAGGGGCCATCCGAAAAGATGTCTTGGATAAGGTAGGTCTTTTCAACGAAAATCTGCGCCAGACCGAGGAAATCGACTATGGCGAAAGACTGACGCGACATGGGCGCATCGTCTTGACGGACCTTGTTCGTGGCCGACACGACGATGATGACGCTTTCTTGCCCATGATGCGGAAATTCTGGAGGCGTAGCAGGGACCGCGTACCGTTCTATTTTCAGAAGAAAGGATTGATGCAAGGGTTTGAACTGCCGCGCCGACTGATGGGAACTGCACTTGTTGGATTATGCTGGATGCTGGTTGTGTTGGCGTTCTGGCTGCCGATTTTGGCGTTGTTAGGCCTTTTAGCAAGTGTCGTAGCAATCATCGTAAACGAGCGCGATATCTATAGCGAAGCCTGGGCTGTTTTGGGCATACGTAAACTGCCCGCATTTCTTTTTTGGTATCTATCGTTTCACACTGCAGCGGGTCTGGGCGTTTTGGCCGGCTTGATAATGTATGTAATCTCTCCTGAGTTTAGACAGCTATATGGTGATTGGGATGGCGTTCCTGCGGTCAACTGAAACCGCCCTGGTCGCAGCGGTCATCGGCCTTAGTGCCATCCCATTTCTGGATGACGACAAACCGGTTGCCTTGGTGCTTCAGAGCATTCCATTGATGCTCTATCTGGGCGTTATCGCCATTCTTTTGGTAGCGCTTGCGTTCAGGTTGCTGCGTTGGCAGTGGTTGTTGTGCATCGTTACCGTTTTTGGGTTGGCCGCCGTATCTTGGACGGTACCACATGAAAAACCTATAACCGCGTCTACGCTTCGAATAGCCACCTGGAACACAGAGTACTGGGACCAGAAAGAAGGGACCGCCACATTTTCCGCCGTTGTAAACGCGTTGGATGCCGATGTTCTGCTTCTGCAAGAGCACTTGTATTGGGACCAACACACCAACTCTGTTGTGGCAATCGATCAGGCATCGCTGCTTCGCAGCTGTTGCGGGTATCAGTATGTCTGGCAAAAAGGAGAGCTTGTCACTGCAAGCCGCCATCCTGGAATCGAAGCTCCCATAACTTCGGACAATGCCTTGCAGGTCGAGATTTCGGGCGTGACCTTTCTCAACACGCATGTACCCGTTCACATAACACGCCTTCACACCCCATTTGAAACGGAGTTCTGGACCTTCGTGCGCCACGCCGCGCGCGATCGAAAAACCACGTTTCAAGCTGTCGAAGCAGAGCTATCCGACGTCTCGAAACGAGTAGTACTTGGAGGCGATTTCAATGCCACTTTCTTGATGCCCCAAATGCGAATGGTCGCGTGGAAGGCGCATTTTCGGCTATGGCCTCCCACATTCCCACACAAAGGCCCGAGTTTGTGGAAGCTTGACCATTTGGGAGACACTGCAAATCAGCTGACGGAGTGTGCGACCATTCCGATTCCATCTGCGGCCTCGGATCACACACCGCTGGTCTGTAAAATGTTGATAGTGCAATGACACACACCGAAGCCAACTTTTCGCTACCAAGAACCGTAACATTTCTTGGATACACATTTATCGCCGCCGCGTGTTTCTTTGGGGCCTCTTTGCAGGCATTCGCCGTTCTACCGCTTTCTGATTTTGCGCGGCTGAGTGCCATTCTGGCCCTTGGCACGGTCATTGGTGCAGTTCTTCAATGCGGCGCTGCTTATTCGTTACCGCGTGCTGCGATTGAAAGCACATCTCAGCGGGACTTAGCCTATCGAAAAACACTAATGCTTACCACGGCTATAGGTGTGATAACGATGTTATGCGCCTGGACAGCACCAACGACGGATTTCATGCGGCTTGGTTTAACGCTGGGTGCTGCCATCGGCCTGCAACTCGTTTGTGACAGCTATGTTCGGGCTAGGGGTGACCTTGGATTTCTAGGAGGTCTGAACGCATCTTTGCATGCGGCCTTTCTGTTATCCGTGTTTGTTTCAAGTCTCGTACAGAGCCTTGATCCGCAGCAATTTGTTCTAAGCGTCGTCGTGGTCAAACTTGGTTTTGTTGCCGCCGTAGTCGCACGCTATGGTCTGCCAAAAGCTGTACTAAGTCGGTATGGTAGGTTCAGTGTCATCGACGGTGTTCGCGGTCAAAGCGCGGTTGTCATTGTCTTTCTATTAGGGACCCTTGATGTACTGCTGATCGCATCGTTGAACCCGGATGCCAGCTCTTACATTTCGTTCCGCCACTTCGCTTATGGGATCTTTCTTGTTCTGATCCAGGAAAGCGCAGTTCCAATCCTGATCTCACGGCTGGTGAAAGACCGGTCCATATTGCTCTGGCAGTTCGCCTTGGTTGGTCTGGTACTGGCCATTTTGGTCGGCATAACGGCCTTAGTCGTCAGCTACATCCTCGGCATGCTGCGTCTTGACACGCCTGTTGCGACTGAAATCCTCAGCTGTGTGGTGTTAAGTCTTTCGTTGCATAGCTTGGCAGTCTTTTACTTCTTCGGCGCATTCTCGATCGCGCCCAATCAATCGCGTTTACTCAAGCCTGTGTTTGCGATGACGCTGTCAGTATCCGCAGTCGTCTTGGTGCTTCGCCCCTCATCAGTTTCCGTTCTCATCGGCATGGTTGGAACCCTAAACTTAACCGTCGCGATTATTTCGCTGCGCAGCTTCAAATTTGCCTCGAAGGCAGTGGAAAGGACAACATGATCGTGCGAACGCTTTGGAATTCACAGACTGTGCCCGCCCTGGGCCTTGGATGTTGGGCGATAGGCGGCCCGTTTTATCATGGCGACCAACCGTTGGGCTGGGGAAATGTGGATGACGCGCAGAGCATTCGGGCTATCCACGCGGCCTATGCCGGAGGGATCCGGTTCTTTGATACGTCCGATGCTTATGGGACAGGGCACTCGGAGGAAATTCTGGGTAAAGCTCTTGCCGGACGGGATGATGTTGTAATCGCGACCAAGTTCGGAAACACCTACAACCGGCAAACGAAAAACCTGACAGGTACAAACACGTCGCCAGAATACATTAATCAAGCACTGACCGCGTCACTAAACAGGCTGGGACGAGACCACATCGATCTGTATCAGCTTCACATTGATAGGCTGGGAGACGACGCCGAAGTCGTTCACGAAACGCTTTTGGATTTGGTCGACACCGAAAAGATAGGGGCGTTCGGCTGGAGTACAGATAGTCTTGAACAGGCAAAACGGTGGCCGACATCAAGGCATTACGCGGCGGTCCAGCACGCATGTAACCTGTTTTCGCCCGCCCAAGACCTGATCGAGTTTTGTGCCGCTTCCAAGAGCCTGTCCATAAACCGATCACCTTTAGCGATGGGCTTGCTGACGAAGAAATTCGACCATGAACACAGCCTGAGCAGAGACGACATTCGCCGCCATCCACCGGAATGGTTACCGTACTTCGATAACGGAAAACCCAGCGCCAGCTTCGCTCAGCGCTTGGACGCTGTGCGTGAGTTGTTGATGACCGGCGGTCGAACGCTGACGCAAGGCGCGCTTGGCTGGATCTGGTCCGGCAATGATGTGACATTGCCCATCCCTGGGTTTCGCACTGAACATCAGGTAGAAGAGAACCTCAATGCACTCGATCACGGCCCGCTGGATCCAGCGGTTAAGATCGAAATTGATCGTATTCTTCGTGATAACACTTGAACTAGGGCCCGATCAAAATCTGATCCTTGTCCATACCAAAAATTGCCACCTGCCCATTTGATAGGAGTACCAACTAGCAAACTCACGGTCTCTTGCTCGCTGCATCGAGCATGGCGACAGTGATAAGGGCCGGCATATGCGGCGCTTGTTGCAACTCTGCCGGAGGGCAGTGCGGCAGGCTTGAAGTACTTCGCGATAACAACCAGTCCCGACGATCCTGCATCAGTCCGTGTCATCGAAAAGGTAGGTGGCGCGTTGGTGAGAAGCTGTGTAGGTGACAAGGCTCTTGGTGGGCATGAGACGCTGGAGTTCAAAATCGTACTCTCTGATTGGGATAACTCGGGAAGCTTTCATTTAACTAAAAGGTGGGAACGGCAACTCTGTCCTGCGATCTGTTAAGCGACCTCCCTCGGTTTGCTGCGCCCTGCGTGAAAGGCACCTGTTCACATCGCGACGCGGCGCGAATATTCACGCAGTGGCAGAAGGGCTCATGCCGCTCGCCCACGCAGCGAGAACTTCCAATTCACGGGATGGGCTCGAAGCTGCCGAACGTTTTGATTTCGGGAATGGGCGGTCCCGGATGGCGAACGGCTAGAGCCGCCCGCCAGGTTCGATCAGAGATCGATCTTTTCAGCGATGCTCAGCGCATCTTCGAGCTCGACGCCAAGGTAGCGCACCGTGCTGTCCACCTTGGTGTGGCCAAGTAGGAGTTGAACAGCGCGCAGATTGCCGGTCTTACGATAGATTTTTGACGCTTTGGTTCGACGCAGAGAATGGGTGCCGTATCCGCTCGGCTCCAGCCCAATCGCAGTCACCCAGTCGCGGACCAGCCTTCCGTATTGGCGCGTCGAAATGTGCGGTCGGTTGTGAAACCGACTTGGAAACATGAACGCACAACAGATCATCTCAGGGGCGTTCACCCAAGCCGTCACGGAATCGCGCGTGTTTTCAGTAAGTTCGAACTGAACCGGCTGACCAGTTTTGCTTTGAACTACTGTCGCCCGCTCCCGAACACGGTCGCTGCTCGCAAGGTCAGTCACTTTCAGCCGAACCAGATCGCACCCACGCAGTTTGCTGTCGATGGCGACATTGAAGAGCGCTAGGTCGCGCAGATTGCCTGCCAGTTCCAATCGTGCGCGGATCGCCCAAACCTGTTTTGGCAGGAGCGGGCGTTTCTGGCCGATGATGCGGCCTTTGTTCCAGGCGCGGCGCTTGGGAGTGGTTGCGGGAAGTTGAATTCTAGGCATGGTTTTGCCTCCAACCCTCCCTCCAGGCCCAGACATCAACACTGTGCTGACGGGCGATTTTACCATCCCTTTCGAATGTCAGGTCCCGGGAAGCCGCCGATCGGCGGAATGCCGCATGGGCATTAGGCAGCTTTGAGCCCTTAGTTCTAGATGCCGAAATGTGTGCAAACAGCTGCGAAGCACCGATTGCAGACATTGGCGTTGGGAAGCGGCCGATTCCGGGCTTTCAAGCGGTATTCAATATGCCACGGAATCAACCCGAATAGCTGCCGCTTGATGCGCGACCAAAACTACGGCGCAAATTTCACACATAATTGTGTGTTTACACTGAGAATTATCACGGACGGTAACACCCTAAAACGAACTTGCTACTACGGCATTTGATTTAATTTGCATCGATTTGAGATAACCACATTGAATGTTCACAGTCCTTTGAGAGGTCAAGTTAACCTTTCACAGAGCGTCAGCGCTTCGCAGATCTAACAGATGCAATGGGGACCCCAGCAGCCTTCGAAATCACGAAAATTTAAATCGCGATCAGCGTCGCGACCCCGTCTCTATCTCAATTTCGTCTCGGTAGTTAATTGATAATATGCTGGAAAATCTGAGTTTTCTAAATTCAAGAACGCAACATTTCATATTTAATAATTGCCAGAACGAATTACGTTTGTTTTATTTCGCGAGAAATTTCCCGCGGGCCGGGTTCCAGATCAAGGTGTGGAGGGCACGAAAGCCGCATCAAAGTTCAGGAGAATTCCTATGGGACCATTTCCGCACGATGCACCCAAGGCCAAAATCGACGATTTTAATATCGCCGGAACTGACGGATTCGAATTCGTCGAGTTCGCGCACCCCGAAGCAGGAAAGTTAGAAGAGCTTTTTTCTCAAATGGGGTTTGTCGAAGTTGCCAAACACAAGACTAAGGACATCTCAGTCTATCGTCAGGGTAACGTGAATTACCTGGTCAACCGCGACCCAGACAGCCACGCCGCACAATTTGTTAAGGATCATGGACCCTGTGCGCCTGCAATGGCCTGGCGTGTCGTTGACGCGCAGCACGCGTTGCAATGCGCTTTAGATTATGGTGCCGAAGAGTACACCGGCGACGGCAAATCCATCGAAGTCCCAGCTGTCGTAGGCATCGGGGGCTCGCTGCTTTACTTCATCGAGGACTATGATGAAGGCAAATCACCTTACGACACCGATTTTGAATGGATCGACAAACGTGATCCCAAGCCGAACGGCGCAGGGTTCTACTACATGGATCACCTGACTCACAACGTGATGCAGGGGAACATGGACACTTGGTACAAGTTCTATTCCACCGCCTTCAACTTCAAGGAAATCAAATTCTTCGACATTAAGGGCAAGCTGACCGGCCTGACCTCTCGCGCACTAACTTCGCCATGCGGCAAGATTCGTATTCCAATTAACGAAAGCTCGGATGATCAGAGCCAGATTGAGGAGTACCTGAAGGAATACAAAGGAGAAGGCATCCAGCACGTCGCAATCGGTACCGACGACATCTACGCCTCGACCGACACAATTGGCAATCACGGTATCGACTTCATGCCTGCACCACCGGACATCTACTATGACAAATCCAAGGCTCGCGTGAAGGACCATGAAGAGCCGCTGGAACGCATGAATAAACACGGCATCCTAATTGACGGTGAAGGCGTTGTGGGCGGCGGAATGACCCGCATCCTGCTCCAGATCTTCTCGAAAACCGTGATCGGCCCGATCTTCTTTGAGTTCATCCAGCGAAAGGGAGACGACGGATTTGGGGAAGGCAACTTCCGGGCTCTCTTTGAGTCGATCGAAGAGGACCAGATTCAGCGCGGCGTTCTGAAAGTTTCAGACTAACGCCATTTCCCCGTGCCGTGGGCGGCGCACCCCCGCCCACGGCGTATTCCACAGACAGACTTGATTTTGCACCCCTCGGGTGCGCTTCGGAAAGGAGTGTCTCATGGACCTGAAAATCGAAAAAATTCACCATGTCGCCTATCGCTGCAAAGACGCTAAGGAGACGGTCGAATGGTACGGCCGTATCCTCAACATGGAATTCATCCTGGCGATTGCAGAAGACCACGTACCCTCAACCCACGAGCCTGACCCGTACATGCATCTGTTTCTTGATGCGGGGATGGGCAACGTTTTGGCCTTCTTTGAGCTGCCAACCAAACCGGAAATGGGCCGCGACCCCAATACCCCAATTTGGGTGCAGCATATTGCTTTCAAAGTGAAGGACCGCGAAACCCTTGTGGCCTTCAAAGAACATATCGAAGCAGACGGCGTCGAGGTTCTGGGTGTCACCGACCATTCGATATTCCACTCGATCTATTTCTTCGATCCCAATGGCCACCGAATTGAACTGGCCTGCCCGGACCCGGAGGAAGAAGCGATGCTCAAGCGCATGGATGAAGTCAAATGGCTGATGCTGGACGAATGGTCGAAGACCAAGAAGGCGCCGAAACACGCTGACTGGCTTCACGCCAAGGAACTGAACCGGGAGTAAGGCGCAGCCTTCCGCATTTCCGTCACCCCTTGGGAGAGGAATTATGAATAAGCGACAAGGCACATTCACGGTTTCCATGATGCACATGCTATGAACGACAATTGGAAGAGCTATTCATCAGCACCAGCAGGAGGGACGGTCGTCTGCGCGGCCTCGGAGGTACCCGAGGGCCGGGCACATTGCGTGGAACTGGGCGACTTTCCAATCCTTCTTGCAAGGAACGAAAGCGGTGTTTTTGCCTACGTGAATGCCTGCCCGCACCAATTCCTTCCGCTCGACTATAGGGGCGGATCGGTCATTTCATCTAATGGTCGTGTGTTGATTTGCTCAAATCACGAAGCTGGATTCGATCTGGCGACCGGCGCAGGCATTTCGGGTTTCGGAACCGGCTGCGCGCTGGACCCGGTGCCTACGAAAGAGGACGAACACGGGCAGTTGGTCATCGATGACTGACGAAGTTGCTCTCTTGGACGAACGGGACATGCCAGAATGCTCATGACAGGCGAGCGGCGACCCTGATTGGCCAAGGACTGCACTAAAGTGCGCCCTTTAAATATCGATTAGTTTTGCACCTTCCCAGTTGCCATTTCGGACCGCGTCCTGAACAAAATCGACCACCAGATTTGAGATGCTTTCTCTTAAAAACGTCGGGCGTGTGCCGAGTGCAGACACGAGATAGAGTGTCCGGATAAGCCGTGTATCCACGACTTTACGAGCAACAAGCTCGCCCCGTCGAAGTTCTTCGCTCACTAGAATTTTAGGTGCGAGAGTGCAAGCTAAACCCTCCTTCAGAGCACTTAACGTACCTGCGATTGACGCCAGCTGAATGCGGGCGTTTGCCTCGAGTTTCGCCAGTTCTGCAGGACGATCAACGAGCGCGCGGGACAGCGCACCACTCTGCAATAATGCGACAGGCAGCTGAGCCATTTGCTCAAGGCTGATCGGCTCGCTGGAATGGCCAACGATGTTTGGAGCACCCAAACAGTAGATTTCCTCTTCGATTAATGGCGTTCGAATTGTTTGCGTATCCGGAGGCGGGTTGAAAATCAGTGCAGTATCAATCTCGCCGGACCGTAGGGCATCATATGTCACGCCGGACAGCCCTTCTCTCAGAACCAGATGGACTAGGGGCAACTCTTCAATAACCTGGCGCATCAGCGCCCCACCTATCACTTTGATCACCGAGAAGGGCATGCCGATCGCAATGTTTCCAGAAACTTCGGCTTGACCATGTTTAATCTCTGATGCGGCAGTGTCGAATGCCGCCAGAATAAACTGCGCATGCTCAAGCAATTTCAGTCCTGCAGCCGTTGGCTCCATGCCCCTTGGTTTTCTGACAAAGAGCTTGGTTCCAAGCTCTGCCTCCAAGCTACCGATATGGTGACTCAGCGCTGACGCGGCGGTGTTGCAGTGGTCAGCCGCGTGCGAAAGATTTCGGAATTCGCATACGGCAGCAAAATATCTAAGTTGTCGAGAGTCCATACGTGCGTTCTAATATCAAGAACGCTATTTTCGAAAGTATATTATTTTCCGATTGCTCAAGTTCCGCCATGGTTACCTTAATAGAAAACCGCGGGAGGAACTTATGGCAAACGCTTTACCCTTGGAGGGCGTGCGTGTGGTGGAAATGAGCCACATGGTGATGGGGCCATCGACTGGACAGTTTCTTGGTTTTCTTGGCGCAGAAGTCATTAAGATCGAGCCTCCTCAGGGTGACAAGACACGCGATCTAACGGGTATGGGCGCTGGGTTCTTTCCGACCTTCAACCGTGGCAAAAAGTCAGTGACTCTGAATATCAAGGACGCTGACGATCTGGCAAAGCTGCATGCTCTGCTGAAGACCGCAGATGTCTTCGTTGAAAATTTCCGTGATGAGACGCTGGCCAAAATGGGTTTGGCGCCTGATCAGCTGCGCGAGTGTTATCCGACGCTGATCGTGGCCTCGTGCAAGGGTTTCCTGAAGGGGCCGTATGAGAACCGCGCAGCCATGGACGAAGTGGTGCAGATGATGACAGGAATGGCCTATATGACTGGCCCCACCAATCGTCCGCTACGTATTGGCTCATCGGCCAACGATATCATGGGGGGACTCTTTGCTGCTTTAGGTGTGCTTGCTGCTTTTATTCAGCGCTGTAATACCGGCGAAGGCGCCGCTGTCCGTACGGGGTTGTTTGAGAACTGCCTGCTTCTCGTTGCGCAACACATGGTTCAATTTGATATCGAAGGCACCGAGGCACCACCAATGCCCGAGCGTGTCTTTTCATGGCCGGTTTACGACCTCTTCCCGACAAGCGACGGGCGCCAGATCTTTTTAGGTGCAGCCACTGATGGGCAGTGGGAGAAACTCTGCAAGGGCCTTGGTCTAACGCATCTGCTTGATGATCCGCGTCTTCAGACACGGAGCGACCAGATTGCCGCCCGAGATTGGACATTGCCAATGATCGCAGAGATCGTGGCGGGCCGTCCTTATGAAGACACACTGAAGATCATGCAAGAAAACGATCTTCTCTTCGCGCCGGTCGCTCGTCCGGCCGAGATGTATGATGACCCTCACGTGAACCGGCCTGGCGGGCTTTATACGTCGCATTATGCCGACAAGAAGGATTTCCGCGCACCTGTACTACCTCTCGAGATGGACGGAGCACCCCTTGTTTCCAACGATGTCGACATCCCTGCGATTGGCCAGCACAACGCCGAGATCCTTGGCGCATTGAAGGTGGAGGCTATCGAATGAGCCAGAAATACGTTTTCAATGCCTATCCGAAAGATGGCATCGCGATCCGCGAGGTTGGTCTTCGCGATGGCCTGCAACTCACGAAATCCTGGCCCAGCACAGCTCAAAAAGTCGAATGGGTGAACCGGGATTACAAAGCGGCGCTCCGCTACTTCGAAGTCGGGTCGTTTTTGCCCGCCGACAAGTTCCCGCGTTTTGCTGATGTGCGCGACGTTATTGCGGCGGTTCAGACCAAGGGTGATGCCCATGGGATTGCTCTGGCGCTGAACCAACGAGGAGCCGCCGACGCGTTGGAAACCGGCGTTGAAGAGATCACCGTCGTCGTCTCGGCCAGCCAAGCGCACAACGAGGCCAACGTCAGACGCACGCAAGAGCAAAGCCTAGCCGAGATCGCCAACGTCGTAAAACTTCGGAATGACCTTGGCAGCAACACAATCATCAGCGCTGGCATCGCGATGTCATTCGGGTGTTCATTGTCAGGAGACGTCCCGGAAGATGACGTTATGCGCATGGTGGATCGCTGTTTTGAGGCTGGGGTCGACATGGTCACCCCTGCGGACACGGTCGGCTATGGCGGGCCGCGTCAGGTTGCGTCGCTTTGTGCCCGCATGGAAAGGCGTCTTGGGGGTCTGCCCTACGCGATCCATCTGCACGATACGCGTGGCATGGGCATTGCCAATGCTTCAGCGGCGCTAGACTCAGGCTGTCGCATTTTTGACGCTTCGATCGCGGGTCTTGGCGGCTGCCCTTATGCGCCCGGTGCAACTGGAAATGTCGTGCTAGAAGACCTTGTTTTCCTTGCCGAGACCAAGGGCTTTTACACCGGCATCGACATCGAAGCGTTGTTTGAAACGCGCGCGCTTCTGACCGATGCCCTGCCGGAGGCGACGCTCCACGGAGCTATGGCGCAGGCCGGTCTACCAAAAACTGCAAATTGGCGGGCCTGTGCGGCCTGACACTTTTTCGCACTTTATCCAATTTTCGGGTCGCATTGGGCGACGCTCGGATTGAATGTCAAACGGGAGGAAACTGACATGAAAAGAACACTACTAAGCGCGGCGCTTGGCGCTGCTTTGACAACAGGCACTTTCACCGCAGCTCAGGCCGAGACACCCATGCGGTGCAGCCACCAATTGCCGCCGTCGCACGCCATCGCGCAAGTGATCGACCGCTGGGCGGCCGAGGTCGAGACCCGGTCCGGTGGTGAAATCGACGTGCAGATCTTTCCCGCCAACAGCTTGGTTGGTGCCAAGGAAAACATCCTCAGCGTCGCGTCGGGCAACATCGAGTGTGCTTTCTCGGTACAGTTTCAATGGGGTCGCACGCTGCCGATCATGACGGTCACGACCCGGCCGTTTGCGTTCAAAGACCCTAACATCGCGCGCAACTGGCACGACTCCGAAGCCGCGAATTTTCTGGCAGGCAAGCTTAGGGATCGCGGCGTCGAGAACGTGGTATGGCTCTTTGATGCCGGCGACTCCGTGTTTACCTCCAAGGGCGGCTACCTGACCGAGCCCGAGGATTTCGAAGGCATCAAAATGCGCGGCCTAGTGCCTGCCTTTAACGCCTCGCTCGAAGCCCTGGGCGCCAGCCCGGTCTCGATGTCCGGCGGCGAGGTCTATCAGTCGTTGGCAACCGGCGTCATCGACGCGGCCATGACCGGCGTCGGCGCCGCCGTTAAGCGCAAGTATTTCGAGGTGCAGGACCACTTCAGCATCGTGCCGGTCGTCTCGGTCTATTTCCACGGCTACGTGAACCCCGACTTCTACGCTAACCTCTCGGACGAGGCCAAGGCGGCGCTCGACGAAGCGGGCAGGCTGGCCGCAGGCTGGGCCGTTGACGCCTCTGCCGAAGCCGCCGCAAGCGCGCCCGAAGCTCTCGCGGCGAAAGGCGTGAATGTCTATCGTCTGACCGACGAAGAGAACGCGGCTCTGGAGGCAATCATGCAACCAGCCTTTGATGCGCATTTCGGCGAAGGCATCGACGGTGCAGAAGAGCTGATCGGCCTGATCGACAAGCTGCGCAGCGGCTCCTGAGGCTCTGGATAATGTTAACTCAACCTAGCAACGAAGGGGCGGCATCCGCGGCCCCTTTCCCGATCAAGCTGATTTACGGGCTGGTCTGGTTAGGGGGAGCGCTGAGCGCGCTTCTCATTCTGGTCGCTTTCTTTATTACGATCATCGCAGTGTTTTGGCGCTATGTTCTTTCCGACCCGCTTCTGTGGACCGACGATATGACTGGCTGGACGCTTGTGGCGTTAATCATGCTTGGCGTAAGCGAAGCCTATCGTCGCGGCGATCATATCGCGATGGACCTTCTTACCGAAGGATTGGCCGGTAAGGCTAAGAAAATTCAAGTGGTCTGGGCACATCTTTCAGTGCTCGCCGTCGCTATCGTTTTGTCCATGAGCTCGTGGCATATGGTGCATTTCGCCTATGAATGGCAGGCGTTCACCTCTGGCTCGATCGAGATCCTACTATGGATTCCGCAGGCTCCGCTTTTTCTGGGCTCGGTTCTGCTGGGTGTTACGGCCTTTTCCAAGCTTCTTGAGTGTTTTTTAGGTAGGAGCGCGTCGTGACCGCATTTTTGATCTTTCTTTGCCTGGTCGTTCTTCTTCTAACAGGCATGCCGATTTTCGCGGCGCTTGGTTTGACAGCAACGGGTATCCTTTTGATCTTTGAAGGGGACGTAAATCCGGCGGCAGAAACGGTTTACGCCCATTTCAACAAGCCCGTTCTGATGACGGTTCCGCTGTTCGTTTTCATGGCCCAGATCATGATCAAAGCCAAAGTGATCGACGATCTCTTTGGTATGGCACATACTATGATAGGCCATATCCGGGGCGGTCTTGGCGCGGCGACTGTCCTGTCTTGCACAATCTTTGCGGCCATTTCAGGGTCTTCCGTTGCTACGGCGCTGTCGATCGGCTCAAGCGCGGTGCCACAAATGAAACGATTCGGTTACCCGGAAAAGGACGCGCTTGGCCTTGTCGCCGCTGGGGGCACACTTGGAATTCTCATCCCGCCGTCCGGTCCGATGATCCTTTACGCCATTGTCAGCGATGCCAGCATTGGTGCGCTGTTTCTCGCGGGGATCATTCCGGGCGTGATGTTGGCCGTTATGTTTTCAGCATATTGCATCATAAAATCGTCGCTGAACCCACAGTTTGACTCGCCACCCTGGGCGGGTCTGCCGGAAGTAGGACGCGCCCTAAAACGGTCTTTCTGGGCTGTCATGGCACCGCCGGTGGTCATGGGCGGGATTTACCTGGGTATCTTCACCGCGGGCGAAGCAGCGGCCGTTGGGTGCCTTTATGCCCTGTTCGTCGCCTTCGTGATTTACCGCAACATCACTCTTACCGACCTGTGGGAGTGTCTCTCAAGAACGATGAGCATGTCGATGATGGTCTTCATGATCATTGCGGGAGCGGCAATGTTTGGCCATGCCATCACAATCATCCGTCTGCCCAACGGGGTTGCGGAGATGGTGGCGGTTATGGGTCTCAGCCCGCTTGCCTTTATCCTGGTTGTGATGGCGATGATCTTCGTGATGGGCATGTTCTTTGAATCCATCGCGATCATTCTGATCACAACTCCGATCCTCTTGCCGACGATGGCCGCGCTTGACATCGATCTGATCTGGTACGGCGTTCTGTTGATGATCAACCTCGAACTGGCCATGATCACGCCACCGGTCGGGATGAACCTGTTTGTCATCAAGGGTATAACCAACGCGCCGCTCTGGGATGTGGTGAGGGGGGCTTTTCCCTATGTGGTGTTGATGTTGATGGCCATGGTTCTGCTCTTTCTGGTTCCAGGAATTGCGACATGGCTGCCTTATTCCGCCGGGTTTGGAAGGTAATACCCCATGGCTAATCGCTTTTTTTCCACCAAAGACCGACCTGTCCATATGGGGCCTTATCCGACCGAGCTTTTGGCACGTACCGAACAGCTTCCTGATCTGTCAGCTGTGCCGCCCGCGCCGCATCTGACTTATCGCGACGATGTCGATCCGGCTTCTATCATCAACGCCATGCGTGAACATCAGGCGATGATGGATGCGATCCGGGATGGGCATATCAACAAGGCCATGGCCGATACACCGACCGACCCAGTGGAGCGGGCGAACCATCTGAAGGCATTCGGCTACTTCGCGGATGCAGCCGTCGTTGGCACCTGCCTTCTACCGCAGGACGCCTTACTGCCTTCACCCTATAAGAACCCGGATGTGAACCGCCTGGCCAATGACCTGAAGACACGGCAGACAAAGACCCTCTCTGCCGGGATCGACACAATCATGGCCAGCCTCAAAGAGGCGGTTGAGGCGGCGCCCACAAGCATCGACGGCCATACTCATTGCCTCGTTTTCCTCTACGAAAACCCCCGTACGCCGGACGTTGATGAGGCTGGCACCGCGTGGATTCAGGGCGCCCAGGCGCATCGCGCCGGTCTGCGCGCAGCTGAAACTGCCGTTGTTCTGGCAAATTACCTGCGCATCCTTGGATACGATTCACGCGGGCACACCGTTTCCAGCAGTGACGTGGACCTTAACAAACTCGCCGTTGCGGCCGGGCTGGCCACGGTGGAAGACGGCTTGCTGAGCCATCCCTATATCGGGGCGCGCTTCGGCCTCGCCGCTGTCACCACAACTTTCGTTATCGAGCCGGACAAACCGCTTGCCCCAATGGCCGAGCAGCCGAAATCCGCCTTTGGACCCACGTGGAAATTTGGCACGTCAACGATCAAAAATGCCGCCAATGCAGTGCCTTATGCCAAGCGCCGCTTCGTGGATGGTGCGCATCCATTTGAGACGCTCAAACGCGTGGATACGCCTACGACCTATATCGATGAACCCAACATTCCCCGCGTTCCAAAACGCACGGACATGTTCGCCCGTGCCAAGTTTGGCGATCTGGGTAAAAAGGTTCAGGACGCGTCCCAAAACGGCCTCCACGTCATCAAATCAGCGCCCTCCATGGCAACGCGCAAGCCCTTGGGGGCCTTTGTTCTGTTGCAAGACGGCGAGGTTGCCGAAGAGCGTGTGCCGCTTTCGCCAAAAGAAGCATCGGAACTGATCAAGGCCACCTGTTATTGGCTTGGCGCTGATGCGGTTGGCATCTCCCGCTGCCCGGACTGGGCCTGGTACAGCCATGATGCGCGCGGAGATGCAATCGATCCGCCCCATGACCAGGCGATCAATCTGGTGATCGATCAGGGCTATGAAACAATGGAAGGCGCCTCGGGCGATGACTGGATCGCGGTGGTACAGTCCATGCGCGCCTATTTGCGCTTTTCGCTTTTGGGCGGCGTGATTGCGAAGCAGATCCGCAATATGGGCTATAGCGCCAGGGCGCACACGGTGACGGATGGCGAGGTGTTGCAACCGCCTCTGCTGCTGCTTTCGGGTCTGGGAGAGGTGAGCCGGATTGGCGAGGTGATCCTCAACCCCTTCCTCGGCCCGCGTTTGAAATCGGGAACGGTCACAACCGACCTGCCGCTGGCCCATGACAAGCCCATCGACTTTGGCCTGCAAAAATTCTGCAATTCCTGCAACAAATGCGCCCGCGAATGCCCCTCTGGCGCGATCACTGCCGGGCCAAAGACCATGTTCAATGGTTATGAGATCTGGAAATCAGACAGCCAGAAATGCACCTCTTATCGCCTGACAAATCAGGGCGGTGCGATGTGTGGACGCTGCATGAAGACCTGCCCATGGAATCTAGAAGGGATTTTCAAAGAGAAGCCTTTTCGCTGGGCGGCGATGAACGTGCCTAAACTCGCGCCGGCGTTGGCCAAACTCGACGACGTGGTCGACAACGGCTCACTTAACCCCGTGAAGAAGTGGTGGTGGGACCTCGAACTTGAGGAAGACGGCGGTTTTCGCCCTACGAAAAAGCCAGTGAATGTGCGCGGCCTCTCAAAAGATCTGGACCTCAAATTCGAGGATCAGACCCTGGCCGTCTATCCTGCGACTCTGGCACCGCCGCCCTATCTTTACCCTCACGTGATGGACCGGGAAAAAGGGATTAGGGCCTACGAGGCGATGGTCTCTGCCGAAGAGCATAAACGGAGCGTGGCGACTGGGGACGAGAGTGTGCTGCACCGATACAACAATGACGAGGAAAGCCCGGTGATCCCGGGCATTGTTACTCTGGCTGAGGAAACGGCGAAGGGCGTCATGAAATTTGAGTTTCAGGCCGTTTCGGGTGAACCACTGCCAGCATGGCAGGCGGGCGCGCATCTGGATATCGTCATCGCGCCGGAATTCCTGAGGCAATACTCAATTTCAGGCGACCCGGCGGATCGTACCAAGTACCAGATCGCAGTCCTGCGCGAGGAGGAAGGGCGCGGTGGGTCCAAGCTATTGCACCGGATATTTGAGAAAGGACGGCGCGTCTTCTTCTCAAAACCGATCAACCATTTCCCCCTTGATCATAGCGCGACCAGAACACTCCTCATGGGCGGCGGTATCGGCATCACGCCAATGATCGCAATGGCGCACGAGCTCTACGCACGTGGAGCGGAATTTGAGCTGCACTACTCTGGCCGCGCGAAGGAGACGATGGGGCTGCTAGAAGATATCGCCGGCTTCCCCTGGGCGGACCACGTGACGCTGCATGTTTCCAGCGAGGGAACGCGCGCCGATCTTGATGCGATCATGGCGGGCTACGAGCCGGGATGGCATGTCTATACCTGCGGAGCGGAGGCCTACATGTCAGCCGTCATGCACGCCGCCGAGCGCGCAGGCTTCCCCGAAGAGGCACGGCATTTGGAATACTTCTCCGTGCCCGAGACGCCGGAATATGAAAACTCCGCCTTTACCATGAAGCTTGCAAAAACTGGAGTGGAATTGGCTGTTCCCGCGGATAAATCCGCCGCGGAGGTGCTAATCGAAAACGGTCTTCCGGTGGATCTGAAATGCAGCGACGGGCTGTGCGGTGTTTGTCAGTGTGGGCTGATTTCAGGAGATGTAGAACACCGCGATTTTGTGCTCTCCAAAGCGCAGCAGAAAAACACGATCATCACTTGCCAGTCCCGCGCAGCCAATCCCGACGGCGTGTTGGAACTGGATCTCTAAATAAGTTGGACCGCAACGACCCAGAACGAAGCTTGTGCAAAAACAGATGTTCTCTGTAGCCAGATCAATGAATGAGCCGCGCTCGGTCCCGCAATGCGGCGCCGCTGAATGGAATCTGGGAGTTGTCCGACTAAATGTCGGCATCCAACTTACTGACCTGACTGGTTGGCAATCGTAGGGATTGGCAGCTACCCTCCCTTGGTATTTTCGTTGCAGTAGACAAGTTCGAAAAGCAGCCTTTCGATTTTGGAGAGTCAACGGCAGCAAAGTTCTGCGATCTGTGAATTTGGGCAATAATTCTCGCTGCAGCATGCATGAACGACCGGTTTTCGCGCCGCACAGCCGCGTAAAAGATGATGCGGTTGCGGAGATTTACGCGCTGCGAGCGCGCGCAGCGAGAAAGTCAAATTTACAGTATGGGCTCGAAGCGGTCGCTCGTAGAATTTGGGCGAACGTCTGCTGTGTGGACAAAGCAGTCATTCGTAGAACCTCTAAAGACGAAGATGCAAATGCGTGATAGCTCCAGATTATGGCAACGACATCTGCGCGAAATCGACCATCCATTCCTTACACATTTGCCGTTTTTGGTGTTCTTTCTGCTTCAATCTGTTTCGGCCTGGTTCCCTACTTCAGCCGCAGCCTAACCGAGCAGGGCGTTGCACCCTAGGCCAGGCGCGTAAAACAACCGCTAGCGCTGCGCGGGCTTACTCTGGCGCCGAACCAACGGTTAAAATCTTCCCATTGCTCCAAACTAGCGCCTCGTAACAAACCTCGGCTCCTGCGCCTCCGCACCAACCACCGTCTCGTCCAATAAGCAGTATACGGTCAGGCCCCCAGTCAATAAGACGCCAACCCGTTGCCTGCCACGACATGATCTCACCGTCGACGATAAGACTGAGCATGCAACCCCCTGTTCCGCAGTACATAGAGGCAGCAGAAGAGCAGGAATACTGACTTCCATCTACGAGTTCAGCCTTAGCCGTGCCAAACTGTGAGCGCAGCTCGATCTCGGTCACAGCGTCACCCTGATCAAACTCTCCATTCTCGAAGTCTTTGCAATCAGCAGCCGCGCTTTCGATGATCCGTTGTGCTTCCCGAGAGGAGGCCAAAACTGTTGTGGCGCAAAACAACACTGCAACCATTGATGCCAGAAGCGCAGCAAACGCAAATTTCGCCCTTTTCATTTTGTCCTCTTCGTTTGAATTCAGTGATATCCCGCCAAAATAGCTTCGTAAGAGGCGGTTTCGCCGAAGTTTTCCATCACCCATTCTGGATCGTAGTAGGTGTCGAGATAACGGTTTCCGTCGTCACACAGAATAGTGACAATGGAGCCAGATCGTCCGGCAGCCTCCATCTCTTGCGCAATTTGCAAAGCCCCCCAAAGGTTTGTGCCTGTTGATGGGCCCGCTCGCCGCCTGATCCGATCCTCAAGCCAGAGCATAGTCGCAATGCTTGCCGCATCGGGCACTTGGATCATCCGGTCGATTACATCTGCCAAAAATGACTTTTCCACCCTGGGACGTCCGATACCTTCAATACGACTTGAACAGGGGCGGGTCAGGGTCCTGTCCCCAGTTTGAAAGCTATCAAAAAACACTGACTTTTCTGGGTCCACAACAACCAATTCACTATTAAAGCCTTTGTAGCGAATGTACCGCCCCAGCGTTGCTGAAGTTCCGCCAGTTCCCGCGCTCATCACAATAACCGATGGAATTGGATGTGGCTCTCGTTCCATCTGACGGAAAAGGCTTTCTGCAATGTTGTTGTTGCCTCTCCAATCCGTCGCCCGCTCGGCGTAAGTGAACTGATCCATGAAGTAGCCACCGACTTCAGCTGCCAGTTCAACCGAGGCCTGGTGCATGTCCGGCGCCGTATCGACGAAGTGGATTTCCCCACCTTGGAACCGGATTAGGTCGATTTTGCTCTTGGCGGTAGATTTTGGGAGAACCGCGGTAAAAGGCACTCCGATCATACGGGCGAAGTAAGCTTCTGAAACGGCGGTGCTGCCAGACGAGGCTTCGATTACACGTGTCTCTTCCCTTATTTTCCCGTTTACAAGCGCATAAAGGAAAAGCGAGCGTGCCAGCCTGTGCTTGAGGCTGCCAGTGGGATGTGTACTTTCATCCTTGAGATAGATGTCTACGGCCTTCAGCCCCCGAACGGGAAGCTTGAAAAGGTGCGTATCGGCAGAGCGGTGAGCATCTGCATTGATCTTGGCAATCGAATCCGAAATCCAACGGTCCATGCCTCTACTCAAACGCCCTGTTTAAGGCCCGTCAAGCTTGGGAAATCGTCTTTGAAATTCGAAGGGATGCAAGTATGCGTCACCAATAGGACCTACTGTCCATCTAATGGGCAGGAATACCTATCGTGCCAGATTGTGCTTCAATGAACAGCCAGTGATTAAGAGGGAAAAATGTTAGGGTACTATAGGCGACGACTTGAACCCCAAGGAGAACCAGGCCGAATACATGAATGAGTGCAGGTATTTGATCTTCGTAAGCAAGCAGCAGAATTGACACGATCTGGCCGATGCAAATCGCTGCAACAAATACTCCAATATCAATCAACAAAAAGTTGCGCTCAAATATCGCTGTGTACGCTGTGAATACTATTACAATCAAAATAGCAGTAGTTGCGAGGCTAACTCCTTTAGCACTAAATACGTCCCTTCTTGTAAGTCGGGGTGGAAGCGGCATAAGGCAGGCCCAAAACAAGCCTGGCCAAAAAGCCAGCTTTAAGTGTTCCCAAATTGACTCGTTGACAGCTGCCAAAAGCGCCATTGGCGTCCAACTTCCAAGCAAATCAAATGCAAAGTGCAGCCCGGACCCAAGTAGGATCATTAGGATCGCCCCTATCGCTTCGAGCCAAACTATTCGGGACGAAGCTTCCAGCATGTTTGGATCTCCCAATCCTGATTGTTGAATATTCTGCTTAGATTCTCAAAAGTGAAATGCCCGCAGACATAGAAGGTCTAGAAATAACTTTCGCCCCCCCCCTTGGTGAGCGGCAATGTCCAAGTTCTTGTAAGAGTCTGTAAAGTTGACCCTTCCTGATTTTTAACCCCAGTTGCTGTTATTGCCATGTTCTAAATTGGACCGTAGGCTGAATAAAAAACGGGGTAGAGCATGCACGCTACAAGGTGGGTTATTTTATCGGCTGGATCTATCGCTCTAGCCACAGCGTCGTGTACAGATTTGTATCCTGACGCCGATGTCATGCCCACTCGCGCTGATGGGGCAGCCTTTTTCTCAGAAAACTGTACTTCTTGTCATGGTGTGGATGGTAGAGGCGGTGGCCCGGCAAGCAGCGGTCTTTCCGTTGAGCCAACAGATTTGACAACATTGAGCGCGAAGAACGCAGGCACTTTCCCTCAAGCACGGGCCCTAAGCTACATCTATGGCGACCCGGGAAACAGCCATCTTGCTCGGGTTATGCCGGAATTTGGCGGGGAAATGGCGGAAGACCTGGTTCCGGTTGAAATCGAGGGTGTCTTGACGCCCACCCCGCGCGAGTTAGCAGGGTTATTGTTTTTCTTAGAAGGCATCCAACAGTAGATTAGTGTTCTTGGCGTTAGGTCAGTAATTGATCGTTTGCCCGTGTTCTGGACTTGCACCTTTTTTGACCCGGTGACAATTGCGGGCCTAGCATTGTGAAGCGCCGTGCTCTGCTAGGCGTAAGCAGTCACTCAAAATCATTTGGCCGAATTGGCGTGTCGAGTCCAATTCTGGCAGACTGCGAGGTGACATATGATTTATGTCAAAGAGCCGCGCGCCTTCACATGCTAAATTTCGAATGTTAAATAGTGAAGCTGTTCTGAGCTCGTTGCTGCCTGTCCCCATCAATCGGTTTTGGGCCACAGGATAGCAAATGTTATATAGTAAAGGACCGACGTTGACCGGGGGAAGATGTCGGTCCATTTTTGTTGTAGTGAACTCTCGTATTGCAAAGGACCTCCGGCTTATGAGGCACTTTATGATCGTTGCAAGCATTGGCATTTCTTCGGTTGCAACGGTATCTGCGGCCGATGAGTTTTTGAACCTTGGCAAAGACCTCTTTGTTGAGCATTGCGCCAGATGTCACGGAATCGATGCAACTGGAAAAGGACCTGACGCAGTTGAATTGAAAACAGATCCTGCTGATTTAACAAAGATTTCTGACCGTAGGGGAGGCGTGTGGCCGATGCTCGAGGTGATGTCGATCTTGGACGGTTATTTGAAACCTCAACAACCTCGCGATGACATGCCTATAATCACCGAGTTGAACGACGGCCCTACTGTCGAATTCGATACGGGGAATGGTTTGGTTACGCGTATTCCTTCCAGACTTATCGAAATTGCTGAGTATTTGGAGAGTATTCAGTTTCCAAAGCCGGAACGTTATGTTCCGTGAAGTTCTGATCAGCAGTTGAGTACGCTAAAGAGCGCTGCACTGTGCTGCGTTGGGCGGGTGCCGAAATTAGCAAGGTTCAACGGATAGCCGCTCAAAGTCCAAGGCGGACTACACCAATGCTCTTAACGATGGTTGTCGACATCCGAAGCTATCTGGGTGACTTTCAGATAAGCGCTCCGATTCAGCATTTAATTTTCATTGTTCGTGGGCGGTTTTCAAATTTGCGCACAATCATTTCAACGCCAAGCGATCCCTGAGGCAGTCGTTAAGAGCATTGAGCGTAGGGCGACTTGTCACCGGGGCCGATCCAAGACTCTATCGAGTTGTGACCAGTCGATGGTTCGCATCAGTTCGTTCACGGCCTCTGGGTCTACTGTTCTGTCTCGACCGCTGTGTCTTACGATGTGACGCACCAGCCAAATGCATAGGCTGGTGAGAGCAAATGACAGGGTAAGGCTGATTAAGGTTTCGGTGCTCATAATGAAACTATATCATACCTTGGTATTGATGTCCGACCAGATGATGAGTGCCGAACCAATCCAGTGTAGTTTCCTAAGGGCTGTTATTGGCTTCAAAGGCTCTGCCACAGACCTAAAGCCCCAACCGCGTTGTCCATTTTTGAGATCTATCGCCAGCGTGCGAGTGAACCGCATTCATCAAATAAGGGTTGAATGTTGCCAATTAAGTGCGCTTATGATTGAAAAGAAGTGCTTTAAAGTTGTAGGACCCGTACAGGAACTATTATAAATTGAGCGCGTACTTTGAAACGCGCAAACTTATGGGCAAATCGTGCAAAGTTATGTGCAAATACCGCGCAGAGTTTTGGGCAAAGCTCCAAGATTTTCTTTAACGAAATCAATGTCGACAATGCAGCGTTATGAGCGCACCTACAGAGTTGTAGGGAAGCACAAAAACCGACAGCGTGAGCGATGCTGAAAAGCTCTCCGGTTTTCTGGCCGCTAAACATCCAGCTGGCTGCGGATCCAGCTGAGAAGGGGGGAGCGCGCGTCTCGCTCATGCCAAATCGCACGGATCCCCAATTCCGGCAGGGGAAAAGGGCAATCGCGCGCGATTAGAGTTCCGTTGATGGCTGCGGCTTGGGCGAGCGTCTCCGGTACAAAAGCGATTAGATTTGTTCCTTCCAGGAAGGCCGGTTGCAGATGCAGACTATCTGTCACCAGCCCAACCTGGCGTGGGGGCAAAGCCTGATCCTTGCCAAAAAGGTGAATTGGATCATCTTGTTTGGCCATGAGGCTCAGCCGGACATGTGGATATAGAAAGACCGTCTCGGCATTCCAGCTGTTCAACGCTGGGTGGGTTCGGTCCAATAGGCACACAAGGCGCTCGCGCAGTAGCAGCTTTTGAAGAAACTTCGGATTTGCCTGAAGCCCTGCGCCAATGATCAAATCGGCTTCCCCGGAATCGAGCATCTGGTAGCTGTGATCCGAATAGCTGTGAATTTCGAACACGATCCCTGGTGCTTGCTCTCGAATACGCCGAACAGCGTTTGCAAGGAAACTGGTGGCAATGAAATCATGGGCATGAATTCGAATAGTTGCGCCCGCGTTTTCAGGTGAGAATGTAACCGGTGCGGTCAGCACGCTGATCTCAGAAAGGATCGTGTTCAACCGCGCCGCAAGGTCCAGAGTGCGCGCCGTAGGCACCATTTCCCGCCCTTGCTTGACGAACAGAGGGTCGTCAAACAGGCGGCGCAATCTTGCCAGAGTGTGACTCATGGCAGGTTGCGTTACGTTCATTCGCTGCGCAGCCCGCCCGACATGCCGTTCCGAGATGAGGGCTTGTAGAGATTTCAGTAGATTGAGGTCAATTCCATCAATTTCATTCATACTATGAAGAAATAGTGATTATTTCCAATAATGTCCATTGAGTGCCATTTCCCTCTCGACCACCAGAGGAACGGATAGATGAATATTCTGATCACAGGGGCCAGCAGCGGCTTCGGAAAAGAAATGGCCATCAGACTTGCGGGCGAAGGCCAGACTGTGTTTGTCGGATTGCTGTCCGTCTTCTTCCTCTTCGCAAGCTCGATCAAGATCTTCGGCTGGCAGAAGTTCATATTTGAAACCCAATTGGCGATGTTCATCAAGTACGGGTTGAACCGGCAGATCATGGCCTTGGTTGGCGTGGCTGAATTGTTTGGCGCAATCGCGATCTGGTTTCAGGGTTCCTGGGTTGGAACCTTGGGTGCGTTGGCAATTCTTGGCACGTCCATCGGCGCCATTGGATGTCATCTGATCTGGGACACCTGGAAAGAAGGCGTTCCTGCCATGGTCACAGGCACTTTGTCCGCTATCGTAGCCTGGTCTGGCCGTGACGCGTTGTTGAGCATTTTAGGTATTGGCTGAAACCAAACTGTGAAACGGGAGTACATATCGTGACTGACAGTATCCGCGTGGCAAATGCCAAGGGCCTTTATCTGGAAGGCATTCGTGATGGCAAGATGGTCGAAGCGCTCGATAAATATACCGGGGATCGCTACACGCAACACTCAACGGGTGTACGTGATGGTAAACAAGGTTTCATCGAGTTCTTCACACCTTTTCTTGAGCGGAATCCGGTGCGCGACATTCAGGTTCTGCGCAACATCGAGGATGGGAATTTCGTCTTCGTTCATGTGTATCAAAGCCTCAACAACGGTGAAGCCCAGTGGGTAACGGCCGATATCTTTGATACCGACGACGACGGTAAAATCGTCGAGCATTGGGATGTGATTGCCGCGTATAAATGGCCAACCGTCTCGGGCCGCAGCATGGTGGATGGCCCAACCGAAATCGAAGATCTCGATCTCACCGAAGCCAACAAGACCGTGGTGCAAGGGTTCATCGACAATGTCCTGATGGCCGGACGCACCGATCTTGTGAATGACTACATATCGATCGACCAATACGATCAGCACAATCCAGACATAGCCGACGGATTGGAAGCTTTCTCCAGGCATCTTAGAGTGGTGACGAATGGTGGAAAGACCGCGCAATACGTCAAAGTTCACCGACTACTCGGCCAAGGAAATTTTGTGGTTGCCTTTAGCCATGTAAATCAAGACGAGGACGATTGGGCCATCTTTGACCTGTTCCGGCTCAAAGGTGGAAAGATCGTCGAACATTGGGATGTTCAGGAACAGATCGGCCCAAAAGAGACTTGGAACAACTCTGGCAAATTCTAGGGGAGGAGGCAGTCACATTTTCTCTGGCTGCGGTCAAAGATGATTGCTTTTTCAGGGCAAAGGCGCTGATGCCGGTTCAACATTCCAGAAATTGAATGGTTGTATTTGAATAACCCCGGGCGATACTCTGAACGCAGCTTATACTTTCGAAACTGGTGTGGAGTATCGAATGAAGAAGTTGGCGCTGACAGCAATAGCATTGATCTCCACTGGCGCGGTGTGGGCCGCCGGTATGGAACGGTGGGGTGAATCCGGGGACTGGACAATCCTGATTGATCCCGAAAAGGGCAACGGCTGTCTCGCGTGGAAACCGTTTGAAAATGACATGACCGTTGAAATCGGCGCGGCACCCAATCAGCCCGGCGGTTTTTTTGCCGCCTTTAATCCGGCCTGGGTTCAAATCGAGGACGGGGCAACCGGGATCGTACAGTTCGATTTTGGTGATGCGAAATTCGAAGGTGAAGCGGTTGGTGTCTTCAAGAATGGCGTGCCCGGTGGCTACGCCTTTTTCGACAACCCGGCATTTGTAACCGAGTTTGGAAAACGCCAAAGCGTTACGATCATTGGTGAAAGTGGGGCCGAGGTGGAACTTGATCTCAGCGGATCTGCCAAAGCCATTGAGGCCGTTCTGGCGTGTCAGGCCGAACAGCCGGAGCCGCTGAAGAACTAGGACGCGCCCGATTATTCCAATTGATTGATGTCTGGCACACATGGCTGCCTGTCGGCAGGCATTTCATCAGCACCGCCCGGAGCCTTGTTTCTGGACCCGCCCACATCCAGCTTGAATTTTGGCGACGAAAGCGGGCCAGTCACATCAAAGGGCCAGGCGCTTCGGGACAGGGGTTTGCCAACGCGACGGGGCTCTGCTCTGATCGCTATGCTATCGTTCAGCCAGTCCACTTGCCCCCTGGCCACCAACTGAACTGATCCCGTTTCAATGACGATGGAGTTTGAACTGACCCGCCCGGCCTGGATATCAACCGGGGCGACCACGCACGTGATGTCGGTGTAGCCTTGTCTGAATTCTTCTGAAAACAGCCACGGGAAAATACCCAGCCCGGCCAGTTCCAGTAGACTGGTACTAATGTAACCTTGCGACATCGACAAAGACGCATTGCCGCGCATCGAGTTGACGAAGGCCTTGCCCGAGGCGGTACTGCCAGAAACGTTGAACTCACCGCTCAATCGCCCATAGGCATCAATACCTATGCCCAATTCATCAAGGATCTCACCGAATTCCCATCCCGAGGTTGATCCTGATAATGAAAGCCAATCAGGTGAGTCAATCAGATCCACGACCGCACGCAGGCTGAAGTTTCCACCTCCATAAGCCATCTGAATAGGTCCGAAATCCACGGTTCCTTCTTTGGCAGACAATTGGCTTGAAACAGATGTAACGCCTTGCTGGCCTACAATCTCTTTGAATTCGATCTGTACCTCGACGTCAGCTTCTCGCAGAACACGTTGTACATCCAGAAGATCGGCAGGTTTCCCTTTTTCCTTCGGCAACACCAGGGGCTGAACGTCTGTCTCCTTCGGCAGAACCAAGGGTTGAACTTCAGTTTCAGGTTTTTGCGAGGCCTCGCCCAACAGGCTCTTGAGTTGGTCGAGTACGGCAGTGAGGTTCTTCAGGTCGTTGAGATCGAGCCTCTCGCTCGTAATGTTGCCCCGAACGATGGATGCACCTTCGGGAAACCGCGCATCCAAAGCCGCAAGAAGATGCGAAGACCCGGCTTCGAACTTGATTGCGGCATCAAAGTCTTCGCCCTGCCTGGAGGTTTCAGCATCGATCGCCAGAGCGCCGATTGCGACAGGTTGCAAGTTGAGCGCGGTCAGAAACTGCGCACCGTCGTCGACATCCAGTTCCACGTCAAAATCGAGACCGGCCAGCCCTTTTAGCTCGTGAACAGATAGCGCAAGATCCAGCGCCCAGAGATCGGTGTCGTAAGTGGTCGCGTTAAACCTGTTGAGTGAAACCGGCCCGCCTGCATTGGATATGTTGAAATCGGCTTTGATGCCGCCGAATTGGTCAACATAGTCTTCATCGAGGTTGGGCAAAATCAACTTGGCGGGCCCGTTCAACACACCATCGAATGTTACGTCCTGAAGCTGAAGCAGGTCGAGGATTTCACCTTCGGCTTTCAGGACCGGTTCCTCAACTGGCCCGGCTTGCAGCGCGATGCCCAGCATGGCCAAGCGGCCATCCGGCATGCGGCGAATGCTTTCGATTGAGGCTGGGCCGATTACGTCCAGCCCTTGGTCAAACGCATTGGTCTGGAACAGCAACTTCTCGAATTCGAAGGCAGCGAGGGATCCGACCATATGCATTTCAAAGCCGGTAAATTTCAGATCCTGAATACTCTTTGCTGCTGGCGGCGGCTGCCCTTCGGGATGAAGCCGCGCGTTGAAAAGCAGATCGACGCCCTGAGCGGTGTAGAGGTCATCAATGGAACCCTCAGCTTCAAGCTTCTGCCCATCCTCAAGGCTTACGGTGGTTGTAAACGCCTCGATTTTTAGGGCGTCTTGGGACAGGAGGTCAGCTTGCAACTGGCCATTGCCTTCCAAAACCCGTTCCAATCCAATGACATCCAGAAAATCACCGAATTCTCCGGTGTCCATTTCCAAGACTGCGCGATAGCCGCCACCTTCGTCTTCCGCCAATGGCTCGCCGTCATAGTTTACGGTCATTTCGCCAAAGCTGGCGCGCGTCGTAAATGGCGCGTCATGGGGGTAGTCGCCTTCGATTTCGAAACCCTGACCGTTGACGGAGCCCGAACCAGACACCTTTGACCGTTGTCCACTATCTACTTGTTCGAGCGCGAGGGACTGAAGGTCAAATACAAACGAGAAGCCCGAGACCTTGTCATCGATGTTTAACCCTATTGATGTGAAACGGACGTTCTTGTCGCTCAGGAAGTTCAGGATTCCGCTGCCTTCTGTGTCACTCTCATTGGCACTATCAGCGCTGGCGACGTCTTTTTGATCCTCCGCTGATACAGGTTCCTCGGACGCGGGCTTGGGTGTTGGATTGCCTTTTCGCCAGCTTGTTGTGCCGTCTGCGGCTGTAAGAATATTCGCCTGCAGGCCTTCCACGACCAGATTGTCAAAATGCAGACGCCCATTGGTCAAAGCGGCAATGTCCAGCTCCAATTCCAGCAGGTTCAATTCAACAAGGGGTGAGTCCGGCATTGTCAGGCTCGGGATGACCACACCACCGACGTAAATGTGACTAATGCGGCCAAGCGCGACGCTTACGTCATCGTTGACTAGAAGTGGCCGACCAATTTGTTCCGAAAGAACTCTTTCTACAAGGTCGCGCCGCAAGTCCGAGAACATCGGAGCAGCAAGCAATAACCAAACAAATGCGACTGCTGCGAATGCAAGTAATGCGACAAGCCCAATTATTCTAGATAGCCAAACCCTCATACACTCCCCTATCGCCGCTTGTGTCGTTCAGTCTCTCATGCAGATATTCCGCCCACCAAACTGAACGCCCGTTCTGAACCTTATTCAGGTCAATTGGCTCGTGTCACTCATCGTCGCTGGTAGCCCCGCCAGTCGCTTTTGTTCTTCCCATCAGTACACTTGCCCTATTTGTTGCAGCCTCTTCGGAAGTCTGGATTGGCCTAAAGGTCTGAACGTCATCGACTTCCAAAGTAAACGCAGCCTTCATGAGGACGGGACCATCAACAACCAGCATTTCCTTCTGCGTCGGCTCAATCCTGATTTGACCGGTTACAACGATGGGCTCGTAGACCGTCGATGGCGTCCATGAATCACTCAGGCGCAAACGTACCATCTGGTTCGGGGGCGGAGGTGGAACATGGCTGCACATTCCACGTTCGGGCACGATATACGCCATTTGGGAGCCATCTTCGTCGCGGGGTGCCGGGATCACAAATCCACCCAATGAAACGGTCACGCCATCGATGTCGATGTTGGCGGCCGTGCCCGCCGTCTCACGTCGTTCCATCACAATCCAGCGTTGGGAAATCAGCCAGTCCGCATCAACGCCTTCCTCAGCAAGGGTTGCTTCGGTCGCCTTGAGATCCATTTGAAGCTGGTCTAGCTGTTCCGGCGTCGACCCGCCTTTTTCTTGCTGCGCGCGCAACCGGACCAATTTGCGAAGCGCGCCAAGCTGTTTGCCGGTCAATTCGACAAAAGGATCTTCATAGTCCTGAGCGGTTTCATCGATCAAGTCTGCCCACTCGATACGTGCGACTTCCGAATGAGCCGGCAATGCCAGAAAGAATGCAGCAATCGCAGCATAAGACAGTCTCATTGTAATATGCTCCTCTTTAGTGCGGTGAACGATTTACAATTCGCAACTGCACCGCGTGTGGTCATTCCTGTAGCAAGTGCAAAAAGTACAAGAAGGGGCTCTATCGTCGTAGCGCCTCGGATCCGGGTTTTGAACTTGGGCCGGGGTTCACAAATTGATCGCCCCGGCCAGCGTCAGGACAAACGAGGTAGTTCTTGCCCTGAAACATCGCGACTTAGCCTAGTTGAGAAGATCACCGACGATGCCGACAGCGTCGACAACGGTAGACAGGTCATTGGTAACTTCGAGAACTTCGTCATCTACCAGAATGTAGCGGTTTCCTTTGCCCGGCTCCCCCAGCTTCCACTTGGAAAGGTCCCCTATATCCTCGAACTCCAGGTCAGATGGGAGCTTGGCACCGCGCGTGTAGCGCTTGATCTGACCAGGCGGCACAGCCTTTGGGCCTTTGCCGGGTTTGTCTTCGATCTGAATGCTGACATCACCTTTCTTGCCCCCCTTGTTCGGCTTTTTACCCTTGTTGTCTTTGGCATAGGCATCGCTGCCTCCAAGGATGAAAAACACAACTGCCAAGGCTGCGAGAATTCCGTATGCGATCTTCATAGATTGTTCCTTTGCTTCCCAACTTCATTCGACCGGCGTAGAAAATTCCGGCACGCGCTTCAGGGCTTCGATCATGTCCGCGCTCGTCATCAGTTCGATGAACGTGTAATCTTTCAGAACCCCCTGGCTCAGACGCGAAATATACATGGCCTGCACCATGCCCGGATCGTCCGGGAAACGGACGGTGATGTAGTTCTTGCCATCTGCCAGTCCCCAGAAATAGCTGATCATCTCACCACCCATTGCGGCGAGCGCAGCGCCCATGTCCTTTTCCCGGTCGGTTGGATTGTCGATCATGATTTGCCAGGCATCAGGGTTTGGTTCCCCGATCCCCAGGTAGTATCGGCTGTGAGACTCCTCCGCCGCTGCTCCGGAAACACCAATCCCAACTGCGCAAAGAGTTACTGCGATTGCCTTGTTCATTGATCGCCCCCCCCGTTCAGGTTCGACGGCGCAAGGCGCAGGGGCCAATTTTCCGCACACTCCGCTCATTCGAGCGTATTCTTGTAGAAGACGCCGTCTTTCATAATCACACGAATGGTCTCGAACCCTCGATCACGCGCGGGTGCATCAAACCACTTCGGATTTGCTCCAAGAACCGACAGGTCCTCCAGCGGGTTTCCATCGACGATCAGGATGTCGGCATAAGCCCCTTCTTCGATCACGCCCAGTTTGTTGGGATAAGGGTTCCGCCGCCCTGTCAGTTGGGCCAACTCACCCCCTGTTGATGTGGCCGCGACCAGGAAAGCATGGTTCCCCAGCAATTCAGCGAAGTAGTATTTTTCAAAGTCCCGGTGTGCGCGGCCAAACCCAATGGTGGACAGCACGGTGTCGACGTTATGCACGATCTTGGGTTTGTACTTTTTGATGTACTCAATGACGTTTTCTGACCCGACCAGATATTCTTCCAGTTTCGGTTTCACCGTCGGCATCGAAAAATTCGGATGGTCGAGCAGTGCGGGATCCATTCCAGCCACATTCAAGGCCCAGAAGATACCTTCATCCGCTATGCGTTTGACGGTCTCCTCGCTCACCATCTGAGCGTGCTCCAGTGACTTGACGCCTGCGTCGAGAGCCATTGAGACCGTTTCGTCCGTATAGGCGTGGACTGTCACATAGGTATCAAAGAAGGACGCAGCCTCGACCGCTGTCGAAATCTCATCAACGTTGTAGGCAACGGACCAGAGCGGGTCGAGCTCGGATGACACACCGCCACCGGCCATCAGTTTCAGGAAACTCGCCCCATGCGCGAAGTTAAGCCGCGATGCCTTCCGGATTTCCTCGGCACCATCAGCAATATAGGACAGGTTGAACGTATTGGCGACGTCGTCCGATCCCATGTTGAAGGTTCGCTGCTCGGGGTTACGCCAGTCACCATGCCCGGACGTCGGGCCGATGGCGGCACCTGACGCATAGATGCGTGGCCCGTCTACAATCCCCTTGTCGATCAGTTCGCGCAGACCTGATCCCATTCCGCCGGTATCCCGAACCGTGGTGTAACCATCGTAGAGATAGTCGCGGGCATTTTCAGCCGCGGTGGCCCCGATCTGATCCCATTTGGCGGCCTGAAGACCCGAGAAGGATTGCACGAGCCCTGTCGCGTAGAGATGCACGTGACTGTCAATCAACCCCGGCATCAACGTGCGCCCACCCCCGTCAACAAGCGTCGCATCAGGCGCATCAATACCGTCGGTCGAGACTGTCTTTATGAGATTGCCTTCAACCAGAACATTCGCGTTTTCGATCCGCTCTTCACTAATTCCGTCAAAGATATGCACGTTGGTGAACAAGGTTTGTGCGGGCGCGTCCTGCGCCAACGCGCTGCTTGCTGCCAAGGAAACAAGTCCAGCGATTGCTGTCAGTGGGGCCAGTGTTTTCACGTGTCAGTACTCCCATTTGTCAAAAAAAGGGGGCGCGGGATGCCGAGGTAAATTCACCCCGCGCGACACTCAATCGAGTGTATTCTTGTAGATCACGCCATCTTTCATGATCAGATCGATGTTTTTGGTGTAATCGACCAGGATCTCGGCATCCTCGACCGGGTTACCTTCGACCAGCAGCAGATCGGCGTATGCGCCCTGTTCGATCACGCCCAGCGGGCCTGCCTGGTAGGGATTGAGTTTTCCGGACAGTGCCAGAAGTGCGGCCGATTTTGACGTGGCCTGTTGCAGGATTTCGTACGAAGTCCATGCCTCCAGCCGGTATTTGAACTCATCGTTCTGTTTGGTCAGCGCGACAGGGTCCCCGATAATGTCCGTGGAGAAAGCCACGTTCTCGATCCCGAAATCTTTGATCAACTGCATCTGATTTCGCGCACCCGCTTGCACGCTGAGGAACTTTTCGGCGGACCCTGGCCCAAGTGCAGTAACAATGGTTTGTTCGTCGATCCCCAGAAGAGAATAGAACGGAACAATCCAGGCATCCGCGTCCTTGATCGCTTGCGCACCGACTTCGGTCATCAGTTGTCCATGTTCAATGCTGACAACGCCTGCCTCAATCGAGCGAACAATAGATTCGTCCGTATAGGCGTGAACCATCACATAGGTTCCCCAATCGGCAGCGGCCCGGACAGACGCCTCAAGCTCTTCCGGCAGACCCTGAACGGTGTGTAACGGATCAACCTGAGAGGATACCCCACCGCCTGCCATCACCTTGATCTGGACAGCGCCAAGCCGCAGGGCTTCGCGGGTCGCGCGCAGTGTTTCCGGCACGCCATCGGCCAGAAACTCCAGATGCTGGTTAAAGAAGGATGGTTGCGCCCCCATGAAGTTGGGATGGGGTTCTGTATAGACACGATGTTCTCCATGCCCCGAGGTTTGCGAGATCACAGGCCCAGAAGCGTAGATGCGCGGGCCAACGGCCTTACCCCGATCAATCGCTTTTTGAAGACCAATTGCCGGGCCGCCCGCATCCCGAACGGTTGTGAACCCCCGCAGAAGCATTTTCTCGGCCTCAATTGTGGAAACCGCACCCCAGTACATCCAGTCGAAGTTGTCGCGCAGGTCCGCCACCGGTTCGGTGACCGTCATATGCACGTGGGCATCGATCAGGCCCGGCATCAGCGTTCGACCACCACCGTCAATGATCCGGGCATTGGCAACGGCCAGCGGTTCCGACGATACCTCGGCAATCAGGTTGTCCACGATCAGAACGTTTGCGTTCTCAATGCGCTGTTCATCGACACCGTTAAACACGTGCACGTTGGTAAAGAGGATCGGGAAGTTTTCTTCCTGCGCACAAGCCTGGCTCGCGATCGCCAGACTTGCAAAGACCGCTGTAGCAGACAGTATTTCCTTTAATCCAAGCGTCATGGCGGCTCTCCAATCGCGAATCACAAATGTTGATTTATGAATGTGATTTTAGACTGACCGCTGAAAATTGCCTGACAATATGACCGGTCCGGCCAAATTGACTTGGCATTCTGCAAGCTTTCGGCGCCTTTTCTGCGTGTTTGCTGTCTTTCTGTCATTAACTTCATGATATTTGAGGGCGACATGGACGCATTTGAGCAAAAATCAAAGAAGGCGTTGCCGCTGGTCCGGGCATCGGTTGCTGCACCCGTTGTAGCTGCTTTGCGTGGCGCCGGTGTTGAACCGGCTTTTGTTTTGGACCCGCTGGGCGTGAGCGAATCCCAAGTGATGGATCGCCAGAATTTCCTGCCACACGAGACGATCTATAAAATCCATCAAGCCGCTGCTGACGCAACATCACCGGATTTCTGCGCGCAAGTCGGTCAATCAATTGACCTTGTTCGGTTTCTGCCTCTTGGTGACATGTTGGCCAAGGCGTTGACGCTGGGCGACTTTTTTACGCGCTACACTCAAGCCGTCTCGAAAGAATCCAATGCGGTCACGCAATCGCTGCTTGTGGAAGGCGAGCACGCCTATTTCAGTGCCAAGCGGAATTTCAAGCTTTCGGTTTCGCCCGGGCAGACCGACGCATTTCTGGCAAGCATCTGGATATCATTGCTGCATCGGGTTCTGGATTTCAGATGGGACCCGAGCCAGATCATTTTACGGGTCAGCGAACCTGACGTGCTACCCAGGCATTTTCATGGTGTTCATGCCATCATGTGCAGCCCTCAGGGTTTTTCGATCCGGTTTCCCTCGACCTGGCTGAGCCATCAGTTGACCCCGGAAATATTGGAGAATCCGTCAGTCCTGACACGCGCTACCCTCGACCAGCATGCGCCTCAGGATTTCTTGGCCGGGCTTCAGGGCCTGATCCGGATTCACCTGGCCGAGCCGGGATTTGGCGTCGATCAACTGGCGCGCCTATGCGGTTTCCACCGGGAGACATTGAACAACCGGCTGGCCCCTTACGGGCAATCAGCCTCCCAGGTCATATCTGGCGTGAAACTGGAAGAAGCAAAGAAGCTGCTGGGTCCGGCAGGGAAGTCCGTTGGTGAGACCGCATTGCGGCTTGGCTACGCAGACTCCACTGCGTTTTCGAGGGCCTTCCGAAAATGGTCTGGAATGTCGCCGTCAGCTTATAGGAATTTGGTGAAAGGGCAGGGCTGACGATCACTGTTGTCGAATCGATTTGCATCCGGTTGCATGCAGATGGATGCAGCCAAAGCGACGTAAACATGATGACCTTTCAAGACGCTCCGTTACAACCTGGCCCACAAGGCAATTCTGCGTATCAGCGCCTGCTGGACGAGATTCGCGAGGGCACTCTT